>JBGAFL010000094.1:0-9505 GCA_044227265.1 Methylobacterium sp.
GTCGCGGCCGGAAAGCCAAAGATCGTCGCCATCGTCGCAACGGCCCGAAAGCTCCTCACCATCCTCAACGCCATGATCCGGAGCAAAACACCGTGGCAGCCAAAAATCGCTTGATCCGAAAGACAGTCGCTCTCCCCGCAAGCGGGGCGAGGAAATGCTCGGCACTGAGCCGATCAACTGGAAACCGCTTCAGCCTTTGCTGGCGTTCGCCTTCGCACGTGCATCTGCCGCGGCAGCGATGGCCTTGCTGGCTTCTTCCTCGGAGCGTTGCGCGATTGCGGCCAAGTTCGCAGCATAGGCCTCGTACCAGGTCGCCCTGGTTTCCGCGTCCTTCTTCTCCGCCTCGGCTCGCCATTCTTCGGCCCGCTTGCGTGCCGCTTCCACCTGCGCCTCGGCATCCGATTGAAGCTTTGCCCAGCGGCTCTTCAGATCGCCGTCGATCCCCTCCGCATAAGCCTTGAACTGTGCCGTCCATTCTTCGCTGCGGCGCTCCGAGGTCTTCTGCCATTCCTTGGTCTTCGCCAGGATCTCATCGCCCTGAGCGGTCAAGCTCTTGTTCCACGCATCGAGTTGCGTCTCGAACTTGCGGGCATTGTCGGCCAACGACGTCAGCAGGTCGGACAGGCTCATGGGTTTCCTCCTGAATGTTTCGCGCTCAAGTTCTCAAAGCGTAGGATAGGGCGGCGGCCGAGCAAATCAGCCGAAAGTCGGGGCCCGCATTGCGGTCGATAGTCGACTTCGGTGGATTTCTCGGAATTCATCCAACGGGTGAGAAACGGCCAGGGCTGCCAAAAACGGGCGATGACCAAGTAGACGCTGCTGGCCATCAGGAAGCATACGCTGCGCAAGAGCAGATTGGTCGTTGCTGCGAAGTTGCGAGGATCGCCGTTTTTGATCCGGAGCGCTCAGTGCTGGGCAACATCTGCATGACGATTGCGGCGACCACTCCGAACACGCTGAATGCGGCAAAGAGCGGCCACTCTCCTGACGACCCATCCACAACGAAGAATTTGAGAAATCCGAGGGTGATCCCGGCGAGAAACACCGTTGCGCTGACGATCGCCTGGTGAAAACCATTCGGGACTTTCGAGCTCATGCGCTCGTCCGCCGTTGCTTAGCTTACGCGACGATTCAGTTTCCGCCGTTTTTGCTCACTTCGGCGGGAATGGCTCGAGATGCTTCGAAATCATCGTTGGGATTTGTCGATTGCGAGCTCGTCATCAGGGATCAAGACGGCGCCATTCGCGAAGAGATCAGTCGCTGCCGGATAGAACGGCCTCAGTTTCGATCTCTGGAAAGCTGCCGCGGGCGAACTCAAGCTGAAACATTGCTTCGTCGAGGTTCCCACTACCGACAATCTCGTCGCCCGCAAGATCGGCCACTCAGCCCGGTTCGCGCCGGTTGGCAAATGCAGTCGTGTCGTGGACGCAGAAGCAGACGAGCCGTGGAAACGAAGGCGGCGCAGAAAGCTGATGCACGGGCGAGGTGCCGAGCTCTCGCTCACCGCCGCGTTCAATCGCGGCCGGAACGGCAGGGCCGCTTGGCTACCCGATCTGCACTCGCGCGAGTATCAATCGGCGAGGGTCGACGTCGTGTTGGCATCCGGGTTCATGCCGTCGACCGGTGAGGGGGCGGGGCGGCGTCTCGGGCGCGGCGTCGCGCTGGCGGTCGGCGCCGTGGTATTGGCACCGAGCCGGGTCGCAAGCCCGATCGCGCGAGCCTCGGTGTAGCGCAGATGGCAGAAGCCGTGCGCACCCTCGCGGGCATAGGTCCGGCAGAGCTCTTCGCGGTCCGATGAGAACGCGGCCTGTTCCTGCACGATGGGCCGGATGTCCTGGCCCTTCATGCGCTGGTTCATGACCTTGTAATTGTCGCGCACGGCCTTGTCGGCGGTGCCGCGCGCGCTGTCGAACTCACCGGCCTTGGGCAGCAGCGAGGCCGCGCCCGGCCCCCAGAGACCGGCCGGCGTCGTCGCACAATCGTTCGCGGAGAACGTGCAGACCTTGCTCGTTCCGAGCGTCGAGGCGAGCACGCTGCCTTCCAGTACGTCGAAACGCAGAGGACATTCGGCGGCCGCGGCTTCGAAACGCGCGATTCCCTCGGGCTTGCCCTCCGAGCTGACGGTGAGCGGTGCACCCGCATTGAGCTTCACCGTACAGGATTCGGTCGGCTGCGAGATCTTGGTGCCCGGCAGTGTCACGGTCGCTGCAACACCCGATCCATTTCGCTCGAGCTTCAGATTGCCGGTCAGACCGTTCAGCATCAGCTCCTGGCCGAACACATTGTCCTCGCTCGGTGCCTTGAGAACCACAGGCTGGCGCGGAGGCGGGGGCGCCGATGGGCGCGGAGGCTCGGCGGAGGGCGTGCCGGCCGATGGCGGCACCGCAGCCGGCGGGCCCGACGGAATGTTCTGCGGAGGCTCGGGACGTTTGGCAGGGCGCCCGATCCCGAACAATTCCTCGAAGAACGACTGCGCGTGTACCGCGCCGGGCACGAACGCGAAGGCCGTCAGCAGAAGCAGCAGGCGGGTGAGGCGCATCGAATTGTCTCGCCCGAGTGATCGAATTCGCGATTGCACGGCACCGTCACGACGAAGGCCAATGCGGCCAAAACGGTCTGTTCAGACGGCGTCTAACATGCGACCCGTGGCGCAGGCGTGGCGAGCACGCAACATTTCAGGGGCAGAGGCGGAGAATTCAGCGTATTCCTGAGCAAATTCGGCTTTTGTCCAACGGGATCGGAGGCGATCCTCCTGCGTGATGCCGTTCGTCTTGCGGCCCAACAAGCACATTCTTATATGCGGCGAGACACGGGTTCGACAGGTGGTTCTGGCCGATTCGGGACCGACCGCTCACTCTAACCCGTTCTCAAACTTTAGTTTTGCACGCCATGGGCCGAGCTGCTTCGGGGCTCGGCGGTCTGCTTGAAAAGAACCACAGAGGGATCCCGCCATGGGTAAAGTCATCGGTATCGACCTTGGCACTACCAATTCCTGCGTCGCCGTGATGGAAGGGTCGCAGGCCAAGGTCATCGAAAATTCGGAAGGCGCCCGCACGACTCCGTCGATCGTCGCCTTCACCGACGAGGGCGAACGCCTCGTCGGACAACCGGCCAAGCGCCAGGCCGTCACCAATCCGGACCGCACCTTCTTCGCCATCAAGCGCCTGATCGGGCGCACCTTCGACGACCCCATGACCAAGAAGGACATGGGCCTGGTGCCTTACAAGATCGTCAAGGGCGACAATGGCGATGCCTGGGTTGAGGCTGACGGCAAGCGCTATTCGCCGTCCCAGATTTCTGCCTTCATCCTCCAGAAAATGAAGGAGACCGCCGAGTCGCATCTGGGTGGCCCGGTCACCCAGGCCGTGATCACGGTTCCCGCCTATTTCAATGACGCCCAGCGCCAGGCCACCAAGGATGCCGGCAAGATTGCCGGCCTCGAGGTTCTGCGCATCATCAACGAGCCGACCGCGGCCGCGCTCGCCTACGGCCTCGACAAGAAGAAGTCCGGCACAATCGCGGTCTACGACCTCGGCGGCGGCACTTTCGACGTCTCGATCCTCGAGATCGGCGACGGCGTGTTCGAGGTGAAGTCGACCAACGGTGACACCTTCCTCGGCGGCGAGGATTTCGACAACCGAATCGTCGAGTACCTGACGGCCGAGTTCAAGAAGGAGCAGGGCATCGACCTGACCAAGGACAAGCTCGCCCTCCAGCGCCTCAAGGAAGCCGCGGAGAAGGCGAAGATCGAATTGTCTTCGGCGACTCAGACCGAGATCAACCTGCCCTACATCACAGCCGACAATACCGGCCCTAAGCACCTCGCGCTGAAGCTGTCGCGCGCCAAGTTCGAATCGCTCGTCGACGATCTCGTGCAGCGCACCGTCGAGCCCTGCCGCAAGGCGCTCAAGGATGCCGGGATCTCGGCCAACGAGATCGACGAAGTCGTGATGGTCGGCGGCATGACCCGCATGCCGAAGGTCACCGAGGTCGTGAAGTCCTTCTTCGGCAAGGAGCCGCATAAGGGCGTCAACCCGGACGAGGTCGTCGCGATCGGCGCCGCGGTCCAGGCCGGCGTGCTGCAGGGCGATGTCAAGGATGTGCTGCTTCTCGACGTGACCCCGCTCTCGCTGGGCATCGAAACGCTCGGCGGCGTGTTCACGCGCCTCATCGAGCGCAACACCACGATCCCGACCAAGAAGTCCCAGACCTTCTCCACGGCCGAGGACAACCAGAACGCCGTGACGATCCGGGTCTTCCAGGGCGAGCGCGAGATGGCGGCCGACAACAAGCTGCTCGGCCAGTTCGACCTCGTCGGTATCCCCCCGGCGCCGCGCGGCATGCCGCAGATCGAGGTGACCTTCGACATCGACGCCAACGGCATCGTCAACGTGACGGCCAAGGACAAGGCGACCAACAAGGAGCACCAGATCCGCATCCAGGCCTCGGGCGGCCTGTCCGATGCCGACATCGACAAGATGGTCAAGGATGCCGAGGCCAATGCGGCCGAGGACAAGAAGCGCCGCGAACTCGTCGAGGTGAAGAACCAGGGCGAGAGCCTGATCCACGCCACCGAGAAATCGGTGAAGGAATATGGCGACAAGGTCTCGGCTGCGGACAAGTCCGCGATCGAATCCGCGATCACGGCCTTGCGCAGCGCGCTCGAAGGCACGGATGCGGAAGGCATCAAGACCAAGACCAACGAGCTGATGCAGGCCTCGATGAAGCTCGGCGAGGCGATGTATGCTGCGAGCCAGGCAGGCGATGCCGGAGGCGCGGAGGCTGCGTCGGGAGAGGCGAAGAAGGACGATGTGATCGACGCCGACTTCCAGGAAGTCGACGACAACGACCAGAAGAAGCGCGCCTGACGCGTGTTGTTCGGGCGACGGGGCTGGAGAAATCCGGCCCCGCGCTCATTTTTGGTGAAGCTTTCCCTCCCGAGGACGTGACGGAGGCTTGATCGACGGGCTGCGCTCGGAGATCAGGTATGTTGGGGTTCAGAGGCCGGGCATGTCCAAGCGGGACTATTACGAGGTTTTGGGAGTCTCGAAGACTATCACCGAGGTCGAACTGAAATCGGCCTTCCGCAAGCTTGCCATGGTCCATCATCCGGACCGCAATCCTGGCAACAAGGAAGCCGAGATCAAGTTCAAGGAAGTCAACGAGGCCTATCAATGTCTCTCAGACGGCCAGAAGCGCGCGGCCTATGATCGCTTCGGCCATGCCGCCTTTTCTCAGGGCGGGGCAGGGGGACCCGGATTCGGCAACGAATTCGGAGACTTCATGTCCGATATCTTCGAGAATTTCTTCGGCGATGGCCGTGGCAACCCGCGCGGGCGCGGGGGCGCGCCGGGCCGGGAGCGCGGCGCCGACCTCCGCTACAATCTCGAAATCAGTCTCGAGGAAGCCTTCTCCGGCAAGACGGAGGAGCTTCGCATTCCGACCGCTGTCGCCTGCGAGCCTTGCGGCGGCTCGGGTGCCAAGGCCGGCTCGAAGGCGCGACCCTGCCCGACCTGCGGCGGTTATGGCCGCGTCCGGGCTGCCCAGGGCTTCTTCGCGATCGAGCGCACCTGTCCGAATTGCCACGGGCGCGGCGAGGTGATCGACGATCCTTGTCCGTCCTGTTCCGGGGCCGGGCGCATCACGCGCGAGCGCTCGCTCTCGATCAACGTTCCGGCCGGCGTCGAGGACGGCTTGCGCATCCGCCTCGCCGGCGAAGGCGAGAGCGGGCTGCGCGGCGGCGCATCCGGCGATCTCTATGTCTTCCTGTCGATCAAGCCGCACGCCTTCTTCCAGCGCGACGGGGCCGATCTGTTCTGCCGAGTGCCGATCTCGATGGTGACGGCGGCACTTTCCGGCGAGATCACGGTGCCTGTCATCGACGGTTCGCAGACGCAGGTGCGGATCCCGTCGGGCACGCAGACCGGCAAGCAGTTCCGCATCAAGGGCAAGGGCATGCCGGTTTTGCGCTCGCGCGAGGTCGGCGATCTCTACATCCAGGTTTCCGTCGAGACGCCGCAGAACCTGACCAAACGTCAGCGCGAGCTGCTTCTCGAATTCGATCAGATGGCCTCGGCCGAGAATCATCCGGAAAGTGCCGGGTTCTTCTCTAAGGTGCGCGACTTCTTCGTCAGCGGAACCGGCCGGGCTTGAATGCGTGGGATTGAAAAACGGTCGCAACGCCTATGCCGCATGTGCAATTGCGATGTGCCGAATGTAGCTTATGTTGCCGCGGGCTGCGTCGCGCTTGTAAGCTTCACAGTACCACGGCCTGCGTCGCATAGCCGTGATCGTCAACGTGTGATCCGAGGATAATCGGACTTGCCGCCCCTCCGTCGTTCCAGCGCAAAAGCCGAAGCTCTCTCTCCGTTGCTGGGTCCGCGCCGGGATCCACTCGAGGATGAGGCGCGATTCCTTCGCTCCTGGTTCGAGCGCCCGCTCGTGACCGGCGCGGTGACGCCGTCGGGGCGCATGCTGGCGCGGACGATGGCGTCCTATGTCGATCCTCGCATGAGCGGGCCGGTCATCGAATTGGGCCCGGGCACCGGCCCGGTGACCGATGCCTTGATCCGCCGTGGGATCGAACAGGAACGTCTCATCCTGGTCGAGTTCAATCGCAGCTTCTGCGAACTCCTGCGCCGCCGCTTCCCGCGCGCAACGATCGTATGCGGTGACGCCTATCGGATTGGCGAGACACTGCGCGATCTGGTCAAGGAGCCTTGCGCGGCGACGATATCGAGCCTTCCGCTCTTCACGAAGCCGCTCGAACAGAGGCTCGAACTTCTGCAAAGCGCGCACGCGCTGATGCACTCGAATGCACCCTTCGTGCAGTTCACCTATGCCGTCGTGCCGCCGATCCCGGCGCGTTGTGAGGGCGGCAGCTACACGGCGAGCCGCTCGAACAAAGTCTGGCTCAACCTGCCGCCCGCGCGAGTCTGGGTCTATCGCCGCGCCTGATCCGGGGCTGGATGCCGAGGAGCGGGCACTATTTTGCGTGGATCTCGATCGTATTTTGACCATGATGGCGACTGTCGAGAAATATATTTTTGCTGATACAGCCGGGATTAATAGCATTCCGTTCTTCGTACTGCGAAACTAAGCCACAAGAATTTGCCAATTTTGCCAGCATACCCCTTCATGTTTCTGATTGTTTCCATCCCACTCAGCTGACATACACCAATTGTGCCCTACCTCTGATCTGCAAGCCTTTTTGGCTTGGATTTTGACGGATTGGAGGTCATCTCCCATGAACGTGAAATTGAGTATGAAGCGGCGCCTGCTCGGCCTTGCTGCTGCCTTCGCGTTGGCTGGCGGACTCTTTGCGGCCGTGCCCACGCCCTCGCAGGCTGCGCCGCTCGCTCCGGCCCCGACAGAGGCGATTGCGCCTGATGCCGGCCTGACGAAGGTCGGGCATCGCCATCGCCATCATCACGGCGGTTGGCACCACCATCGCCCGCGGTGGCACGGACATCACCACCACCATGGGTGGCATCACCACCATCGGCGTCACCATCACCATCATCACCATCATCGCCGGCACCATCACCACTGGTGAGCGGTCAGCCGATGCGCTCGATGATCGCCTCTCCGGTCTCGGGCGCGTTGGAACCGACGCGGTAGGCGGCCTGGACGGCCGCCGCCGCGATGTCCGCTGTCCTCTCGTCCCGAGCGTGGATGAAAGCGAGCGGAGAATCGGCCCCGACGGCATCGCCGAGACCGGCCAGCCCAGATAGCCCCACGGAATGGTCGATTCGGTCCTGCGGACGCGTCCGACCTCCGCCGAGGCCGATCACGGCGAGACCGAGGTCACGCGTCGCGATGCCTGTGACGATCCCGTCATCGGCCGGATGAACCGGGCGGACGATCGCGGCGCGCGGCAAGGCAGCCTCGGAGCTATCGAGCAGGTCTGCCGGACCGCCGAGGCTCGCCACCATACGTGCGAAGGCTTCTGCGGCCCGGCCCGATGCCAAGGCATCTGCGAGGCGGCTCAGAGCCGCATCATGACTTTCGGCGAGGCCTCCCAGCACCAGCATTTCTGCTGAGAGTGCCATCGTGACCGCATGGAAGCGGGGCTCGCGCCGTGTCCCGGTCAGGTAGTCGATCGCATAGGCGATTTCGAGCGCGTTTCCCGCGGCCGAGGCGAGGGGGGCATCCATGTCGGTCAGTAAGGCGACCGTCCTGCAGCCCGCCCCATTGGCCACATCGACGATGCTCTGCGCGAGGGCGCGTGCCGCCGGCAATTCCGCCATGAAGGCGCCTGAACCCGTCTTCACGTCCATGACGAGGCCGTCGAGGCCCGCTGCGAGCTTCTTCGAGAGGATCGAGGCCGTGATGAGATCGAGCGACTCGACGGTGCCGGTCACGTCGCGGATGGCGTAGAGACGCTTGTCGGCGGGTGCGATCTCGCCTGTCTGTCCGATAATGGCGCAGCCGGCCTCCAGCACCACGCGGCGGAACGTTTCGAGGTCCGGCGTGGCATCATAGCCCGGAATGCTCTCGAGCTTGTCGAGCGTTCCGCCGGTGTGCCCGAGGCCGCGCCCTGAAATCATCGGCACGTAGCCGCCGCAGGCCGCCACCATCGGCGCGAGCGCGAGGCTGACCGCATCACCGACGCCTCCGGTCGAGTGCTTGTCGAGGACGGGGCCGGGCAGGTCCCAGGTCAGCACATGGCCAGAGCACGTCATCGCCCGCGTCAGTGCGACTCGCTCGTCGATCGACATTCCCCGGAAGTACACCGCCATCGCGAAGGCGGCCGCCTGCCCCTCCGTGATGCGGCCATCGGTCAACCCGTCGATGAAGCCGAGGATGTCCTCTTCGCCAAGTGTCGCTCCATCCCGCTTGGACCGGATGATCTCCTGAGGCAGCCTCACTGCTCGAACTCCAGGGCCGCTTCGAGAGCGGTGTAAAGGCTGCTTGCCCCGAGGCGGAAGGTTCTGGGAGAGACCCAGTCCGGGCCCATGATCCGGTCGGCGAGCGCGAGATAGGTTGCTGCGTCCGCGACGCTCCGCAACCCGCCGGAGACTTTGAGGCCGCCATGTCCGGCCTCGCTGATCGCATGAAGCATGGCTTCGGCGGCTTCGGGCGTCGCCGAGATCGCGGTCTTGCCCGTGGAGGTCTTGACGAAATCGGCGCCGGATTCGAGCGCGAGACGGGCGGCTGCCGCGATCTTTTCGGGCGAGGCGAGGGCGCCCGTTTCGAGGATGACCTTGAGGGGGCGCCCCTGGCTGCAGGCCTCACGCACGGCCGACACCATGGTTGAGACGGCGACTTCATCGCCGCGCAGAAATGCGGCGTAGGGCATCACCAGATCGATCTCGTGCGCACCATCGGCGAGTGCACGGAGGGTTTCGTCGACCGCGCTCTCCGTATCGTCCTGGCCTGCCGGAAAATTGACGACAGTCGCGACTTTGACCGAGGAACCGTGAAGGAGTTGCACGGCCTCGCGGACGAAAGGCGGCCAGATGCAGATAGCGGCGACGCTGGCTTGCCGTGCCGTGCGGCAGAG
>JBGAFL010000024.1:0-70084 GCA_044227265.1 Methylobacterium sp.
TTTCCAGACGCTCGGCATGGCGCTCGACCTCCTGCTGTTCCAGCTCGCGGTGCGCGCCGACGAGCATCACGGGCGCGCGGCGGCCGAGGCGCAGGTCGCCCGCAACATCGCGGTCGTCGTAGCTCTGATGCTGCCTTGTGCGGCCGGCTATTGGGCGGTGACGCCCGCCCTGCAGCAGATCGTGGTGCCGCAGGAATTCCGCGGGCCCTTCGCGCATTATACCGGGCTGCTGCTGCCGGGCTTCCTGTGCCTGTCGCTGATGACCTACGCGCTCCACCCGATCTTCCAGATCCGGCACCGCACCAGCCCCGTGATCGCGGCCGCCCTGATCGGCTGCGCTGTCAACGGGATCGGGCTGCTCGTCCTGCCAGGCTCCTTCGGGCCGGCCGGCGTCGCCATCGCGCAGACGCTTGGGCTGGGGGCGGCAGTTTCCGTGCTTGCCTTGCGGGCCTTCACCGGGGCCGAGAGGCTGGTGCTGCCCTGGCGCGACATCGGATTGTCCGTGGCGGCGTGCCTGGCGATGCTGGCGGTGCTCGTGCCGCTACGCGACTTGGAGCCGGTGAAGTCCCTGATCCTGTGCGTCTTCCTCGGCGCTGGACTCTACGGGGCGATCGTCTGGACCTTCGACATTGCGGGCCTGCGTCGAGCATTGCTCGGCGCGATCCCGCGCCGACACCCGCTGCCAGCGGAGTAGGGCCAGCGGCCTCATCGTCGCAGGCAGGGCTCCAAACTCGGGTTAACGGCAGTGTCCTTCGCGGGCGTTCGATCACTGCTCTCCCGCGTCATTCCGGAGCCGCGCAGCGGAACACGGAACCCAGAAACGCCTTGCACTCAGAACATCAAGACTCGGCGTTTCTGGGTCCCGGGTTCGCCTACGGCGCCCCGGGATGACGGTGATGCTGCAATTGTTATGCGGCGTCTCACGATTCACTCGAATTCGGAGCCCTGTTTCCGCTGCCTCAGGAATTGTCGCCCTGCAGCAGGCGCCCGAAGCTGCCGAGGGCCGAGCCTTCCTCGCGCCCGGAGGTGACGCCGGCCAGCATGCGGCCGGCAAGGCGCGAGAAGGGCAGGCTCTGAAGCCAGACGCGGCCCGGCCCGGCGAGCCGTGCGAAGAAGAAGCCCTCGCCGCCGAACAAAGAGGTCTTGATGCCGCCGGCCGAGATCACGTCGAAACGGATGTCCCGCGTGAAGGCGACGATGCAGCCGGTATCGACATGCAGTTCCTCGCCGGGCGCGAGGTCGCGCACCTCGATGCTGCCGCCGGCATGCGCGAAGACGAGTCCGTCGCCCTCGAGCTTCTGCATGATGAAACCTTCGCCACCGAACAGGCCGGTCATCAGGCGGCGCTGGAAATAGATGCCGAGCGAAACGCCGCGCGCGCCGCACAAAAAGCTGTCCTTCTGGCAGACGAGGTAGCCGCCGTATTCGGCCAGACTCACCGGAATGATCTTGCCCGGATAGGGGGCCGCGAAGGCGACATGCGCTTTGCCCTGGCCGCGATGCGTGAACACGGTCGTGAACAGTCCCTCGCCGGTCAACAGGCGCTTGCCGGCGCCGACCAGCGCCCCGAACAGGCCGCCCCCGCCGCTATTGGACCCGTCGCCGAAGACCGTCTCCATGCTGATCGAGGCGTCCTTGAACATCATCGAGCCGGCCTCGGCGACGGCCGATTCGCCGGGATCGAGCTCGACCACGACGAATTGCATCTCGGAGCCCTTGATCTCGTAATCGACGACATCGGAGCGCGGGGGCGACTGACCGCCACCAGGGCGTTGACCGAAATTCGGCAGGCCCGACGTGTTCGAGAATGATGCCATGGTGCCCCTCGCTGCAGAGGGCGCCAGGGTAGCGGAACGCGCATAGTCAATCGAGCCGGGCGCGAGGCCGCGAGGAACGCCTGCGCCGCACCCAGTCGGGCCCGAGGCGAGCGAACCTGTGTCGCATCCGGCTCGAAACCGAGCGGCTGCGCTTGAATCGCCGTGGCAATCTGTTTTGACTGCTTCCAAACAGTGCGCGCGCCGCACGGGTGACGGGCAGGAAACGATGGTGTCCCATACGCCCGCGAGCGAAGACGAAGCCGGCGCCATCGTCGTGCAGGCGGCATCGCGCGGCGAACGCCTGCGCCTCGTCGGTGGAGGCACCAAGACAGGCATCGGCAGACCCGCCCAGGACGAGGCGACTTTGTCGGCGGCCGGCCTCACGGGAATCACGCTCTACGAGCCGGCCGAGATGGTGGTCTCCGCCCGCGCCGGCACGCCACTCGCCGCGATCCAGGCGCTGCTTGCCGAGAAGGGCCAGATGCTGCCTTTCGAGCCGATCGATCACCGCAAGCTGATGGGCTCGGCCGGCGAGCCGACCATCGGCGCGGTCGCGGCGATCAACAATTCGGGGCCGCGCCGGATCAATGCCGGGGCGGCGCGCGACAGCCTGATCGGCGTGCGCTTCGTCAACGGGCGCGGCGAGGCGATCAAGTCGGGCGGGCGGGTGATGAAGAACGTCACCGGGCTCGATCTCGTCAAGCTGATGGCCGGATCCTGGGGCACGCTCGGGCTTCTCACCGAGGTGACGTTCAAGGTACTGCCGATGCAGGAGCGTGTTGCAACGCTTCTCTTCCGGGGCCTCGGCGACGCACAGGCCGTCGAGGCCTTGAGTGCCGCGCTCGGCTCGCCCTTCGAGCTGACCGGCGCCGCGCACCTGCCGGCCGGGATCGGTGGGCCGGAGGCGCGCACGCTGATGCGGATCGAGGGCTTTTCGAAATCGATCGATTACCGGATCGGCGAATTGTCCCGCCTGCTCAAGCGCCACGGCAAGCCGGAGATCGTCGATGGGCAGCCCGGTATCGATCTCTGGGACACGGTTCGCGACGTGATGCCCTTCGCCGAGCAGCCCGAAGCGGCGATTTGGCGGATCTCGACCGCGCCGATGCGCGGCCCGGAGCTCACCGCGGCCGTGGCGGCGGCGCGTGCCGCGCGCTGGTTCTACGATTGGGGCGGAGGCCTGATCTGGCTCGCGACCGATGCCACAGGCGATGCCGGAGCCGAGGCCATCCGGGCAGCGACCCGCGCGCATGACCCGGCCGGGATCTTCAATCCGGGGCGGATGTATGCCGGAGTTTAGCGGCTGGTACGCCGATTGCCGAGCGAGGGTGAGACATGGTTTCCGAATGATCACCTCGGAGCCGAGCATTGCCTCGCCCCGCTTTCGGGGAGAAGGTTTTGCCGACCTTGTCGTCGGCAAAACGAGGCGGCAGCCGAGGGTGAGGAGACGACTGCGGTTGAGGCTCCTCCGGAATCGTCCCCTCACCGCCGCTCCGGCTTCGCCTGCGCTTCCTGCATGGACGACGAGGTCCATGCAGGCCTCTCCCCGCGTGCGGGGAGAGGGAGATGCGCGGCACCGAAGCAATCAACCGGAAACGGTGTGAGAGGCGGCCATGCAAACCAACTTCACGCCAGCTCAGCTCGCCGATCCGGCGATGGCCGCGTCCGAAAAGATCCTGCGGACCTGCGTGCATTGCGGCTTCTGCACCGCGACCTGCCCGACCTACGTGCTGCTCGGCGACGAACTGGATTCGCCGCGCGGTCGCATCTACCTGATGAAGGACATGTTCGAGGGCGGAAAGGCGGCTTCGCCCGAGGTGGTCAAGCATGTCGACCGCTGCCTGTCCTGCCTCTCCTGCATGACGACCTGCCCCTCGGGCGTGCACTACATGCACCTTGTCGATCATGCCCGCGCGCATATCGAGAACACGTATTCCCGGCCGCTGAGCGACCGGCTGCTCCGCTCGGTTCTGGCCTTCGTGCTGCCCTATCCGAACCGGTTCCGTCTGGCTTTGCTCGGGGCGAAGCTCGGCAGCCCGTTGCGGCCGATGCTCGCGCGCCTGCCGAAGGTCGGCAACCGGCTCGCGGCGATGCTCGATCTCGCGCCGGCGCAATTGCCGAACCGCAACCCGACCGATCGGCCCGGCACCTTCCCGGCGGACTTGTCCAGCCTCGAACTCAGCGCACAGTTCCGCGAGGGGGATAAGGCCGCGCCGGTCAAGCGCGTCGGCCGTGTCGCCCTGTTGCGCGGCTGCGCCCAGAGCGTGCTTCGCCCGGATTTCAACGAAGCGGCGATCCGCCTGCTCAACCGTCACGGCGTCGAGGTGGTGCAGGCGGAAGGGGAGGGCTGCTGCGGGGCGCTGACCCATCACATGGGCAAGGAACACTCCTCCCACGCCTTCGCCAAGCGGGCGATCGACGCCTGGACCGCCGAGATCGAAGGAGAGGGGCTCGACGCGATCGTCATCACCGCCTCCGGCTGTGGCACGACGATCAAGGATTACGGCTTCATGTTCCGGGACGACCCGGATTATGCGGACAAGGCCAAGCGCGTCTCGGCCCTTGCCAAGGACGTGACCGAATACATGGCGCAGATCGGCCTGCTGCCGCCTGTCGCCGACACCGAGCTGACCGTCGCCTACCATTCGGCCTGCTCAATGCAGCACGGCCAGGGCATTCGTGAGGCTCCGAAGAAGCTCCTGAAACAGGCCGGTTTCACGGTGAAGGATGTGCCCGAGGGCCATCTCTGCTGCGGGTCGGCCGGGACCTACAACATCCTCCAGCCCGAGATCGCGGGCCGGCTGCGCGAGCGCAAGGTCGCCAATATCGAGCGGGTGAAGCCCGATCTGATCGCGACCGGCAACATCGGCTGCGTCACCCAGATCGGGAAGGGGACGGACATCCCGATCCTTCACACGGTCGAGTTGCTCGACTGGGCGACTGGCGGCCCTCGGCCTGATGCGCTGGCGGCCTTACGACCGGACAAGATCGTACCCAATGTGACCGTCACGAGCATGGCTGCAGAATAGACGCGCTCACTTCTCGAGCTGGTAGGTCAGCGGAATCCAGCGATAGCTCGACCCTTCGCGCGCGACGTAGCCGAGCGAGGGGAACGAGGTGTGATAGCCGGCGACGAGGAGATCCTCGCTCGCCGCCATGTCGTAGATCTTGGCC
This sequence comes from Methylobacterium sp., assembly GCA_044227265.1. Lineage (GTDB taxonomy): Bacteria > Pseudomonadota > Alphaproteobacteria > Rhizobiales > Beijerinckiaceae > Methylobacterium. The sequence goes on from JBGAFL010000024.1 coordinate 4,992, forward strand.
CTGGTCGCCGCGCCCTGTTGCTTGTCCATGTCGAAGAAGGCGCTCCATTCGGGATGGGCGAGCGAGGCGACCTCATGATGGGCGCAATCTCCCCAGATCAGCATCTGCTTGCCGAGACTTTCGACATGGAAGGCGAGATGACCCGGCGTGTGGCCGTAGGCGGGGAGGGCGCGAATGCCCGGAACCACCTCCTGATCGGGCCGAAGGAAGGTGATTTTGTCGGCGAGCGGCTTGAGATGGGAGAGGAAGACGAGCCCTGAAGCATGGGTGTTGCTCTCGGGCGGCGCCCGGCGCCAATCCTCCTTTGCCCAGTAATCGTATTCGGATGCGCCGACGACGTAGCGCGCATTCGGAAAGGTTGCCTGGCCGGCTCGCAGCAGACCGCCAATATGGTCGGTATGGCAATGGGTGAGCACGACGACGTCGATCTCACCGGGCGAATAGCCGCTGGCGGCGAGCCGCTCGACGAGGCGCCCACCCGCAGGCGGCTTCACGAAGCCGACCTCGCCATTTCCGGTGTCGAACAGGACCCGCTCGCGACCCGTATCGACCAGGACGGGACTGAACCCGGGACGGAATCGCGCGGCAGGCAATCGATTCTCGCGCATCAGCGCTTCGATCTCGGATTGGGGGCGATCCTCGCCCACGATCGGCCAGGGCCCGTCGATCATCACTTCCGCATCGGACAGCACCGTCACCGCCGCCTCGCCCAGGGTCACACGCTGGGCGGTGGGCGGGGCGCTGCTTGCATGGGATGTCGCCTCCGTGCTCCGGGCCGTAGCCGGGATGGCGGGCAGCGCGAATGTGGCGGCAAGGGCGGCAAGGCGCCGCCGGGTCATCGCGACCATGATGGAGATTCCCGTTATCCTGGCTGTCGACGCGGGCCGTCGCCACAGGCCGGTCGATCTAGCAGGGGGGGGAGGGGCGCGATTGTACGAACGTGCTGCCATTGACACGACGCTCGGCCCGCTCTGGCACCTCTCGGGCGGCCGCACCTTCTTTGCCGGGCCTCTGACCTACAATGCGCGCCATCAGCACGGCGCGCCGGTCTATCTGGCTGGTCTCTACGGCCCGTTCCGGTTGCGCATCGGCAACGGCGCCTGGACGACCTGCCGGACCGCGATGATCCCGGCTGGCATCACCCACGAGCTCAACCTCGCGGGGGAGCCGCTCGCGGTGCTGTATATCGAGCCGAGCGAGGCCGGCCACGATGCCTTGATTCCGTTGCTCAAGGGTGGCCGCGAAGAGAACGGCGCACTCGTCGGCACAGCGGGTGAGAGCGTGGTCCTGCGCGATCTCTACGAAGACCGCGATGCGGTTCGCGCTGCCGGAGCCGTTCTCGGCGATCTCGTTGAATTCTCTGCCGCGAGGTCGCGCCGCCTCATCGACGGGCGCATCCAGCGCGCGGTCACATCCCTCCTCGATCGGCCGGACGAGCAGGTGCGGGCGGCTGGGCTGGCGCGCTCCCTTGGGCTGTCCTCATCGCGCTTCCAGCACCTGTTCACGAGCGAGGTCGGCGTTCCCTTCAGGCGCTATCGTGCGTGGCTTCGCATGCGGCGCTCGATCGAGGCAATCGTCGCCGGTGGCAACTTCACGACGGCAGCCCATGCGGCAGGTTTCTTCGATCAAGCGCATTTCGCGCATGATTTCCACCGCACCTTCGGCGCGCCCGCCTCGCGCAGCCTGCTCGACCTCAGACGCTGACTGGGTGCTCCTAGAGCGCGTTGTGTTTTGCCGGAAGCGACAACGCGCTCTAAGTTATTGTTGTCGCATGATGTTTTCGGTGAACCAGATTCCACTTCACCGCATCATGCTCTAACGAGATCGGGCGCGTCCTCATCGGACGCGCCCGGCGGTCTTTCGAAAGGAAGGTGCAGTTCGATCAGGCCGCACGAACCGTGGCGAGGAAACGGCCGACCTCGGCATTGAGGTGCTCGGATTGCCTCGAGAGTTCGGAGGCGGCGCTGAGGACCTGGTTGGCGGAAGTGCCGGTCATCTCGGCGGCCTGAGCGACACCCGAGATGTTCGTGGTGACCTCGGTCGTGCCGACGGCGGCCTGGCCGACATTGCGCACGATCTCCTGGGTCGCGGCGCCCTGCTCCTCGACGGCGGCCGCGATCGAGGTCGCGACGCCGCTGATTTCCTGGATGCGTGCCGTGATCCCGCTGATCGCCGCAACCGCCTGGGTGGTCGAGCCCTGGATGCGCGCGATCTGGCCGGAGATCTCATCGGTCGCCCGCGCCGTCTGGGTGGCGAGCTCCTTGACCTCCGAGGCGACGACCGCGAATCCGCGGCCTGCTTCGCCGGCCCGGGCGGCTTCGATCGTGGCGTTGAGCGCGAGCAGGTTGGTCTGGCCGGCGATCATCGAGATCATCGCGACGACGTCACCGATCTTGGACGCGGCCGAGCTCAGATCCTGGACCAGGGTCGCGGTCTGCGCTGCCTCGTCGACGGCCTGGCCGGCGAGCGTGGCCGAGCCATTCACCTGACGGCCGATCTCCTGGACCGAGGAGCCGAGCTCTTCCGCAGCGGCGGCGACGGTGTTGACGTTGGAGGCGGCCTCCTCGGCAGCAGCCGCGACGGTGATCGACTGATTGGCGGTCTCGGTCGCGGTTCCGGCCATGGTCTGGGCGGTTGCCTGGAGCTCGGTCGCGGCGGAGGTGACCGTCGCGATGATGCTGCTGACGGCACGCTCGAAGCTGTCGGCCATGTCGCGCATGGCCTTCTTGCGCTGTTCTTCGGCGCTGGCCCGTGCGAGTGCAGTTTCCTCCTCGAGCGCATTGGCGCGGATGAGGTTATCCTTGAAGACCTGCACGGCGGCAGCGATCGCGCCGACCTCGTCCTTGCGGTCAGTGCCGGGCACTTCGACGGTGACATCACCCGAAGCGAGCCGCGACATCACGGCGGTCTGAGTCTGGATCGGCTTGGTGATGCCGCTGACCGTGACGAGGATGCCGATGGCGATGCCGAGCAGCAGGCCGGCGACCGTGACGGTCAGGGCGATCTGGCGGGTCGCATCGCTCTCCTTCGACAGGAGCCTGGCGCCTTCCATTAGTTCCGCGTTGATCTCGTCGGTCAGCTTCGCGACGATTCCGACGAGTTCTGTGAAGGGAGCGTCGAGCGTGTGCTGCGCGAGGGCGGTGGCCTCGACATTTTCGTTCCGGCTCGCCATCTCGATAACCGGTTGCGCCAGCTTGAGATATTGATCGATCCTGGTGTTCAGGCTGTCGAGCCGGGTTGCGTAGTTCGGGACCTGCTGGTGCATCTCGCCGACGATGCGATGCAGTTCGCTCCTCGATTGCTCGAACAGATGGCTGGCCTTCTGGATCGGCTCGGCCTCGGACTCGGCGATGACGCGGTAAACGGCGTAGTTCGCCTCGAACAGGAAGCGGTTGATGCGGCGGCTGTTGCTGGCGCCTTGCCCCTCATGCGCGATGAAGCTGGAATAGGTGGCATCGATCGAGGACAGTTTCGAGGTCGTGTACCAGAGGCAACCGCCGACGATGACGGCAATCAAGCCGATCACCGCTAGGAATTTGTGAAGGATCTTGAAGCGGCTGAGGAAGGCCATGGGACGCATCCGGTATGAGGGTCACCGGAAACGTCGTCGATCTTGGTAAAAACTCATTTACCGGCTCAGCGATCAGACAGCGGTTCTGCCGCCTGCGACCATATTTCCTGCCGGCGTAACAGACCGATCAACCCTTCATATCCTGCCGAAACCACGACAGCAGTTGAACGCGGATCGCCGAAGACAAGTTCTGGTCCGCGCGGCCTGCGTCGATCTCCGCGATGAGACCATCGATCGACAGGCTCCTTGCTGCTGCGACATCGCGCAAGGCGGCCCAGAAAGCCTGTTCCAGGGACACGCTGGTGCGATGCCCTGCGATCGTCACCGAGCGCTTTCGGACGGCACTCGGTGCGATGTCGCTCACGGTGTTTCGCGGTCGTCCAGCCGATGGCCGCCGTGCCGAGCGGCCTCGGCGATCGAGCTTTTCTCGATCAACGCCTTGGTCTCTTTCGTCCGCCCGAAGACGAGACGATTCTGCTTTGCGAGGGCGGCCTTGGCCGCCTTCGCGCGTTCCTTGCGCACTTTGTTCAGGTTGATGATCTCAGCCATGGTGCCACCCTCCGACCGGGTCCGGCACGCGAACCCGTGCGGACCGATGACTGTCGCTCTATTCGATGCTTGGCGCCAGCATGGTGTCGGGTCGCACTACACGATCGAACTCCTCTTCGGTGACAAAACCGAGCCGGAGTGCCTCTTCCTTGAGGGTGGTGCCGTTCTTGTGCGCGGTTTTCGCGATTTGGGCGGCCTTGTCGTAGCCAATCGACGGGGCGAGCGCGGTGACGAGCATCAGAGAGCGGCTCATCAGGTCGGCGATCCGGTCCTGATTCGGCTTGATTCCGACGACGCAATTATCGGTGAAACTGACCGCTGCATCGGCCAGGAGCCGCACCGATTGCAGCACCGCGTTGGCGATGACCGGCTTGAACACGTTCAGCTCGAAATGCCCTTGCGAGCCGGCAAAGCTCACCGTGGTGCCGTTTCCGATCACCTGGGCGCAGACCATGGTCATGGCCTCGCACTGGGTCGGGTTGACCTTACCGGGCATGATCGAGGAGCCGGGCTCGTTCTCGGGCAGAGACAATTCTCCGAGGCCGGAGCGCGGTCCCGAGCCGAGCAGGCGGATGTCGTTGGCGATCTTGAACAGGCCGGAAGCCAGAGCCGTCAGTGCGCCTTGCGTGAAGACAAGGGCATCGTGCGTCGCGAGCGCCTCGAACTTGTTCTCTGCCGAGGTGAAGGGCAGGCCGGTCAGCTCCGCGACCTTGGCTGCGAAGCGCTCGGCGAATTCGGGATGGGCGTTGAGACCGGTTCCGACGGCGGTGCCTCCTTGCGCGAGCGCCAAGACGCCCGGCATCGACGAGACGATCCTGGCCTGACCCAGCAGAACCTGCGCTGCGTAGCCCGAGAATTCCTGTCCAAGCGAGACCGGCGTCGCATCCTGCAGGTGAGTGCGGCCGATCTTGACGATGCTCGCGAAGGACTTGGCCTTGTCCTCGAGTGCGGTGTGCAGATGCTTCAGGGCCGGCAGCAGCCGATCGTTGATCTCGCGTGCGACCGCGATGTGCATCGCCGTCGGGAAGGTGTCGTTCGAGGACTGGCCGCGATTGACGTGATCGTTCGGGTGGACCGGCGACTTTCCGCCGCGCTTTCCGCCGAGCCGTTCATTGGCAAGCGAGGCGATCACCTCGTTGGCATTCATGTTGGATTGGGTGCCCGATCCCGTCTGCCAGACGACGAGCGGGAACTCGCCGTCATGGTCGCCGCCGACGACCTCGGCTGCAGAGGCGGCGATGGCGTCGGCGAGCGTCGGATCGAGCGCACCGAGATCCTTGTTCACGAGCGCGGCCGCCTGCTTCACGATGCCGAGCGCATGGACGAGCGGAACCGGCTGGCGCTCGGTGCCGATCCGGAAATTCTGTATCGAGCGCTGGGTCTGCGCTCCCCAGAAACGATGGGCGGGAACCTCGATCGGGCCGAACGTGTCGGATTCGGTGCGGGTTTTGATCGGCTTTTGCGCGGAATCCTGGGGTGACATCGTGGCCTCTACGTTGGCGGCTTTGGGCGCCTACTTAGCGAAGATCGAGAGGGAGTGCGATGGCACAGGTGAATTTGCTCGAGGCTGGGGAGAAGCCGGATCCGAGCGCGCGCTTCAGCCCGGTCGTGCCAGCCCCGCTGACCGAGCCGCTCGGCCTATTCGGCTTCCTGAAGGCGGCAAGGGCCAATCCGCTCACGACCTGGATGGAGGGGCATTTCGACCAGCCGGTGGTCGCCTCGGAGGGCGCGATGGGCCGCTTGACCGTGGTCAGCGATCCGGCCCTGGTCCGCTACCTCCTCGTCGAGAATGCCGGAAACTATCGCAAGGACGATCTGCAGCGCCGGGTTCTGGCGCCAGGGCTCGGCGAAGGCTTGCTGACCGCCGAGGGCGAGGAATGGCGACTGCAGCGGCGCACGCTCGCGCCGATTTTTTCCGCGCGACACGTCGACGGCTTTGCGGGCGCCATGAATGCGGCCGGTGCCCGTCTAGCGAGGCGTCTCGCGCGGCGCGACGGGGCGGAGATCGACGTCGTCGAGGCGATGACCCGCGTCACGCTCGACGTGCTCGAGCGGACGATCTTTTCGACCGGCCTGCCGCGCGATCCCGACGCGCTAGGGCGGGCGATCACCCGGCTGCTCGAATCAATCGGGCCGATTGATCCGCTCGACGTGTTCGGCATGCCTGGCTTCGTGCCGCGTATCGGCCGCCTGCGGGCACGGCCCGCCTTGCGCTTCTTCGCCGAAGTGGTCGACGAACTGATTGCCCGCCGCAAAAGCCTGATGGAGACGGGCGGCGCGCCCCAGGATCTCTTGACCCTGCTGCTCGCCGCGCAGGACCCGGAGACCGGAAAGGGCCTCACCGATCTCGAAGTGAAGGCAAACATCGTCACCTTCATCGCCGCCGGCCACGAGACCACCGCCAACGCCCTGACCTGGGCGCTCTATTGCCTCTCGCAGGATGAGGACGTGCGCGAGCGGCTCGAACGGGAGGTCGATGCGGTCGCCTCGCCCGATGGCAGCTTCGATTCCGAGCGCCTGGTCGTGACACGCGCCGTGATGGAAGAAACGATGCGGCTGTTTCCGCCGGTGCCGTTCCTGAGCCGGCAGGCGCTCCGCGACGACCGTATCGGCCGCGTCAAGATCCCGCGCAACTCGACGGTGATCGTGGCCCCCTGGGTTCTGCACCGGCATCGGAGGCTTTGGGACGAACCGGCCAGCTTCGTCCCGGACCGGTTCCTGCCCGGTAATCGCGAAAAGATCGTGCGCTTCAGCTACCTGCCGTTCGGTGCCGGCCCGCGCGTCTGCATCGGCCAGAGTTTTTCGCTGAAGGAGGCAACGCTGGTGCTGGCGCATGTCGCACGGGCGGTGCGGTTCAGCTTGCTGCCCGATCACCCACCGGTGATCCCGCTCCATCGCGTGACGTTGCGGCCTCAGAACGGCTTGCGGATGCAGGCGATGCGGCGCGGATGAGGCCGCTCAATTCTTCTTGCGGAAGGAATCCAGGCTGACGACTTCGGCGCCGGCTTCCTTGTCGCCCTTGTCGGCGGCGGCCGGAGAGGCGGCTCCGTCCTTGTCCAACTCCGCCGCTGCGCCATTGCCTTTGCCGCCTTGGTTTCCAACGCCCAGGGCAGGCACCACCTTCGTCCCATTCGCGACGGCCGCAAGACCGGGGGCCTTAGGCTTGATTTCGCTTGGCTCGGAGGCCGCGCCGCGCGGCCCGGACTTGACCAGGGAGGGCGTCGGAGCGGGAGCCTCCTCACTCGACTCGGCCTCGTCCTGCAGGTCGAATTTCAGGCCGAACTGAACCGAGGGGTCGAAGAAGCCGGAGAGCGCATCGAAGGGGATCAGCAGCCGCTCGGGCACGCCCGAGAAGGACAGACCGACTTCGAAGGAATGCTCGGTGACGCCGAGATCCCAGAACTGATGCTGCAGGACGATCGTCATGTCCTGCGGATACTTCTCGCGCAGGCGCTGCGACATGCGCACGCCCGGCGCCTCGGTGCGAAACGAGATGTAGAAATGATGTTCGCCCGACAGCCCGTTGCGGGCGGCATCGGTCAGGACATTGCGTACCACGCCGCGCAGGGCATCCTGTACGAGGAGATCGTAGCGGATCAGATCTTCTGCCATCGGCGCTCGCTTTGTCCGGTGCCGACCGGACGTTACGGCGCCGGGGTCATCGAAGTGAAGTGGAGGCTTCTGTTGCCAGGTGCCTCCGAACCCCGCCTAAACGGTGCTAACCGCTAGGACTTTAGGTCGGTTTCCGGCACCGCTTACGCGGCGACAGCCACCGGAGCAAAGTTGTCGTTGGCAACTATTGCAATGGCCCGATAACGGCGGAACCATGCCGAGCGAAAGCTCAACCTTTACGCCCTCGTCGATCCTATTTCGCCCCCGCCGGAACCCAGACCCCAATCCTTCCGCCTTGCGGCGAACGGTCCTGGATCCTGGTGGAGGCGCCGGGTACCGCCCCCGGGTCCGATAGGTTTATTGCGAAGAACGTTTATCGCCATAGCCGGCCTTGCAACCGGCGGGGGGAATATAGAGGGGCCGCGCGCGGTTTTGAAGAGCGTTCGTCGCTTCGGAGAACTCGATGGCGCCGCTGTTGCCGGCATGCACGCGGATGTTCGGCCCGTTGCCGGTCCGCCGCCGTCCCTGGGGGGCGGGTTCGGTGCGTGGCTGGTGCAGCTTGTCCTCCTCATCGCCGTGCCGCTGGGCCTCCTGCTCTTCGCGAGCATCGCTGCCCTGCTGATCGTACGCATTGGCGCCGATCTTCGAATCGGTCTCGATCCGCTGACGGCAGAGGCGCGCCGGCCGCGTTTGCCCCTCGCCGAAATGGCCGGCCGGGCCGTCGCGGCGGACTTGCTGCGCCAGGCCTTCCTGATCGCGCTCGTCATCGGCACGGCGCGCTGGAGCGAGGGCGCTGCCTGGCCGCGCCGGCTGGCGCTGACCGGGCCGGACACGCCACGCATCTCGATGGGCAGGCTCTGGCTTCTTCTGACGGTCTGGCCGATCGTCCACATCGCCTGGGTCACGGCGATGGCGCATTTGCTTCATGTCAGCTTCGGGCGCGGCACACATCTCTCGCCCTTCCTCAACCCTTACGCAGTCGCCGGCTGGTTTGCCTATATCGTCTTGCTGGCGCCACTCGCCGAGGAGCTTCTCATGCGCGGCGAGGCCTTCGCGCGGGCAAGCCGCTTCATGCGGCCGGCTGGGGCGATCGCTGCGACGGCACTGCTCTTCGCCTGCGCTCACGCGTCAGCAGGCGGCCTCGCGCAACCTCTCTCGCTGCTGCCGCTTGCCCTCACGCTCGGCTGGCTGCGCTGGCGCACCGGGCGGCTTTGGCCCGGCATCGTGCTGCATGCCTGGAGCAATCTCGCGCTCGTCGCCTACCTGCTCTGGCCGGGCATTCGCTGAACGGATCGAACCAAGATCTTCCGGCAAGCCAGCCGTCGCCCTATCCTCGCGCGCGACCCCGACCGGAGCCACGATGCAGGCCTATCACCAGTTGATCGAGCGTATTCTCACCGAGGGGGTCGCTAAGGAGGACCGGACCGGAACGGGCACATTGTCGGTCTTCGGCCACCAGATGCGTTTCGATCTCTCCGAGGGTTTCCCGCTCGTCACGACGAAAAAACTGCATCTGCGCTCGATCATTCACGAACTGCTATGGTTCCTCGCCGGGGACACCAATGTGCGGGCGCTCCAGGCCAAGGGCGTGACGATCTGGGACGAATGGGCCGACGCGAATGGCGAACTCGGCCCGGTCTACGGCAAGCAATGGCGCAGCTGGGCGCGCAAAGATGGCGGCAGTGTCGACCAGATCACCGAGCTTCTCGCCGAGATCCGCCGCAACCCGGATTCGCGCCGCCTGATCGTCTCGGCCTGGAATCCGGCCGAACTCGACCAGATGGCGCTCGCGCCCTGCCATTGCCTGTTCCAGTTCTATGTCGCGGATGGCCGGCTCTCCTGCCAGCTCTACCAGCGCTCGGCCGACGTCTTCCTCGGCGTGCCGTTCAATATCGCGAGCTATGCCCTGCTCACCGCGATGATCGCGCAGGTCTCCGGTCTTCGGCCCGGAGATTTCGTGCATACGCTCGGAGACGCGCATCTCTACCGGAACCATCTCGACCAGGCGCGGCTCCAGCTCGGCCGTTCGCCGCGCCCGCGGCCGCGCCTCGTGCTCAATCCGGAGGTGCGCTCGCTGTTCGATTTCACCTTCGAGGACATCGCGATCGAGGGCTACGAGCCCCATCCCGCGATTTCTGCGCCCGTAGCCGTCTGATGCAAAAACCGACGATTGCCCTTGTCGCAGCCGTCGCACGCAACGGCGTCATCGGCCGCGACAATGGCCTGATCTGGCACCTGGGCAGCGATCTCAGGCGCTTCAAGGCGCTCACCATTGGCAAGCCGATGCTGATGGGACGCCGTACCTTCGAGTCGATCGGCAAGCCCTTGCCCGGCCGCCGCAGCCTCGTACTCACGCGCGACCGCGGCTTCTCGGCCGCAGGCATCGAGACGGTCCACGATTGGGATGCGGCGCTCGCGGCAGCGGGAGCCGACACGCTGATGGTGGTGGGCGGGGCGGAAATCTACGCGCTCGCGCTGCCTCACGCCGATCGCATCCATCTGACCGAAGTCGATGCGGCGCCCGAAGGCGACACCTTTTTTCCCGATTTCGATCGTTCCCCGTTCCACGAGACGTTGCGCGAGCCGCACGCGGCCGGCCCGCGCGATGCACTTGCCTTCACTTTTGTCGACCTGGAGCGGATCGCCTGAAGCGGCTCGGCGGCGCGGCCTCGGCATTTGCCGCGCAGGCCGACCGAACGACGACCCGTTGCGGTCCGCGCGCAGCATGACCACCTCCCAGCCTTGACAGGATGGGGCGGTCTCACTCAGGTGCGCCCATTCACGGGTTCGGCCAAGACGTTTTTTCGGCAGCGAAATTCCTTCGTTGAGAGGGATTAGATTGCGGAAATGGTCGTGGCACCCGTCGGGCCGGGTCGTCGCGGCAGCGGGGGCTGCTCGGGAGCAGGAGAGCGCGTCGGGAATGCCTTGGAGCAATCAGAGCGGCGGTAGCGGCGGCGGTGGCGGCGGACCATGGGGTCGCCCCGGCGGCGGCAATGGCGGAGGTCCCTGGGGCGGTGGCGGCGGCAACAAGACGCCGCCTGATCTCGAGGAGCTTCTTCGGCGGGGGCAGGACCGTCTGCGCGGCATCATCCCGGGCGGTGGCGGAACCGATGGCGGCTTTGGCGGCAAGGGCATCCTGATCCTGGCGGCGGTTATCCTCGGCCTCTGGCTCGCGACGGGCTTCTATACGGTGAAGCCGAATGAGGTCGGTATCAACACCATCTTCGGGCGCTATACCGGCCAGACCGCCTCGGGCTGGAACTACAACTTTCCCTACCCGGTCGGCGGCGTGGTCAAGCCCAATGTCGGCCAGGTCAACTCGATCCAGGTCGGGTACAGGACGGGCGCCGGCGCTACCCGTCAGCGCGACGTGGCCGAGGAGAGCCTGATGCTCACCGGAGACGAGAACATCGTCGACATCGATTTCGAAGTGCAATGGCGCGTCAATCCGGTGAAGGCCGAGGATTACGTGTTCAACCTCGAGAACCCGGAAGGGACCATTAAGGCGATCTCCGAGAGCGCCATGCGCGAGGTCATCGGTCGCCGCGAGATCCAGCCGATCCTGACGAACGAGCAGTCGAGCATCACCCAAGAAGTCAAGGAGATCGTGCAGAAAGCGCTCGATGAATACGGTGCCGGCGTGCGCATCGAGGTCGTGCAGCTCGTCTCGGTCAATCCGCCGCCAGAAGTCCGGCCGGCCTTCATCGACGTGAACGCCGCCCAGCAGGATGCCCAGCGCGTGCGCAACGAGGCCGAGACTTATGCGAGCCGCGAAGTGCCGCAGGCCCGCGGCCGAGCCTCCCAGATCGTCCAGGCCGCGGAAGCCTACCGCATCCAGGCCACGACCGAGGCGACCGGCCAGGCGGTCCGCTTCAACCAAGTCTACGAATCCTACAAGGTCGCTCCCGAAATCAGCCGCGAGCGCCTCTTCATCGAGACGATGGAGAAAGTGCTCGGCTCGGTGAACAAGGTGATCCTCGACCAGGCCGGCACCGGTGCCGCGGGCGCCACCGCGGCTGGCGTTCTGCCCGTGCTGCCGCTCTCGGAATTCGGCCGGTCCAGCGCCCAGGCAAGTGGAGCTTCCCGATGAACGGTTCGGCTTTCCGCACCGGCCTTCTGTTCCTGGTCGGCCTCGTCGCCATCGGGCTCTACGCGTCGGCCTTCACCGTCGGCCAGATGCAGCAGGCTCTGGTGCTCCAGCTCGGCCGCGTGCGCGCCGTTCTGAACCATACCGGCGAATCGCGGCCCGGCCTCTATTTCAAGGTGCCGTTCGTCGATTCCGTGGTCCTGTTCGACAAGCGCGTGCTCGATCTCGACCTGCCGGTGCAGACCCTGCTCACGGCCGATCGCCAGAATCTCGAGGTCGACGCCTTCGTGCGCTACCGCATCGTCGATCCGCTGAAATTCTACCAGGCGGTCGGGAATACGGGGCTCGCGAACCAGCGCTTGTCGAGCTTCACCAACTCGTCGCTGCGCAACGTGCTCGCGCGTTCCAGCCGCGATGCGATCGTGCGGACCGACCGCGTCGACCTGATGAACGAGATCCAGAACGACGTGAACACTCAGGCCCAGAGCATCGGCGTGGAAATCGTCGACCTGCGCATGACCCGCGTCGACCTTCCGGCCAAGAACTCCCAGGCCGTCTACGACCGTATGACTTCCGAGCGTAAGCGCGAAGCGGCCGATATCCGAGCAAACGGCGATCAGGTCGCCGCGACGATCCGCGCCAAGGCGGATCGGGACGTCACCGTGATCCTCGCCGAGGCGACGAGTACATCGGAGAAGGCGCGCGGCCAGGGCGATGCCGATCGCAACCGCATCCTCGCGGAGGCCTTCGGCAAGGATGCCGGCTTCTTCTCATTCTACCGCTCGATGCAGGCCTACGAGCAGAGCATGAAGAACCAGGATACGCGCCTCGTGATCAGCCCGAATTCGGATTTCTTCCGCTTTTTCAGCGATCCGCAGGGACGGGCTGCCGCCAGTGCGGGGCCGGCACGCGCGACCGCGCGCGATCCGGGCTCGACCACCGGCTCGACGACCGCTACTGGGCAATGACGGTGCAGCACGGTCACGCCGCCCTTGTTCGGCCATGACGAACGACGATCTTTAGGTATGCATCAGACAAAGGGTGGAACCATGCGTCTCGTCGCGGGCAACGTCGCGGGACATGAACGCCAAAGGCCGCTCCGTCGCACCCGCATGGCGCTCGCCGCATCCCTGCTGGCAATGGCGGTTCCGGTGGGCCTGCTGCCGGCGGCCGTACCGGTCCCCGCCTATGCGAAAGGCCCGGATTCGTTGGCCGACCTCGCCGAGCAGGTGACCGACGCCGTCGTCAACATTTCCGCCTCGACCACCGTCGACACTTCCGCGCGCGGCGGCCGTACCATGCCGCAATTGCCGCCTGGCACGCCGTTCGAGGATCTGTTCGAGGAATTCTTCAAGAAGCGCGGCGGCCGTGGCGGGGGCGATGACGACAACCAGCGCCAGCAGTCACGCAAGTCGAACTCGCTCGGCTCGGGGTTCATCCTCGATGCGTCGGGCATCGTGGTGACGAACAATCACGTCATCGGCGATGCCAACGACATCCAGGTCATCCTGCATGACGGCACCAAGCTGAAAGCCGAGATCGTCGGTAAGGATTCGAAGATCGATCTCGCGATTCTGAAGGTGAAGCCCGACCCGAACCGGCCGCTGAAGGCGGTTCCTTTTGGTGACTCCGACAAGATGCGGCCGGGCGACTGGGTGATGGCGATCGGCAACCCGTTCGGGCTCGGCGGCTCCGTCTCCGCCGGCATCGTGTCGGCGCGGGGCCGCAACATCGATTCCGGACCTTACGACAACTACATCCAGACCGACGCGGCCATCAACAAAGGCAATTCCGGCGGACCGCTCTTCAACATGGAGGGCGAGGTGATCGGCATCAACACCGCGATCCTGTCGCCATCCGGTGGCTCGGTCGGTATCGGCTTCGCCGTTCCTTCGAACACCGCGAGCCCGGTGATCAACCAGTTGCGCGAATTCGGCGAGGTCCGCCGCGGCTGGCTCGGCGTGCGCATCCAGAATGTCGACGATGCAACGGCCGAAGCGCTCGGCTTGAAGGGCGCCCGGGGGGCGCTGATCGCCGGTGTCGACGACAAGGGACCGGCCAAGCCAGCCGGCCTCGAAGTCGGCGACGTCATCACGAAGTTCAATGGCGTGCCGGTGAAATCCTCGAGCGAATTGCCGCGCATCGTCGCCGCCACGCCGGTCGGCAAGACCGTCGAGGTCATCGTGGTGCGCAAGGGCGAGGAGCAGACGAAATCGGTCGTGCTCGGCCGGCTCGAAGACAACGAGAAGCCGCAGCTCGCCAACATCAAGCAGCCGGAGGCGGAAAGCGCGTCCCGTCAGGCGCTCGGGCTGAACCTGTCCGGTCTCACGGACGATTTGCGCCGCCGTTTCAACATCAAGGACAGCGTCAAGGGCGTCGTCGTCACGCGCGTCGATCCGAATTCGAATGCCGCCGACAAGCGTATCGTGCCCGGTGAGGTCATCGTCGAGGTGGCGCAGGAGCCGATCGAAAATCCGGCCGACATCGCCAAGCGCATCGAGGCGCTCAAGAAGGACGGCAAGAAGTCGGTGCTGTTACTCGTTGCCGGCGCTAATGGCGACGTGCGCTTCGTGGCCCTCGGATTGGATTAATTCAGCCGACGAATTCGCTCGCCGAGTAGCCCTGCAGGTAGAGCAGGGCGGTCAGGTCGCCGTGCTCGATTCTGACGCGCGCGGCGGCAGCGACTGCTGGCTTGGCGTGGAAGGCGACACCAAGCCCGGCCTCGTTCAGCATCGGCAGATCGTTGGCTCCATCGCCGACCGCAAGCGCATCTTCGGCCTCGAAGCCGAACCGCGTGCGCAATTCCAAGAGGGTCGCGCGCTTCGCCTCCGCGCCCACGATCGGCTCCGCGACCGTGCCGGCGAGCATCCCATCGACGACATCGAGCTGGTTGGCTCGCGCCTCTTCGAAGCCGATTCTCGCGGCGATCGGCCCCGTGAACAGCGTGAAGCCGCCTGAGACCAGACAGGTATAGGCACCATGCGCGCGCATCGTTCCGACGAGGGTGCTCCCGCCCGGCGTCAGCGTGATCCGGGTGCCGATCAACTCGTCGACGACGGACGCTGGGAGCCCCTTCAGCAGGCCGACGCGCTCGCGCAGAGCCGGTTCAAAGGCGATCTCGCCGCGCATCGCCCGCTCCGTGATCGCGGCGACCTGCGGCTTGATACCGACGACATCGGCGAGTTCGTCGATGCATTCCTGCTCGATCATGGTGGAATCCATGTCGGCGAGGAACAACCGCTTGCGGCGATGCGGCCCGGCGGGCAGCACGGCAAAATCGATCGGCTCGTGCCCGAGGGCAGAGTGCAGAGCCTCGGTCAGGCTCGCGGCGGCACTCAGCGGGGCATCGACCAGAATCTCGGCTGCGATCTCGCCGTGCAGGATGCGCGGCTGATGCGTCGTGGCGAGCACCCGCCGCGCCTCGGCGAGTACCGCATCGGTGATGGCGGGCCTTGCCGGGTTTGATAGAAGCGTCGCGACGAGGGTCATGAAGCGTTGAAACCGTTGCCGCCGGCCGAGGAGAAGCGGAAATCGTCCGAAAACGGACCTCCCGCGGCGATCCTCATTGCAGGGCCGACCGCATCGGGCAAGTCGGCCCTCGCGCTCGCCCTTGCGCGGCGTTTGCACGGCACCATCGTCAATACGGATTCGATGCAGGTCTATCGCGACCTGCGGATCCTCTCAGCCCGGCCGAGCGAGGACGAGGAGCAGCAGGCCCCCCATCGGCTTTACGGCACGATCGACGGCGCGGTGAATTTCTCCGCCGGGCATTTTGCACGCGAAGCGTCGCGGCTTCTCGGCGAGATCGGCGCAGAGGGCCGCTTGCCGATCTTCGTCGGTGGCACCGGTCTGTATTTCAAGGCGCTCGACGAGGGGCTGTCGGATCTGCCGATTGTGCCGGATGACATCCGGGCCGATCTTCGTGAGCGTGCGGAGGGCCGCTCAACCGAAGCACTGCATGCCGAACTCGCACTTGGTGATCCTGCGGGCGCCGCGAGCTTGCGGCCCTCCGATCGGATGCGGGTGATGCGGGCGCTCGAAGTCCTTGCCGCGACGGGCCGCCCGATCGCGGAATTCCAGGGGCGGCGCATCCCCGGGCCGCTCGCGGGCCGCCAACTCCTAAAACTCTTCCTCGCGGTCGACCGGGATGCTCTGCGCAGCCGTATCGATGCGCGCTTCGTCACGATGATCGAGGCCGGCGCCCTCGACGAGGTGCAGGCCCTGCGCGCGCGAAAACTCGATCCGATGCTGCCGGTAATGCGCGCCCATGGCGTGCCGGGGCTGATCGCTCATCTCGATGGCGAACTCTCGCTCGAGGAGGCGATTCAGCGCGGGCAGGGCGATACGCGTCGCTATGCCAAGCGCCAATTCACCTGGTTCCGACACCAGATGGGATCGGACTGGATCTGGGCTGGGCCAGAAGAGACGCTGGAGATTGCCGGTAAGGCGCTCAGCGCTCCAGCACGGCGATGAGGCTCGACGTATCCCAGCGCTTGCCGCCCATGGATTCGACTTCCGAATAGAACTGATCGACCAGGGCCGTGACCGGCAGATGCGCGCCGTTGCGACGGGCCTCGGCGAGGAGGATGCCGAGATCCTTGCGCATCCATTCGACCGCGAAGCCGAAATCGAACTTGCCCGCGTTCATGGTGCGGCCGCGATTCTCCATCTGCCACGAGCCGGCGGCGCCCTTCGAGATCACGTCGAGCACCGCATCGACGTCGAGTTCGGCGCGCTTAGCGAAGTGGATCGCCTCGGCCAGGCCCTGGACGAGTCCGGCGATCGCAATCTGGTTGACCATCTTGGTGAGCTGGCCAGAACCCACCGGCCCCATCAGGCGGCATGCCTTGGCGTAGGACAGGATCGCCGGCTCGACTTCGGCATAGGGAGCCGGCTCGCCGCCGCACATCACGGTGAGGGTGCCGTTCTCGGCCCCCGCCTGACCGCCCGAGACCGGCGCATCGATGAAGTGCAGGCCGGCCCCGCCCGCAGCATGCGCGAGTTCGCGCGCGACTTCGGCCGAAGCGGTGGTGTGATCGACGAAGACCGCCCCTTTGCGCATCCCGGCAAAGGCACCGTCCGGCCCAAGCACCACGCCGCGCAGGTCGTGATCGTTGCCGACGCAGGCAAAGACGATGTCCTGACCGGCGGCTGCCTCGCGCGGTGTCGCGGCGAAAGCGCCGCCATTGGCCTTGACCCAGGCCTCGGCCTTGGCCGCCGTGCGGTTGTAGACCGTGACGGCGTGGCCCTTCTTGGCAAGATGGCCCGCCATCGGCCCGCCCATCACGCCAAGGCCGAGAAATGCGACTTGGGCCATCATCCGTCTCCACCAGTCAGTATGCGGCGGGTCTATGAGTCGGTGCGGAAACCGTCAAACGCAACATTGCATTCTTGCCGGCTCTCGCTCGTGAGCCTATGTTCAGGCCTATGCCAACGGGAGCATGGCCGTGGATCGAGAAGTCAGCCTGTTCCGCAACGGTCGAAACCAGGCCGTGCGCATCCCGCGGGAATTCGAACTGCCGGGTGATCGCGCGCTCATGCGCAAGGACGGCGACCGCCTCATCATCGAGCCGGTCGCGAAGCCGAACATCCTCGATGTCCTGAAGGATCGTCCGCCACTCGACGAACTGGACTGGCTGGATCCGATCGAGCGGCTTCCGGCCGAACCGTTCGATCTGTGAGCCGCTTCCTGCTGGACAGCAACGCGGTATCCAGCCTGATCCGCCAGCAGGCATCGAGCCCGATTCTGAAGCGAATCGCTGCCGTCGGTCCTGACTTGGTTTGCACGAGTATTCTCGTGGCGGCTGAGATCCGTTTTGGCGTCGCCAAGAAAGGCTCGTCGCGGCTCGAGGCGGAAGCGGAACGGGTCCTGAACAGCCTCGCCGTGCTCGATTTCGAAAGCCCCGCCGACAGGCGTTACGCCGTCCTGCGTACTGATCTCGAACGCCGCGGCTTGCCGATCGGAGCCAATGACATGTTGATCGCGGCCCAGTGCCTCGCCCTCGATGCGACGATGGTCACCAACAACCTGCGCGAGTTCCAGCGTGTCCAGGGACTTCGCGTCGAGGATTGGCTGGCGCCTTGAGCCTCAGCCGCCCGTCACGCTCATATGCCTCGGCACGGCGGCGGGTCTCGCGCGCTCGATGACGAAATCGTGGCCCTTGGGCTTGCGTGCGATCGCATCGATCACCGCGCGGGTGACGAGTGCGTCATCCGGCGAAGCGCGCAAAGCCGCGCGCAGGTCGGCGGCGTCCTCCTGGCCGAGGCACATATAGAGCTTGCCGGTGCAGGTCAGGCGCACGCGGTTGCAGCTTTCGCAGAAATTATGGGTCAGCGGCGTGATGAAGCCGAGCTTACCGCCGGTCTCCCCGACCCGCACATAGCGCGCCGGGCCTCCGGTCCGGTCGGGCAGGGGGGTAAGCGTATAGCGCTCCTCCAGCCGCTCGCGGGCGATCGAGAGCGGCAGGAATTGGTCAGTGCGGTCGCCTTCGATCTCGCCGAGCGGCATCACCTCGATCAACGTCAGATCCATGCCGAGCCCGTGCGCCCAGGCGATCATGTCGGCGATCTCGTGCTCGTTGACCCCTTTGAGCGCGACGGTGTTGATCTTGACCTTGAGGCCCGCTCGGCGCGCCGCCTCGATCCCGCCGAGAACCACTGAAAGATCGCCGCGCCGGGTGATCGCCCGAAACTTATCCGGGTCCAATGTATCGAGAGAGACATTGACGCGGCGCACACCGAGATCGGCCAATTCGTCGGCGAAGCGGGCGAGCTGCGAGCCGTTCGTGGTGAGCGTGAGTTCCTCCAGCGCGCCGCTTTTCAGATGGCGCGAGAGCCGGCGGAACAGGTGCATGATGTCCCGTCGCACCAGCGGCTCGCCGCCGGTGATGCGCAGCTTGCGCACGCCGCGTCCGATGAACACCCCGCAGAGCCGGTCGAGCTCTTCCAGAGTCAGCAGGTCGCGTTTGGGCAGAAACTGCATGTCCTCGGACATGCAATAGGCGCAGCGGAAATCGCAGCGATCGGTGACCGAAATGCGCAAATAGGAGATGTGCCGCCCGAACGGATCGACGAGCGGACTCCGCCCCTCGTCGCGAACTTCCCAAGCGGGTTCCGAACGCGGATTTTCGTGTCGGGCGTGAGTTTCGGCTGACAGATCCAGCATCACCATCCATATGAGGGTAAGCGGGTTTTCCGGCAAGCTGGTGCCGCTGGAGTGGCAGCCTTGCTTGGGGAACAGGTCGGAAGGAATCGAAGCCGATGAGTGAGCGCTGGCCGACCGAGATACGCCTTGACGGGGACAAGCGAATGCTGCGCGTCGCCTTCGAGGATGGCGGGCGCTTCGATCTGCCCGCCGAGTATCTGCGGATTTCGAGTCCTTCGGCCGAGGTGCAGGGCCATTCGCCGGCCGAGCGCAAGATCATCGGCGGAAAGCGCGATGTCGCCATCCTCGCAGTCGCGCCGGTCGGCAATTACGCCGTCAAGCTGTCCTTCGACGACATGCACGATACCGGCATCTACGGCTGGGACTATCTCTACGATCTCGGCCGCCAGTATCGCACGCGCTGGGCGCAATATCTGCGCGAACTCGACGAGCACGGCCTGACCCGCGACAAGGCTGCGAGCAAGCCTGTCTCTGGCCACCAGCATGGCGGCGGAAGCTGCGGGAGCGGCTGCGGCTGCCATTGATCGGGCGGAGAGGGTAAAGCGAAGTCGCCAAGTCCGAGCGATATTCCGCCGCGGACGACAAATTGTCGGAATTGTTGCCGGAATTTCCCATCGTGCCCGTCATTCCGGGGCCGCGAAGCGGAACCCAGAACCACAGCGGCTGCTTTGTCTGGAGCGCGTGGCGGCCCTAGATTCCGGGTTCTGCTGCGCAGCCCTGGAATGACATGGCCCGCTCCTATCGACCCGTCGAACCCTCGGCCCGAGGGGCTTCCCTGACCTCCGCCTTCGTCCTCTCGATCCTGCTCGCTGTGCCAGCCGCGGCGGAAGTCCGGTTCGGGCCGGGCGTGCGGATTGGCGGGCATGATTTTTCGAACAGGCGCTACCGCAGCGTCCATATCGAGAGCGTCCGCAAGCTGCCCGGGCCGCCAGGATGCCGTCATGTGCGCAACGGCTTCTACCGGCGCGGCGACGGTTCGGTAGTGCGCGGGCCGATGGAGCAGTGCAACCTGATCGCGATCCCGCCGAGCCGGCGTCGCTGACGAGATTCGTAGCCGCATGATCCGAAGCGGGCTGGTGTTTCCAGCGCGTGGGGTTACATGCGGTGCAACGGGGCGCCGCGCCATAGTCCGCTTATCACACCGTCCGGACAGGCGCCCTCTTCGAGGAGGCGCTTGTGCCGATCAGCCGCGACGACGTGATCAAGGCGCTCTCGACCGTCACGGTCGACCGTGCTGGCACAACTTTGCCAGGTTCCGGCCGGCTCTCGCAGGTCATCGTCGATGCGACGAACCGCGTGATGTTCTCGATCATGGTCGATCCGAGCGAGGCCGAACGTTTCGAGCCGATCCGGCGTGAGGCGGAAGGCAAGGTGCTTGGCTTGCCCGGCGTTTCGGGCGTCTTCGCCAGCCTCACTTCGGAGCGCGAACCGAACGCGCCCCCGCCCCAGGCGCCGCGCCAATCGGCGCCCGCGCCGGGCGCCGCGCAGCAGCCACGCACCGGGCCGGCCTTGCCCGGCGTGAAGCACGTTGTCGCGGTCGCCTCTGGCAAGGGCGGTGTGGGGAAATCGACGACGGCCTGCAACCTGGCTTTGGCGCTCTCGAGGCAGGGACTGCGCGTCGGTCTGCTCGATGCCGACATCTATGGCCCCTCAATCCCCAAACTGTTCGGCCTTTCCGGCAAGCCACGCGTCATCGAGGGCCGGGTGATCGAGCCGATGGAGGGCTATGGGCTCAAAGTGATGTCGATCGGCTTCCTGATCGAGCCCGAGACGGCGATGATCTGGCGCGGCCCGATGGTGCAATCGGCCATTACCCAGATGCTGCGCGAAGTCGCATGGGGCGATCTCGACATTCTCGTCGTCGATATGCCGCCGGGCACTGGGGATGCGCAGCTCACCATGGCGCAGGCGACGCCGCTCTCGGGCGCCGTCATCGTCTCGACGCCGCAGGATCTCGCGCTGATCGATGCGCGGCGCGGCGTCACCATGTTCCGCAAGGTCTCGGTGCCGATCCTCGGCATCGTCGAGAACATGGCGACCTTCATCTGCCCGCATTGCGGCAGCGAATCGCACATCTTCGGGCATGGTGGCGCCCGCGCGGAGGCAGAGCGGCTCGGCGTGCCGTTCCTCGGCGAAATCCCGCTCAGCATGACGATCCGTGAGACCTCGGATTCGGGCAAACCCGTCGTCGCGACCGATCCGGATGGACCGCAGGCGCAAAGCTACCGCGCCATTGCCGACAAACTCTGGGCGAATCTCAGCGGCGCGATCCAGCGCGCCGCCCCGCGCATCGTCATCGAGTAAAGCGATGGCTGTCGTTCTCGGAGTGATCCTTGCCGGCGGCTTGTCCCGGCGCATGGGCGGCGGCGACAAGCCGCTGACGATGCTTGCAGGGCGGACCCTGCTCGATCGCGTCGCGGACCGGCTCGGGCCTCAATGCGAGGGCGGCCTGATCCTGTCGGCGAACGGCCACCCGGCCCGGTTCGCGCGCTTTCCCGGCCCGGTGATCGCCGATACCGTGCCGGGCTATGCCGGCCCGCTCGCCGGCATCCTGGCGGGGCTGGAAACGGCGGCCGGAATCGATCCGGGCATCAGCCATGTCGTCAGCGCGCCGGGCGATTCGCCCTTCCTGCCGCGCGATCTGGTGGTGCGGCTGCAGGAGGCGCTTCGCGGCGCTGCTGCGCCGATTGCCTACGCCGCCTCGGGCGGCCGCGAGCATTTTACGGCGGCTCTGTGGCCGGTCGCCCTGCGCAAGGAATTGCGGGCGGCCTTGTTGCGCGAGGAGCGGGGCGTCGGTGCCTTCATCGCCAAACATGGCGGGACGAGCGTCGAATGGCCGAATACGCCGATCGATTTTTTCTTGAACGTCAACACGCCGGAGGATCTCGCGGCGGCGGAGAAAATGGTGCACTGAGCGCTTCCCGTTTCCCTCTCCCGCAGAGGGGAGAGGGGTGGGCGATCGCCTTGTGGAGGTCTGCCCTATCGCAAGTTCGCGCGGGACTGCGCCCGATGCTGCCTAAGCCGCAGAGACGCTGGCCTTTACGATGCGGTCGGGATCGCGCACCGGTTCGCCGCGCTTGATCGTGTCGACCACATCCATGCCCTCAACCACCTTGCCCCACACCGTGTATTGCCGGTCGAGGAAGCGGGCATCGTCGAAGCAGATGAAGAACTGCGAATTTGCCGAATGCGGGAAATTGGTGCGGGCCATCGAGCAGGTGCCGCGCACATGCGGCTCGGAATTGAACTCGGCATTGAGATCCGGCAGGTCCGAGCCGCCCGAGCCGGTCCCGGTCGGATCGCCCGTCTGGGCCATGAATCCGTCGATGACGCGGTGGAACGGAACGCCGTCATAGAAGCCCTGCGCGGCGAGCGTCTTGATGCGCTCGACGTGGTTCGGCGCGAGATCCGGGCGCAAGGCGATCACGACGCGGCCCTTGGTGGTCTCCAAGACGATCGTTTCGTTGCTGTCTGCCATGTCTAAACTCCCTGTCCCTTGGGTCCTTGGTAGATGAATCTCAGCGTCAGCGGACGCCCTGCGATGGCGCCCCCGAGCGCGGGCGTGAGCGCGACCGGCGTGCAGCGCGCGATCGCCTCGAGTGCCGCCCGGGTCAGCAGGTCCCGCGCTCTTTCCTCGCCCGGCACCTGCGTAAAGGTGATCCGCGGCGTGCCGATGACCGACCCGTCCCGGCGCAGGCTGAACCGGGCGGTGATCTCGATCCGCTCGAAACGCGCCAGGCCTTCAGGAGCCTGCCAACATGCCGAGAGGGCCGGGTAGAGCGCGCGAAGCGTATCGACGGGCCCGTCCTTCGCCGATGGCGCTTCCCTCTCGCCGCCTGGAGCCTGGACGGTGATCCACGGGCTCTGCGGCAGCAGCGGCGAGACCTGAGGTCTAGCCAGAGCCGCGCCGGCGATCAATGCGCCGACGAGGGCGATCAGTCCGGGCCTGCTCATGCGGGAGGCCCATCGCTGCCGGCCGTTCAATTGGCCAGCTGCATCTTCACGATCTTGTCGGGATCCTTCACGGCGCCTCCCGGTGCGCCCGGCGCCGCCTTCTTGATCTTGTCGACGACATCCATGCCGCCTGTGACGACGCCGATCACCGTGTAATTGTTGTTCAGGAATTCCGCGTCGCCAATACAGATGAAGAACTGCGAATTCGCGGAATCCGGGTCGCTCGAACGGGCCATCCCGACCGTACCGCGCTTGAACGGCGCCGAGGAAAACTCGGCCGGGATGTTCGGTAGGCTCGAGCCGCCGGTGCCGTTGCCCTTCGGATCGCCGGTCTGGACCATGAATCCATCGATGACGCGATGGAATTTCAGCCCGTCATAGAAGCCCTTTCCAATCAGCGTCTTCAGCTGCTTGACGTGTTTGGGCGCCAGTTCCGGCCGGAGCTCGATCGTGATGCGGCCGTCCTTCGTGTCGAGAAAGACGGTGTTGCCGTCGGCGGCCTGTGATGGCCCGACGAATCCGAGCGAGACCGCGAGCGCAAGCGCCAACAATGCGAGGCGACGGGTCATGGTTGCTGTCCTCTCCCTTGGAATCAGGATTTCGCGAAGCGTGCCTTCAGGCGCTCCGCGACGAGCGGCGGCACGAAGGGCGCGACGTCGCCTCCCATCGAGGCGATCTGGCGCACCAGCGTGGCGGTGATCGGGCGCACGCCGGTCGAGGCCGGAAGGAACACGGTCTGTACCTCGGGCGCCATGGCGGCGTTCATGCCGGCAAGCTGCATTTCGTAATCGAGATCCGTGCCGTCGCGCAGGCCTCGGATGAAGATCGTGGCTTGGGCGCGCCGCGCGGCCGTAACGGTAAGATCGTCGAAGGTCACGATGTCGAATTCCGTGCCCTCGGCCGCCGCGAGCGGCGCGCAGGTAGCCTGCAGCAGTTCCGCGCGCTCCTCTGCCGAGAAGAGGGGCGCCTTGCCGGGATGTACGCCGATCGCCAGCACGAGCCGCGGCGCGAGGCGGCAGGCCTGGCGCACGACGTCGAGATGGCCGTTCGTGACCGGATCGAACGAGCCGGCATAGAGGGCGGTGCGGATCATGTCCCGCGGGACCTAGAGGATTTTGGCGCGGAACGGAACCGCCAAGCCCATGCGATTCGTGCGCCTCGTCGCCATCTGCCTCCGACGTCAAACGCGGCTGGGATTCAGCTGAGCCGGCAAACGCCGAGTGCGAGCCCCAAACCCAAAAGCTCCATCCTGCAGCTTTCGGCGCGTTTTGCGGCCGTAGCCGGATCGTCTCCCGCCTCGAGGCAGACCGAGACGAGATGGCCGTTCCAACCGCTCAGGAGGCCTGCCATCACCCTTCGGACCTCTTCGTCGCGATGCGC
Organism: Methylobacterium sp.; assembly: GCA_044227265.1. Lineage (GTDB taxonomy): Bacteria > Pseudomonadota > Alphaproteobacteria > Rhizobiales > Beijerinckiaceae > Methylobacterium. The sequence goes on from JBGAFL010000024.1 coordinate 29,310, forward strand.
GAGAATCATGAACTCGTTGAACACGATGAAGGGGGCAGGGTCGCGCTCCATCTGCTCACGCCTTCCCGCGACATAGGCGGCAAGACGGTCTTCGAGCGTGCCCGTCTTCGGCACGCCCCCTTGCGATTTGAAATGAGCCACGAAGCTCTGCACGATCGCGGCGACGAGCGCGGCCTTCGTCGGAAAATGATGGTGCAGGGTGGCGTTGTTGATGCCGACATCCTGCGCCACGTCGCGCACCCGCAATCCCTCGATTCCGAGCTTGTACAGTCTCGCGATGGCAGCCTCGACGATCGCCGCCTTCCTGTCGTCGCCGCGCGTGCTCACATCCAGACCTTCACGGCACCCTCCGACGGCGTCAGGCCGGAGCCACAGCTAGGCCGACAGTGCGTCCGGCAAGTCGTATTGATGACCGACCTCGATGAGAAGTCCGCCGGGGGCATTGAAATAGAAGGTCCAGGCTCCGTGGAAGTCCTTGCGGGGACCGGGCTCGAATCCGTCGGCCAGCAAGCGCAGCGGCAAGACCTATCTGAAGCACGGCATCATGGTGCCCAAGCAGGATCCGGTGCTGCTCGCGGCGATCATCGGCGCGGCGACCCGCCATCTCGGCATCGTCATCACGCTCTCCACCATGGCCTACAAGCCGTTCACGCTGTCGACCATGGCCTACAAGCCGTTCCATCGGATGAGCCGCGTCTATATCGACAGCCTCACGGACGGGCTTGCCGGCGCTCCAACGCCGCGGTCTGGCGCGCAAATCCTCCAAGGCGAGCACCTTGCGCGCGATGCTCCAGGATTTCTGAGGATCGGCAGAAAAAAGGGCGCCCCGATAAGGGGCGCCCGTCGCAGTGGCTTTCGCTATTGGCCTATCAGGCCACCGTCTTGCCGACGGTTGATGGGTTCGGCTCAGTACGAGCCGAACTTGTAGTTGATGCCAGCGCGGACGACGGCGAACTCCGTGTTCTTGACGCTCTTGCCGCCCGACAGAAGCACGACGTCCGGATCGGAGACGTTCAGCACGCTGCCGTCGTGGTTCACGCCGAAGGCGCCGTTGAGCTTGTTGCCGCGATCGAGGTTCACGTAGAGACCTTCGACCTTCAGCGTCACGGCCGAGGAGCGGAAGAAGTTCAGGAAGGAGTCGGTCGGGAGCGCGTATTCGACACCACCGCCTGCGGCCCAGCCGGTCTTGAAGTCGTCGCTCGAGTTGCCCGGCAGGCCGAAATCCTTGCCGCCACCGGAACCGTAGGCAAAGCCGCCGGTGCCGTAAACGAGGGTGCGATCGAAGGCGTAGCCGAGACGGCCGCGCACGGTGCCGAAATAGTCGAGGCCGGACAGACCACCCGGGTTGAACAGCAGCGTGCCGGGAAGGATGCCGCCACCGGCCCGGCCGGGCGCGAAGGCGAAGCGGTTCCGGTCACGGCCGAAATCGACGTACTGCGCGTCGGCTTCGACACCGATGACCCAGCCCGAGCCCGGCGTGAACTGGTAGTTGTAGCCGATCTGACCGCCGCCGACGAAGCCTTCATTGCTGCTCTTGTTGCCGAAGGCGACCTGGCCGCGGATGAATTCGTTGCCTGCCGCATTCGCGAAGACATGCGTGGTCGGGCCGAGGCTCAGCACAGTCGGCGTCTTGTCGTCGTTCGTGCCGAAGCCGTAACCGGCGTTGAAACCGGCATAGAAACCCGTCCAGGTGAAGACCGGCACCGGCACGAAGACCGGCGGCGGCGCAACGCGGCGCGGCAGGTCGGCGGCGAGAGCGGTGGTGGACAGCAGCGCCGTCGCGGCGGCTGCCAGGATGAGGGAGTTGCGCACGATTTCAGCCTGCAATGTAAGATTGATCGTGGGCCGACAGATAATCGACGCGTTCCCAAGGGGCTATGATATATTGGCAACACGGGCGGCAAAGACGCGAACGCGTAAGCTTAATCAGCGGTACGTCCGAATAGGGTTTACAATCCGCTAATCATGAATTCGCGTTGAGCTACCCAGATCGGACTCGATTACCGTTCAGGAATCGACTTGGCGCGCGAATCGATTCGGAAATCGCTCACTCGGACTCCTCGGAATCGTCCTCACCCTCGATATGCTCTACCGAGACCACGCGCTCGGCCTTGTCGGTGTTGAACACCGTCACGCCCTGTGACGCGCGACCGACGATGCGGATGTCGTCGACCGGCACCCGAATCAACTGGCCTGCATTGGTGACCAGCATGATCTGGTCGCTCTCCTGCACCGGGAAGGAGGCGACGAGATCGCCGTTGCGGGCATTGACGCGCATGGCAGTGATGCCTTTGCCGCCGCGGCCGGAAATCCGGTATTCGAAGGAAGACGTGCGCTTGCCGAAACCACGCTCGGACAAGGTCAGCACGAACTGTTCGGCCGCGCCCATCTCGTTGTAGCGATCGAGCGAGAGAACCGCGACGTCGCTTGCGCTCTCCTCGGACTCGGCGGAGTCGGACGCCTCGGCATCCGGAGCCTCGCCGATCACGGCGCGGCGCATCTTGAGATAGCCGGCCCGTTCTTCGGGCGTCGCCTCGAACCCGTTGAGGATCGCCATCGAGATCACCGAATCGCCGCGCCCGAGATTGATCCCGCGCACGCCGGTCGAATCGCGGCCCTTGAAGACGCGCACGTCCTCGACGGGGAAGCGGATGCACTGACCCTTGGCCGAGGTCAGCAGCACGTTCTGGTCGGCGCGGCAGATCTCGACATGGACGATGTGGTCGCCCTCATCGAGCTTCATCGCGATCTTGCCGTTCCGGTTCACCTGCACGAAGTCGGACAGCTTGTTGCGCCTCACCGAGCCGCTCGCGGTCGCGAACATCACGTCGAGGGTCTCCCAGGAATCCTCGTCCTCTGGCAGCGGCATGATGGTCGTGATGCGCTCGCTCTGCTGCTGGAGCTGCAGGATGTTCACGAGCGCCTTGCCGCGCGCGTTCGGCGCTGCCATCGGCAGGCGCCAGACCTTCTCCTTGTAGACTTGGCCCTGATCCGAGAAGAACAGCACCGGCGTGTGCGTGTTGGCCACGAACAGCCGTGTGACGAAATCCTCCTCGCGCGTCGTCATCCCGGAGCGGCCCTTGCCGCCGCGCCGCTGCGCCCGGTAGGTCGAGAGCGGCACGCGCTTGACGTAACCGGCATGGGACACGGTGACGACCATGTCCTCGCGCTGGATCAGGTCCTCGTCTTCGACGCTCGAATCGTAATCGACGATCTCGGTCTTGCGCGGCGTCGCAAAGGCCTCGCGCACCTCCGTCAGTTCCTGCTTGACGATCGCTTGGATTCGGGCGCGCGAGCGCAGGATGTCGAGATAGTCGGCGATCTCCTCGGCGAGCTTCTTGAGTTCGTCGCCGATCTCGTCGCGGCCGAGTGCGGTGAGGCGCTGCAGGCGCAGATCGAGAATGGCGCGGGCCTGGATCTCGGAGAGCCGATAGGTGCCGTCATCCGCGATCGGGTGGCGTGGATCGTCGACGAGCGCGATCAGAGGTGCGATGTCGATCGCCGGCCAGTCGCGCGCCATCAGGGCTTCGCGCGCCGTGTTCGGGTCGGGCGAGGTCCGGATCAGGCGGATGACTTCGTCGATATTGGCGACCGCGATGGCAAGGCCGCACAGGACGTGCGCGCGCTCTCTGGCCTTGCCGAGCAGGAACTTGGTGCGGCGCGAGACGACTTCCTCACGGAAATCGACGAAGGCGGTCAGCAGGTCCTTGAGGTTGAGGAGCTCGGGCCTGCCGCCGTTCAGCGCCACCATGTTGGCGCCGAACGAGGTCTGCAGCGGCGTGTAGCGGTAGAGCTGGTTCAGCACGACGTCCGCCATCGCGTCGCGCTTCAGTTCGACCACGATGCGCATGCCGTCGCGGTCGGATTCGTCGCGCAGGTCCGAGATGCCCTCGACGCGCTTCTCCTTGACCAGTTCGGCGATCTTCTCGACGAGCGTCGCCTTGTTCACCTGATAGGGGATCTCGGTGAAGATCAGCGCCTCGCGCTCCTTGCGCAGTTCTTCGGTATGCGACTTCGCCCGCATGATGATCGAGCCGCGGCCGGTCGTGTAGGCTTGCCGGGTTCCGGCCCGGCCGAGGATCAGGCCGCCGGTCGGAAAGTCGGGACCGGGGACGAACTCCATGAGCTGTTCGATCGTCAGCCCCGGATCGTCGATCAGCGCGATGCAGGCATCGACCAACTCGCCGAGATTGTGCGGCGGGATGTTGGTCGCCATGCCGACGGCGATGCCGCCGGCGCCGTTGACGAGGAGGTTCGGAAACCGCGCGGGGAGCACCTTCGGCTCCTCGCGGGAATCGTCGTAGTTCGGCTGGAAATCGACGGTGTTCTTGTCGATGTCGGACAGTAGCGCGATGGCTGGCTTGGCGAGGCGCGACTCGGTGTAGCGCATGGCGGCCGGCGGATCGCCGTCGACCGAGCCGAAATTGCCCTGCCCGTCGATCAGCATGAGGCGCATGGAGAAATCCTGCGCCATGCGCACCAGCGCATCATAGATCGATTGGTCGCCATGCGGGTGATAGAGACCGATCACGTCGCCGACAATGCGGGCCGATTTGACGTATTTGCGCTCGGGCAGGTGGCCGGATTCGTAGGCCGAATAGAGAATGCGCCGGTGCACCGGCTTGAGGCCGTCGCGCGCGTCGGGGAGGGCCCGGCTCACGATCACGCTCATCGCATAATCGAGATAGGAGCGGCGCATCTCGTCGGTGATGGAGACGGGCTTGATGTCGCTCGCGGGCGGCGGCGTGCCCGCGCCGGATTCGTCTTCGTCAGCCAAGGTATTGTGTCCGGTTCTTCAAGGTCCTGGCGGACCGGGCCTGGGCAGGGCGCTTCGAGCGTGCTTCGAGACGCTGGCGCTCATCGAAAAATATATGAAGCGCAGGAGATGTTTACTACATCGCTCGGCCCTCGGCGGGCAAGCTTGACGTGCGTCTGCTGGCGCTGATCCTGCGAGACTGTTTGCACATCGAGCCGCTCGAATTCTCAAATAAAACCCCGCAACGAATATCGAATTCCGTGCGATCGATTTGACCGCGCGCAGGCAGATTCGTGCTCGCGGGTTGCCAGCTCGGCTGGCGGATTGGGTAGCGTCTCGCCCGCGTCACGGCCTAGGCAGTTCGGCATAGGCCGCGGCGATTTCGCGGCAATTTCTTCATCCGCGTAAACTCCCCGGAAAGGATTACCGCGGAACGCGTGGGATGGCTAAGCCCTGTTAACGGATTCATGACCCCGCCCTGGTTGTATGGCGTTTGTCCCCACGTGCGTTCGCGGGATTTCTGTCATGGACTCGATCACTACCGTCAGACCGCCGACACCGGCGTCCCCAGCCGCCGGCTTCGAGAGCCGCGCGCCGGTCTTCGACACAGCCCAGCAGCGGAGCGAAACCAAGACGCTCGATCCTGCCGTCTCGGTCGAGCTGAGTTCGCACGCCTCCGAGGAGGCGCAGACGACAGCCGAACGCCGGCGCTACGAGGTCGATTCCGCTACGCAAGCGCTCGTGTTCCGCGTCACGAACGTCGCGAACGGCGACGTGATCGTCCAGATCCCGGACGAGGTCGTGCTGAAGGCCAGGGCCTATGCCCAGCAGACGGCGGCCGCGGCGGGAGAACGGATCGAACGTCGCGCTTGAATCCTGCGAGCTGAACACCTCCATCGCAGCGAAATTGCCGCGCCGATCGATTGCGATCCGGTGAGCGTATTCACGACGCTACCGGGCGCCGAGATCGTCCCGGCGCGCGTGCATCTTCTTGAATTTCGATTGCCTCTCTTGTGAGGCTTTGCTGACCTGATCCGTGCCGCTGAGCCAAACGCCCCGACGCGGATCTCGGCTCAGGCTGCGGCCGGTCCGGGATCGCCCTGCAGGCCGGCGGCGATCTGGTGGTTCATTCTGACCAGCGTTTCGATCTTGCGCGCATTCGGCTCGATCATCGTGTCGATGATCGTGCGGAAGACGAACAGAGCGATCCCCGTCACGTTGCGGCGGAGTTCGTCAGGAATCGGATTGGCCGGATCCGCAACCGCGGACGCGAAGACGGTCCAGACGCGCTGATTGAATACGAGCGCTTCGTTGAGCGCGATCGAACTCGTGATCTCGGTTCCGCGAAAGGCCTGAAGACGTCCGGCCGCTTTCAGGAGGACCGCTGCCTCCGCTTCGCGCGGAGAGAGGGCGCTGCGAGAGGCTCTCGCGTAGGCGTTATTGGCCGCTTGCAACATGTCGAGGGGAGAGCTCCACCGCCGGACGCATGTCCATCCGGTCTAATCCGGTATGCCAGCCGGACCTTAAAATTAGGTGTGCTCGAAACCTCGCCGTAATCGCGCCCTGATAAGAGAACACAGATGATGCTGCTTGCCGCGGCTTGAGGCTTCCCGGACCTCGCCTCCATGATGAACTTCTTTCTCGGTACGATCGCAGGCGGATTGATTGCCTGCATCGTCACCATATCGGCGGCGCGGCACCCCGAAGTGCAATCCCGTCTCGGGCTGATCCAGCCCGCTCAAGCCGCGATTGCGCCTGCACCGACCCGTCCGATGCCGCAATGCCCGCCCGTGCCGAAATCCGCGAACGCGGACGCGAAGGATGTGACCGCCGACGCCTTCTTCTCGCGCCGTCGCTTCTGGTACGTCGCGCCGCAGCCGAAATAGGCGGCGTCAGGCAACGCTGCTGATCAGGAGGACGACCGTGGTCGTGGCGACCATGGTGCCGAGGAATCCGCAAAGCGCCATCACGAACGATGGGCCAGCCTGACCCATCGTGGCCTCGACAGCGTTGGAAGTCATCGCGTTCGTCATGGTCGTTCTCTCGGCGGTCGGCGCGGAGCGAATCGGCGCTCGCTCACGCAGCGAAGATGGCGGGAATGGTCACGTTCGGGCGTGCGTCACCGCACCCGGTCAGTCGCAGCGGTTCACTCGCTTGGCGACGCGGAGAGCGCGCAATTCGCTGCGCAAATCGATCGCGACGATGTCTTCGCCACAATTCTCGAAAGCATCCTGCGCCTCGTGATAGCGATCGCCGACCTCGTCGAGCGTGTCGCAAACGCGGTCATGGTTGCCGAAACGCGATTCTTCCCGCGCCTGGTAGCGCAGGGCGCTCGCTTCATCGATCTTGCGCCGCCCATCGAAGCAGGAATCACCGGCTTGAGCCGGGAGCGCAATGGACGCGGTGAAGCTCAGGGCGAGGAGAGTCGAAAGGATCGTGCGAGGCATGGGGTATCCCCCGAATGACTGACGTAGCGTTCTGCAACGACACATCGGCCAGGGCCGAAGCGCTCGTTGCGGTGCAGGACCGATGAACGGTGCAGCTCAGGGATTGTTCCGGCCAAGCTCGGCCGAAACGGCTTTGTGAAGCATGAGCGGCCTGGTGGCGCCGAACGCTCGGTCCTAACTCAATGGCCCGGGGCGAACCGCAGCGGCACGGTGACCGCAAGGCTCGATTGCGTCACGCCTTCAGGCGCCGGGGGGAGCGAACCGCGCACGGCCGCGAGCGCCGCACTGTCGATCGCACCCACACCGCTGCTGCCGACAAGACTGGCACCGCTTACCGAACCGGACCGGCTGATGGTGAAGCGGACCGTCGCCACGCCGCCCGAGGTCCCGGAAGCGGCATTCCGATTCATCCGACCTCGAATCGCAGCTGCCATGGCCGCCTTCCAGGAAGCCAAGGAGGCGGGATTGTTGCCGCCGCCGCCCGAGGCGGCGCCCTGCTGTCCGCGGGCACGGTTGGCAGCCGCTGCCATCGCGGCACGGCGCGCGGCGTCCTGTTGGGCCTTGGCGCGCGCGTCGGCCGCGGCATGCTGGGCGGCTTCCTGTTGAGCCTTGGCACGGGCGTCGGCCGCAGCTTCGCGCCGCGCCTCGCGCTCAGCCTCCCGCTTCGCTTCGGCGGCCGCATCGCGTTTCGCATCGATTGCGGCCTGTCGCCGCGCCTCGGCCTTCCGCCGCGCCTCGCGCTCGGCTTCGATCTTGGCCCGATCGGGTTCCGGCGGTTTCGGCTTCGGCTTGACGGCAACCGGTGGCGGCGTTGACAGCTCTTCCGCTTCCGGAGCCTGAGAGGTGATCACCTGTTCCTCAGGCGGCGGAGGTACGGTTTCCGGTTCCGGCGGTGGTTCGGGCGGCGGCGGCTCGACGGGCGGCGGCGGCTCCTCGGGCACCGCCTCGGCCATCTCGGTCGGCGGCGGGGGCGGCTCGGCCGTCTCGTCAGGCTTGACCTCGCTCTCCTCGGGCGGCGGCACGCTCGTCGTGGTCTCCGGAGGCGTTTCGGGCGGCAATTCGGCCGTCTCGATCGGCTTGGCCTCGGGCGGCTCTCCGACCGGCTTCGCCTCGTCCGGAGCCTGTTCCTGGCCTTCCTCTTCCGGCGGCTGCGCTTCGGCTTCCGTCATCTCCGGCGAAAGATCGATGGCGATCTGCTGTGCCACAGGTTGGGACGGCGGAGCCACGTGCAGCACGAGCAAAGCCGCCAGCGCGGCTGCGTGCAGGCACAGCGCGCCGACAAAGGCCGCGGCGAGCCCACCTCGGCCGAGTTGTTCGAAATGACCAGACGAACCCTGCGTACTCATCGTCTCAGCGCGCCGTTTCCCCGGTGCCGGATGCGGCGGCGGGACTCGCGCCAGGCGACTGGGCGATCAGCGAAACCTTGCTGAAGCCGGCCTGGCCGACGAGGCCCATCACTTCCATGATCTTGCCATAGGGCACGTCGCGGTCGCCGCGCACGAGCACGACCTGATCGGGATTCTCGGCCTTGATCTCGCGCAGGCGCGGCATCAGCGTTTCGGCGGTGAACGGATCTTTGGCGATGAAGGGATTGCCGTCCTTGTCGATCGAGACTTCGAGCGGCTTCTTGGACTGCGCCACCTTGGCCGCGGCCGTCTTGGGCAGCTGAACCGGAACGCCGCTCGTCATCAATGGGGCTGCAACCATGAAGATGATGAGCAGCACGAGCATCACGTCGACCATTGGCGTGACGTTGATGTCCGACATCGGCGCGGCGTCGTCTTCGTCTTCGTCGTGCGGCAGCCTGCTTCCGACGGTCATCGCCATGGTGTCATGCCTTCCGGAGCCGCGGCGCTGCTGAACATGCGAGCGGCCGCTGTGATCGAGACGGTTGCGGTCCGCTTACTCGGCGGCAGCGCGCGCCTGCGCGGAACGATCCCGCGCGAGGCGGTTGCCGAGCACTGAAATGCCGGATGCGAAGCTCGACCGGATATGGGCGACGTCGTGCGTCAGCTTGTTGTAGGCCATGACGGCCGGGATCGCGACGACGAGGCCGATCGCGGTTGCGAACAGGGCCTCCGCGATGCCGGGCGCGACGACCGCGAGGCTGGTGTCCTGACTTTTCGCGATCGACGAGAACGAATTCATGATGCCCCAGACCGTGCCGAACAGGCCGATGAAGGGCGCGGTGGCGCCGGATGTCGCCAGAAGTTGCAGGCCGCTCTGCAGCCGCTTCACCTCAAGGCCGAGGGCGCCGCGCATGGCGCGTTCGATCCGGTCTCTGCGCTCGGCGCGGCTCTCGGATTGATCCTGATCGCGCCAGGCATCGAGGCCGGCATGGACGATGTGGCCCCCGATGCCCTTGCCCTCGGGCTCCAGCGCGTTGCCGGCGCGAACCAGATTGTCGAACGCCTTGGCCTGTCGGCGCGCCTTCGACAGGCGCACGATCTTCTCGAAGACGACGGTCCAGCAGGCGATCGAGGCGATCACGAGCACGATCATGACGCCCTTCACGATCGGGTCGGCCTGCAGGAACAGGCCGAGGAACGAGAAATCGTGGATGATCTCGGCCGGGACTTCGGGCGTCGGTTCCATGGTCGGATTCCTCAATCTGGTCTCATGCGGCCCCGTCGTCCCTGACCTCGATGCAGGCTCCGACGGGCAATCCGCGTCTCATGGTTCGGCGCCGTCCTACTTGGCGAATTCCGCGTTCGTCTTCGTCGTGGTCTCGATCCGATCGAGGCAGGTTTCCCGAGTGGCATCCCCGCCCTCGCAGGCGAGAAGGTCGTTCAGAAGCACGCGCCCGATCTTGGGGCAGGCGATGCCGGCAAAGTCGAAGAGCCGCACCACGGTCTTCTTCTCCTGGATCGGCCCGAGTTCGACAGCGACACGCTTCTGGGCGACGCCGTCAGTGTCGAAGGCATAGAGATCGGCCTTCAGGGATTTCAGAGCCGGTCCGGCCTTGTTGTCGACCAGCAGGTATGTCCTGCAGGACTCGCCCGTCGGCTCCAGCCTGTTCAGCTCAAGCTTCAGAGTCGGTCCAGCCGCAGGCTTGGAGTCCTCGGCGAGGCCCGGCATCGCGGAACAGGCGAGCAGGGCGCAGGCGAGCGCTGCCAAGCCTGCTCGCGCCTGAGCCTTGCCCGATCTGCAAGAGGACTGCTCGCTCATCACCACTCCGAGGCTCTGCACCACGTTGTCGTTCCTCCACGAGGGCCGCGCTCTCTATCGGGGCGCCGACCACAATCAAAAGTCGCGAACGGCCCAGCGTATCGGGAACCGTCGCCGAGACGCCGATACGGAATCGGGACACGGCAGGTGCGGCCCGAAGCCGGTATCCGAGCACGTCGACGACCGGAGCGCGGCGAGCACATCACATCGTGCGCGGTGCCGAGTCGCCCGGAAGGGACCGTCACGAGGGTCGCGACGCCGCCGGCTGGGGCGTGTCCCGCATGGGGTTCTTCGCCACTGGACATGCAGGCAACCGTCGCCGTCACGGACACCGTAAGCCCTCGCGGCTGCACTAACCGACAAGCGGGGACGCAATCAAGGGACGCTCGAAATATCAGAGCAGTTCCAAACTGTTGCTCGCGCCGAAATCCTGTTTTTGGATTGCCTAATAATCCCGTATATATTTGCTTGATTATCCCGTTCTGCTCATTGTGCGATGCACCCAAGATCGTCGAAACGCGCAGTCCATGGGCTTGCGGCAGATCGCGTGACTCTCCATATCGAAGCATGGCGGCGGGACCGCCTTTGGGAGCGCTGCGCAAAGCGGGCTCCGACGTCGGACGAAGTGCTGTCCGGGCTCATGCCGATTATCGGGATGAGCCCTTGGGCTTCGAAAGGTTGAGACTGACGATGACGCGGCCTTCCCCGTTCGGGCACCCGTTCCTTCTCGGCTTCGACGAGATCGAACAGGCCCTCGACCGCGTGTCGAAGGCGGCCAATGACGGCTATCCCCCCTACAATATCGAGCGGATCGCCCGTTCGGAGAACCAGCCCGAGCGCCTCAGGATCACGCTTGCCGTGGCCGGGTTCACCCGGGATCAGCTCGACGTGGTCCTGGAGGAGAGCCAGCTGATCGTCCGCGGCCGGCAACTCGACGACAAGACCCGCCAGTTCTTGCACCGGGGCATCGCCGCGCGGCAATTCCAGCGGGCCTTCCTGCTCGCGGACGGCATGGAGGTGCTCGGCGCCGATCTGTCGAACGGTCTGCTCTCGATCGATCTCGCCAGGCCCGAGCCCGAACGGATCATCCGCAAGATCGCCATCAGCTCGAAGGAACCTTCAAGCGGCGCATAAGCCCGTTTCCATTCCGGAGTTGTGGTTGCCCAGATGCGGGACCATATCCCGGTAGACGCTCTGCCTAGAAAGGAGGGCAAGACATGTCAGACCTCGTGACCAAGACTCAAGAACCGACTCAACAGGCCACTCCGTTCAATTCGGCGGACTTCGCCACGCTAGGGGTGGGCCATATCGCCTATGTCCGTCCAATCCGCTCGGACGACGTCAAGCAACTGTTTCCGCAGGCGCCCGACCTGACGCCGGGGCTCGATCTCTTCGCCCTTCTCTCGGCGAACGGGCAGCCGATTCTTCTGGCGGATTCGCGCGATGTCGCTCTGGCCAATGCGATGGCCAACGACCTGCATACCGTGAGCCTGCACTGATCCCGCGCCGAGGGTCGGCTTCCCGCCGGCCCTCATGGTTGGTGCGTGATCGCCTCGATGCTGCGCAGCAAGAGAGCGATATCCTGGTCGCGCGACAGACGGTGGTCTCCATCGGCGACCAGCGTCAGCAATGTGCGCTCAGGGGGAAGCCTTTCCAGTATTCGCAGGGCATGGGTGTAGGGCACATCCGGATCGCGCATGCCTTGCAGGATATGGATCGGGCATCCCGGATCGAAGGGCGCGTCCAGCAGGCCATTGCGGCGCCCATCCTCGATCAGAGCCAGCGTGATCGGGTTGGGGTTGGGATCGTATTCGGTCGGCCTGTACCAGACGCCGTTCCGCTCGATCTCCGCGCGGATCGCGGCCGGAAAAGCCTGCCACATCAGAATTTCAGTGAAATCGACGGCCGGCGCGATCAGGACCAGTCCAGAGGCGGGGCTTCGGCCTTGCCGGAGGCGTTCGAGTGCGGCGAGGCATGCGATCCAGCCGCCCATCGACGATCCCACGAGCACTGGGTGGTCGTCCGCGAAGCGCTCGATTACGGCGCTTGCGTCCCGCAGCCAGGCCGAGATCGTGCCGTCCTCGAACGCCCCGCTGGATTCGCCGTGACCGGAATAATCGAAACGCAGGCAGGGTCGGCCCGCGCGCTCGGCCCAGGCGTCGAGCGCCATCGCCTTGGTCGCACGCATGTCGGAACGGAATCCGCCGAGCCAGACGACGGGGCGTCCTCGGCCAGGGCGCCAGCGGACTGCGATATCGCGCCGCTCACTGCCTTCGCCGACCTGCATCGTGATCACGGGGAGGTCGGTGTTGGTCTCGTCCAGCCTCGTTTTCATCGATGATGCTGCAACCTCGTCTGCAATCGAACGGTCTGCGTCCAGGTTTCGTTTACCGAACCGTAAAGCGCGGAGCCGATGCTGATGCAATGAGTGATGCCAATTCGGACGAGCCGATGAGGCGGGGCCCGGCTCGCCGGACTACCGGCTGTCGCAAGCACGACAAGAGCGGATCGTGACGGGACCATTGATGAGCGGCGAGCTCCGCGCCGGCGGCGTCTTCCCGACCGAGACATCGCCGCTTTACGGGGTGGGCGTGCTTCAGGTCATTCCCGCGCTCGATGCGGGTGGGGCCGAGCGCACCACTGTGGATGTTGCCGAGGCGATCACCGCAGCAGGCGGGCGGGCGCTCGTCGCCACCGAAGGCGGGCGGCTCGTCGGAGAGTTGCAGGCCAAGGGTGGGATCTGGGTGCCGTTCCCGGCCGATTGCAAGAATCCGCCGCTGATGGCCCTCAACGTCCTGCGTCTCGTCAAGCTGTGCCGGCGGGAAGGCGTCCGGATCATTCATGCGCGCTCGCGCGCGCCGGCCTGGGTCGCCCTCGGTGCCGCCCGCCGGTTGGGGATCCCGTTCGTGACGACCTATCACGGCAGCTATTCGGGGCGCAGCGGCGTCAAGGTCCTCTACAATTCGGTGATGGCGCGCGGCGACGTCGTCATCGCCAATTCGCACTACACGGCCGATCTGATCCGCGATCGGCATGCCGAGCAGGCCGGCGATCGGATTCAGGTAATCCATCGCGGGACCGATCTTGCCGCGTTCCATCCCGCGGCTGTCGCGGCGTCCCGTGTCGATGCCCTGCGGCGCGCCTGGGGCGTGGCCGGCCATGAGCGGATCGTGCTGCTTGCCGCGCGCCTCACCGCCTGGAAGGGACAGCGTGTGCTGATCGAGGCCGCTGCCCTGTTGCGTAGCCAGGGTGTCGGCGATTTTGCGGTGATTCTCGCCGGCGATGCGCAGGGCCGAACCGCCTATGAGAGCGAACTCGATGCCCTCGTCGCCGCGCGCGGCCTTGCAGGCGTCGTGCGCCGCGTCGGCCATTGCAGCGACATGCCGGCTGCCTTCCGCGCCGCGTCGGTCGTCACAGTGCCCTCGATCGAGCCCGAGGCTTTCGGTCGCTCCGCTGTAGAGGCCCAGGCCATGGGCACGCCGGTCGTCGTGAGCGATCTCGGTGCCGTGCCGGAAACGGTCCTGGCGCCGCCGGATGTGGAACCGGGCCGGCGCACCGGCTGGCGGGTGCCGGCCAATGAACCCACGGCGCTCGCCGAAGCCTTGAGTGAAGCGCTCAGTCTTGGTGCGAGCGCTCGCGATGCGATGGCGGCCCGCGCTCGCGCCCATGTCGAAGCGCATTTCTCGCTCGAGACGATGGTCGGCGATACGCTCGGCGTCTATGCAGACCTCCTTGGTTCCAAGTCTTGATGCGCGCGGCCCGAGCATGCCGCAAATCCGGGCAAATGAACCAGATTTCGGCCGGCGAGTTGACACGGTGAGCGGTTTGGCCAAGGTGCCCCCGTCCGGTGGCGCCGGACTTTGGGTGGGCGGGGCGTGTCGTGCAGACAGGTCTCGGGCCGCCGTTTCGTCGTTGTAGACCAGGAGAACGCAGCCATTCGTAGACCTATGAGAGCCATGCCGGCCCCGCAGAAAGACGGGCCGCGTGCCAACCGCGACATTCGCGGTGTGCGTGAAGTGCAACTCATCGACCAGGACGGGCAGAATAGGGGCGTGGTCCCGTTCTTCGATGCCCTCGCCATGGCCGAGGAGGTCGGACTCGACCTCGTCGAGATCGCGCCGAATTCGACGCCGCCCGTCTGCAAATTCCTCGATTACGGACGCTTTCGCTTCCTCGAGCAGAAGAAGCAGAACGAGGCTCGCAAGCGCCAGAAGACCGTCGAGGTCAAGGAGATCAAGCTCCGGCCGGGCATCGACAAGCACGATTACGACGTGAAGATGAAGGCGGTTCAGCGCTTCTTCGAGGAGGGTGACAAGGTCAAGGTGACCCTGCGCTTCCGCGGCCGCGAGATGGCCCACCAGGATATTGGCTTGCGCCTGCTCGAACGCGTGAAATTCGAGACTCAGGAGATCGCCAAGGTGGAGAGCGAGCCCATGCTCGAAGGCCGGCAGATGATCATGATCCTCGCGCCGCGCTGACGCGGATTGGCGCACGGCGTTCTTTTCTGGCATGACCGCGCCGCCTCATCGCGAGGCGGCGTTTTTCTATGCCTAGCTCTTGCCTACGCTCGTGAGCGACGATCCGTTCCTGACGCGCCGGATACCGCTTGCCGGGCGCCGTCTGACGATCTGCGCGCCGGCGGGTGATGCGGTCTTCGCACGCTACCGGCATGGCAGCGGGTTTGCTCGTTACAAGCAACTCTGCAGCTTGCTGCTAGGGCGGGACTCGGTCATCCTCGATGTGGGAGCCAATATCGGGCTGACCGCCCTGGTCACGGCGGAGCTCGCGCCGGCAGGACATGTCCTCGCCATCGAAGGCGCCCCGCGCAACCATGCGGCTTTGGTTCGCAATCTCGAGGCGCATGCCAAGGGTGTCGCCGAGGCCATCCACTGCGCGGTCGGTACAACCGACGGCACCGTGCGCTTCGTCGACAATTCCGCCTTCGGGCATGTCGTCTTGCCCGAGACAATGATCGCCTCGCCCTCGACGCTGGTGCCACAGACGACGATCGACGCACTGGTGAAGCAGCGCGGCCTCGACCGTCTCGATCTGATCAAGCTCGATATCGAGGGGTTCGAGCAGGACGCACTCGAAGGCGCTCGCGAAACCCTGGACCGCTTCGACCCGGTGGTGTTCCTCGAATTCAACGTCTGGTGCCAGATTGCGCTCTATGACCGCAATCCGCGCCGGTTCCTCGACTGGCTGCTCGGCCGTTTCGCTGAACTGCATGTCTGGCGCGACGAGCGGCTGATCTCGGTGCGCGAACTCGGCCCGCTCGAATTCCTGCGCACCAACATGACCGAACATCGCTGCAACGATGATCTGATCGCCGTGCAATCGGCGGAGAAGCTCGAGGGCCTGAAGCGGGATGCGCGTGGCGGGGGGTTCTTTCGCAGGTGGCGGTCGAGGAGGTAATTCGCGGCCTCCCATTAGCAATGTGCAGATACCCCTCGCCCCGCTTGCGGGGAGAGGAGATTTGCGCACCTTCGCCATGCATTTGAAGAAGCTAGCTATTTGAGCAGCGCCAGCGCCACGTCGCCCTTGCGTCGAACCACCGCAACGGTGACGTCGTCGTCGTGACGATGCACCCGGAGATCGACCCGTGAGGCGCCGAGCTTGAGATTGTAGAGCACGATGCTGTCGAGAAAGCGCGGCAGGATCGGGCTTTTCAGACGGATGCGGTTGCGCTCCCTGTCGAGTTCCAGCCCG
The DNA here is from genome assembly GCA_044227265.1 of Methylobacterium sp. Lineage (GTDB taxonomy): Bacteria > Pseudomonadota > Alphaproteobacteria > Rhizobiales > Beijerinckiaceae > Methylobacterium. The sequence goes on from JBGAFL010000024.1 coordinate 45,390, forward strand.
AGGCAGGCGGCGAGCAGAGCGAAGGGGGTAGCGGCTGCCCAGGCCTGCGGCGAACAGGCGACCGGGTAGCTCACCGGCCCGCGCTGGCGTCGGCGCATGAAACCGCAGAACAGTTCCGGCAGGCGCTTCTGATCCTGATAGAGCACGGTCTCGAACAGACCCTCGAAAATCTGCGCGGCTTCCGCCTTCAGATCGTAGCGCGCGAAGCCGAGCGCGATCATCGCGTTGTCGTGCGGCCAGATCGAGCCGTTGTGATACGACATCGGGTTGTAGCGTGCCTCGCCCTTGGCGATGGTGCGGATGCCCCAGCCGTTATAGCCGCTCGTCGACAGGAGCTGTTCGGCGACCTTTTTGGCGCGCTTCTCATAGGCGATGCCGGTGAAGAGTGCATGGCCGGCATTCGAGGAGCGCACGGCGCATTGCCGCTTCTGCCCATCGAGCGCGAGCGCGTAGGTGCCGATCTCCTCGCACCAGAAGGCCTTGTCGAAGGCCTCGCGCAACTCGCGCGCCTGGCACTTGAGCTCCTCCGAGCGCTCGTGATGCCCGAGCAGGGTGGCGAGCATCGCCGCACCCTTCTTCGCGGCATAGACGTAGCCCTGCACCTCGCAGAGCGCGATCGGCGCCTCGGCCATGGTGCCGTCGGCATGGAAGATCGAATCGAAGCTGTCTTTCCAGCCTTGGTTGATCAGGCCGGTCTCGCGCTCGCGGGCATATTCGACGAAGCCGTCGCCATCGCGGTCGCCATAGGTGTCGATCCAGGCGAGCGCCCGCTCGATCGCCGGCCAGATCCGCTCGATGGTCTCGCGATCGCCCGTGGTCTCATAATACTGTCCCGCCAGCATCACGAAGAGCGGGGTGGCATCGATCGTCCCGTAGTAATGGCGGAACGGCACCTCGCCGAGCATCGCCATCTCGCCGCGCCGCGTTTCGTGCAGCACCTTGCCGGGCTGTGCGTCGGAATCGGGATCGACGGTGGTCGCCTGGGTCGCGGCGAGGAAACGCAGCACGCCTTTGCCGAAATTCGCGTCGATCCAAAGCGCCATCATCGCCGTGATGATGCCGTCGCGGCCGAACACGGTCGAATACCAGGGGATGCCTGCGAAGGGGTAGATGCCCTCCTGCGTGTTGCTCGCCAGCATGTAGAGATCGGCGGTCGCGCGGCAGAGCGCCTCGTTGAACTGGTCGTTCGAGGAGATCAGCGTCGTGATTCCGGCCGTCATCGCACGCAATTCGCGGCGATTGTCGCGATAGGCGCGGGCGAAGATCGTGCCCTCGCTGAGATTCCTCGGCGGGCGTTCCGCAATGCTCCCGGCTGCCTTTGCCAGGGCCAGAGCGGCATCCTCGCCTTCGCGCTGCGCGCTCGGAGCGCTGGTGAAGGCGCGATGCGATTCGCAAACGACGCGGATGTAGAGCGAAGCGTCCTTGCCGGGCCCCATGGCGATCTCGAATTCCGCTCGCCCTTGGTCGAGGCGAATCGGCTCGGGTCCGAAATGCAGCGTCGTGGTGCGCACGATCTCATCGAGCCCGACATAGCGGAACTGCACCGAGTTAGGCCCGGCGATCTCGACATTGCGTTTGCCGCGCTGGGTCCGGTCGGTGCCGCGCACTTCGAACAGGTCGCGAAAATCGGCGTCGAAGCTGATGCTGACACGCAGGGCGCGCGGCTTCATGTCGTAATTGCGCAGGCCGATCCGGTCGTAGCAGGCGCCGCGGAACAGGAACTTGGTCCGCTCAATCGCGATCAATTCGCGAGGGATCGTGGTCTCGTCATGCGCCTCGATCCGGATATCGGGCGTCGTCATGTCGACGCTGAGGGCGCCGTTGTCGTCCTGCATCACGGAGGAGAGCAGCAGCGGGCGCTGGTCTTCGATCCTGAAGGCGAGGCGGGAGAGGTAGCGCGTATCCTGGAAATAGATGCCTTCCGGCCCCGGAAGCACGCCGATATCGCCGTAGCTGTCGAGAACGGCGAAGGCCTCACCGAATTTCAGCGAACGTAAGGGGCGCTCGACCAGCGAGGTATGCGCCTCGATCTTGTAGTCCGAGATCGAATCGTCGGCAGCCTGGAACCCGGAAGGCGGTATCGCGGGCTCAACGGAAGGGGTGAGCTTGGCCTTTGCCGAGACGTCGTCTGCCGCCATGCCGTCTGCCTCTGCTGCTATGTCGGGACCGTTCGCCACAGAAGGCGAATCAGGAAGGCCGCCGATCCGCATGCGCGAAACGGCGGCCCGATCTCGATGTCGTCAGTTAGGGGCGAGGGCGGCCCCGGCGAGGGGGGCGGCGGCGATTGGTCGTCAGGCCGGGATCGCGGCGACGTTGATGCCCGGACGCGAGGTGCCGTTCATCTCGCCATATTGCGGGCTGAAGGCAGCCGCGGTCGGCAGCTTGATGACGTTGCTGCGGCCGGCCAGGAGCTGCTCGTAGGCCGCAACATACTTGTTCACCATCACCTCGGCGGTGAACTGGCTCTCGAAGTGCTTGCGCACGCCGGCGCGGGGCAGGTCCTTCGCCTTGAGGCAGGCCGCGACCGCATCGTCCATGTTGTCGACCACGAAGCCGCCGACGCCGTCCTTGATCACTTCCGGCACCGAACCGTTGCGGAAGGCGATGACCGGCGTGCCGGCCGACATCGACTCGATCATGACGAGGCCGAAGGGCTCCGGCCAGTCGATCGGGAAGGCGAGGGCGAGCGCGTTGCCGAGAAAGTCCTTCTTCTGCTCCTCGTTGATCTCGCCGATGAACTCGATCAGCGGATCATGGATCATCGGCTCGATGACCTCATCCCAGTAATCCTGGTCGGCCTTGTCGACCTTGGCCGCAATCTTCAGCGGAATGCCCGAGCGCTTGGCCATCTCGATGGCGCGGTCGGGGCGCTTCTCAGGCGAGATGCGGCCAAGGAAGGCGAGGTAGCCGCCCTTGGATTCGGCATAATACGGGCAGTTCTCCTTCGGCAGGCCGTGATGGATCGTGGCCAGCCAGTTCGAATCCGCAGGCATCGGGGTGCGCTGGTTATCCGAAATCGAGACCAGCGGCATGCCGGTGAAGGTCTTGTAGACCGGCATGAAATCCGGCACGTCCAGACGGCCATGCATGGTCGTCAGGCACTTGTGATACAGGTCCTCGAACATCGGATACTGAAGCAGATCGATGTGGAAGTGGATGATGTCGAATTCGTTCGCCCGGCGATGCACGTGATGCAGCATCGCGAGGTGACCGGCCGTGTGGTCGCGATAGCCGAGCAGGCGCAGAGCCTCCGGATGACAGGCAGCGAGTTTCGCCGAAGTCTCCGAATCGCCGCTGGCGAACAAGGTCACGTCGTGACCCTGGCGCACGAGTTCCTCCGTAATCCAAGACACGACACGCTCGGTGCCGCCGTAAAACTTAGGGGGAACCGCCTCGGCGAGGGGGGCGACCATGGCAATGCGCACGAAATCGTCTCCTGTGACAGCTAATCTTGAAGCCGGACTTTAAGGACTTGGCCTGAGCGGGACATGAACGAAACTGGCGGCTAAGGTTTAAGGTTCCTGCAGCTTGGCTGTATCCAATGGATTTTCGCGGAACCTCGAAATTCCCGCTAGCCACAGGCAGTTGCGCACGAGACGACACAAGGGTTGCAATCGTCAGCCTAGAAAATTCGGTTCGGAATTCGAACACTCCGCGTTGAAAGCGCGCACACATTCTGCCATAAGCCGCGCGCGTCGAACCGCCCGGCCGATCAGGGCTGCCGTGGCGGTTCCCGTTGCTCCACCAGAAGCATCAGTCGCGCGAAGAACCGGCCCGCCGGCCGGCTCCCTATCGCGCCAGGAGAGCCAAATGCCCAAACTGAAGACCAAATCGGGCGCCAAGAAGCGCTTCAAGATCACCGGCACCGGCAAGGTGATGTACGCCCAAGCCGGCAAGCGCCATGGCATGATCAAGCGGACGACGAAGCAGATCCGCAACCTGCGCGGCACCACGACCCTGTTCGAGGGTGATGCCGCCAACGTGAAGAAGTACTTTTTGCCGAACCAGCGCTAGAGCGCCGTCCGACAAGACCTTCACGCAAGCCGATTCTGCACTTTTCGTAATCCAGGAGATCTCCCATGGCCCGCGTCAAACGCGGCGTGACCAGTCACGCGAAGCACAAGAAAGTCCTCAAGGCCGCCAAGGGCTATTATGGCCGGCGCAAGAATACGATCCGCATCGCCAAGCAGGCGGTGGAGAAGGGGCTGCAATACGCCTACCGCGACCGCAAGAACAAGAAGCGCACCTTCCGCGCGCTCTGGATCCAGCGCCTCAATGCGGCGGTGCGCGAGCACGGCCTGACCTATTCGCGTTTCATCGACGCGCTGTCGAAGTCCGGCATCGTGGTCGACCGCAAGGCGCTCTCGGAGCTTGCCATCCACGAGCCGGCGAGCTTTGCCGCCGTCGTCGAGAAGGCGAAAGCCGCTCTGCCCGCCGCCAAGGCCGCCTGAGGCGCATCACCTCTCGACGATGAGGCAAGGGCGCGGTCCGATTGGTCCCGCGCCCTTCTCGTTTCAGTTCGTGTTCATCCTGCCAACCTCCACCCTCATCCTGAGGTGCCGCGTCAGCGGCCTCGAAGGAGGTTTCCAGGGGTCACAGTGGTAGCTGGAGGCCTCGTTCGAGGCCTTCGCTTCACTCCGGCACCTCAGGATGAGGGTTCAGACTGGGCGTACGGCTTCGGTCTCCCGCTCGTCGTGATGCATTGTCCGAGGCAAAGAGTTTCAGCCATGACCGATCTCGACGCGCTGGAGCGCGACCTGACCGCCCGGATCGGTGAGGCGTCCGATGAATCCGCGCTCGAATCCGTACGTGTCTCGGCACTTGGCAAGAAGGGCGCGGTTTCCGAACTCCTCAAAACGCTCGGTAGCATCACGCCCGAGGAGCGCAAGGAGCGCGGGCCGCTGATCAACGGGTTGCGCGACCGCGTTCAGGCCGCGATCGGCGCGCGACGCGAAGCGCTGCAGGAAGCCGCGCTCGAATCCCGGCTCGCCTCCGAGCGGATCGACGTCACGCTGCCCTTGCGCGAGGCGCCGGAGCTGCGCGGCCGCATCCATCCGATCTCCCAGGTGATCGACGAGATCACCGCGATCTTCGCCGATATGGGATTCTCTGTCGCAGAGGGGCCGGATATCGAGACGGATGAGCTGAACTTCACCGCGCTGAACTTCCCCGAGGGGCATCCGGCCCGCGAGATGCACGACACCTTCTTCCTGGCGCCCGACCGCTTGGGGAAACGCAAGGTTCTGCGCACCCATACCTCGCCGGTCCAGATCCGTACGATGAAGGCGCAGGAGCCGCCGATCCGGGTGATCATCCCGGGCCGGACCTATCGGCACGATTCCGACCAGACCCACACCCCGATGTTCCATCAGGTCGAGGGGCTGGTGATCGACCGCTCGGCGAATTTCGCCAATCTGAAATGGGTGCTGGAGGCTTTCGCGAAGGCGTTCTTCGAGGTCGAGAGCGTCGGCATGCGCTTCCGCCCCTCCTTCTTCCCCTTCACCGAGCCCTCTGCCGAGGTCGACATCCAATGCTCGCGAAAAGGCGGCGAAGTCCGCTTCGGCGAGGGCAGCGATTGGATGGAGGTGCTGGGCTGCGGCATGGTCCACCCGAACGTGCTGAGGAATTGCGGGCTCGATCCGGACCAGGTCCAGGGCTTTGCCTTCGGCATGGGCATCGACCGCCTCGCGATGCTCAAATACGGAATGCCGGACCTGCGCCCGTTCTTCGAGGCGGATGTGCGCTGGATCGAGCATTACGGCTTCCGCCCGCTCGACGTGCCGAGTTTGGTTGGCGGTCTGACCGCCTGAGCAGCGAGCCTGCGAGACAATTTCGATGAAATTCACGCTTTCCTGGCTCAAGGACCATCTCGAGACCGACGCCTCGATCGAGGCGATCGCCGAGGCGCTGACGCGGATCGGGCTCGAAGTCGAGCACATCGAGGACAAGGCCGCCGACCTCAAACCCTATATCGTCGCCTCGGTGCTCAGCGCCGAGCAGCACCCGAATGCCGATCGCCTGCGCGTCTGCATGGTCGATACGGGCGAGGGGGCACCGATCCAGGTCGTGTGCGGGGCGCCGAACGCCCGCGCTGGCATGAAGTCGGTCTTCGCGCCGCCCGGCACCTACGTTCCCGGCAAGGCTCTGACGCTCTCGGTCGGGACGATCCGCGGTGTCGAGAGCCGCGGTATGCTCTGCTCGGGTGCAGAGCTCGGCCTAGGCGAGGACCATGACGGCATTCTCGACCTGCCCGCCGATGCGCCGGTCGGCAAGCCCTACGCGCTCTGGGCGGGCCTCGACGATCCGGTCATCGAGATCGGCCTGACCCCGAACCGCGCCGATTGCACCTCGATCCACGGCATTGCCCGCGATCTTGCCGCGGCGGGAATCGGCGTGCTCAAGCGCGAGCCGCTGCCGCCCGTCCGGGGAGAGGGAGCATGCCCGGTCGGCGTGACGATCGCCTTCGATCAGGCCGATCGGAACCTCTGTCCGCTCTTTGCTCTTCGCCTCGTGCGCGGCGTGAAGAACGGCCCGTCGCCGGACTGGATGCAGAAGCGCCTGCGTGCGATCGGCCTGCGCCCGATCAACGCGCTCGTCGACATCACCAACTACATGACTTTCGATCGCGGCCGGCCGCTGCACGTCTTCGATGCGGCAAAGGTCGCGGGCGGGCTGACCATCCGTTTCGCGAGGGAAGGCGAGGAGCTTCTCGCACTCGATGGCCGCACACACCGGCTCGACAGCGACATGGTCGTGATTGCCGACGCGAACGGCGTCGAGTCGATCGGCGGCATCATCGGTGGCGAGGCCTCCGGCTGCGACGAGAATACGACTGATGTGCTGATCGAGGCGGCCCTTTGGGATCCGCGCAACATCGCACAGACCGGGCGGCGGCTCGGCGTGATTACCGATGCGCGTTATCGCTTCGAGCGCGGCGTCGATCCGGCCTTCGCGCTGCCCGGGCTCGATCTCGCCAGCCGCATGGTCGTCGACATCTGCGGCGGCACGCCGAGCCAGGCTTTGATCGCCGGCGAGGTGCCCGAGAGTGACCGCGTCATCGATTTTCCCTGGACAGAAGTCCGCCGGCTTGCCGGGATCGAATTGTCCCGGGCCGAGATGAAGGTCACGCTGGAATCGCTCGGTTTCCACATTGCCGGCAGCGGCGATCGGGTGAAGGTGCTGACCCCGTCCTGGCGGCCCGATGTCGAGGGCAAGGCGGATCTCGTCGAGGAGATCATCCGGATCGCCGGGCTCGACCAGATCACCCCGAAGCCCCTGCCGCCGCTGGAGGTGCAGGCTACCGGGCCGAAACTGACGCCTTTGCAAAGGCGCACGCGGCTCGCCAAGCGGGCCCTCGCCAGCCGTGGGCTGCTGGAGGCTGTGACCTGGTCCTTCATCCGGCACGACGATGCCAAGCTGTTCGGTGGAGGCGGAGCCGATCTCGCGCTCGCCAACCCGATTGCGGCCGATCTCTCGGACATGCGCCCGAGCCTCGTGCCGAGCCTGCTGCGGGCTGCGCAAGGCAATGCCGATCGTGGACTTGGCGATGTCGCCCTGTTCGAGGTCGGGCAGTGTTTCGAGCGCGATGAGCCGGAGGGCCAGAGCATCCGCGCGGCCGGCGTGCGGCGCGGATCGGCGCGCCATGCGGGTGGCGGGCGTCATTGGAGCGGAACGGCCGAGCCGGTCGATGCCTTCGAGGCCAAGGCTGATGCGCTTGCTCTGATTGCCGCGCTTGGCGTTCCGGCAGGTGGGCTGCAGATCGTATCGGGTGGTCCGGCCTGGCTGCATCCGGGACGCTCGGGAACGCTTCAATTCGGCCCCAAGAACATGGTCGGCTGGTTCGGCGAAATTCACCCGCGCGTGATGAAGGCGCTCGATCTCAAGGGGCTCCTCGTCGCCTTCGAGATCACGCTCGATGCCTTGCCGCTGCCGCGCTACAAGCCGACCAAGGTGAAGCCGGCACTAGCTCTTTCGGACCTGCAGCCGGTCTCGCGCGACTTCGCGTTCGTCGTGAAGCGCGACGTGGCGGCGGCCGACATCGTCAAGGCGGCACAAGGGGCCGAGCGCAAGCTGATTGCCGGGATCGACGTGTTCGACATCTATGAGGGTGTCGGCATTCCCGATGACGCGAAGTCGATCGCGCTCGCGGTGCGCCTGCAGCCGGTAGAACGCACGCTGACCGATGCCGAGATCGAGGCTGTGAGCGCAAAGATCGTCGCCGAGGTCGGCAAGCGGACAGGCGCGACCCTTCGCACCTGAATTCGCCCGGAGACAACGCCATGGACGAAGCCCTCGTCGCCGTCCTGATGGAAGAAGCTCATCTGCCGAAGGACGCGCTTCGGCGAGCGACGAAACACCCGGAGAGCATCGCCGAGCCGGTGCTTCGCCTGCTCGAACTCGCTGCCGACGACCCCGATGCGATCTCCGACGAGGAAGCGAACCTCCTTTTCTGGGGTCTGCATGCCCTGGCGGCCAATCGCGAGACCCGCGTCTTCGCGCCGTTGATGCGCATGCTGCGGCAGGACGGGGAAGCCGTCGAGGGCATCCTCGGCGACGCGGTCGGCGAGACGCTGCCGATGATCCTGACGAGCAGCTTCGACGGCGATGCGGAGTTGCTGCACCGCTTCATTCTGGACAGCACGCTCGACGATTTTCTGCGCGATGCGGCCTTCAAGACGCTCGGGTTCCTGACGCGCGAAGGGCGTCTCGATCGGAGCGACACGCGCCGGGTTCTCAAGCGATACGATGATGCGAAGGTATCGGTCGAAAGCGATACCGGTTGGGTCGGCTGGGAAGAGACGATCGCCTATCTCGGCTTCACGGATCTCGTCCCGCGCGTCGAGGCGGCGCGCCGGGACGGCCGCATCACGGATGAGGTCAGCGATCTACCCTGGTTCCGCCGCGCATTGCGGCAGGTGACGTCGGAGCCGCCGGATTACAGCGCGTTCGAAAGGGAGCGTTACGGCTATCTCGACGATCCGGTCGCGGCTTTGGCCTGGACCGCGGCGGATTACGGCATGCCCGTCTCGAACCCGTTCAAGGATGTCGGCCGCAACGATCCCTGCCCCTGCGGCTCGGGAAAGAAATACAAGAAATGCTGCCTTGCGGCCGAGGCCGCTGCCGCGCCGATCAAGTCGCCCTTGCCGGGGCTCCATTGAGCGGATTGTCAGGGTCCCAGCCATAGCTCAGGGTCTCGAAACGCATCGAGCGCGCATCGACCATGAGCAGGCGACCGACCAGGGGTTCGCCGAAGCCGACCACGGCGCGGATTACCTCCATCGCCATCAGTGAGCCCATCACACCGGCGAGAGCACCGAGAACGCCGGCCTCGGCACAGGTCGGCACCGTGCCGGGCGGCGGGGGATTCGGGAACAGGCAACGATAAGTCGGGTTCGGTCGCCCGTCCGGCCCAGTCTCGTGCGCGCGGATCGTAGTCAGAGTTCCGTCGAACTGGCCGAGCGCGGCCGTCACCAGCGGGCGCCGCGCCTGGAAGCAGGCATCCGAGACGGCATAGCGAGTCGCGAAATTGTCCGACCCGTCCGCGACCACATCATAGGCGGCCGCCAAGGTCGTGGCATTCTCGGCATCGAGCCGGTTCGCATGGCTCTCGACGCGGACATGCGGGTTGAGCCGCGCCACGGCCTCAATTGCGCTCTCGACCTTCGGCCGGCCGAGATCGGGCGTGCCGTGGATGACCTGACGCTGCAGGTTCGACAGCGAGACCGTGTCGTCATCGAGGATGCCGATCGTGCCGATGCCGGCCGCAGCGAGATACTGGATCAGCGGTGCGCCGAGACCTCCGGCACCGACCACAAGGACACGTGCTTCCTTGAGTCTGGCCTGACCCGGGCCCCCGACCTCGCGCAGCACGATGTGCCGTGCATAGCGTTCGATCTCGTCGGAAGTCAGGGCCATGTTCGCCAGATAGGTGCTTCGATGCCGCGCTGGAAGCCCGAGCGTTGCCCCACGAATTGCGCGGATCGCCGCCGCCGCCTATGCGCTGGGCCATGACCCGATCGCAAGAAGGCTCCACGACGCTCTCCGACCGCACTGCCCTCGCGCTTGCGCAGGCATTGGTCCGCTGCCCCTCCGTGACCCCGGACGAGGGAGGGGCGTTGACCTTGCTGGATTCGATTCTGAGCGAGGCGGGCTTCCGCGTCGAACGGCCGATCTTCAGCGAGGCTGGCACGCCCGATATCGAAAACCTCTATGCCCGCATCGGCACGGGCGGTCCCTGCTTCGTATTCGCGGGCCACACGGATGTGGTTCCGCCGGGTGAAATCGCATCCTGGCGACATGATCCGTTCGCCGGCGCGATCGAGGCTGGCATGCTCTATGGCCGCGGCGTTACCGACATGAAGGGTGGTATCGCCTGCAGCCTTGCCGCTACCCTGGCCTTTCTCGAAGAGAAAGGACCGGATTTCGGCGGCTCGATCGCCTTCCTCATCACTGGCGACGAGGAAGGGCCTGCGGTCAATGGAACTGTCAAGCTGCTCGACTGGGCCAAGGAGCGCGGCGAGCATTTCGACCATTGCCTGCTCGCCGAGCCGACCAATCCGAGCCGTCTCGGCGAGATGATCAAGATCGGCCGGCGCGGTTCGCTCACCGGCAAGATCACGGTGCATGGCCGCCAGGGCCATGTCGCCTATCCGCACAAGGCCGAGAATCCGATCCCCGGCTTGCTGCGGCTGGCTTCCGCGCTCATCGCCCCGCCGCTCGATTTCGGAACAGCGCATTTCGACGCCTCGAACCTCGAATTCACAACGATCGACGTCGGCAATACCGCGACCAACGTGATCCCGGCGAACGCTCATGCGGTCTTCAACATCCGCTTCAACGAGCGTTGGACCGCGGAGAGCCTGGGGGCGGAGATTCGCGAGCGACTCGACGCGGTGGCAGGCGGAAACCTGCGCTACACGCTCGATCTCCATCCGTCGAATTCGCCGGCCTTCCTGACTGAGCCGGATTCCTTCGTCGATCTCGTCTCGGCGGCCATCGAGGAAGAGACGGGCCTCACGCCGAAGCTGTCGACGACCGGCGGCACCTCGGATGCGCGCTTCATCAAGGATGCGTGCGCGGTGATCGAGTTCGGCCTCGTCGGCGAGACAATGCACCAGGTCGACGAACACATTGCGGTCGCCGATCTGGACAAGCTGACGGCGATCTACCGCCGCGTGCTCGACACCTATTTCCCGGCCTCTTCGTAATCGACGCCGACGAAGGTCAGCCCATGGGCCGGCGCCATCGGTCCGCAGCGTGAGCGGTCGCGCGAGGCGAGGATGTCGGCGACGTCGTCGGCGCTGATCCGGCCGTTCCCGGCCAGCATCAGCGTGCCGGTGATGAATCGGACCTGATGGTGCAGAAACGAGCGTGCGGCGGTCGCGATCACGATCTCGTCGAACAGGCCCATCCGCGAGACGCCGACATCGAGCTGTTCCAGCGTCCGCACAGGGCTCGCCGCCTGGCATTCGGCTGCACGGAAGGCCGAGAAATCGTGTCGGCCGAGGAGGCGAGCCGCCGCCGCCCGCATGAGGTTCGGGTCCAGCGCCCAGGGCACGTGCCAGACATGGGCTCGGGCGAGGGCAGGGGGGCTGCGCCTGTTGAGGATGCGGTAGCGGTAATGCCGCCGGATCGCCGAGCGGCGTGCATCGAACTGTTCGGGAACGACCTCGGCGCTGACGATCGCAATGGGCTGTGGGCGCAAATGCGCGTTGGTGGCATCGCGCACCGTGTCGGTCCGCCAGTCCTTGGCGAGGTCGAGATGGGCGACCTGATGCGTCGCATGGACCCCGGCATCGGTGCGGCCGGCGCAGGTAAGGCGAGCCTGCTCACCGGAAAAGCGCGTCACTGCCTCCTCGATCGCGCCTTGCACGGTCGGGTCCTCGGCCTGCCGCTGCCAGCCGCAATAGGGAGCGCCGTCATATTCGACGACGAGCTTGTAGCGGGGCATGTCAGGGGCCGACGCAACCCTCCCCGCTGTGCGGGGGAGGGTGCCTGCGGAGCAGGCGGGAGAGGGGCCGGCTCAGGTTTATCCGGAAATGTCGGCGCTCCCCCACTCCCGACCCTCGCTGACGCGAGGGCCGCCCTCTCCCGCAGGGGGGAGAGGGCTTTTCCCTCACCAGCATCACGACAGCACTGCCCCAACCGCGAGCCGCACCCCGCGCAAGAACTCCTCGCCGGTGGCGCTGCCGCCCTTGCCGGCGCGGCGGATTTCGAGGAGGCGCACCGCCCCATCCGCACAGGCGATCGCACCGCTCGCGTCGAGCAGCGTCCCCGGCTGACCTGAGCCCTCGGAGGCAAGCGCGCGCAGCACCTTCACCCGCTCAGCACCCTTGCCGAGATCGGCCTCGAAATAGGCGCCCGGAAACGGCGAGAGGCCGTTGATGTGCTGCGCGACCTCCGGGGCAGGACGCGACCAGTCGATGCGCGCCTCCTCGTTGGTGATCTTCTTTGCGTAGAGCACGCCGTCCTCATCCTGAGGCGTGAAGCGCAGGGCGCCTTGCGCGAGATCGGCAAGCGCCCGGCTGATCAATTCGGCCCCGATCGGCATCAGCGCATCGTGCAATTCGCCGGCCGTCATGCCGTCGGTGATCGGCACCCGAGCCTCCAGCGCCACTGGCCCGGTATCGAGCCCGGCCTCCATCCGCATCACGCCGACGCCGCTCCGTGCGTCACCCGCCATCACCGCGCGCTGGATCGGCGCGGCGCCGCGCCAGCGGGGCAGCAGGGAGCCGTGCAGGTTCAGACAGCCATGTCTCGGCGCGTCGAGGATGGCCTGCGGCAGCAGCATCCCATAGGCAACCACCACGCCGACATCCGCGTCATGGGCAGCGAAGGTCTCCCTCGCCTCGGACGTCTTGAGCGTCGAAGGCGTGTGCACCGGCAGGCCGAGGGCGTCGGCCAGGAGATGGACGGGCGAGGGCTTCAAAGCCATGCCGCGCCCGGCCTTTGCCGGTGCGCGCGTGTAGACGGCAACGATCTCATGGCCGTCGGCATGCAGCCGCGCCAGGGTCGGCACCGCGAAATCCGGGGTGCCCATGAAGACGACCTTCATGGTGTGCTCACGCGGCGTCGCGCTTGGCCGCCTTGGCGAATTTCTTGATGACGCGGTCGCGCTTGAGCTTCGACAGGTGATCGATGAACAGCACGCCGTTCAGGTGGTCGATCTCATGCTGCAGGCAGGTGGCGAGCAGCCCGTCGGCTTCCTTCTCGACGATCTCGCCGCCGAGATTCATGTAGCGCACACGCACCCGGTCCGGCCGCTCGACCTCGCCGTAGTAGTCGGGGATCGACAGGCAGCCCTCGTCATAGACCCGCTTCTCTTCCGAGGCCCAGACGATCTCCGGGTTGATGAAGACGGTTGGGTCGCGCGCCTCTTCTTCCTTGTTGGTATCGATCGTGACGACGCGCTTGGCCACCCCGATCTGGATTGCGGCGAGGCCGACGCCGGGCGCATCGTACATCGTCTCCAGCATGTCCTTGGCGAGCGTGCGGATCTCGGGCGTGATCTCCGCGACGGGCTCGGACGTCAGGCGCAATTGCAGATCGGGAAGGATCACGAGGGGGCGGATGGTCATGAGGAGGCGTCATTCGGCATTGGCGTCTCTTCGCAGATAAGGATCGCCGAGATCCCGGTCAAATCGCTGCCCGACGCCGACCGGCCGGAAAGGCGGCCGTTGCGCCACCGCCACGTACGCAAGAGCCTCGGATAGGGAACCTGCCGACCTCGGAGGCCGCCGCGCCTCAGGCCGGTGAAGCGCTCGGTATCACCGTTCCGGATCCGATCTTTCCGACATCGGCCGATCCAGCTGGTCGCGAGCCGGCGAGTTCGGTGGCGGCGGATTTGAGCGCGAAGAGATCGCCGTGAGGCGGGTTCTCTCCGCTTCCAGCCGACTTTTGATGCTCGTCAGGTCTGGCAGGTGCAGGCGTTGCCGGAAGAGAGAAAATGCGGACGCGATCTCCGTCAGCGAATTCGATTCGGCGGAGTGGGATGCCTCGGGCAGCGTCGCGCCATTCATCACGGGCGGTTCCGGTTTTGGCGGGAGACTGGGCTGCGGCACAACCGGCGCCGATTGCAGGGGGTGGGCGGACTTGGCCGCTGCGAACATCGTCGACCGCATCGGTATGACGGCAGCTGGCCTCGCAGGCGCTTGCGGTGCCGACGGTGCCGAAGGATCGGAATCCGGGACGACGGTCGCGTTGAAGACACGGGTGAAACGGTCGCGCATCATCGATGGCATACCTTCCCGCGTGACGTTCAGCGTCGTGTGAGGCGGCAATGCCTCGCCGAGCTTGACCGGGTGTGCGACCGGAGGCGGGGCGGCGATTTCCGGCACCACTACGGCGGGCGATTCGGACGGTTCTGGTTTTGCGGGTGCCGGCGTCGCCGCCGGCGGATCGGACCCGAGCGCACCCTTGATCCAGGCATTGACGGTCGAAAGCATAGCCGGCTCCTCCCCGATTGATGCCGGGAGCGACGCCCCGGCCAATGCAACGTTCGGCCTCGTTTCGGACTTCCAGCGCAGAACGGCCCAGCCGATGAAGCACCCGGCGCCGTAGGCGAGGCTCAACGACAGGCCGAGTTCGAGCAGCAGGCCGGCCCGCCCGGGCAGCAGCTTTGCCAGCGCGATGACGCATCCGATCAGCCACGCGATCACGACGGCCCAGACAGTGCCGTCCATCAGGTTGGGGCGATCCTCGCGGTAGGTGACCACGCCGGCAATCAGGCCAAAGGCCAACGCCGTGAGAAGCCAAAGCGGTTGATAGGAGATCACGTACGGCATCGGCGCGCTCCTATTTCACGAGGATCTCGATACGTCGATTCCTGGATTTCCCCTCCTCGGTGCCGTTTGAGGCGATCGGCTTTCTCGACCCGTATCCGACCGCTTCGAGTTTGGTCGGCTCGATACCGGCCTTTTCGAGATAACTCGCGACAGCCTCGGCGCGGCGCTGGGACAGGTCGATGTTCGACTTGGCTCGGCCTGCCGAATCGGTGTGGCCGCCGATCTCGAACTTGCTCGACGGACACCGCAAAGCGGTGCCGACGATGCTGTCCAGTAAACCAGCCGAGGCTCGGTCGATCTGAGCGCTGCCGGTCTCGAACAGAATACGGCCTCGGCCGAGCAGGTCGTTCAGAAGCGACTGGCACTCGGCGGATTCAACCGGCGCACCGGCCGTCGTCGGCAAGATTTCCGCCGACCCCCGCAAGGGCCCGCTGAGTGCCGCAAAGGCTGTCCGGATGTCGTCCGCCGCCCGCGGATAGAAGGTCGTTCCCGTCAGTTTGACGCCGCCGTCACCCAAGGTGAGCTTGCCTGCATCGAGCCGCGAGAGCACGCGAATGGCCTCGAGCGCCGTCGTCGCGAAGCCATTGGGGGCACCCTTCGCATCCAAAGCCGTCTGATCGACCACACGCTCGCGGAAGAAGAGGTTGCGGGCCGCGCCGAGCAGCGATTGCCGTGTCGATTCGTCCGGCAGCAGGCCTTGGAGCGTCAGGGTGCCGGCGGCGGGGTCCTTGGACGCCGTGAACTCGTAGCTCGGTCCATCGATCTTCAGGTCGCCGAGCTTGAAGCCGGCTGGAAGATCCCCAAAGGCGCCTCGGATCGCATCGCTCGCGTTCCGGTCAGCCGACTTGCCGGACAACGCAATTGTGGAGCCGGTCACGGTGAGTTTTCCGTCGGTCAAGCGTGCAAGCGAGCGCAGGGCGACGAGCACCGGGACCGAGAATCCGGGCGGTGCGATCAAGGCTTGGTTGGTGGTCTGATCGACGACACGCGCACCCTCGAAAAGGCGCTGGGACGCATCGAGAATCGCGCGGTGGGCCGCCTCGTCCGGGACGATGCCACTGAGCGTGAGCGTCTTGGCGGCCGCATCCTTGGTCGCCGTCAGATCGAAACTCGGCACATCGATCTTCAATGCGCCGAGCGTGAAACCGGCGGGCAGGGTTTTCAATGCGCTCTCGAGCGCATCGCTTGTGTTCGCATCGGGCGCGGTGCCCGACAACGCGATCTCGGAACCGTGCAATTCCAGTTTGCCGTAGGTCAGGCGTGCCAGCGAGCCCAAAGCCGCGAGCGCTGTCGTCGAAAACCCGCTTGGGGTAGCAACGCCCCGAAGGGCTGTTTCATCGACGACTTTCAGCCCCTCGAATCGTTCCTTTGCGGCATTGAGCAGTGCGTTGCGTGTCGCCTCATCCGGCAAGACGCCGCGCAACGTGAGCGTCAGTGAAACGGCATCCTTGATCGCGGTGAAATCGACGGTCGGAACGTCGATGTTGATCTCGCCAGGCGTGAATCCCGCCGGAAGCCTATCCAATGCGGCGCGGATCGCCCCGCTCGTCTTCTCGTCTGGCGCCGTGCCCGTGATCGCGATCTTATCGCCGGTCACGCTCGCCTTGCCGTCCGTAAGCGCGGCCAATTGGCCGAAGACGAGGCCGGCGGCCGAGCCAATTTCCGCCGGCGCACCTTTGGCGAAGGTCGTACGATCCTGCGGCGTCACTCCGGCCTTCCTGATCTCGGCCAGAATGTCGTCTCGGACCTGCGGGCGAGGCACATTGCCGGAAACGAGGAGGCTGTCGCCCTGCTTGGAAGCGAGGATTGCATAGGGCAGCCCTTCAGGCAGCGGCTGGAGCCTGTCGCGCACCAGACGCACGCCTCTGGTCGATCCGACCTCCTCGATCCAGGACGGTCGCGACGTCCCGGAGGCGTCAGCAAACTCGTAGGCCGGCCCCGTGACCGTCAGGTCGCGGCCACGGACCGTGTAGTCACTGTCGCCCCAGCCATATGATCGGAGAATCGGGGCGGTGCGGCCGGAAATATCGGCCTCCATCGCGCCGACATTCCACCACGAGGCCACCAACGAAAGCACCGCCAAAGGGATGAGACCCCAAAGCCAAAGCCTCGCCTGAGCCATACCCGTCTCCGAGTCATTCGACCTTCCGGCCGATGCTCCGACGGCCTCGCGAATGAGCCCTTTGCAGTAAGCTCAACAAGCTACAAATGAGAAGCCACAAAATGCAGCTCTTGCGTGCCGAACGCGAGGTCTGTCCCGTCCCCTTACGACGTTCGGGTGCGGCTGGTCACGGCTGCCCAGTTCAACCGGACCGCACTCGGCAGGGCCGATCGAACAGGCCAATCAAAAAGCCGTCCGGCTCCTGATCGCCGCCGATAGCGTTCCCTCGTCGAGGTAGTCGAGCTCGCCGCCGACCGGCACGCCATGGGCGAGCCGCGTGATGGTGAGGCCGAGATGCTTCAGGCATTCGGTGACGTAGTGGGCTGTGGTCTGGCCATCGACCGTCGCGTTGAGCGCCAGGATCACCTCCCGCACGCCCGGCTCGCTCGCGCGCTCGACCAGCCGTGCGATGCTGAGATGCTCAGGCCGCACCCCATCGAGCGCCGAAAGCACGCCGCCGAGCACGTGATAGCGGGCCTGCACCGCCCCCGACCGTTCCAGCGCCCAGAGATCGGACACGTCCTCGACCACGACGAGCGTCGCGGCGTCGCGGGAGACATCACGGCAGATCGTGCACGGTTCGGTGGTGTCGACATTGCCGCAGGAACGGCAGACGACGATGCGCTCGGCAGCGATCCTCATCGCCTCGGCAAGCGGCGCGAGCAATGCCTCGCGCTTCTTGATGAGTTGCAGCGCAGCGCGGCGCGCCGAGCGCGGCCCGAGCCCGGGCATCCGCGCGAGGAGCTGGATCAGGCGTTCGATTTCGGGGCCGGCGACGGCTTGTGGCATGATCAGTCCGTGAGGTTCAGTCAGCCGCTACTTTGCCGGAAGCGCACGCGTGAAAGCGAGCGCCGCGTCCAGGAGCGCGCGGCGGCGCGCGTCTTCGCCCCATAATTCGGGGCTGGCCCGGACCCAGCCGCGCATCCGGCGCGTTCCCGAATACATCGGTGCGATTCCAGGCTGCGCGATCAGCATTTCCGCCTGCTCGATGCCAACCCGCGCAAGCATGCCGTCGTGACGCGCGCAGCAGAACAGATTTCCATGGAGGAGCCAGGCCCAGCCGCCGAACATCGATTTTCCCGACAAGCCCGGTTCCGGGCCGAGATCTTCGGTCAACAGGTCTTCGAGACCGGAATCGCGCGCCATCAGAAAGGCACAGGCATCTGTTCAGCGACGGGACAGCTCCGATAAGGCAAGCGTCTTGCTCCTGCAACGCAGGTGAAGCAAATGCCGCGTTGAGCGATTGTTCGGTTGACGGCAAAGCTCTGCTGCGGTGCAAAGACGAATCCACGGGACGGTGAACCTGCGTGCGGCGGTCCTGAACGACCGCACGGACGAGCCCGTGATGGGAGTAGCGGCCGGAGATTCGGCCGGATGAGCGTTTTGCGGTGCGATCAGGGGCCCGAGGAGATTTGAACGTGAAGAACGTCGGCAACTTCAACGAGGGCCATGGTGCCGAGACGATCGGCTTTCGCAATCTGAAAACCGTCCACTGGAACTTCGAAGCGCCGCGTCTCTACGAGGAAGCTTTGCGGCGCAACGAGGCGGAGCTCGCGCGTGGCGGTGCCCTCGTCGCCACCACCGGCAGCCATACCGGCCGCTCGCCGAAGGACAAATACGTCGTCCGCGATGCCTCGACCGAGGACAAGGTCTGGTGGGAGAATAACGGCGCGATCACGCCCGAGCAGTTCGACCGGCTCTACAACGACTTCCTGACCCATGCGCAGGGCAAGGAATTGTTCGCTCAAGACCTCTTCGGTGGTGCGGAGGTCGGCCACCGGGTGCGCGCCCGCGTCTTCACCGAATTCGCCTGGCATTCGCTGTTCATCCGCAACCTGCTGATCCGGCCCGAGCGCGAGGCGCTCGCGTCCTATGTTCCCGAACTGACGATCATCGACCTGCCGAGCTTCCAGGCAGATCCGGGCCGGCACGGCTGCCGCTCCAAGACTGTCATCGCCATCGATTTCTCGAAGAAGATCGTGCTGATCGGCGGTACCGCCTATGCCGGCGAGATGAAGAAGTCGGTCTTCACCTATCTCAACTACGTGCTGCCCGACGCCGGCGTGATGCCGATGCACTGCTCGGCCAATGCCGCGCTCGACGAGGCAGGCGACTCGGCCCTGTTCTTCGGCCTGTCCGGCACCGGCAAGACCACGCTGTCGAACGATTCCTCACGCCAGCTGATCGGCGACGACGAGCACGGCTGGTCGAACCGTGGCGTCTTCAATTTCGAGGGCGGCTGCTACGCCAAGACCATCCGCCTCTCGCGCAATGCCGAGCCCGAGATCTACGCCACCACCGAGCGCTTCGGCACGGTGATGGAGAATGTGGTGATCGATCCGCTCAGCCGCGTGCCCGATTTCGACGATGCCTCGCGCACCGAGAATACGCGCTGCGCCTATCCGCTCGACTTCATCGCCAATGCCAGCGCGACCGGCACGGCAAACCACCCCAAGAACATCATCATGCTGACCTGTGATGCGTTCGGCGTGATGCCGCCTATCGCCAAGCTGACCGGCGCCGAGGCGATGTATCACTTCCTGTCGGGCTACACCGCCAAGGTTGCCGGCACCGAGCGCGGCCTGACCGGGCCGGAGGCGACCTTCTCGACCTGTTTCGGCGCGCCCTTCATGCCGCGTCACCCGAGCGTCTACGGCAATCTGCTGCGTGAGCTGATCGCCAAGCATCACGTCGATTGCTGGCTGGTGAATACCGGCTGGACCGGCGGCGGTGTCGGCACCGGCCGGCGCATGCCGATCCGCGTGACGCGCCGCCTGCTCTCGGCCGCGCTCGATGGCTCGCTCTCGAAGGCGCAGTTCCGGCGCGACCCGTATTTCGGCTTCGCGGTGCCGGAGATGGTGCCGGGCGTCGAGCCGCATGTACTCTCGCCGGTCAAGACCTGGGCGAACAAGGCCGCCTTCGCCGATACCGCGATCCGCCTCGTCGACATGTTCCGCGAGAACTTCAAGCGCTTCGAGAGCCACGTCGATGCCGACGTGCGCGCGGCAGAGCCGGTGGCCTCGATCGCGGCGTAGTCATCGCGCTGGCGATCCCGCCCTCATCCGCCTTTACTCCTCGCCCGTTGGGCGAGGAGTACCGCGCGAAGCGGGGTGGCGTGGGCAGTTCGACATAGGCGGCCTCGGCGCTGCCCCTCCGTCCGCTTCGCGGCCACCTTCCCCAATGGTGGAGGAGGGCCGGAGAGGTCGACTGCAGCCCTGTTCAGAACGGCAGCTTCATGCCGGGCGGCAGCGGTAGGCCCTTGGTCAGTTCGCCCATCTTCTCCTGAGCCTTCGCCTCAGCCTTGCCGCGGGCATCGTTGATCGCCGCGACGATCAGATCTTCCAGAATTTCGCGCTCGTCGGGGTTCAACAGGGAGGGATCGAGGCTCACGCCCTTGACCTGACCCTTGGCGGTCATGGTCACGCTGACCGAGCCGCCACCCGAGGCGCCAGTGACCTCGACGAGGTCGAGTTCGGCCTGCAGGGAGGTCATCTTCTCCTGCATGGCCTGGGCTTGCTTCATGATGCCCATGAGGTCGCGCATGATGTGAGATTCCTTGGAGGGCTGCTGCGGCGAAGTTTGGGTCGGCGCCTGGGGCGGATGTGCTGTCATGACGGCGCACTCCGCATATGTCGTGCCGATACGGCCCAGTCCAAGGGGCTTATCTCATGAGGGCTGTCCTCAAGAGGCCGGTACTTGCTCGGCTTGCCCGCCCTCAACGGCCTTCGCGCGTGCGCAATCCCAAAACTCCGGCATAGGCGAGCACGCCAAACAGCAGCAGGGCCGCCAGCCAGTCCCAGACACCGTCGGCGACGAGCGCTCCGACGAGACTGACCAAAGTGGCGCAGGCGATGACGATCGGGGCCGTCCAGATGCGTCTGGCTTCGCTGGGCACGCGTGTCATTCGGCAGGCTCCGCCGCGGCCCGGGTCCTGTTCGCAACGGGAAGCGTCGTGCGCGGGGCGGCCGCGCGCCTGCGCACCAACCACAGATAGAGGCCGCTGCCGAGCACGATGATCGTTGCGGCGTCGAGCAAAGCCCAGACGATCTTGAGGGGCATGCCGCCGTAATCGCCAAAATGCAGCGGCTGCGACAGGAACAGCGTCTGCACGTACCACGGCATGGACCGCATATCCGTCAGCTCACCGGTCTTCGCGTCGATCAGGGCAGGCTTCAGCAGGCGCGAGGTTAGCGGCGTGTCGCCAGCCATGAACACGGCGTAGTGATTGTTGCTGGAGAAGGGCGTGCCGGGATAGGCGATGAGCCGCGGAATCATGTCCGGGGCCGCCGTTTGAGCGGCCCGAACCGCGGTGTCGAGCGAAACGAGCGTCGCAGGGCGGGGAATGTCGCGATAGGGCGCGGTCATCTCCGCCAGCTGGCCGAATTGCCAGAGCTTGAGCATCAGATCGGCCCAGGTGTTGATCGTGCCCGTCACTCCGACGACGAGCGCCCAGGCGATGGTGGCAGCGCCGATCAGGTTGTGCCAGTCGAGCCATTTGATCCGGCGCGCGCGTCCGCGGCGCACGGTGCCGAAATCGAGCTTCTTCATGAAGGGGCCGTAGAGCACGACGCCCGAGACGATCGCGGCGACGAACAGCAGCGCCATGACGCCGAGGAACAGCTTGCCCGGAAGCCCGAGGAACATGTCGGTGTGGAGCTGCAGCAGGAAGCCCATGGGGCCCTCGCCGGGCTTTCCATGCAGCACCACCTCGGCACTCCTGCGATCGAGGCCGACGAAAGTGTCGGGCGGCAATGTCTGCAGGGTCTTGCCCATGCTGACGATCACCACATCCGGCTCGTCCGGATCGAAGGAGACGTATTGCACGACCTCGTCGGGCTTCTGCGCGGCGGCGGTCGCGACGATCTGATCGAGGGCACGGTGAGGCGTGCCTGCCTGCATCACCGGCAGTTCCGGCTCGTAACCAAGGAGCTCGTTGAGCTCGTGGTGGAAGACGAGCGGCAGGCCCGTCACGCACAGCATGAGCAGGAAGACCATGCTGATCAGGCTCGTCCAGGTATGGACGGCCGACCAGATCCGGAAGGCGCGCAGGCGCGGGGCTTCTTGACTCATGAAGGAACGCTTCGCTTTTGCGTGGTCTCGGTATCCGAAATGTCCGTCGCCTCAGAAATCCAGCTGTGCCGACAGCATGTAGGTCCGGGGCGTACCGAGCGAGAGCAGCCCGGAATAGGCGGTCGAGTTCCAATAGTTCGTGTTGGCGATGTTTATCACGTCGGCGCGCAGGGTCACCGGCTTCCCCCACGAACCGAGGAACGTGTAGCGCAGCCCGGCGTCGACACGCGTCCAATCCGGGATGCTCTGGGTGTTGGCCTGATCGTAATATTGCTTGGCCGTGTAGATCACGCGGCCCGTCGCGGTGAGGCCCGAAAGCAGCCATGGCAGGTCGTATTCGCCGTAGAGGTTAAGCTGAACGTTCGGCACGCCGGGCGCGACGTTTCCGTTATAGGCATCCGCATCTGCTCCCGGGGCTACGGTCTTTACGAGACGGCCGTCGAGCAACGTGACGCCACCGAGCAGGCGGAAGCCAGGGACCGGCTCGCCGAAGACGTTGAACTCGATGCCGCGATTGCGCTGCAGGCCATCGTTGGAGAAGGTGAACTGCGTCGGGCCAGGCCCCTGTCTCAGGACCGCGTTGGGGCGGTTGATCTCGAAGAAGGCGAGGCTCGTGCCGACCGATCCGAAATCGTACTTGAAACCGACCTCCTTCTGGTAGCCGACGATCGGCGAAATCGCTGACGCGAACGCAATCGGAGATTGCGCCGGCGCGATCAGCGCCTCGACATAGTTGCCATAGATCGACAGGCGCTCCGTCGGCTTCACGAGCAGCGCGATCGCCGGCGAGATGTTGCCCTTGTCGTAGCCGTAGGTGACCTGACCGAAGGTCGGGGTGCCGGGAGTGTAGCCGAAATACTTCCCGTCGAATTGTTGCGCGCGACCGCCGACAGTCAGCTGTACGCGGTCGTCGAACGTCGACAACGTATCGGCGAAGGCGAAGCTGCGGTTGATCGCCGACCCGTAGCGGGCGCTGCCGGTGTTGAGGTCCGGGAAAGCCGGGGCCGGCATCAGCGCCGGATTGTAGAGATTCGTGAGGCCGCCCGGAGCGAACTGCAATGGATCCGGGAAGGATTGATCGTTCCAGTAGCCGGTCGCAGCGAGCGAGACGGTGTGCCGGATCGGTCCGGTATCGAACTTTGTGCGCACGCCCGTCTCGGCCGTATAAGTCAGGCTATCGTAGACCTGTCGGACAAAGAGATTCGAGAGCCTCCCGTTGGACGCTTCGATATTCTTGAAGTCCGTGACGGAATCCCCGTGATAGGCGTTCGCGCCGAAGGCGGCGTAGATCGTGGTGTCGTCGGTCAGGTCGTATTCGAGGCGGGTGGCACCGAGCACCGAATGGTCTCGCGTGTACTGCCCCGGTTGATCGATGTTGCGCGACAGTTTCGGCGCGCGCGGGATATCGAAGCCTGGGTTGACGAATAGGAAGCCACGGTTCCGGCGGTAGTCGAGGTCCTGGTAGGCGAGGTCGAAGGACGCCCGGAAGCGATCGCCCCGGTAGTCGACGGCGAGAGAACCGAAGCCGAGCTGAAGCTGCTCCTTGTCGATCGCGGTCTCGCCCTTCTGGAAGACGCCGTTGGCGCGGACGCCCCATTCCTTCTGCTCGCCGAATCGGCGGCCAATATCGACCGCTGTGCCGAGCTGGCCCTGAGAGATGTAGAACGGCGTGATCCGCGTCAGCGGCTCGTCATAGGCGCGCTTGGGGATGATGTTGATGGAGCCGCCGACACCGCCGTTGGGTGCGGCTCCGTTGATCACAGCGCTCGGGCCTTTCAGCACTTCCACCCGCTCGGCATTGAACACGAAGGGCCGACGGAAATCGACGATGCCGAACAGGCCGTCGAAGCCAACGTCGAGCGCCAGGATCGTGTAGCCTCGGATCGTAAAGGCACCGCCATAGGCGTCGCTCAGGCCGCCCACGGGCCGGACCGAAGGATCGTTCTCGACGACGTCGATCAGGCTTTGAGACTGCTGGTCGCGGATGAGCTTCTCCGTGTAGCCGGCGACGTTGAACGGCGTGTTGAAGACGCTGCGATTGCCGAGGGCACCGAGCCGCGCGCCCGAGCCGACCTGACCGCCGGCATAGGGCGCAGGCGGCTGGCCGACGGTGCCGGTCGGTGGCGGCTGACGGCCAGGAGGCAGCTGGCTGTCGACCGATGTCCGCCCGCCGCTGCCCGCGCCGCCTTCTCCCTGGACGGAGATCTCATCGAGCCTGACGCCGCCGGAGGCTTGAGCTCGGGCTTCCCGATTCATCGCGGCCGCCATAGGCGCTGCGGCTATGCCCGCCAGCAAGACATTCCGGATGGCGAAACTCGTGCGCACGGGATCCCCTATCAGTCGAACCGATGAGAATCGCCCTAGCGCCTCCGCGAGAGGCGGCAAAGTCATTCAGCGAAGCACGTCTAGTTAAACCTTCGTATAGAATTCTTTCTCGCGTCTGTGTTGCCGAAGAGTGTCTATAGATTGTAATTGTTCTATCTAGAAAACTAGAACCTCGAACTATCGACGCGCGGAGTTCGTGTTAAATCGCAATTCCTTAGTGTCTGTCCGATGACATATTGAATGATGTGAGTGATTTGTGATTCAAGACGTCGGCTGCTTGGAGGCTGCCGATGTGGACAAACGAGAACCGGGCTCGCTATGACCGGAGCGGGCTTCGCTATCCGAGTGACCTCACG
>JBGAFL010000095.1:0-9346 GCA_044227265.1 Methylobacterium sp.
AACCTCGCAACACTCCGAAAAATCGCCCTCAACCTCCTCAAACGCGCAAGGCCCAATCTCTCGATCCGCCGAAAACGAAACCGATCCGGATGGTCCGATGCATTCGCACGAACCATCATCGCCCAAATGCGATAGCCCTGCGCGCCCATCTTTCAGCCATTGCACGTGCCGGAATCGCGGCTCCACGATCCAGCCGCCGCGCGCATCCATCAAGCCGTAAAGCGAATTCGCTTTCGAGTCCGTGGCCCAGATTACGTCGGCGAGCCGATCGCTCTGATAGTGGAACCACGAGAATGTTTGCGGCGCTGTAGTCAGCCAGCCGTCGTCACGGTGATAGAGCCGGAATGGTCCGTGTAGAACGAGGAAGTCCAGGAGCCGCGAGACGCCTGCCTTCGACTGACTGATCTTGGTAACCAGCGCGACATCCGGCGTGAACGGAATGGCCCGGCCGAATTTGGCCGGAATGACGAAGCGCCCGTTGCGGTCGATGATACCGGCGTAACCATCGAGAACGACCTCGGCCCGGTCACCATGGAAATCGGCGACCTCCTCGAATTGCGGCTTGATGGCGATCTCTCCGCTGGGGCGGATAAAGCCCCATCGCCCGTCGATCCGCACCGCCGCCAAACCGTCGCGGAACGGCCGCGCCATCTCGAAACGCTTAGGGAGGATTTCGGCGCCCGAGGCGTCGACATAGCCGCAGAGATCGAACACCCCACCGCAATTCGGCTGCAACGCATCTGCGGTCGCAGCGTCCGCGAGACCCGTCGTCGAAAGGACCGCGAGAGCTGCGACTCGGAGGTGATGCATCACCTGAAGTTTGCATGATCGGATGAGCGCGCCAATGCTCGCGACCTGAGCACCGAGCGCGCGTCGACTCACGCGGCTCTGGAAAGACGACGGACGTTTAGCCGACTTTTCATCGTAGAAATCCATCCGAGTGCAGGACGCCGGCCTCCCCACGAACTCAGCGGCCCGCACGGACCCAACATCACCCGGTACGGGAACCCGTATCGCAGGGCGTACGAGGCGCATTCCTGGCCCTGAACGGCGTCTCTCACCAAAGCCCATCGGCGCAAGCGATACAGGTATGCATTGCGCAAGGATCTGAAAGGCCGGCGGTGGGCGCATACTCAGTTGGAAGAGGAACGCCCGGTGTACAATGCCAGTCTCAGCAGAATCGGAGCTGCGTGCTCCGCACAATGAGTTCAGTGTGCCTGCATTGCGCGCCATCGAAGACTATCGAGCGCGACGCGGGTTCCCGACGCAAGCGGTGATGGACGGGCTGCGGGACAGGCTGAAAGGCAGGTGCGGTAAGGCAGTTCAGCAAGACTGGCGCGATTTCCTCGATGAGGTCCTGTGGCAAGCCGGGTATGCCGTGGAATGGCGAGGCATCGAGATCTTCGAGATCCTCGATAGGCCCAATGCGCCGAAGGATGGCTTTGCGCCCGAGCCTCGTGCGGAGCGAAGCCGCTCACGAGGCGGCGGTGCGATGAACGGATCATCCCGGAGCCTGCATCGTTCGGCCGCGCCGGCGCCATCGGCGCCGTTCGAGCCCGGCCCCTACAGCTCACCACCCTGCTTCATGCACGAACTCGATCCGGCCTGGATCGGCACGTTGGACGAGACCGAGCAACAGGCGAAACCCTCGCTGGACGAGGCTGCTCCGGCCTGGCCCGAGATCCGTCGCTGGCGCAAGGACAAGCGCAGCGAACTGATCGCGCGGCGCATGGCCATCACGTCCGAACAGCGCCGGGTCTTGAGTGCTCGGATCAGCGAAAAGCTCGCGGCGACGCTCTCCGATTCGACGGACAGACTGATCGGCTTCTACTGGCCCTTCCAGGGCGAGTACGATGCCCGGCCGGTTCTCACCTCCCTGCGAGATCGGGGCGTGCGGCTCGCGCTCCCGCTGGTCGTGGAAAAGGGTCGCCCGCTGGTGTTCCGTTCATGGTCGCCGGGGACCGCGATGACACGCGGCGTCTGGAACATCCCGATCCCGGCCGAAGGCGAGCCGGTCTTGCCGGATGTCCTGATCGCACCGCTCGTCGGGTTCGACCCGCTCGGCTACCGGCTAGGCTATGGCGGCGGGTTCTATGACCGAACGATCGCGGCGATGCCGAACAAGCCGCTCTGCATCGGTGTCGGCTTCGCGCTCGCCTGCCTCGAGACCATTCATCCGCAGCCGCACGACGTGCCGATGGATGTGATCCATACCGAGGAATGAGCGTCCGGAACGGCCGGAAAGAAAACTGGCCCTGCGCCTTCACACGAAATCCGGCTGATTGCTTCGCGACCGGATTTCGCTTTGCTCAAACGCCGGACGGGCTTGCCGATACGATGTCCGCATGGGTTATTCGGGCATCGTGTCAGAACTCCATGTCGAGTTCTTCGATCTCGTCCGGTTCGGTGGCGGCCTCCGCGCTCCATTCGCGCATCAACTCCCAGTCGAGGATCGTGTCGCGGTAGCTCTCGGCCGTGTAGGGCAGGGCGACGTCGTAGGTGCGGAAACGCGTGCAGACCGGGGCGTACATCGCGTCGGCCAGATTCGGGCGCGCGCCGAACAGGAAAGGGCCGCCCGAGCGCGCCAGGCAATCCTGGAAGATCGTGGTGATGCGCTCGATGTCGCCGCGCGCCCCGTTGAAGATCTTGAAGCCGGAATGGCGCGCGCGCAGGTTCATCGGCAGGGCCGAGCGCAGGTTGATGAAACCGCCATGCATCTCGCCCGAGATCGAGCGGCAACGCGCCCGGTCGACGGGCGCCTCCGGCAGCAGGCCCGCGCCGGGCCGAATTTCGTTCAGATACTCGGCGATCGCGATCACGTCCCAGGCCACGACGGGCGCTTGTGCGGTGCGATGCGTCAGCCGCGGCACCAGGAAGGACGGCGAGAGATGCAGCAACTCGGCCCTGCTCGACGCATCCTGGCCGGAGAGAATCTCGAGGTCGAAATCGAGCCCGGCCATGCGGCAGGCCAGCCACCCGCGCAACGACCACGACGAGTAGTTCCGGCTGGAGATCGTGAGCGTCGCCTCTGCCATTCCTGTCCCCGGAAGTCGGCGGCTGTTGTTGGGTTTTTGTAAAGTCCGAAGGCCGCCCGAGCCGGCGCATCAGATTCAACGCGCCGTTGGCCGAGCCATCCAAGACTCGTGCCGCGCGCGATGATGATCGGCCGCAACACAATCGAACGCAACGAAGGAATTCCTGTGTGTCTTGGATGAAATACCGATTGTCTTCGTGGGGGCAGATGGCGAATATTCTGCTTCCCGCGCAGCGGCTTTGGAGAAGAACGCGGTGTCCGCCGGCCATTCGGTAGAAGCTTGCGAGTTGATGCGGCGGTGATGCCATCCTGCAACACATCGAAAAGTTCGCGCTGTCAGGCTGTTGCGCGGGGCGCGTGGCTGCTTAAGCGTAGCCGCGCCGTGTCGTTGCCGGCTCTTCTCCGGCGAAAGGTTGTGTCATCGCTCTCGCCGTTCCCGGCCTGCGCGATCGGAGTGCGGGGCCGATGAAATATCGTGTCTTCGATGTCCAGACGGACATCGCTCGGCAGACCCGGACCTGGGGGCGGCTTCTGCACGATGCCGTTGCACCCTGGACGCATGGGGGGCTGAACGAGGTCAATTACTGGTCCGCCAGCGCGCGCATGATGATGCGAGCCGGTCTGACCTTTTCCCGGCCGGATTACGGCATCCGCACCGTGACGGTCGGCAACAGGGAAGTCCCGGTCACCGAGGAGGCCGCTGTCGTCACGCCCTTCGCGACGTTGCTGCGCTTCCGCAAGGACATCGATACGGCCCATCCCAAGGTTCTGGTGCTCGCGCCGCTGTCGGGGCATTTTGCGACCCTCCTGCGCGGCACCGTGCGCACTCTGCTGCCGGACCATGACGTCTACATCACGGACTGGCACAACGCCCGGGACGTGCCGCTTGCGGACGGGCGCTTCGGCTTCGATGATTATGTCGACCACGTCGTGCAGTTTCTCGAGACGATGGGCGAGGGCTCGCATCTGCTCGCGGTCTGCCAGCCGACCGTACAGGCCCTGGCCGCGGCTGCGGTGATGGCGCAGTCGAAGAACCGCGCGCAGCCGCGCAGCATGACGCTGATGGCAGGCCCGGTCGATTGCCGGATCAGCCCGACCTCGGTGAACGAGCTCGCGACCTCGAAGCCGATCGAATGGTTCGAGGAGAACCTGATCAGCACGGTGCCCGAGCGGCACAGGGGCGCCGGCCGCAAGGTCTATCCCGGCTTCATGCAGGTCGCGGCCTTCGTCTCGATGAATGCGCAGCGGCACATCCAGGCTCACACCGACCTGTTCTGGCACTACGTCAAAGGCGACGAGGTCAAGGCCAAGGTCATCGAGACCTTCTACGACGAGTATTTCGCCGTGCTCGACCTGACGGCCGAGTTCTATCTCGAGACCGTCAAGACGGTGTTCCAGGATTACACGCTGGCCCGCAACGCGCTGACCTATCGCGGCAATCCGATCGATATGCGCGCAATCCGCCGCACCGCCCTGATGACGGTCGAGGGCGAGCGCGACGACATCTGCTCGGTCGGCCAGACCATGGCGGCGCACGACCTCTGCACCGGCCTGCCCCCGCATATGCGCAGCCACCACCTCCAGGCCGGCGTTGGCCATTACGGCGTGTTCTCCGGCCGGCGCTGGGAGGGCCAGACCTACCCGCTGGTGCGCAACTTCATCCAGATGCATTCCTGAACGCGACACCGGCCGGACCGTTTTCGCCCTATCTGCGGGCCTGGGCGCTCATCCCGCAGGGTGAGGTGATCTCGACGCGCTCCGGCTCGCTGCTGCCGGTGCTGTGCGCGGGCGGCCCCGCGATGCTCAAGCTGTGCTCGGAAGCGGAAGAAGCCCGAGGAGCGGCCCTGCTTGCCTGGTGGGACGGCGGAGGTGCCGCCCGCATTTTCGCCAGAACGGGCAACGTGATCCTGCTGGAGCGTGCGCTCGGCGCGGCCGACCTCTCTGCAATGTCGCGTGCCGGCCGCGATGACGAGACCTGCCGGATTCTCTGCGCCTGCGCGGCACGGCTTCATGCTCCGCGCGCCAAAGCTTTACCCGATCTGGTGCCGCTCGAGATTTGGTTCTCCGCATTGACGTTTGCCGCCGAACGACATGGCGGCATCCTGCGGGACTGTGCCGCGACGGCTCGCCGGCTCTTGGCCGAACCGCGGGACATCGCCCCTCTGCATGGCGATCTGCATCATGGCAATGTGCTCGATTTCGGTGCACGCGGCTGGCTCGCGATCGATGCGAAGGGCCTCATCGGCGAGCGCGGCTTCGACTTTGCCAACATCTTCACCAATCCCGATCTCGATGATCCCGCCCGGCCTGTGGCGACTCTGCCCGGCCGCTTCGAGCGGCGCCTCGCGATCGTCTCGGCCAGTGCCGGACTGGAGCCGAAACGTCTGCTCGCGTGGGTCCTCGCCTGGGCCGGATTGTCGGCGGCCTGGTTTCTGGAGGATGGCGATGCTCGCGCCGGGATCGATCTCGCCATCGCGGCTTTGGCGCGCGCCGCGCTCGCATCGTGAGATCGGGTGAAATGCCAAAAATCGGGCTGTGCGGGAAGTTTGAGGAGGCTGCCGCTCGATTGGCCCAGCTTTGTCCGAACTCGAGAGAAGGACTTCGGCGGCTCGGATCGGCGGTCAATCGCAATCTAGCGCGGCAATGGCCTCCACATCAGGCCGTCATGCCCGACAGGGCGCGGTCGACGGCCTCCGGTTCCCTGTCGATAACCATCAAGAGAATGCGGGCGGCCGCGTCGGGGGTGCGCCGACCCTGTTCCCAGTCCTTTAGGGCGTCCGAGGACAATCCGAACCTTTGCGCAAACCGTGCCTGTGATAGGCCTGTCTTCTTCCGAATCGCGGCCACATCGATGCTCGGGGGTACGAAAACCCTGGCCGGCGCGGTCTCACCCTTGGCGATCGCGCGCGCCTGTTTGGCACTCTCGAGAAGGCGCTCACCGAGCTTAACCATCATACTCTCCGTTTCAGCCATGTGAGCCGCGCCGTGGCACCGGAGCGGTAGTCATCGGCGAGATGCGAAAGTTCGGCAGCAATGGCGTTGCGCTCCGCCTTCGACAGGTTGTCGCGTTCGCCCTTGTCGATCAGGGCCAGAAGGAACAGCGGAACATCCTCACCTCCATAGTAGTGGATGGTCCGATAGCCGCCGCTCTTGCCTTTGCCCTTGCCCGCGAACCGGACTTTTCGGGCGCCGCCGGTGCCCTGCATCACGTCGCCGGCCAAGGGATTGGCCGAGAGCCACGACACCATCGCCATGATCTCTTCGTCCGACAGGCCCGCATCCGCAGCGTCGGCCTCGAAGATCGATGTGGTGAGGACGCCGTGCATCAAATTTTTATACGGCATTGCCGTATAAACATCAAGATAATTATACGGCAATGCCGTACATTTGTAGTGTAACCGAGGAACCGCGCTCGCATCGTGAGGCCGTGCGGATACGATCTAACAGGCTCTGCAGCCGCCAGGATCTTCGTCTTCCAACGCGCGAGCGCTTCGTGTATGAGCAGCCCCGGCGAATTTCGCGTCGCCGAATCGATTGCCGTCAGGACGTCTCACCCGGCCTCGAATCCGGGATGGAGGTGCTTGACGGTTTTGTCCGTTGATGGACGGTTCGGACCTGACGCGGCAGACAACACGAACCCAGAGGATCAAGACCGTTGCAGGTACTCGTTCGCGACAATAACGTCGATCAGGCTTTGCGCGTGCTCAAGAAGAAGATGCAGCGCGAGGGCATCTTCCGTGAGATGAAGCAGCGCAAGGCCTATGAGAAGCCCTCCGTGCGCAAGGCGCGCGAGAAGGCGGAGGCGGTGCGCCGCGCGCGCAAGCAGGCGCGCAAGACCGCGATCCGCGAGGGTCTGATCGCCGCGCCCAAGCCCAAGCCCCGCACCGGCGCTCCCCGCCGTCCCGGCTTCCCGTCGGCTTCCGGTCAGGCCCCGGCCGGCGCACAGGGTTCCGCTCAGTCCGCATCCTGATCGAGCGGTCTGATTCGGCCGGCAGATCTAGCAATCGAGAAAAAGGCCCGGCCGATCAGCGGCGCGGGCCTTTTTGTCGTCCTTGCGGACGCCGTCTCCGATCGGGTTGCTCCGATCAGGCTGCGTGAGCCTCGATCGTCGCCCGCTCAGCCTGGACGAGCAGGTCGAGGGCGCGCCAGGGCTTGGGCAGTTGCACGGCCCGGCGGGGCAGGTTCTCGCTGCGGTCATTCGCACTGACGACCATCCGAACGCTCGGCCAGCGCCGCTCGACCGTACGCGCCAGGGCCACACCGTCCATCGCACCCGACAGCCGTGCGTCGGCGAAGACGAGCGCGACATGCACGTCCGGGCGTTCGAGCACCGAGAGCGCCGCTTCGGCACTGGCGCATTCGATCACTTCGAGTTCGGTCTCCTCGATCAGCGCGCCAGCGAGGTGCCGCGTTGCCTCGTCGCCTTCGACCACGAGTGCGATGGGCGTATCGGGCTGAATCTGTGACATCGGGTCTCCTTGATGGTGAGGGTCGCCCCGCTCGCCTGATCGGGCTCGGACGAAACCTGACGCTGTCCCGAAGGGCAGGCAGGCGGATCGGAGCGGGAATCTTTTGCGAATCAGCGTGCGCATGGACACCGACCGCGCATATTGCACGGCGTTAACCATCTGTTTACCCCCAAAGCGGGAATGTTACAGGTCTGCGATCGAGATTGCTGCGGTTGGACCGCCGCTTGCTAGAAGTTGAATGAGTCACGGGCTGAGTCGAAGGGCGGCTTGGCCCGCAGCAAACCGGAAGGGGGTCTCGCGAGCGTCATGTGCCGCTTCCTCGCCTATCTCGGTGAGCCGGTTTTTCTCAACGAACTCGTCTGCGCGCCGGCGCATTCGCTCGTCCATCAATCGCTGCACGCGACCGAGGCGAAGACCGGCACGAATGGCGACGGTTTCGGTGTGGGCTGGTATGGCGAGCGGCCGGAGCCCGGCCTCTATCGCGATGTCTGCCCGGCCTGGTCCGACGAGAATCTCGTCAATCTCTGCGGTCAGGTCCGCGCCCGCACCTTCTTCGCGCATGTACGCGCCGCGACCGGCACCGCGACGACGCGGATGAACTGCCATCCTTTCGCGCATGGCCGCCACCTGTTCATGCATAACGGCCAGATCGGCGGCTATCACCGCATCAAGCGCCAGATCGAGGCGCTGATTCCGGACGAACTCTACGATACGCGTCGCGGCACCACCGATTCCGAGGCGATTTTTCTGCTGGCCCTGGCCGAGGGCCTCGCCGAGGATCCGGTCGGCGCCATGGCGCGCACCTGCGCGAGCGTGCGCGAGTTGATGAAGGCGGCACGGATCACCGAAGCGTTCCGTTTCACGGCCCTGCTGACCGATGGCGAGCGCCTCACCGCCTACCGCTGGGCCTGCGACGGGCGGCCGCCGAGCCTGTATTTCCGCCAGACCGAAACCGGCCTGATCGTCGTCTCCGAGCCGATCGATGGCTGCCGCGAGGGCTGGCAGGTGGTGCCGAAGGGGGCGACATTACAGGCGGTACGCGGGCAAGATGCCGTGATCCATGGGCCGGACAGCCAGCGCATCGCTGCTTGACGCGCTTGTTGGCCGCTCCGCGCTCGAAAGCCGTCATGTCCTCCGCCGAGACCTTGTTCCCGCGCTTCGACGCCCTCTGGAACCGCATGGTGAGGCCGGGCGGCAGTTCCCAGGCCTGGAAAAAGCTCGACGCGCGCTATGCGACACCCGCACGTGCCTATCACGGTTGGACGCATATCGCGGCGATGCTGCCCGATCTCGATGCAGCGAAAACCGAACCTAACTTCGATGGCGTGCGGTTCGAGGCGGTCGAACTGGCGGTATTCTTTCACGATGCCATCTACGATCCTCGTCGCTCGGATAACGAAGCGGCGAGCGCCGAACTCTTCGCCGAAGAGGCCGGGATGCAGGCCGTTCTCGGGCTGGAAGGTATCGAATATGTGCGGGACATGATCCTGGCGACCGCCGCGCATGGGCCAAGCCGAGACGCGTCCACACGACTGCTGCTCGATTTCGACCTTGCGGTACTCGGCGCGCTGCCCGCGCGCTATGACCTCTATGTCGAAGGGATCCGCCGCGAATACGCGCACGTGTCTGATGCGGCCTGGCGGCTTGGGCGCGGGAGCGTGCTGAAGCGATTTCTCGAACGCGAGAGCATCTTTCAGACTTCGCGCAGACCGTGTGAAAATCGCCGTTGGCGAGTTGTGGCCCGCTGATGATGGGCGTCGGGCGTTGGTTTTTCGGGCTGACGGCTTTCCGCCGTCTCCTGGAGCGAGGAATGGGCGATCATTCGTCTGTGCGGAAGCCCGCG
>JBGAFL010000025.1:0-68436 GCA_044227265.1 Methylobacterium sp.
GCCGCCGTCGGCTACAACTTCAGACGCCTCCTCGCCTGGCTCAAGTTCTTGTGTGCCCTCATCTGGGCCGCCCTTGCCTCCGCCAGCCAGTCAAACCAGCGCCGTCAGGCCGCTTGAGCCGCGTTCTTCACGGACGACCGAAACCGTCTGGCAGCGTCAATGAAGTGGAACGCGCCTTGCGCTCCCGAGGAAACGCGGCGCGCACGCGTTGCGCCGCGCGGCCGTCAATGCGCCTGCGATCCCTCCGCGACGGGTGGCGTCGGCGCATGGCCGGAACGTGGCCTGTGCTTCTTTCCCCAGCGTTCCGACATGCCCTGGAAGGTCACGTAGAGCATCGGGATCACGAAAATTCCGATCGCCGCGGCGAAGATCATCCCGAAGAAGATCGGCGTGCCGATCGCATGCCGGCTGAGTTCGGCGGCGCCTTTCGCCCAGACGAGCGGAACCAGGCCGAGGATGAAGGCGATCGAGGTCATGATCACGGCGCGGAAACGCATCGAGGCACCCTCGATCGCAGCCTGCGCGATGGGCACGCCTGCCTCGCGGCGCCCCTTCGCGAACTCGACGATGAGAATGCCGTTCTTGGCAGCGAGCGCGATCAGCACGACGAGGCCGACCTGGGCGTAGAGATCGAGCGTGACGCCGCCGAATTTGATCCCGAGGAACGCGCCAAGCACGCCGACCGAAACGGACAACAGAACCGGGATCGGAATGACCCAGCTCTCGTAGAGGCCGACCAGAAACAGGTAGGCGAACAGGATCGACATGCCCATGACGATCCCGGTCTGCCCCTTCGCCTGGGCTTCCTGGTAGGCGGTGCCGGTCCACTCGTAGCCGAAACCGCTGGGAAGCGTCGCCGCCGCGACCTCGGCCATCGCGTCAAGCGCGGTACCGGACGAAATTCCCTCGCGTGGGCCACCCTGGACCGTGATGGCGCGGTAGTTGTTGTAGCGCGTCAGGACCTGCGGGCCTTCGACGATCCGCAAGGATGCCAGCGAGCGGAGCGGGACGCTGTCGCCCTTGGCGTTCTTGACGTAGATCTGCCAGATGTCGGCGATCTTGTCGCGATCACGCGCCTCGCCCTCGATATTGACCTGCCAGCTTCGCCCGAAACGGTTGAAATTGTTGATGTAAGTTCCGCCGAGCGTCGCCTGGAGCGTGGTGAAGATATCGCCGACATCGACACCGAGCACGGTGGCCTTCTCGCGGTCGATGTCGAGATAAAGCGACGGGTTCGAGGGCGAGAAGGTCGTGAAGACGGCGGCGAGCCGCGGGTCGGCATTGGCGGCGGCCATCAGCCCCTGCGCGACGCTGCCCGTCTCGATCGAGTCCTGGCCCTCGAAGGCCTCGAGCATGAATTCGAAACCGCCGCCCGTCGAAAGGCCGATGACTGGCGGCATGTTGAAGGCAATCACGTCGGCCGTGCGCAGCGACTGCGCCTCGCGCGAGAACTTGTCGATCAGCGCCTGCGCCTTGTCCTCGGGATTCTTGCGCTCGTCGAACGGCTTCAGGTGCACCAGCATGAACCCGTAATTCGGTGCATTGACGCTGTCGATGTAGGAATAGCCGACGACCGAATAGGTGTCGGCGACCTGCGGCCAGGCGAGGAGCTTGTCCTCCATCTGCTTCACGACTTCCGTCGTGCGCGCGACCGAGGCTCCGTCGGGCAACTGGATGTTGACGAAGAACGCGCCCTGGTCCTCCTCGGGCAGGAACCCCGTCGGCACTCGCTTGCCGACCTCGTAGATTCCGTAGGCGGAGACCCCCACTACGATGAGGCTGAGCAGGCTGACCCGAACCAGCCTCGTCACGGCTCCGGCATAGCCCCGGCGCGACAGATCGATCCCCTTGAGGACCGCGCCGAGAATGCCGCGCTTCTGGCCCGTGTGCTTCAGCAGCACCCCGCAGAGGGCCGGCGACAGGGTCAGCGCCATGGTCGCCGAGATCAGCATGCAGAAGCTGATCGTGACCGCGCATTGCCGGAACAGGATGCCGGACAGGCCGGGGATAAAGGCGATCGGTACGAAGACCGAGAGCAGCACCAGGGCGATCGCGACGATCGGCGCCGTGATCTCGGCCATTGCCTGCTTTGCGGCCTCCGCGGCGGTGAGTTCGGGATGCTCCTCCATCACGCGCTCGACATTCTCGACCACGACGATCGCGTCGTCGACGACGATGCCGATGGCGAGCACCAAGGCGAGCAAGGATACCGTGTTAGCCGAGAAGCCGAACAGTAGAAGGAAGGCGAAGGTGCCGGTCAGGCAGACCGGGACCACGATGGCGGGAATGAGCGTCGCGCGAAGGCTGCCGAGGAACAGGAACACCACCGTGACGACGAGCACGAACGCCTCGATGATCGTCCGGATGACCTCGCTGATCGTATCGTCGACGAAGGTGGTCGCGTCGTAGACGATCTTGGACTTCACTCCAGGCGGGAACCGGCTCTCGAGCCGCTTCAGCGTGGCATTCACCGAATCCGCCGTCTGCACGGCATTCGCGCCGGGGGCCAGCTGGATGCCGATCGCCACCGCCGGCTTGCCGTTCAGGCGGGCGCTGTTGTCGAGACTCTGCGCGCCCATCTCGACGCGGGCCACATCCTTGATCTTGAGCACCGAGCCGTCGGGATCGGCCCTCACGATGATGTTGCCGAATTCCTCGGGCGTCGACAGCCTGCCCTTGGTCTGGACGTTGAACTGGAATTGCTGGTCGTCGCTCACCGGCCTCGCGCCGATGCGTCCGGCGGCGGCCTGATTGTTCTGTGAGGTGATCGCGTCGATGATCTCCGATGGAGACATCTTCAGATTGTTCAGCCTGGCGACATCGAACCAGATTCGCATCGAATATTGCTGGTTGACGAACAGGGCCGCCGTGCCGACGCCCGGAGTACGGGCCAATTCGTCGAGCACGCTGATGGTCACGAAGTTCGTCAGGAAGAGTGGATCGGACTTTCCGTCCTCCGAATAGAGCATGATGTATTGCA
This sequence comes from Methylobacterium sp., assembly GCA_044227265.1. Lineage (GTDB taxonomy): Bacteria > Pseudomonadota > Alphaproteobacteria > Rhizobiales > Beijerinckiaceae > Methylobacterium. Next base: position 2,981 of record JBGAFL010000025.1, read on the forward strand.
GGATCGCCGCGGCCTGCTTCTGCACCGTCACACCGGCGAGTTGCACGTCGCGCGGCAATTGCGCGAGGGCCGTCTGCACGCGGTTGTTGACGGTGACCGTGGCGATGTCCGGGTTGCTGCCGAGCTTGAACGAGACGGTGAGCGTGTAGGAACCGTCATTGCCGCTCGAGGAACGCATGTAGATCATGCGGTCCGCACCGATGATCGAGGCTTCGAGCGGCTGGGCGATGGTCTTTTCCACGACCTCGGCCGAGGCGCCCGGATAGTTCGCGGTCACCTGAACCTGCGGCGGCACGATATCGGGAAACTGCGCCACCGGGATTTGGGACATGCCCAGTGCCCCGGCGATCGTGATCACGACCGCGAGCACGACCGCAAGCCGCGGGCGATCGATGAAGACCGAAGAGATCATGGTGCGAGGCTCTGCGCCGATCCGATTCTTGCGAGGGGCGGCTCAGCGCCCGGCGACCGACGAGCGATGCAGCAGGTCCGCCTGCGCCTCGGTCGGCGTGACGGCCTGGCCGGCGCGAACGCGCTGCAGGTTGTCGACCACGATCATCTGTCCCTCGGCCAGGCCTGAATCCACGACCGTGTCGGCGCCTTCGGCCTGGCCGAGTTCGATGTCCTGCCGCTGCGCCTTGTTGTCCGGGCCAAGCACGTAGACGTAGTCGCCGCGCTGGTCGGTCAGGACGGAGGCCCGCGGGATCGAAATGCGGCTTTCCGGCTGGGCGCTCTCGAAGATGACGGTGACGAACTCGCCGTCGATCAGTTCGCGCACGGCACGGCCGAACTTGTCGTTCCGGATCGGCGGATTGACGAACTTTCCACGCAGGGTGAAGCTGTCGGTGGTCGTCGAGACGGTGTTGTCGATGAAGTCGAGGAGGCCGGTTTGGCCAAAAGTGCGGCCATCCGGCAGCACGAGTTTCAGCCGGGCGGCCTCGAAGCCACCCTTGTTCGCGTAGCGCGTGCGCAGGTCGAGCAGCGTCCGCGTCGGAATCGCGAAGACCGCATACATCGGATCCTGGCTCACCACCGTGGTGAGGACACCGGAATCGGGTGTGACGAGATTTCCGGCGGTCACCGAGGTGCGGCCGACCTTGCCGTCGATCGGCGAGGCGATGGTTGTATAGCCGAGATTGATCTGAGAGGTCTTGAGGTCGGCCTGCGCGGAGACGAGCTGGCCCTGGAGCGAGCCTTGCTGTGCCCGGTCCTGATCGACCTTCGACTGGAGCCCTGCCGGGCTTTGCAGCAGGGCGCTCGAACGGGCGAGCGTGAGGTCGGCGCCCTTCAGCTGGGCCTGCATGTCGGCGACCGTGCCCTTCTTGGAATCGACATCCGCCTGAAAGGGGGCCTGCTCGAGCTGGTAGAGGACGTCGCCCTTCTTGACGTCTTGTCCTTCGGTGAAGACGACCTTTTCGAGGAAGGCAGTGACGCGCGGAATGGCCGAATAACGCTGGACCGCCTGCACGCGGCCGATGAATTTCTCGCTCTCGGTCACATATTGTTTGGCCACCCGCATCGTGCCGACGCTCGGGGGTGGAGGCGGTTGCGTGTCGGCAAGGGCCGCTGGGGCGCCCAAAGCAATCAGCGCAAGCGCCGTGCCGAGACGAACCAACCCGCTCGCTTGGCCCGGTTTCTGCCTGGACCCCAGATGCCGCATCACGATACGTCCCTTGCCCTGTGAGCCGTCCATCCGGACAATCGTGCGCCGGCCCGCACATCCAGCCTCGTCCAAGGTCCAAAGCTCACGCGCGGACGCCGGTCAAGCGCGCCTCAACATGAAGGCCGCGGACTTGCGAGACGGGCTTATCGACCCGGATTGTGGACGAACTCGGGCCTGTTACGCTTCTTGCGCGCGCTCGCGATCGGATGGGACATTTGAGCCCATCCCGCCGAAATCGCATTTCATAGCAATGCTTAAGAGTTCCTGAATATCGCTGTTCGCGATTGTCGCACCGGAGGGAATGCGGATCGTGCCCTCGCGCCGCGTGAGGCACGAGAGCCTTGTCTGCCCGAACGCGTCGCCGTGCGATGCTCCGTGGCCGATCGTCACGTTCAAGGCGCGGGGGCGCGGGTGTTGCCGAGTGCGGACGGTCCGGCGGTGTGTTCGGGCAACTCCGGCGCTGCCTCGGGCGCGTAGCGGCGCAGCAGGAGATGCGTCGGCCAGAACAGCAGGGCCGGCAGCAGGACGACCATACCGGCAAGCCAGGCCATCGGTGGCATCCAGCTCTGTGCGAGCGCATCGCTGAAACCATGGACGTAGTTGATGTTGACCGGCGTGAGCCCGGCATCGGGGCGCGGTCCCCCGAGAGGGCGCGCAGGAGCAGCGATTTCGTCGGGTCGAACATGTAGGCCGTCATCCCGGTGATCGGCAGGCCGATCGCAGTGCCGAGGAAGTCGACGATCCAGAGAAGCTGCGGCGCCAGGATGCCGACCGCGCAGAGTGAGATCAGCAGCGGGCTCTCGATCCAGATCCCGACCAGCGTGAGCAGGAGAGCCTGATCGCAGAAATACAGGAAGTTCGTCGGCCCGTACTGGGTCAGATAGACCGGCAGCAGCACGGCCATGAACGCCGTAAAGACAAGCTTGACCGGCAGAGGAATTCGCGAAGCAGGCGCTTCGCTTGGCATCGGCAGTTGCGAGGCGGCACTCATCGTCTTCCCTCGGTCATCTCTCGGGGGCCGGAATGGCATCGTGGCCCTCTCCCTGATCGCGAGGAGAGGGCCAGTTGCGCGTCATCAATCCTTGCCCACCGACATCAGCAGGCGCTCGGTTTTGGCATCCTCGATGCGGTTGACCATGCGGCGGCCCTCGTGGACGTCGCGCATGGTCTTGGTGGCGGTGATACAGGATTGGATCAGCATCACGACGCCCATGCCGAAATAGCCCTTCATCCAGAAGTCGATCGGCATGAACAGGATGCCGAGGCCGACCATGGCAAGCGAGCCGATGAAGGAGGCGTAGGTGAAGGTGACCCAGGCGCCCGAATGTTGTGTGGTGTCGTTGTTCATGGCGAAAACTCCTTTGATGGCGTGGATGAGATCAGGCCGCCGCGGCCTTGCCGCGCAGGCGTTCGAGCACGGAATCGGCACTCGGCCGGGTGCGCGGGCCAAAGCCTTCGCGCTCTAGGCGTTCGGCGATGTCGTGGCCCGGTTCGGTCTCGGCGAGCGCCGCCTCGGTGTCGGCAGCCGTCGCCTGAAGGGACCGCAGGCGGGCGAGCGTCGCCTCCGCCTCGGCGAGCGTCGCCCGCTCGTCCGGGCCGGGATTGACGCGCATCCGGCGCGCGGTCTCGGCCGCGGCGGCGATGCGGCGGCCGCGCTCCAACTCGGCCTGGCGGCGGGTCGCATCGGCCACGACCGCGCGAATGCGGGCAACCTCACGCTCGAAACGGGCGCGTGCCTGACGAATGGCATCGCGCTCGGCCTCGATCTCTGCGATCGCCTCCGCCGCCTCGCGCGCCAGATCCTCACGACCGCCGGCAAGCGCGGCAACGGCACGGGTTTCGAGATCGGCGGCACGCGCCTCGATCTCGTCCAGCTTGCGCGCTTCGGCCCGGTCGGCCGCGACGGCCGCGGCAAGGGCGTGGCGGCTGCGCTCCAGCGAGGCGCGCGTCTCGCGCACCTGCTGGTCGAGCACGAGCAAGGCATGCCGATCGTACAACTCTTCCTCGGCCCGGGCCGCGGCACCGTGGGCGAGAAGGCGGAACAGCTTCATCATGGATCCTCTCCACTGACGTGGCCGACCCCACAGGAAGCGTGGCCGGCATCACGCAACTGTCGTCGCAAGAGTTTGCACGATGTGCAAGTGCGATTTTGCACGTCGTTCAAATCGGGGAGTTTCTGCTACGCTTTTCCTGAGGATCGGGTACCGCTCGCCTCACGATGCCGGCATAGCTATGCCATTGCCGGCGGCGCGGGACAGCGCATGGGCGAGGACGATGGGCGTGAACGAATGAGCGACGTGATCGAGATCAGAGCCGCAGACGGCACATCCGCGCGCATCGCCCGCAACGGTGCAGAGCCTGTTTCATGGCAGGTCGGGGGCCGGGAGTATCTCTGGAGCGGCGATCCGGCGCATTGGAACCGGCATGCGCCATGGCTCTTCCCGGTGGTCGGCGCGTCCAGCCGAGGCATGGTGCGCGTCGAGGGCCGGGCCTATCCGATGGCCCAGCACGGCTTTGCCCGCGACCTGCCCTTCGCGGTCGTCGACCAGGCCGAGGATTCCGTGACGTTGCGCCTAACGGACGGCGAGGCGAGCCGGCCGCATTATCCCTTCGCGTTCACCCTGGATATCACAACCAGGATCGTGCCCGCCGGCCTCGATTTCACGATCACGGTCGCCAATCCGGGGGCTGAGCCCTTGCCCTACGCGCTCGGATTTCATCCCGCCTTTCCCTGGCCTTTCGCCGGTGGAAAGCGCTCCGCCGACGGCGGCTACCGCGTCGTGTTCGACGAGCCGGAAGAGGGGCAAACGCCGGAAATCGGTGAAGGTGGCCTGCTGCGGCACGAGACCCGCAGCCTCCCGCTCAAGGGCGGCACGCTGCCGCTCGATCCCGCCCTCTTCAAGGAGGCGCTGGTCTTCCTGAATGCCAAGAGCCGTGGCCTGCGCTTCGTCGCGCCGGATGGCATGGCGATCGCGATGCGGGTCGAGGAATTCCCACATTTCGCGATCTGGACAAGGCCGACCGCGCCTTTCCTCTCGCTCGAATGCTGGACCGGCCATGCCGACCGCGTCGGCTTCTCAGGCGAATTACGCAGCCGTGAATCCCAATCCCTGCTCGCACCCGGAGCCAATGCCCGGCACAGAGTGCGGCTGAGCCTGCAGCAGCCAGTTTCCTGACTGCCCTGGCCGAGACGTCAGTCCGTCAATCCACCGCGATCATGACGTCGGAGCTCTTCACGACGGCATAGGCGTCGGAGCCGACCTGGAGCTTGAGGTCGTCGACCGATTGGTTGGTGATCGATGACGTGATCACCTGCCCGTGGCCGATCTCGATCTTCACATGCGCGGTCGTCGCGCCTTTCTCGACCGAGACGATCTTGCCCTTGAGGACGTTGCGAGCGCTGATCTTCATGGATGCGGCTCCTTCTTTCGCGAATCCGGGGCACTCTCTTGGTTCCAGCCGGCGCGCAGATCAAGCCGCGGCATCGCGCAGGAAGGTTTACGCGAAACCGTCTTCGGGTCCGTCCTCCGGCGCTTGCGTCTCCTCTCCCGAGACACGGCGACGCACGCCCCATTCGGCCAGAGCGCCCTTCAGGTCGTCGAGTACGAAGTGACGGGCGCTGTCGCGATCGTAGCCGTCATCGAGCAGGTCGTCATATTCGGTGCAGGCGTGGCGCGCATAGGCGACGAGCGCCAGCCAGGCCGCGGTTTCTGGGGCGGCGCCGCGCAGGCCCGGGCTCGACAAGGCGCGATCCGTGACGGTCTCCGACTCGAAATCCGGCAGACGTGGCGCAAGCACGGCAAGTGCCGCCGCAACAGCCTCGCGCCGGTCGAGCGCCGGCCTGCTTGTCGCCGGCTCGCCTACCGAGATGGTCGGTCTCGATCGCCGCATACTACCCCGTCTCGTTGCCGCACGCTTGCGATACCGACCTTGCGGCGAAGGCGGGCCGATGTCACTTTGGTCGTCGATCGTGGCCTACGGAGAGAATATTTGCTTTCCGGCAAAGGCCGGATCGGCGGCTGGGGGTCGCGACCATCGACGCCTCGCACGCGGAGTAACTCGTGATGCCAAGTCTCGTCATGCCCTGCCGCACTTATCCTTTTTCGGTCCGGGCCAGCGCCGCGCTGCTCCTGGTATGTGGATTTGCTGGCAGCGCGCAGGCGCAACCCCATCTCGGCCCATCGGACACGCTTCTCAGGCCGCCACCTTCGGACACGACCATGCCAGAGGCGCACGCCGTCACGGCAATGAACAAGACCGCTCGCCACGGCCATGCCGGCCACAAGGCGGGTTCCAAATCCGACAAGACGGAGCCGCTGGCCGAGCCGATGCCGGCCGGCCGGCTCGACCCATTGTCGCCGACACCCAAGCTCGGCGAAACCGAAGCCCCCGGCGGACGCAACATCACCGCGACCGGGAAGACGATGCCGCCGACCAACGGGCGCGGGACGCCCGCCCTGCTCAAGGCTTCGACTCAAGCCGATATGCTCAAGGCACAGAAACAGGCCGAGGAGCGAAACAAGGCCTGGGATGCAAAAATGAAGAAGACCATGGGTTCGATCTGCTCGGGCTGTTGAACCCCCTCCCTGCCCCTTCCTCGCCGTGATCCGGTTCGAGGGCGTTTCGAAGCGTTTTCCGGGAACGGAGCGTCCGGCCGTCGATGCGCTCGACCTCACCGTGCGCGAGAGCAGCGTGTGCGTGCTGCTCGGCCCCTCCGGCTGCGGCAAGTCGACGAGCCTACGCATGGTCAACCGGCTCGTCGAACCGGATGCGGGCCGGGTTCTCCTCGACGGTAAGGATGTCGCGCTGAGCGATCCGGTCGCACTGAAGCGCGGCATCGGCTACGTGCTGCAGGGCATCGGGCTGTTCCCTCACCGCAGCGTCGCCCAGAACGTTGCGACCGTGCCGGAATTGCTCGGCTGGCCGCGCCCAAGGGTCGAGGAGCGCGTCGATGCGATGCTCGATCTCGTCGGGCTCGACCCCGCGATCTTCCGCGCACGGCGCCCGGACGCCCTGTCGGGTGGGCAGCGCCAGCGCGTCGGCGTCGCTCGCGCGCTGGCGGCCGATCCGCCCGTCCTGCTCATGGACGAACCATTTGGCGCGGTGGATCCGGTGGCGCGCGCCCACCTTCAAGCCGAGATCGGCGCTATTCTGCGGCGATTGGGCAAGACGGTAATCATCGTCACCCACGACGTCGACGAAGCCTTGATCCTCGGCGATGACCTCGCCGTGATGCGCGAGGGCCGGCTCGTCCAGACCGGCAAACCGAAAGACCTGCTCGCGCAGCCGGCAGACGGCTTCGTCGCACGCTTCCTCGGCGAGGACCGGGCCTTGCGCCGGCTCGCCCTGTTCGAGGCTCGCGATGCCGCCGTTCCAGGGACGACCGATGACGGCCCATCGGTCTCCCCGCGCCTGTCCCTGAGGGGCGTACTTGCGATCATGCTCGCCACCGGTGCGACACGGCTCGCGCTCGACGAGCCGGAGGCGGATCACATCGTCACGCTCGACGCTTTGCGCGCGTTGGCGCAGGCGGTCGAGAGGCCCGACCTGCCGTCCCGGGTGGACGGGCCTGCCTGAGCCGTGATCGCCACGCATGCATGGGGGTGCCTAGGCCCCTCGCCCTGCGTTTCGATGCAAGGTCTTCGCCTCGCACGAGCAGAAGCGGCAGGGGACGGTTTAGACGAACGTCAGAGGGTCGCGATTTGCGGCCGCACGGATGATCGCCGCGAGACCCGCCTCGATCACGGCATCGGCAGCGTCCGAGGGAAGGAACCAGCGCCCCTCGCGCTGATCCCGTTCCGGCCAGATCTTCAGCTGCTTGCGCACTTCCAGCGGAAAGACCTTGACCTGGCAGAGCACCGAGTCGCGGTTCTTGAGACGCTTGTCGTAGAGATAGAAGCCGAGCTGGCGGCGTCCGATATTGCCGAGGAGGCCGGCCTCCTCATAGGCCTCGGCGGCAGCCGCTTCGTAGGGCTTGCGGCCTTTCATGGGCCAGCCCTTCGGAATCACCCAGCGGCGCGTCTCACGAGACGTGATGAGATAGATCAGGAAGCCGCCATCCGGCTCGCGGCGGAACGGCAGCGCACCGACCTGGCGCCGGGGCTCGAACGAACCGTCGAACGGGATCGCGGTCATGAACCGCAGGCGGCGCAGCGTGCGGTTGCAACGCCGCGCAGTCCGTCATGCGGATCCGGCATCGCCCCAAACTGCACCTTCGCCCCCCCTCGTCCGGCGTTATCCTGCACGCCGTGCTCTATCCGATCGGAGGACGCCGACTCAAGATGAATGTTAACCGGCAAATCATTTCGCGGTCACCAATGCCTAGCCGGACGAGCGTTCTCCGCAGGCGACGCTGAGATTCTCGATCAGCGCATTGAGATCGGCGCGCATCGTCTGGATTTCCGGTTCGGTCATGTTGAGCTGACACATCACCGTTTGCCGGACCCCGACGGCATCTTCCCGCAAGGCCCGCCCGCTCGGCGTCAGAGCGATCTCGACCTCACGTTCGTCGGATTGGCGGCGGTTGCGCACGAGAAAGCCGCTCAGCTCCAGCCGTTTGAGAACCGGTGTCAGCGTCCCGGAATCCAGACGAAGCCTGCGCCCGATCTCGGAAACCGTGACGCAATCGGTCTCCCAGAGCACGAGCAGCACCAGGTACTGAGGATAGGTCAGACCCATCCGCTCCAGCATGGGACGATAGGATTTCGTCATGCGATGCGCGGCCGCGTAGAGCGCGTAGCAGAGCTGATTGTCGAGCAGGAGCGGATCCCTCAACGTCTCCGCATTCTGTTTTGGAGCATTCACCATTCACACCATGCCGTCCGCCCACCCTAGGCCTGCAAGCAGGACCGAGGCCAGTGCTGATCGCAAATTCCACCACAGGGGCCACGCTTTGCCGCAGCGCAATCACGCCACGATAGCGGAAGGACCCCCGGTTGGTATATGCACAATTGTCCTGATGAATATCTTCACATCATCCGATTTTTGCGGCAGCGAGGCTTTGGGACCACCGACAGGAGAACCATGATGCCGATCCGGATGAAGCCGTGCGGGGCGATCCGTGCGTCCATTCGGCACGGCCTCCTGATGATATTTGTCGTCTCGATCGGCGCCAGCGGCATGGTTTCGGCCTGGGCCGAAACTCGGACATTACGCTGGGAGAGCGGCCTGTGCAGGGCCTCGTTGCGCTTCGACCCCGCCAAGGTCGATCCGCGCGCTTTGCAGAACACGATCGACCTGTTGAAGATCGACGAGCACGAATTGGCTCCGATCGCGCTCAGCCCCGGCACACCGGCCGACATCGCCAAGCTGCAACCGGCCAAGTTCGAGCAGCAATGTGCCGCCTCGCTGGCGCAGCTGCGAGATTCCGCGCTCCTGCCGATCGACGGTCTCGATGCCTATCGCGCCCAGCGCACGCTCGAAGCCGAGGATACCTGCCGATTCGGGTCTGTTTTGCTACGCGGCTATGTCGACCCGTCGATCTTCCGGACCTACCAGCCCGCCGCCGGCCATTGCGACGTCTATATCGACGCCCTCGAAGGCAAGCGGGATCTCCGCGAGGTCTGGCGCAAGCGTCTCGTCGAGCAATGTACGGACAATGCCGATCCGGCGGCCTGCCAGGAGCGCAACCGACAGGATGCGGCCAAGCCCGACGGCGAGGCGCGGGTGCGACTTTATGTGGCAAGCTTCGGCTGGAATAATTGCGCCGTCCGCTACACGGCCAACAATAGCGCCACCGCCAAGCGCCTCGATACGGAACGCGCCAAATTGGCCAAGACCTTCGACCGCCTCTACAGGGTCAAGGAGACCTGCGGCACCGATTGAGCGCGGCCGACAAGCGGTGCCTCGGTGGCCGGATCTTAATCCAGCGCTTCGCGGAATGCCTGCAGATTCGCGCGCATCATCGCGAGATAGGTTGGCGCTGGGCCCTGCGGCCCCGACAATGCGTCCGAATAGATCCGCCCACCGATCCGTGCGCCGCTCTCGCGGGCAATCTGCTGCATCAGGCGCGGATCGGCCACGTTCTCCAGGAATATCGCAGGTATTTTATCCTTGCGGATCTGGCGGATGATACGGGCGATGTCGGCCGGTCCGGCTTCGCTGTCGCTCGAAACTCCTTTCGGAGCCAGGAAGCGGAGGCCGTAGGCCTTGCCAAAATATCCGAACGATTCGTGGCTGGTGATGAGCTGGCGCCGTGCCTGCGGGATCGCGGCGATCACGGTCCGGATGTCCGCCTCCAGCGCGTCGAGCTTTTGCGTATAGGCGGCAGCGTTGGCTGCAAACACCGCCGCGCGATCCGGATCGGCCTTGGACAGCCCGTCGCGAATGGCGGCGACGTAGAGCTTGGCATTCGCGACGCTCTGCCAGGCATGCGGGTCGATATGGTCCGCATGGTCGTGCCCCACGTGGTCGTGCCACTCGTGCTCGTCGGGCTCTTCCATCGCTGTGACGCCCCGGCTCGCGACGATCACCGGCGCCTTCGTGTTCGACGCCTTGACGAGGCGTTCGATCCACCCCTCGAAGCCGAGGCCGTTCATGAACACGATGTCGGCCGCGGCAAGCCGCCGTGCATCGTCCGGCGTCGGGCTGAAGCCATGCGCGTCCGAATCCGGTCCGATCAGGCTCGTCACCGCGACCCGATCACCGCCGACCTCCCGGACGAGATCGGCGAGGATCGAGAAGGTCGCCACCGCCTGCAGCGGGCGATCGGCAGCCGTGGAACGGGGCGGCGCAAATCCGAGTGCGAGCAGCGCGACCACCAGAACGGCCCGCAGACCTGCTCGTCGGAAAGGTTGCTCGCCCATGCCGTTCTTGCCCTCACCCCTGCCCTCATCCCGCGCTGGGCCGCCATAATGTAACATTATGACAGTGCCAAGCCTCGGCGAGCCGCGCGCAGACGGACGCCGAGTTCCAGATCCTGGTGAACGGGCCTGCGGTGCCAACGCATGCGTGGCCCGCCACGGACAGCGCCCTCGCCTTCCCGAAAGGCGAAAAAAGCGAACGTCAGTGCTCATGCCGTCCGCCCTCACGAATCGTGTGCGAACGAACAATTAACCCAAACACGAAGCCCGGCGCGGCTGGGCCGAACATGGACAACCCGTCATGTTGCGGACAGCCATCCGCCATTCGAGCTTGTCCATTCTGCAGGCGTCGGGGTTTCCTTGGACGAGGTGTTCGATGGGCAAACGGATGGTGACGGGCGTGTTTCTGGCCGGGCTGGCCGGTCTCGGTGCCGTCGCGGCGGTGCAGGCGCGGGACGGCGACCCCTTCGGCCATGGTCCACGACACGGCATGGACCACGGCCGCTGGAGCGCTCTCAGCCCGGAAGACCGGGAAGCTTTCACCGATGCGCGCATTGCCGCCTTGCGTGCGGGCATCAAGCTCACGCCCGACCAGGAGAAGCTGTGGCCGCCGGTCGAGGCGGCGATCCGCGATCTCGCCAAGCAGCGCGAGGCGAACCGCGAGGCCTGGCGCGAACGCCGCGAGAAGCCGGCCGATGCGCCGGATGCGATCCGGGCGATGGGCGATGCGGCCATCGCGCGCGGGGAGGCCTTGAAAAAACTCGCCGATGCGACCGCGCCGCTCTACGCCACGCTCGACGAGGGACAGAAGCGCCGCGCCATGGTGCTCGCCCGCCCGATGCGGCCGCATTGGGGCCACAAGGATTGGCGGCGCGAGGGGCCCGGCGGCCGCGAAGGCCGTGACGACTAAAGATCGATCGTGACGGGCGCCCTGAGCGGCGCCCCGCTTGATCCGCTCCGGCAACGGCGGTTAACACCCGCGCGGCGTCGTGCTCAGCGCGGGGCTGCCCGACCCGCGAGCGAATTCGAAGATCATGGCGCGCCGGCCGCTCCTGAGGGGCGACACACTTCCCCTGTTCGGCCGGCTCTGGCAGACATGGCTGCGGCCGCATCGCGGCACCATCGCGATCGTGCTTCTGCTGATCGCGGTGGTCGGCGCCGCGACCGGGCTCTACCCGGCTTTGATCAAGGCCGCCTTCGACGCCTTCGACGCCAAAGATAGCAGCGCGCTCGCCTATGCGCCGCTCGTCGTCATTGTGGTGACCTCGGTGCGCGGCTTCGCGCTCTATGGCCAGACCGTGCTGACGAATCGCGTCGTCAGCCGCATCGAGGCCGACATGCAAGCCGCGCTCTACGGCCACCTGATCGAGGCCGATATGGCCCAGCTCGGCCGCGAGAGCCCAGCCGCCTTCACCCAGCGTTTCACCACCGATTTCGGCTTCATCAAGGAAGCCCTGACCCGCATCTCGACGGTGTTCCTGCGCGACCTCGCCATGCTGATCGCGCTGGTGATCGCGCTGTTCTGGATGGACCCGATCATGACGCTCGTCGCCGGCATCACGGCGCCCTTCGTCGCGGGGCCGATCAACCGGCTCGGCAAGAAGCTACGCCATGTCGCGACCTCGACGCAGGAGCAGATGGGCACGACCGCGAGCCTGATCTCGGAGAGCCTGCAGGGTGCGCGCGTCGCCAAGACCTATGCGCTCGAGGGCTATCTCAAAGAGCGCATGCGCGAGGCGCTCGAAGAGATTCGTCGCCTCAAGATGAAGGCAGCCAATGCGCGAGGCCGGCTCGACCCCCTGCTCGAGATCGGCGGCGGCATCGCGGTGGCCGGCGTGCTCATGCTGGTCGGCCAGCGCGTGATGTCCGGCGAGAAGACGGTCGGCGACTTCACCGGCTATGTCGCCGCCCTGCTCCTTGCCGCGCAGCCGGCCCGCGCGCTCGGCACCTTCAACGCGATCCTGCAGGAGGCCGCCGCAGCGCTGCAGCGCTACTACGCCCTGATGGACGAGCCGCCGACGATCCGCGAGGCGCCGGACGCGGTTGCCCTGTCCGACGTGCGTGGAGAAATCCGCTTCGAGGATGTGCGCTTCCGCTACCGCCCCGATGCGCCGGCCCTGGAGGGCATCGACCTCCTCGTCCCGGCGGGCGGAACGACGGCGCTCGTTGGCCGCTCGGGCTCCGGCAAATCCTCGCTGCTCAACTTGGTGCCGCGGCTCTACGACGTCACCGGCGGCCGCGTGCTGATCGACGGAAAAGACATTCGCGCACTCACTCTTGCCTCCTTGCGGGCGCATGTCGCGGTGGTCTCGCAGGACGTCGTCCTGTTCGACGACACGGTCGCGGCCAATATCGGCTTCGGGCGGCCGGGCGCCACGCAGGGCGAGATCGAGGCCGCCGCCGAGGCCGCCGCTGCGCATGGCTTCGTCTCGAAGCTCGGCGAAGGCTACGGATTTCGTGTCGGGCCGGGCGGCGGGCGGTTGTCGGGTGGCGAGCGCCAGCGCATCTCGCTCGCCCGCGCCTTCCTCAAGGACGCGCCGATCCTGCTGCTGGACGAGGCGACGAGCGCGCTCGATTCTGAATCCGAACGCCTCGTCCAGGCAGCCCTGCTACGACTCATGAAGGGCCGCACCACCCTCGTCATCGCCCACCGCCTCTCGACCGTACGCGACGCCGACCAGATCGCGGTTTTGGAGGCGGGCAAGGTGATCGAGATCGGCACGCATGAGAGTCTCGTCGCGGCTGGCGGGACCTATGCGAAGCTGCACCGGCTGCAATTGACCGATGAACCGGTGGAGGCGAGCGTACTTGCTCGCCCCTAGAGCGAGAGGGGCCGCCCACAGCGCGCTGGAGCGGGCAAGCCGCGCATCAGGAAGAAGCGTCGGCGCCGCCCCCTCCGTCCGCTTCGCGGCCACCTCCCCCAAAGGTGGAGGAAAGGCCGGCAGCTGCGGCGAGAAGGACATCCGTCACTTCCCCTGAGAACCGCAGCGGCCTCCCCTCGCACATCACCATGCCCGGATGCTCCGCGTCGGGCACCGCCACCGGCAAGCCATGGTGGAGAAGCGCCTGTGCACACCCCACCCAATCCCCGACCCCGACCGGCTCGTTGAGGCTCGCCCAGGACAGGGTGCCGCAGACGTCGTCTCCGAAACCGTGGCGCTCGCTCCAATGTGCGCCATGCGCGAGCAGGAAGCGGGCAAGCTCGGCATCGCCCCGGAACACGGCGTGATTGAGCGCCGAGGCGTCCCAATCCCCGCCCCGCGTGGCGATCGGCCAGCCGAGCCGGACCATGAGTTTTACGGAATCTCCGCAGCCAAGGGCCGCAAGTTCCGGCAGCATCCGAAGATCGGCCTCGGGCAGTGAGGCGGGCAGGTCCGGATTCGTAGCGGTGATGCGTGTAGCGGTCGCCGCGTCACCGGCCGCGCAGGCGGCCACGAAGCGTTCCGCCTCGGTGAGCGCGGAGCCGGCGCCGGCCTTGCGCAGGCTCTCGGCACTCTCCGGGAGCCCGTAGCGAAGGGCCAGCAGATATGCGCTGGTTCCATCCGGCATCCGCGCGGCAGGATCGGCGCCGGCCTCGAGCAAGGCCTCGACATGGGCCAGGGAGCGCCGCCGCCTGATCGCCCAGAGCAGAGGCGTGATCCGGCCGATCCCGCTCTTTATGGTCTCGTTCGCATCGCCGCCATGGGAGAGCAGCAGGCGCAGCGTCTCGACGTCGTCGAAGTCCAGGACGCGGAACAGCGCGTTCGAGCCCGAAACGCGGGCACCGGCATCGAGCAGCAGGCGCGTGCAGACGGGTTTATCGAGCGAGTGATAAAGCGACTCGCCGTCATTCGGGTCTGCACCGGACGAGAGCAGCAGCCGCGTCATCTCGGGATCGAAATTTACGCCGGCCGCGCCGTAGAGCGGCGAGAGCGGGGATGGACGGGTTTCGCCGCCAAAGAGCGGCGAGCGGCTGTCGAAGGTCCGGTTGGGATCGGCCCCGGATTCGAGCAGGAACCGCGCCGCCTCGTGGAGTCGATCGCGATGGCTTTCGAGACGAACGAGGCTCGAATGCGTCACGGCCGCGAGCGGCGGCAGCGCGAGCGGGCCGCCGGGACGGCCGATCCAACTCGGGTCGTTCTGCACCGCCTTCCGGACAAGATCGAGATCACCGATTGCGCAGGCAAGATGGGGATCCTCGCCGATGAGGCCCGCATCGGCCTCCAGCAGACGGGCCGCAGCAGCCGGCTTGGCGCGATGCATGCCACCCGAGACGTCGCCCGCATAGACGAGCCGAAGCCAATCGGACATCGGTGGCGCACCGGCATCGCGCACGGAATAGCGCGCCTCGACGGTCTCCTTCAGCTCCGCCCAGGAAGCGAGGCCATATTCGCGCGCGAGACAGGATTGCGCGTCGTGGAGGCGCAATCGAAGACCGAGGATCGCCGCATCGTCCTTGGCCGAGGCAGCGGGCAAGGCGTCGCGAAAGCGGGCGATCGCGACGCGATCCGCGCGCCGATACCCCGCAAGCAGGGCCTTCGCCTGTTTCTTCAGATGGCCGAGATCGGGCCGTTCGGGCAGCCGAGTTTTGGACGACATGTTGGGACCTCCGCGCATAAAGCGCCGACGACCCGCATCTCCGGCTGCACAAAGGTCTGTGAGATCACGCGATTACGGCAGATGGGCTGAGCCCTTCCCGCGGGTCCGGATGCGGCCTGCACCGCGGGATGAGGATAGGGCGAAGGTTTGCGGGCGGTCAACGCGGCCGCGATCGCTCGCAGGGTTTCGCGATCGGGTTAGCAACAGAGGTTCCACGCGCTCAGCGGAAGAGTCTCCGAGGTCATCCCGGGGCGCCGCAGGCGAACCCGGGACCCAGAACCGCCGAGTAGTCCCAACTTGAGCGCAAGGCGGCTCTGGATGCCGGGTTCCGCTACGCGGCCCCGGCATGACGGGAACGGTGCAACAATTGTGTCGCCAAGCAGGATCAACGGCGACTCACATCACTCCGTTGGCTCGGCCTTGACACACAACTCATTTGGTCTGTAATTTCTGTCATGACAGAAATTACAGACCAATCCGCCGCGCTGCCCGCTGCCATCGAACGGTTTGTTCTGCATTGGGGCGATCTCGGCACGCAATGGGGCGTCAACCGCTCGGTCGCGCAGATGCATGCTCTGCTCTACCTCTCAGAGCGCCCGCTCACGGCCGAGGAGATCGCGGGGACGCTCGGCATAGCCCGCTCCAACGTCTCGAATTCCCTCAAGGAACTCGCCGGCTGGAACCTGATCCGGCGCGTGCCCGTCGCGGGCGACCGGCGCGATCATTACGTCGCCGAAACCGATCTCTGGGAAATCGCCACGTGCATCGCGGCCGGGCGCAAGGAGCGCGAGATCGATCCGGCTGTGGCGGCTCTGCGCGCCTGCGTCGCCGAGGCCGAGGACGATCCGGCTGTCGGACAGGTCGCGGAACGGCGGCTGAAGGCGATGCTGGAATTCACCCAGACGCTCGACGGCTGGTACGCGCAGATGCTGCACATTCCGCATGGAACGCTGGCCAAGCTGATCAAGCTCGGCAGCCGGATCGTGCGCTTTCTTCCCGCCAAGCCTGACGGATGACGATACCCGACCGATAACGGCACCGAACCCTAACCCGCCCGCCGATCACTTCACTCGATGTCCGACCCGGAGGCAGCCATGAAGGCTCTCGCGGAACGCTCGCCTTTTGCCGCGAGCGAGGCGCCGACCTATCCCGATCTCATCGATCTGCGCTTTCGCGCGCTGATCGCGGATGCCGATTGGCGGAGCCTGTCCCCGGCAATCCGCCGTCGCTTCACCAAGCGCCTCGGCCCGCGCGACAGCGCCGTCTATGTCGGCGAGGTCACGCTCTGCCGCATGAGCCACGCCGGCTGGCTGTTGGCTCAAGCCGCGAAGCTTGTCGGCGGCCCGCTCCCGACGTCGCGCGTTTGTGGCGCGAGCGTCGTCACCGTCACCGAGGATGCGGGCAGCGGCGGTCAGACCTGGACGCGGCTCTATGTACGCCCGGGCGGATTCCCGCAGATCATCCATTCGACCAAGAGCTTTGCCGGTCCGAGCGGGCTCGAGGAGCATGTCGGCGGCGGGCTCGGCATGAGCCTGGCGGTCTGCGTCGAGAACGGGGCGCTGGTCTTTCGCAATCGCGGCTACTTCCTCGATCTGTTCAGAGCGCGATGGGTGCTGCCCTCCTGGCTCTCGCCCGGCGCCCTGACCGTGACGCACGAGGAGATCGGCCCGCGCAGCTTCCGCTTCACGCTCGACATTAGACACGCCCTGTTCGGCCCCCTCCTCCGCCAGGAAGCCGAATTCCACGACACCACCCCTGCGATGGAGATGACGGCATGACCACGACTTTGCTGTGGTGGCTCATCGCGCTGCAGATCGCGATGGGCGGCTTCGACACATTCTACCACCACGAACTGACCGAGCGGCTGGCCTGGCGCCCCTCGCAGAAAACGGAATTGCGGCTGCATGCCTGGCGCGATTTCCTCTACGCAATCCTGTTCCTGACGCTGGGCTTTGCCGAGCCGCGCGGCTGGCTCGCGATCCTGGTCACGACCATTCTCGTCGTCGAGGTCGGCATCACCCTCGCCGATTTCGTCGAGGAGGACCTGAGTCGCCGTCTCCCGGCGAGCGAGCGGATCAACCATACGCTGCTCGCCTTGAATTATGGCGGCATCCTCGTCCTGATCCTGCCGATCCTCTGGCAATTCTCAGCCGAGCCGACCTCCCTGCGCATCGTCACGCATGGCGGCTGGAGCATCCTGGCCTTCGGAGCCGCGCTCGGTGTCGCGGTGCTGGGATTGCGCGACTGGTTCGCCGCCGAGCGCTCGGAACGCCTCGTGCCGGCGCCGGCAGGCCCGCTCGCCGAAGCCCTGACGCCGGGGCAGCGTATCCTCGTCACCGGGGCAACCGGCTTCATCGGTACCAGGCTGGTCGAGGCTTTGGTCGCGAAGGGCCATGCGGTCACGGTCCTGACGCGTGAGCGCGCCCATGCCGCGCATCTGCCCGCACCGATCGCCATCGTGACGTCGCTCGATGACATCCCACGCGAGACGGTCATCGATGCGGTCGTCAATCTCGCCGGAGAACCGATCGGCGAGCCGCTTTGGACCGCGCGCAAGCGCCGGCGCATCCTTCGATCGCGCCTGCGCACCACCAGAGCGCTGAACCGCCTGTTCGAACGGCTCGACCATCCGCCCGCGGTTCTGGTGAGCGGCTCCGCGATCGGCTGGTACGGCCTGCGTGACGATACGATCCTGACCGAGGCGGATCAGGGGGATCAGCCCTGCTTCAGCAGGCGTGTCTGCGTCGCCTGGGAGCGGGAAGCCGCGAGGGCGCACGCTTTCGGCATCCGAGTCGTCCTGCTGCGCACGGGCTTGGTGCTCGGGACCGAGGGCGGATTGCTGGCGCGGATGCTGACGCCGTTCGAGTTCGGCCTCGGAGGCCCGATCGGAAACGGGCGGCAATGGATGTCCTGGATCGCTCGCGACGACCTTGTCCGCCTGATCCTGCACGCAATCACGACGCCCGGCCTGTCCGGCCCGCTCAACGCGACTGCGCCAAATCCGGTTCGCAATGGTGATTTTGCCGCCGCGCTCGGCCGCGCCCTGCACCGGCCCGCATGGTTGCGAGCTCCAGCCTGGCCGTTGCGACGGCTCGGCGGCGATTTCGCCGAGGAACTTCTGCTCGGCGGCCAGCGCATCGTCCCGGAGAAGGCATTGGCGAGTGGTTTCGACTTTCAGTCGGCCGATCTCGACGCGGCCTTGCGGACGATGCTCGGAGGCGAGCCGTCCGTGTCACGAAGCGCGACGGACGATCGCAAGCCGATATCTCAGCCTGCCAGCCGCGCCACGGGCCGGTCGGCACCCCAGATCTTTTCGAGATTGTAGAAGCCGCGCACCTCGGGTCGGAAAATGTGGACGATGAGATCGCCCGCATCGATCAGCACCCAGTCGCAAGCCGGCAGGCCCTCGACACGCGCATTGCCGAAGCCATTGGCCTTGAGATCTTGGAGCACCTTGTCGGCGATCGCACCGACATGCCGGTTCGAGCGGCCGGAGGTAATGATCATCGTATCGGCGAGCGAGGTCTTGCCGGCCAGATCGATCGAGACGGTCTCTTCTGCCTTCATCTCGTCGAGGCATCCGAGCGCCAGCGCCTTCAGATCCAGGGCCGCGCGCTCGATGGAAGTCGTGTCGTTCAGCGTTCGAATCCCGTGTCTATGCCGGCCCATATCCCAACGGCATCATGTCATACACAAGACCTGGACCGCTCTCACCGGGATTTCAATAGCCTGGATATCGGATCGCTGTCGATGCGGCCTTTCGCGGGGTAAGGCCGCGCGCTCGTCTTCGCCCGGCTTTGCAGATGCCGGGCGAAGACGCTTTTGGCGAAGATAATCCTGGCGCAGGGGCGCCTCAGTGGTGGTGATGGTGCCCGCGCCCAGGGCCGCGGCGGTGTCCGTATCCGCGCTCACGATGGCTATAGCCGTATCCATGGCCGTGGCGGTGCCGTGGGCGCCAATCATTGTGATGATGGTGATGATGGCGGCCGCTATGCAGGCTGATACCGCCGGGTCCAAGATGGAGGTGCTGGGCGAAAGCTGAGCCCGGCGCCAGGCTCATCAAAGCGGCGACGGCGATCGTCGGCAAAGTCAACTTCACGTATACGGCTCCATGCTGTCCGATTTGGGTGGGTTCAACGCGGTGTCCGTCCAATCCGATCCCAAAAAATGCACGGCGTGATGCCTGCCTCATCGTGAGCGCAGGCAGAGTTAAGCCTGCAAATACGAAAATCGACGTATTGTGATGTCGAGAAAATCTACGATTTATCAGCGGGATGGCAGACGTTGACCTCAGCGCCACCGGGGCTCACATCCGGCGCCGCAAGGCCGTCGAAGAAAGTGCCGAGCGCGGTCCGTGCAGGAAGACCCAGGCCGGCGGCGGCAGATCCGCAAGCAATCCGGCATCCGTCTCGTCGATGCGAAAGCGCGCGAAACGGAGAGCCGCTCGGGCGTTCGGGGCGGCGAGCGTGTAACCCGGACGATCGATCACGGCGATCGGCATCAGCGCCGCGATGGCCTCGTAGGCCTCCCAGCGATGAAAGCTCGCCAGCGAATCGGCGCCCATGATCCAGACGAACCGGTTGGCGGGTCGATGCCTGCGCAGCCAGCGCAGAGTCTCGACCGTGTAGCGAATGCCGATCTCGGCCTCGAACCCCGTCACGGCGATGCGCTGATCGGTTGCCACCGAGCGCGCATCCACGATCCGCGCCTGCAGCGGCGCAAGCTCGCTATGGTCCTTGAGCGGGTTGCCGGGGCTGACGAGCCACCAGAGCCGGTCGAGCCGCAAGCGCCGCAATGCCATCCGGCTGACATGCAGATGGCCGGCATGGGCCGGATTGAACGAGCCACCATAGAGCCCGATCCGCAATCCGGGCGCCGATGGCGGCAGCCGCACGAGCATCCGCCGCTTCGTCCGACTGTCAGACCGGGCGGGTCTGGCCGCTGCCGTGGACGCGGTATTTGAAGGTCGTGAGTTGCTCGACCCCGACCGGTCCGCGCGCGTGCATCCGACCCGTGGCGATGCCGATCTCGGCGCCGAAGCCGAACTCGCCGCCATCGGCGAATTGCGTCGAGGCATTGTGGACGACGATCGCGGAATCGACCTCATTCATGAAACGTGCCGCCGCCTCGCGATCCTCGGTGACGATCGTATCCGTGTGGTGCGAGCCATAGGTCTCGATATGGTCGATCGCTGCCTCCAGCCCGTCGACGACGCGCGCCGCGATGATGGCGTCGAGATATTCGGTGCGCCAATCCTCCTCGCTGGCGGGGCTCACGCGCGGATCGGCGGCCTGCACGGCGGCATCGCCGCGCACCGCGCAGCCGGATTCGATCAGCGCATCGAGGAGCGGCCCGAGCTGCGCCTCAGCCACGGCCTTGTCGACAAGCAGCGTCTCGGCCGCGCCGCAGATGCCGGTGCGCCGCATCTTGCTGTTGAGAAGGACGGTACGTGCCATCTCGGGATCGGCGCCCGCCGCGACATAGACATGGCAGATGCCGTCGAGATGCGCGAAGACCGGCACCCGCGCCTCGGATTGTACGCGCGCGACGAGGCTCTTGCCGCCACGCGGCACGATCACGTCGATGCAGCCGTCGAGACCGGAGAGCATCAGCCCGACCGCCTCGCGGCTGCGGGTCGGCACCAACTGGATCGCATCGGCGGGCAGGCCCAATTCGGCAAGCCCCTCGCTCATCGCGCGGGCGATCACGGTCGCCGTGCGGTAGGAATCCGAGCCCGCCCGCAGGATCGCCGCATTGCCCGCCTTGAGGCAGAGCGCGCCGGCATCTGCGGTAACGTTGGGGCGGCTCTCGAAGATCACGCCGACGACGCCGAGCGGCACGGCGATGCGCTCGATCAGCAGGCCGTTCGGTCGTTCGAAGGCCGCGAGCTGGCGCCCGACCGGATCGGGCAAGGCTCCGACGCTCGCGACGGCGGAAGCGATGGCCGTCACGCGCTTCTCGTCGAGCGTCAGCCGGTCGATCAGCGCGGCGGTATGCCCGGCAGCGTTGGCGGCCGCGACGTCGCGCGCGTTCTCGCGCAGGATTTCGGGAGCGCTCGCGCGGATGCGCTCGGCGATGGCGCGCAGTGCGACGTCCTTGGTCTCGGCCGGAGCCAGCGCCATGCCCCGCGCGGCGGCACGGGCGCGGCGGCCGATCTCCGCCATCAGGCTCGGCAGATCGTCGGCCTCGGCGAGATCCGATTTCAAGTTCAGAACAGGCACGATCGCGGTTCCCGTTTTCAGCTCAACGCGACGCGGGCCATCGAGGCAGCCGCTCCCGCATCCCTTCAAGTCCTAACATCATCCCGGACGGTTGGTACGCATCATGTGCCGGCTATCGCCATGTCGTCGCGATGCACCATCTCAGTGCGGCCGGCATAGCTCAGAAGGTCGGGAATTTCCCGGCTCGACCGGCCGATGATGCGCGCCGCTTCCACGCTGTCATAGGCGACGAGGCCGCGCCCGAGCACGCGGCCGGAACGATCGCGGATCAGCACGGCATCGCCCTTGCCGAAGGCGCCCTCGATCGCCGTCACGCCGACCGGGAGCAGGCTCGCCCCGCCACGCAGGGCCCGCACCGCGCCGTCATCGATCACGAGCGCGCCGCGCGCCTCCAGCGCTCCGGCGATCCAGGTTTTTCGCGCCGCGCTCGGATTCGAGCTCGACAGAAACCACGAGCAGCGCCCGCCCTCGCGGATCGCTTTCAGCGGGTTTTTCGCGCGGCCATCGGCGATGATCATGTGGGTACCACCGGAAACGGCGATCTTGGCCGCGTCGATCTTGGTGCGCATGCCGCCGCGCGACAGTTCCGAGGCCGGGCCGCCGGCCATCGCCTCGATCTCAGGCGTGATCTTCTCGATGACCGGCAAGTGCCGGGCATCGGGATCGGCGCCGGGGGGAGCGGTGTAGAGCCCGTCGACATCCGAGAACAGCACCAGGACCTCGGCGCCGATCATGGTGGCGACGCGCGCAGCTAGACGGTCGTTGTCGCCGTAGCGGATCTCGACCGTCGCCACCGTGTCGTTCTCGTTGACGACGGGCACCGCGCGCACCTCGAGCAGCTTCTGCACCGTGGCGCGCGCATTGAGGTAGCGGCGGCGCTCCTCGGTATCCTTCGGCGTCACCAGGATCTGCCCGGCTACGATGCCGTGATGGCCGAGCGCCTCGGTCCAGTAGCGGGCGAGCGCAATCTGCCCGACCGCTGCCGCGGCCTGGCTCTCTTCGAGACGCAAGGGACCCGGCGGCAGGCCGAGCACGGTACGCCCCAGCGCGATTGCACCGGAGGAGACCACGACGACATCGATGCCGCGCGCATGCAGATCGGCGACATCCTCGGCAAGCGCGGCGAGCCAGGCATGGCGCAGACGGCCGCGCGAGCGGTCGACGAGCAAAGCCGAGCCGACTTTGAGCACGACGCGGCGGAAATCTTCGAGAGCGGGTGTCATCGGAAGGAGCGGGATCGGAAGCAAGGATCCCGTTTGCACGAAGTCCTTGCGCTTGAACAGCGTTGCCAGGAATTGCTGGGCCTTTCGGAGGTGCGACGTTGTGTTCGAACTGACACAGCATCAGCCGGACAATGTTCGTCCTGCCATCGCGTTGTGGTGGTGTGGCGGAAGTGCTGCATCCCTCCCGCATGGGTTGTGATTGCTGCTGAGATCGTCGCTTCCCGGATCGCGGGACGATTCTGCCCCGGCCAACCGTCACGCCGGCGCGGCATTTTCGGTCTCGTTCTGGAATCTCCTGCGATGCGTCGCGCTCTCCTTGGGATCGTCGCCCTCATCGGCCTGTGCCAAACGGCCTGCACCACCATCGCACCGAATTCGCTTTCGGCCTCGGAGACGGCGGCCTTGCGCTTCACGAGCGTCGAGGTGCGTGCGCCCGAGAGCGCGAAAGTGGCCTGGACCTCGGCAGAGGACGATTACCTCAAGGGACGCGGCCTCTCGATGACCGACCCGGCTCTCGTGAGAACGCCCGAGGCCCGCGCCTATGTGAATGAACAGGCGGCAAAGCGCCTGAAGGCCGCCTTGGAGCGCGTCACGGCCGGACGGATCGGCGGCACGCGCGAGGCGCGCATTGTCGCGACCATCATCCGCGCCGACATCCCAACCGCCGCCGAGCGCGTGCTGATCGGCGGCAGTCCGACCCTCCAGGCAGAACTCGACGTGGTCGATGCCCGCACCGGCGCTGTGCTGACCCGTTATTCGGGCGCGCAGGGCACCGGCTATGCGCCGGGAGGCGTCGGCGGCGTGATCATCGATTCCGCCCTGGTTGCGGCCGGCCGCGACGATCTGTTCGACCGTGCCGCGAACGGCTACGCGAACGGCTTCAAGAGTTGGCTCAATGCCGGCCAACCTCAGGAGAGCGTCAGCTACGCGACCGCACGGGCCGATTGATCGCGTCCGGCAGATTCCGAGCCTACCCTCCGCAGAGACAGCATTGCGGCCGAAGACAGTTCGGCCGCCCTGACTTGCTCAGCCCCGCCCCGACCCTAGCTTGCCGTTGCGCCGCAGCCGATGCGGCAAGTCGGGACGAGGAGGCAGCCAATGGCCGATCACGGATTGAAGGGGAAAACCGTTCTCATTGCAGGCGGCGCCAAGAATCTCGGCGGCCTGATCGCTCGCGATCTCGCCGCGCACGGCGTCGGAGCCGTCGCGATCCACTACAACAGCGCCGGCAGCAAGAAATCGGCCGACGAGACGCTCGCCGCGATCGAGGCGGCCGGCGCCAAGGCAGCCGCCTTCCAGGCCGACCTGACGACGGCTGGCGCCATGGAAAAGCTGTTCGCCGACGCCGTCGACGCGCTCGGTCCTCCGGACATCGCGATCAACACCGTCGGGAAGGTGCTGAAGAAGCCCTTCGTCGAGATCACGGAAGCCGAATACGACGAGATGAGCGCGGTGAACGCGAAAACGGCCTTCTTCTTCCTTAAGGAAGCCGGCCGGCACGTGAAGGACGACGGCAAGATCGTCACCCTGGTGACCTCGTTGCTCGGAGCCTTCACGCCATTCTACGCAGCCTATGCCGGCACCAAGGCGCCCGTCGAGCATTTCACGAGGGCGGCCTCGAAGGAGTACGGCGCGCGCGGCATTTCTGTGAACGCTGTCGGCCCCGGCCCGATGGACACGCCGTTCTTCTATCCGGCGGAAGGCGCGGATGCCGTCGCCTATCACAAGACCGCCGCCGCCCTGTCGCCGTACTCGAAGACCGGCCTGACCGATATCGAGGACATCGTCCCCTTCATCCGCTTCCTGGTCTCGGAGGGCTGGTGGATGACCGGCCAGACCGTTCTGATCAACGGTGGCTACACGACGAAGTAGGCGGCGCGACACGAATGCCCGCAACCAGCACCGGGCGATGGGGCCGATCGCATCGGCCTCGTCCCTTCGCGGGGCCAAGCTAACCGCCAGGCAGATAGCTCGGGCGACAGGTCGCGACACGGGGAAAAAATGCGGATCATCCTGACCGGCGCGACCGGGTTCGTCGGCGGCGAGGTGCTGGAGCAGGCGCTGCAGGATCCGGCGATCACGACAATCACCAGCCTGAGCCGTCGGAAGCTCGATAGCGCCAACCCGAAGCTCGCCTCTGTCGTGCTCCCGGATTTTCTCGACTATTCGGGTATGGGCGCAGCGCTCGAGGCCGAGGCGTGCCTCTGGTGCCTCGGCGTCTCGCAGACCGCCGTGAAGCGAGACGAATACATCCGGATTACGCACGATTACGCCTTGGCCGGCGCGCGGGCGATGCTCGCCGCCAATCCGGGCCTGCGCTTCTGTTTCGTCAGCGGCTCGGGCGCCGACCAGCAGGAGAAGGCCCGGACCCTGTTCGGCAAGATCAAGGGCCGCACCGAACGCGAGCTCTCTGCGTTGAGCCCGGCTGCCGTGCATTTCCGCCCGGCCCTCATCCGCCCCTCGCGAAGCACGCAGAGGCGGCCACTGGTCGCGCGCCTATTCCTGCCAGTCGCCGACGTCGTCGACCGCTTCACCGACGGGTTCAGCGTCGAGGTCGGCCAGCTCGCGAGATGCCTGATTGACGTGGCGAAGCATGGTACCGGCAAGCTGAGAGCCGGGCAGCGCATCCTCGACAACGCCGCGATCCGGAACTGGGCGTGATGGCCTGGCAGAATCACGCGTTTAACAGATGGAGTGGGAAGCGCGTGCAGCGGCTCCCCGTCGAGGTCGATCATCACGGCAGTTGATCCGTGATCTGCTGTTTGCACCGACTCGCGCACAAGACAGACGGTTCAGGTGGCCGCTTCACCGAACCAGAATGCGAGCTCGCGCAAACGCCGCTTGTCGTAGTCCTTCAGTGGCGACTTAATCTGCCAATCGTCTGCGTCAGCTAATCCTGTCCATTTCGGGTGACCGTCCTGACGCTGAACTGACTGCCGCCAGCGATACTGTGCATATATCTCCATGATCTTACCCGCATATTGGCTTGCCAGATCACGATTTCCCTTGATGATGATCATGTTTTCATCGTTCACGCCACTCGCTTTCGGGCCGAGATTGTGCGAGCCGGTGATGACGACAGGATGCGTGCCGTAGGGGTCGATAACCACGACCTTGCTATGAACCATCGCAAAGGAATTCGGCAATTTCAGCACTTCCTTGTGCCAGTAAGAAAAGCGACCAGGAATTGCGGCAGGCACGACAACATCGGCATTTGCGTCGATACGGTCCCCACGATTGAACAGCACGACTGGGTTCTTCTTCGTACCAGGATTCTGGTTGACGACACCCTGAATATAGAGATCTGGCTTGAACGACGGACTCGACGGTGAAGCGAGCTCGATGATGTCATTGAGTAATGTACCGCGCGGGCCAGGATTGAACATGACGAACAGAATGCCCTGTTCGGCGCCGCCGATTAGTTCTCCCGCCTGTTCCAGATCGAGCCCTTCACGCATCGGCGTGAACCAGACGGTAGTCCCCCGCACCTTTGGCGAGACCCGCGATTTCGCGTTTTCATTATAAAGCTCGTCGGATGAGCCGGCGCCCTCTTTTGCGAGTGCATTCCATTGCTCGAGGTAGAATTCGGCAAGCGCCGAGTTCTCGACAAGCAGAGCGTTATTGGCCTGCGTGCACAATCCCGTCTTGGTCCAGTTGGTGCTGCCGGTCCACACCGCTTTCGGCTTCTTTTCCGTGTCGCAGATCACCAGGAATTTGTTATGCGCCAGGGCGCGCGGCGCACTCATTCGGTCAGTCAGATCGCAATCCGAAAGCTCCTTACGCGCGTCCTCGTTCTCATCCTCGCCGGCTTTCTTGACGGCACCGTTTCCAAGAACGACGTGCGCCCGCTTCTTTAGATCCTTGAGCAGCGGAATAAGCTCAGGGTCATTGAGCTCGAACAGAGCGGCATAAACATGCGCTTTATCCGCCTTGGCTTGTGTGAGCAGGCCAACGAGCTTTTCACGGATCGGACCGGCGAGAAAGCGTCGGATCTTGTCTTCAGGATCCGCGATCGCATTCTTGAGCTTCGTCGTCGGGGCGTCGTCAGGGAGCGCACGCGCCAGCCATTGGCTGGCAACGATCCCGCGGTTGAAATAGCAGCTCGCACGTCCCTCCGTTTCGGCACCGATCTCTGCTGGTTCGGTCCAGCCCGAAACATGCTCCGCGGATTCCTTCAGATCCGAGGCCGGCCCGATCATCGCCGAGACGCGGTAGGTTACGACATCGCCCGGATTCACAGCGAAGTCCGACCAGAGATACTTCTGAATTGGCCATTCAGTTGTCGGTTTGCGCGTGCCGTCTTCGACCTCGGGGCCATAGGCGAAGCCAACCCAACTTGCCACGATCTCTTCGGTGAAGCCGCCAGGTGCCACGTCGTTGACTGTATTTGGGCTGCGGGCGCTGTTCTGGGTACGCTTGATCCGCCGGCGTAGTGCGAAACCACGGCATTCGTCTATAAACGGGGTTCGCCAAGCAATGAATGCACTATCGCCTCCGGCGTGCACAATCAATTCCATAGCCATCTGCATCCCCTCTCACGCCTGGCGATACATACTGCCGAAAATTTGATCGAAATGAAAGCAGGATCTTACGATTTTTAATTGATTTTAGAAACAATGCAGCTTCAATATTCACTAAATGCCGCGCTCACGCAGTCGCATCGATACTATTCCAATCGATAAGAAGTAAAATCACTTTTTTTGGTTTTTGCTATCCTGAATGAATCAAAATTGACCGCTCTCAATCAAGATAACTAGCATGATAAGGTCGTTGTTGAATGATGCAATCAAGATGTATATTTATAGCTCTGCTGTAATCCATTTCTCATACGGTACTCTCGTCGCCCTCCGCCGCGATCACCATGGTGTCGACCGCAAAGCTCCCATCCGGCTCGATCGCGAAATGACGGCGAACCGGCTCGGGCGTGCCGTCCTGGAGGCGGCGGATCGCGGCTGAGTCCGGCTCGGGCGTGCGCATCCTCGCAATCCAGGTCGCGAAATCGAGCCGCAAGCGACGCAACGTCACCTCGCCCGGCACGAAACCCGCCTCGGCCAATGCTTTGCGCCATTGCGACACGGCATGGTCGCGCACGTGAGAGGGGTCGCGCAGCAATTCCCAAGTTTGAAGATGCGTGTCGAGCAGCGCATCTTCCGGCGCGACGACGTCGATGAACAAGGCCCGCCCACCAGGAGCGAGGACGCGGCGGGCCTCACTCAGCGCGCCGACGAGATCAGCCCAGTGATGCGCGGAATAGCGGGAGACGACGAGATCGAATTGCTCGTCGGCGAACGGCAGAGCCGCGACGCTGCCCTGCCGGGTCTCGATATTCGGCAGGTCCCGACGCGAGGCCTCGCCCGCGACCGCCTCGAGCATCGCCTGCGACAGATCGTAGGCCGTGACGCTGCGGCAATGCGGGGCGATGGCGAAGCTCGCATGGCCGCCGCCGCAGCCGAGATCGAGCGCCTTGCCGCCAGGGTGCCGCGCCGCCAGGATCGCGAGTTGCACGAGGTCGTCGCCGGTCGCGTGGGCTGCGCTGGACACGTAATCGGCGGCGACGGCCCCGAATTGCTCGGCGATCCGAGCATCCAGGGTTCGCGACGGATCGGACATGGAAGGGTTCCTCAAGGTTTCGGCGGCTCGCTGGCTGCGGCCTCCAGCGGCAGCGGCGGCAGTTTCGCCAGTCTCAGCGCGATCGCGAGCGCGGTGAGATAGAGCCCGGCAAAAAACCCGCCGACGCCGATCCAGCCGAAATGCATGTAGAACCAGCCGCCCGCCGTCCCGAGCAGCGAGGAGCCGAGATAATACATGCAGAGATAGATCGCCGAGGCCTGGGCGCGGTCGGTCGTCGCGCGGCGTCCGATCCAGCTCGAGGCAACCGAATGCGCGCCGAAGAAGCTCACCGTCACGGTGACGATACCGGCGATGATCAGGATCAGGCTCGAGGACAGCGTCATCGCGATGCCGGCGAGCCCGAGCAGGATCGCGAGCCACAGCACCCTGCGGCGCCCGAGCCGGCTCGCGATCTCGCCGGTGATCGCCGAGCTCGCGGTGCCGGCGAGATAGACCACGAAGATCGCGCCGATCACCGTCTGGCTGAGGTTATAGGGCGGCGCGAGCAGCCGGAAGCCGATGTAGTTGTAGACGCAGACGAAGCCGCCCATCAGCAGGAACGGCTCGAGGAACAGCCAGGGCAGGCCCGCATCGCGGAAATGGTGGGTGAAGCTTCCCGGCACCTCGCGCCAGCGCATGCGATGGGCCGTGAAATGCCGCGAGGCCGGCAAGGCCGCCTGAAAGGCGATCGCGGCCAGGAGCGCCAGCACGCCGATCGTGCCGAGCCCCCAGCGCCAGGAGGCGTGGTCGGCGATGATACCGGCGATGAGGCGCCCGACCATGCCGCCGAGTGCATTGCCGCCGATCAGGAGCCCCATCGACAGCCCGATGGCCCGGCCATGCATCTCCTCGCTGAGATAGGCCATGGCCACCGCCGGAAGGCCGCTTGCGGCGAGCCCCGTGAGCGCTCGCAAGGCGAGAAAACCGTTCCAGTCCGGCATCAGCACTGCCGCCAACGTGAGCAAGGCCGAGGCAAAGAGCGAGATCGCCATCACCCGCTTGCGGCCCCAGATCTCCGAGAGCGGGCTGACGACGAGCAGGGCAAAGGCCAGGGTCATGCAGGGCAGCGACAGAGCGAGGCTGCTCTCGGCGGGGGAGACCTGAAAATTCACGGCGAAGACCGGCATCAGCGGCTGCACGCCGTAGAGCACCGCGAAGGTCGAGAAGCCGGCCGCGAAGAGGGCGAGGGTGGTGCGGCGGAAGACCGGCGTTCCGGCCTCGATCAACCGGTCGCCTGCCTCGTTCATCGCGATCGTGTGCCTTTTGTTGGGAGGATTCGACATCGTGTCGATCCAACCTTCACCCTCAACCTGAGGTGCCCGCCCCAGCGGGCCTCGAAGGTGGCTTCCAGATATCGCAGTAGCAACTGGAGGCTCTTTCGAGGCCGCTTCGCGGCGCCGCAGGATGAGGGCTCAGAATGGGATCGGCCGGGCTTTGAAGGCCCGGCCTCGACATCGGTTTCGCATCTTCTGGCGATCGGGGGAATCCGCGCAAACCGGACCGTTCCGACCGCATGGCAACCTGCGCCCGATCACTGGGGCGGCGGGGCGCCCTCGCCTCCTCCGGCCTGCTGCTGGATCAGCGGCGTGATGCGCCGGACCGTGACGCGGCGGTTCTCACGGGAAGCTTCCTGCGTGTTCACCTTCAGGTATTGCTCGCCATAGCCCTGTGTCGTCAGGTTCTCGGGCGGCACCTGGAAGGTTTCGGTCAGCACGGTGGCGACCGATTGGGCCCGACGATCCGAGAGCGAGAGGTTGTCGACCTCCTCGCCGACCGCATCGGTGTAGCCTTCGATCAGGAAGACCTCCTGCGGATTCTCCTTGATCGCCCTGTTGATCGCATCGGCGATGGTCTGGAGCTGGCGCGCCTGTTCCGCGCTTACCGTGAACGAACCCGAATCGAAGGTGATCGTATTGATGTCGACGCTCGGCATGCGGGCGCGCAGCTGCGGGCTGTAGCGGACCTGATCGAGAGTATAGCGCCGTTGAATCGGCACGACCGGAGGCGCCGAGAGCGCACCGTAGACCGCGCGCGCATCGGCCCGCTCGTAATCGACGACGTAGCGTTCGCGCGGGATCCGCGAGATGTCCGGCGGGGGCAGATCGACCACGTCCTCATAGACCGGCCGCGGCGGCCCGCCATAGGCGTTGTTGATGATCATGATCTCGCGGCCATCCCGATAGCGCCGGTAGCGCCGCAGCAGGCGTCCGTCATCGTCCACCACGGTGACGATCTGCTCCCCACCGGGCCGGTCGATGTAACTGTAGACGTCGTCGCCACGGCGCTCGGTGCGGTAGCCGCGCCGGTCCAGGGTCCGGAAACGCTCGTTCTCGTCGTGACGGATGTAATAGCCGTCGCGGTCGCGCACGATGATGCGGCCGGGTTCGCGGTAATAGGACCGACCGTCGACGTCGTAGCTTTGCCGGTCGCGGCGGACCCGCTCGTAATCGCGGATATCGTCATCGTCGTTGCGGAAGCCGCCGGGGATGTAACCTGGGCGGCCAGGCACGTTGAAACGATCGCGCCGATCTTGGGCGTCGCGCCGATCTTGGGTATCGCGACGGTCGCGATCGTATCCGTCCCGCCGGTCGCGGTCGTCGCCATCGCGGCGATCATAGCCGTCCCGCGTGTCCCGCAGATCGTCCCGGCCGCGATCGTTACGGTCGCGCAAGTCCTGGCGACCATTCCCGTCGCGGTCGCGCGCATCGCGATCATCGCGGCCCGGTCGCGCACCGGGCTGGTTCGGCAACTGCTCGACATTCGGCGGCTGGCCGCCCGGCGTGAACGGACGTCCGGGCACGCCCGGCCGCTGGTTCGGTGCGGTACCGGGTTGCTGGCCGGCCGGCGGCTGGGGCTGGTTCGGCACGTTGGGAGCGCCGGGCCGAGGCGGCGGTGTTGTTCCGGGCGGTGTCGGACGATCCGGCGGCGCGGTCCGGTCGACAGGCGGCCGGTCCGGCTTGTCCGAGCGGTCGGGCGTTCCCGGCCGCTGGTTCGGCCCGGTACCAGGTTGCTGACCAACCGGCGGCTGCGGCTGGTTCGGCACATTGGGAGCGCCGGGACGCGGCGGCGCCGTCGTTCCAGGCGGGGTCGGCCGATCCGGCGGCGCAGTCCGGTCGACCGCCGGCCGATCGGGCTTGTCCGAGCGATCGGGCGCATCAGGACGATTGGGGCGGTTCGGACGCTCGTCGACGGAGCCCGGCTTGGTATCGGGTTTTTCCCGAGCGGCCGGAGCCTCGCGCGGATCGGGTTTTTCGCGGGTGGCGGGCGGCGTCGGCTTGGTATCGGGCTTTTCGCGGACGGCCGGAGCTTCGCGTGGATCGGGCTTTTCCCGGGCAGCAGGGGGAGTCGGCGGCGTCGGGCGGTCGCGGGCTGCCGGTACGTCGGGACGCTCGCGCGCAGCCGGCGCTTCACGCACCGGATCGGGCCGTTCCCGCGCGGTGGGCGCGGCTGGTGCCGCCGGACGCGGTTCGGGCCGCTCGCGAGCAGCGGGAGGCCCGCCGCGCTCGGCTCCTCCAGCACCCCCGCGCGGTCCGCCGCCGCCACGGGGCTCCTCCCCGAGCTGGGCCCATTCTGTTCGCGCCGATCCGATCGTATCGAGCGGTCGTGCGAAGGACGGTGTGGCCATCAAGAGCGACGGCAGAATCGTTCCGGTCAGGAGCAGGGAGCGGGTCATCCGCATCAGGTCAGCCTCGAGAAAACATCATCGGGGGTACGCAACAGTGTCGGCCCGATATGGTTCCCTTTTCTCAGGCGTCAAATCCGCGCCGCGCCAGACCTCGCTGCCGATGCCATTTGCCGGAAGCACGAGAAATCTCGCGATCCCGTCCGATACTTTGCCCGTGAACTGAAAAATTCTGCCGAAATAGATAGAGTTGCCGGCAATTTACCCGTTCAAGGCGTATCGCCGCGTGCGGGAATGGGAATCATGGCCGGCGCGATCACGCGGATCGCCGGCTTGCCCTCGGGATCCGACGCGCCGGATGCGACGGCCGGGGTGCCGTCACGGTCTTCCGCCGCAGCGGCCGAGGCATCGGAGACGACACCGGAATTGCCGCGTCCCGCAAGATCCGCGGCGAGCTCGGCAGCCGTCCGGTCGGCGCGGCCGACGAGCGTCAGCCGGACCTTGGGACGCGACAGGCGCTCGGCCCATTGCGGCGTCACGAAGATGTCGTTCTTGCCCCGAAACAGCATGCTCTCGGCCTTGGCAAGCGATTGGGCCCAGCCTTGTCCCTCGCGCTTGCAGGTGCAGCTCTGCTCGAAATTCGTACGGAACTTGAAGGCGTTCGGCATCGCAACATAGGCGCGGCTGCCCCTGATCGTCGCCGCGTATTTCAGCGCGTCATCCCCGTTCGGCATCGAATAGGCGACGGCCTCGGTGCCGGGGCAGAGCGCCTGGCAGAGCTCGTCGGCGCCCGAGCGGCCATCCGGCAGGTTGCCCATCGGGAAATAGGAGCCATCGCAGGTCTTGACGCAGACGACGCGCGATCCGCCGCGCGCACTCTGCTGCCCCGCCGGCTGCCCGGCGGAGGCTTCGCTGCCGTTCTCCAGGCGGGGGGTTGCGCAGGCCAGCCCGATCGCGCCGATCAGCTGGCGGCGGCGTGCGGCCACGAGTTCGCCGTTCTCCGCGCCGTAACCGGCATTGAGAGCCTTGATCCGCTGCTCGACCGCGCCGCATTGCGGGGGACGCGTATCGAAGAACAGGAACCGCCCGCCCTCGCAATTGAGCGTGCGCGCATAGGCCTGGAGCCGGCCGATCTCGCTTTGCGCGGCACGCGCATTGCCTGTCGAATTGTTGAGGTTCGCCAGTTCGGCACGGTAGCGCTGACAGGAAGCCGGATCGGCCATTGCCGGTCCAGCCAGGGCCAGCAACGCCCCGAGAAGCACCAGCGCGAGTCGACGTGTCTGCGATGAAATCAGCGGCATGGCACCATCGCGGAGGAAGTGACTCGAGGTCGCGCTATCAGGCCTCGGAGACGCAAAGCGCGGCTGTTGCGGAACCTGAACCGTGATAATCCCCCTCGCAGTGCGGCGACAGAGTCCCCACATCCGAACGGCTCCGTTTGAGAGGTTTGGTTCGGCAATGTGGCGCAACGGCACCAGGATAATCGGTCGGAAAGGTTCGATGGGCAAAGCGATCCTTTCTGCGGGATTGGCGGCCCTGTCTGTTTTCGCATCCGGCCCTGCGGCGCAGGCGCAGGACCCGGATCGGATCTTCGACAAATCGACGGTCTGGCGGCCCCTGACGCCGAACGACAAGCTCGTCGTCTACGGCATCGACGATCCGGCCGTCTCAGGCGTGGCCTGCCACTACACCTTGCCCGAGAAGGGCGGCATCAAGGGCACGCTCGGCCTCGCCGAAGACGTCAACGACATCTCGCTTTCCTGCCGGCAGGTCGGGCCGGTTCAGTTCAAGGGCAAGATATCCCAGGGCGAGGTGGTTTTCAGCGAACGGCGCTCGCTGATCTTCAAGTCCATGCAGATCGTGCGCGGCTGCGACGCCAAGCGCAACACTCTGGTCTACATGGTCTATTCCGATCGGGTGATCGAAGGTTCGCCCAAGAACTCGACTTCGACGGTACCGTTGATGCCCTGGGGCACCGAGCCGCCGCCCAAATGCGGGGAGTTCCTGAAGTGACCTCGCGGCCCGATCAATCCCGGCAGGTGATGCGGATCGGGCGCTCTTCGGCCTTCGGTGCGGAATCGATCGAGCCGGTATATTCGTCCTTGGCGGCGGTGCCGAAGGACGAGGCCGAGGCGTAGCCCTGCGACTCGCACCAGGCATCGGCGACGACCTGGCCGCACTCGCCGGAACCGGTCAGGCACTCGCCGACGCCGTAGCCATCGGCGGCCGGAATCAGGAAGGTCTTTTCGACGGGCGTACGCGAAGCCGCTGTTGTTCGGTCGTCTCCCGCAACGGCCTGCATTGCGGCGCAGGCAAGGATGACGGTGAGGAAGGCGGCTGCCGAGTGGCGCATGGTCGAAACCTCGTTCAAGGAGGACGCTGGTTGACGGCGTGACGGGGCGAAGTGTTCGGACGCGGCGGTAAACAAATCCTTGCCGTGCCGTTCACGCTCGCCTGATCGGCGTGCAATCGCTTCAGGTTCTCGAATCGATCACCCTTTTCGGGTAGCGGATGTGCGCGATCCGCACCGTCGCCGAAGCGCAACAGCCGAGTCGGGCGCCATGGCGGAACCAAGGCACCCACGCATGCGCTTCGCGTCGCCTCCGGGCGGGAATACGCTGCGGCGCAACAGGATAGGCCGTGACCAAGGCGCCAGCGGCGCGGGATCGCGGTTCTTGGACGGATGAATGGTCATGGCCCCGATGTTGCGGTTTTACAACACCCTGACCCGCGAGAAGGCACCGTTCCAGCCGATCGATCCGGAGCATGTGCGGATCTATGCCTGCGGCCCGACGGTCTACGACGCGGCGCATATCGGCAATGCGCGCCCGATCATCGTGTTCGACCTGCTGTTCCGGCTGCTACGCCACCTCTATGGCGCCGCGCACGTGACCTATGCCCGCAACGTCACCGACGTCGACGACAAGATCAACGCGCGCGCGGCGGAGCGCGGCATCAGCATTCGCGAACTGACCGACGGCACGCTGGCCCAGTTCCACAAGGACATCCGCGCGCTCGGCGTGCTGATGCCCGAGGACGTCAACGTTGCGGGTGAGCGCCCCCGTTTCGTCGAGCCACGGGCGACCGACCACATCGCCGAGATGGTCGCGTTGATCGAGGGGCTGATCGCGGCGGGCCATGCCTATGTCGCGCAAGACCATGTCCTGTTCGACGTGCCCTCGATGCAAGATTACGGCGCGCTCTCGAAGCGCCCCCTCGACGAGATGGAAGCGGGCGCGCGCGTCGAGGTTGCGCCCTACAAGCGCTCGCCGCTCGATTTCGTGCTGTGGAAGCCCTCGAAACCCGGCGAGCCCTCCTGGCCCTCACCGGCCGGCATCGCCGTGCCCGGCCGGCCAGGCTGGCATATCGAATGCTCGGCCATGTCCTGGAAGCATCTGGGCAAGACTTTCGACATCCATGCCGGCGGCATCGACCTGATCTTCCCCCATCACGAGAACGAGGTGGCGCAGTCGCGCTGCTGCTTCGATACGCCCGTCATGGCCAATGTCTGGCTGCATAACGGCTTCCTCCAAGTCGAGGGGGAGAAGATGGCGAAGTCTCTCGGCAACTTCATCACCATCGGGCAGGTTCTGAAGGACTGGCCGGGCGAGGTGGTGCGCCTTGCCATGCTCAAGACCCATTACCGCCAGCCGATCGACTGGACGCTGCGCGGACTCGAGGATGCACGGCGCACGCTGGAGCGCTGGTACGGCATCGTCGGCGATGCCGCGCCGGCCGGTGCCATTCCCGACGCGGTGCTGGAGCCTCTGCTCGACGATCTCAATACGCCGGCGGCCTTCGCCGCGCTCCACCAGATCGACGATCCTTCGACGCTCAAATCCGCCGCCGGCTTGTTCGGGTTCCTGGGACAGACGCAATCGGAGCGAAAGCAGGCGAGCCTTGCCGCCTCCGGCCTCGACATCACAAGGATCGAAACCCTGATCGCCGAGCGCAAGGCGGCCCGCGCCGCCAAGGACTGGCCGGCCTCCGACCGTGCCCGCGACGCGCTAGCGGCGATGGGAGTCGTGGTGAAAGACAACAAGGACGGAACGACGACCTGGTCCGTGGCGGGCTGAAGCGGCGCATCTGATCGCGGCCTACGCGGCTCATCGCCGTCCTCCGCCGAAGCCGCCCGGTCCGCCTCCGGGTCCGGGTCCGGGTCCGGGTCCACCTCCGCCGGGACCTCCGAAACCGCCGCCCGGCCCGCCTCCAAAACCGCCCGGTGCCGGGCCGCCGCCGAAACCTCCAGGCCGCTCGCCGGGCATTCCCCGCGTGTCGAGATCGAGACCGCGCGGCGACAGGGAGCCGCCCTGACGGTCTGGTCCGACACCGGGCAAGCCGTCACGAGGACCGAAGCGATCGGGCATGTGCTCGTTGCGGCCGGGGCCAACTGGGCCATCTCGGCCATCGAGGGCCCCTGGCGCCCGCTCGGGCAGGCCGGGCGCGGTCCGTTGGTCGATGTGCAGGCGTTCGAGCGACAATTGTCCGTCATGCGCGACATCGGCAGTCAGGATCGCCCGCACGCTGCCGCGTGAGGGCACGGCTGCGCTGGCCCTTCCCGCCACGCCGATGCCCGAACCGAGAGCAAGGCGCGCACCCTTGCGGCCGATATAGGCCTCGATCGAAACCTGCTTCAGCCCCTGTGCGAACGACGCCCCGGCCTGGCTCGCGCTGGTAACCCGAAGCGCGCCGTCGGTCAGAACTCCGGTAAAGACGGCGCGCTGACCGACAAAGGCCAAAGAGGCGCCCTCGATGCGCAGGCCGCCGATCAGCATCGCGCCGTCCGCGCCGCGCCTCACAGGTCCGGCGATCCGGTCTGGACCGCTCGGCCTGGATTCGATCAGGCTCGCGACCACCACGCCGTCGGGCCGGCGCAGGCCACTGACGGCGACGCGAGCGCCGACCGGCCAGCTCCCGCCGAGACCGCTCGTCGAGACCCGCTGCCCGAGCACCGTCAGGCGGTCCTTGCCGGCAGCCTCGACCGGCCCGACCACCTCGCTCGTTACGTCGATCCGCCGCGTCGTCAGGCCGCCGCCGGCCGCCTGGGCGACGACGCGCACGACTTGCCCGATCTTGAGGTCCGAAGCCTTGGCCGGCGCCCCGTCGATGTGCACGCCCACATCGGCCGGATAGGCGATGCGCAGGTCGTTCACCACGATCGAGCCGAAGCGGCGGATCGTGCCGATCACGCCGGTGCCGCCGATGCCGCGATCGCCCCCGCCGAGCGGCGCATCGTCCTTTTCCGAGTCGGGCCGCGCGCCGGTGCCGCCGATGCCCTGGTCGCGAATGGCCGGTTCGGGCGCGGCGCGTCCGAGCGCGGGAAGAAGCGTCGCGCTCAGGCTCGTGAACAGGCGCAGGATTGCGCGGCGGGTGAAGGCGTCCACGCGGGGCCTCCTCACGCTGCCTCGCCGGAGCCGGCCGGCGGCGTTTCCTCGGTGTAGACGTAGATGCCGAAATTCCAGCGATGTCGGCCGCCCGGGTCGGTCTCGCAGGCGGCATGGGCCTCGCGATTGGCTTCCGTCAGGGCCTCCATCGCGATCACGCGAGCCCGCTCTTCGAGGCGCCGCGCCAGATCCGGCGAGAGCCCGTCGTAATGCACGGCGCGCTCCAGGAAGCGAGGCACCTCACCGGTGATGTTGGCGACGCTCGCCGCGATGTGGTCGTGCAGGTTTCGGCCGAAATAATAGAGCTGCGATTCGCCGCCACCCTTGGGAACATAGGCCGCTTCGGCGAGCGTGATCCGCCCGTCCGGACCGACAAAGACCAAGCTGCGGTCGAGCCACTCGTCGAGGACGGCCCGGGAACGCAGGTCCTTGGTCACGCCGGCGACCAAAGCCTCGAACGAAGCGGCCCCCTCCTCGGCCGTGCGCGGCAGCGGCGCGGGCCGGCCCTGGCCATCCGTGAAGGCCGGATCGGCGAGCCAGCGGGCGATGATCCTGCTCGTGCGCGACAACGCCGCCGGAACGGCGCTTACCGGAGCCCCCGCGCCGCGCAGACGCCGCACCTCCTTGCGATGGATCCCGGTCAGCAGGCTGACGCGACTGTCCGTCTGCTCCTTTCCCGGCAGCGCGAAGTCGTATTCCGCAACGTTCACGTAGAGCTCGCGCAGCAATTCGGTCAGGGCCGGAAAGGTGATGCCGCGCGCCACGAGGAGCCGCACGAGCGGTCGCAGAAGGCGCGCCATCGGCGCATGCAGGCCCGCTGCCTGATGGGCGGGTTCGGCGGGTTCGGTCATGCGCGGACCATAGGAATTGGAGCGTGGGACGCAATCCCACGCTGTGTGCCATCGCACGTCCAAGCGACGATTTTCGATTGACGTGGGAATTTTGCACACATAGAACCAATTCGTGGTCAAATTTCCCACGGACAACGCCATGACCCAAGTGACGCCCGTTCCACTGAAACAGATTCAGCCCAATCAGGCCTTCCTGCCTCCGAGCATCCCCGTCTCGCTTGTGCCTCCGCCGCCGCTCCCCGCCCGCGCGTCGAGCCAATGGCTGGTCGCGCGCCGTCTGGTCCTCGTCGGCGCATTCGCCGCGACAGCGCTCGCAGCCGCCTCATTGGCTCCAATCAGCGAAGCGACCGTCCGGCAGGCGAATTCCGCCGACGGGGAGCCGCTGCGATCGGCCAGCGCGCAGCAGCCGGTCGTCGGCTCGACCTGGGTGATGATCCGGCCGGACAATTCGAGCATCGGCCTGCCGCCTGGTCTCGTACGGGTCACCGGCTTCTCGCCCAGCAGCCAGATGCGGTGAGGCCATGATCCCCGCCGCCTATCGCAACCCGGCAACGAGCCGCTTCGAGCCCGTGACTGAGCGCCGCCACCCGCGCCAGTCCGATCTCACGATCTGCCTGATCCTGTCCGTCGCCATCGTCAGCCTGCTCCTGACGGCGCTCTGATTTCGACCGAAGGGCCATACCCATGTTCAAATCGATTCCGGCTTCCGCCCTCTGCCTGGCGGCAGGGCTCTGCTCGGCTCAGGCTGCCGATCTGCCGAAAACCTCGGCGCCCCCGCCATTGCTGCCGCTGCCGCCGGCCTTCACCTGGACCGGCTTCTATCTCGGCGTGAATGCCGGCTACGGCTTCCGCAGCACGCCCGGCAGTTTCGAGGATGCGACCTACGGCACCGTCACCCAATCCTCCAGCAGCCGCGGCGGCTTCATCGGCGGCGGACAGGTCGGATACAATTACCAATTCACTCCCGGCTCCGGATTCGTGGTCGGCGTCGAGGCCGATTTCCAAGGAGCCGCCTTTTCGAAATCGGGGAGCGCCACGATCGGGACCACGCCGTATTACAGCGTCAGTCCGAGCCTCGACTATTTCGGAACGGTGCGCGGCCGGCTCGGCTACGCCTTCGACAAGGTCCTGATCTACGGAACCGGCGGCTTCGCCTATGGCGGCGGTTCGAATTCGTCCTACGCCTCCGCCTATCCCTATACTTTGCCGAGCACGTCGCGCACCGGCTACGCCGTGGGCGCGGGCGTCGAATACGCCATCACCAAGAACATCTCCGCTCGGATCGAGGGACTCTACGTCAACCTCAAGCAGAGCCGAGCCAGCGCGACGTATTACGACGCCAGCGTTCCTGCCTATTACGGCGCCGGCAAAGCCGATTCCGGTTTCGGCGTGGTCCGCGCTGGCGTGAACTATCGGTTCTGAGCCCCGCGCTTGAGCCGGGGCCAAGCCGAGCCCCCCTTTCAACGCAGCATGACGATCCCCGAGCCGAAGCCATGGGCTTCGGCCCCGTTGGCACGCGTCTCGAGGAGGTCTGCAACCGTGACCGAATCCCCCGGGAAGCGCCTGAGCTTGCGCGAGACTCTGTTCCTGCTCGTGGCGTTCCTCTGGATCGTGACGGTGCTCATGACCTTCGACAGATCGCCGCCGCTTTCGCCACCGGTCGTCCCCTACTCCCATGCCCGCTGAGCGGGCCATGCCTCACGATCGCGATTCCCTGATGCCTAGCCAGATCGACCCGGCAATAGCCGCGCTCCTGACGTCTTGGTCCGCATCGCTCGGGCAGCGCCCGCCGTCGCGGGCCGACATCGAAAGCATCCTCTTCCGCCACGCTTTTTTATGACGACTTGATCTTCGAAGCGCTCTGCAATCTGCCCGAGGCAGATCAGGCGATCCGCAACCGGATGCGTCTTTGCACCGATGCGCTCATGAGACTGATCGAGCAGGCGTGACGAGCGCGCAGGTCGCTCAATCAGCCCTGCAAGCTCCTGAAGCGTGCGACATTCCGATCCGCGAGAGCAACTCGGCTTTCTTGGCAGCGAACTCCTCGTCGGAGAGAATTCCAGCCGATTTCAGCTCCACGAGCCTCTGAATGAGCGCGATCGGATCACCGGAGGGAGCCGCTGACGGCGCAGGCGCAACAGGCTGCCGTGTTTCGGCGGACGGGCGGACATCCGCGATCGGTGCGGCTGAAGACTGGGGCATGGGCGTTGCAGACGGGGCCGCAGCGCCCGTCTCGCTCGCGACCTCGGCGAAGGCATCGAGCCCGACCGTTCCGCGGTCGCTGCCGAAGCTCAGACTCGTCCCCGAACCCTGCTGCTGGGAGACGCCGTCGAGATGGAGCGAACCGGCGTCGTAGAGGCGCACGCGGCCGTCCGTCTCGATGGCGAGCCGGCGCTGATCCGGAAACACGGCATAGCGCCGTCCGTTCTGTGATCCCGAGGACGAGGGCACTCCGAGCGCGTCGGGCCACCATTGGCCGAAAGCACCCGAAACGGCTGCCCGGTCGAAGTTCAGCGCGCCCTGAGACAACGCGCTTGCGAGATCTTCTGCAAGCGCGCCCACTCGCGCCTTGAGCCCGTTGTTGAACATGTCTCCGATCATGAGCATGCCGCCGCGCGACCATTGGCCCATGCCGCCGAGTTCGGGATGGCTGAACTGGGCCATCGAACCGCCCGAATGGGCCAGGGCCTCGGCCATGGCCCCGCCCGCCGCTTCGCTGAAGCCTTGCCGCCTCGCGATCCCGGCGATCGTCTCGCGGCTCTGGGCCGTCCAACTCGCCATCCGCTCAAACCTTCACGTTTCAGACCCTGGATCGCCGCTTCAAAACTGCTCCGGCACCAGAGCCTCGCTGTCCGGTACGGGCTCGGATTCGGCAACCGCCTCCCGCAGCATCGGAAGGACCTTGGCGGGGTCTTCGGTGACGAGATAGCAGGGATCGAGTCCCGGCCGCAGGAACCCGTGATCGCGCATGTGGTCGAGCAGGGTCAGCAGAGGATCCCAGAAACCGTTCACCGAGAGCAGCAGGATCGGCTTGGAGTGGCGGCCGAGCTGGGCCCAGGTCAGCTGCTCGATCAGCTCCTCCAGGGTGCCTATGCCGCCGGGCAGAGCC
This sequence comes from Methylobacterium sp., assembly GCA_044227265.1. Taxonomy (GTDB): domain Bacteria; phylum Pseudomonadota; class Alphaproteobacteria; order Rhizobiales; family Beijerinckiaceae; genus Methylobacterium. The sequence goes on from JBGAFL010000025.1 coordinate 44,043, forward strand.
ACGAAAGCGTCGGCGCGCTCGAACATCATCCGCTTGCGGGTATGCATGTCGCCCACCACCACGGTCTCCTGGATGGCATCGAGCATGCGCTCGCGCGACTTCAGGAAATCCGGGATGATGCCGGTGACATGGCCGCCCGCCTCGAGTGCGGCGTGGGCGACGGTGCCCATCAGCCCGACATTGCCGCCGCCATAGACGAGATCGATTCCCGCCCCGCCGAAAGCTCGGCCGAGCAGGCGGGCAGCAGACTTGAAGGCCGGGTCACCGCCGAAGCCCGAACCGCAATAGACGCAGACCGACCGCAAAGCCGCCATCACGCCGCCCCAGCCCGCGAGCACCGGATCGGTGCGCCGTCCCCGCGCCAAACTGCTGAACCCACGCAGGATTTCATTCCACGAACGCGGCGGAGATTTGGTGTTCCGATCATGTCCGTTACTATGTCATGGAAATGCGACGCGGTGTCGACGACCATTGTGAGGGGCCGCGACCATCGTGTGCAGATGAGGAGAGGGAGGCCATGACGGCGTCGATGCGACGGGCTCTCATGCTCGCGGGAGTGGGACTCTTCGGCGGGTTCGCCCTCGTGGTCGCATTCTTCGGCACCGGCGAACTCCTAAAGCGGCATTCCCCTGGCAGCGCGACCGACCATACCGAGACACCGCTTGCCGATCTTCCACAGGACCGCGAGCCTGATACCAGAACGGATGCAGCCAAGCCGGGCGCGCCTTTCGCCGGTCTCGGAACCGGTTATCGGCCCGAACTCGATTCCCATGGCGCACTCGATCCGCTGGCAAAGGACGATGCCGGATTGGGAGATGGTCTCTATGGGACCTCCAAAAGATCGGACGCGAGCGCCACGGAGGGGCCGCGGCTCGACATCGTCCGGATCGAGCCCTCGGGCGATACCGTCATCGCCGGCCGCAGCGCGCCGAATTCCGTCGTCGAGATCCTGCGCGACAACAAGCCGATCGCCCGGATCGACGCCGACGCGAGCGGCCAATTCGCGATCGTTCCGCCGGCGCTGCCGAGCGGCAACAGCGAACTCACCCTGCGCATGACCGATCGCGACGGCAAGGCGGTCCGGGGCCGCGAGAGCGTCGAGGTGGTCGTCGCTCCGGACGGGAACACGAAGCCGCTGATCGCGATCAGCGAACCGGACAAGCCGACGCGCGTGCTCTCGCAACCCGAGGAGTCGGCTCAAGGCATGGTCGCTGCCAAATCGACGGCAGCCGGCGGACAACCTGCGCAGGCGGGTGCCGGTCCCAAAGCCGAGACGAAGCCGATGGCCGCCTTGTCGGAGCCAAGTCCGGCCTCTCCTGGGGCTGACGCATCGGCTCCGGTCAAGATCGTCAGCGTCGATGCGCAGGAAGGCGGGCGACTGCACGTCACCGGCCAGACGACGGCATGGGCATCGCTGCGGCTCTATCTGAACGACACCATGGTGGCCTCGGGCCGCTCGGACGCCGATGGGCGGATCGCCTTCACGATCGGACGCGGCGTGAGACCGGGCGCCTACCAGATCCGCGTCGATCAGGTCGATGCGGACACGGGCAAGGTCCGCAACCGGGCGCAGGTCGCCTTCGCCTATCCGCCGAGCCTCGCCGATCAGAAGAGCGCCCGCGAGACGCTTGCCGCGCCTACGCCCAAGCCGGCGCCGGGACAGCACAAGAAGGGCACGCCGACCGACATGGCGCAGACGCCCACGCCTCCAAAGCCCGAGCAGGGCGCGGGATCGACCGGGGCGTCCGAGACTAGGCCGATCGCGGAAGGGCCCGCCGACCGCACGGCTTCGGCGCAGCCAAGCCGACCACATACCGCGCCACCTCCCTCGCCGGCGAGCGGCAGCACAGAAGCCAAGGTCGCCGATGGCGCCAATTCCGGCACGGCACAGCAGGACGCTTCGGGCAAGGCAGGGACGGTTGCCAAGGACACGGCCACGAAGCAGGCGCCCGCAAGTCAGGAGCCGGGCAAGCCCAATCCTGCACAGCGCGCCTTTCCGGAAACGCCGAGCATCGCCGCCGCATCCGGCACGCCCGAGGCCGGCCGGACATCGACCTCGCGGGACGATTCGCGCGCGGCAGCGGCGCTGGCGCCGAGCTTGCCCGAGGCAGCCGGCAGCGCACCCCGACAGGACGGATCGGCCACGCAGGCGCGCCAGGCGCGCGAACCGGTGGTCGCCGCCGCGGGCGCAGGAGCGCTGGGATCGGAGGGCAAACTTCCGGATAACAAGGAAATGGCCGTGCTTGCACCGCCGGCTGGACAGGCGGGCACGGTGTTCGTGCCCGAAATCAGTACCGCCAAGATCACGCGCGGCGACAATCTCTGGCAGATCAGCCGGCGCACCTATGGCAGCGGGCTGCGCTATACGGTGATCTACGACGCCAACCAGGACCAGATCCGCGACCCGGACTTGATCTATCCCGGCCAAATCTTCGTGCTCCCGAAGGAAGGCGCGCGTAAGCCGGCCAAGCCGGGTTGAATTTTCTTCGTAAGGCGAGGCAAAGGCACGTTCGAGATTGGGGCGCTGTCCACGTCATGCGCCCGGATGCGCCGCGGCACCATCGCGCCTATATGACGAGATCACGCCTTCGTAAGTTCTCGCTCAAGTCCCCGCATGCAAGCTGAACCCGGCTCCGCTCAGGAGCGGCCCGGCCTCGTGGCCACCTGTCGCCGATTGTGGCCGCATCTCTGGCCGCATGATCGGCCCGATCTCCAGGCCCGGATTTTCCTGGCCTTCGGCCTGCTCCTCGTCGCCAAGCTCGCGACGATCGTCATGCCTTTCACCTTCAAATGGGCGACGGATGCACTCGTCGCCGCCGTGAATGCGAAGGCAGCCGGGCCGGAAGACGTGCCGATCGGCCTCTGGAGCCTGCCGGCCCTGATGATCGGCCTCTACGCCCTCATCCGCATGGTGATGGCCGTCCTGACGCAGGTCCGCGACGGGCTGTTCGCCAAGGTCGCGATGCATGCCGTGCGGCGCCTCGCGCTCATCACCTTCGCGCATATGCACCGGCTGTCCTTGCGCTTCCACCTCGAGCGCAAGACCGGCGGTCTGACCCGTGTGCTCGAGCGCGGCCGCTCGGGCATCGAGGAATTGTCGCGCCTGATCGTGCTGACTCTGGTGCCGACGATCGTCGAATTGGCGATGGTGCTCGGCGTCCTGACCTACGAATTCAACTGGCTCTACGCCTTTACCGTCTTCGCGACGATCGTCGTCTATCTCGCCTTCACCTGGAAGGCGACCGAGTGGCGGATCGCGATCCGGCAGCGGATGAATGCGTCGGATTCCGATGCCAACACCAAGGCCGTCGATTCCCTGCTCAACTACGAGACCGTGAAATATTTCGGCGCGGAGGCGCGCGAGACGGCCCGTTACGACGCCTCGATGGAAAAATACGAAAAGGCCTCGACGCAGACCTATGTCTCGCTCGCCGTGCTCAATGCCGGCCAGGCGGTGATCTTCACCTTCGGCATGGGGCTCGTGATGTGGCTCGCCGCGCGCGACATCCTCGCCGGCAATGCCTCGATCGGCTCATTCGTCCTCGTCAACGCGATGCTCGTGCAGCTCGCCATGCCGCTGCACTTCATGGGCATGCTCTATCGCGAGATCAAACAGGCGCTGATCGATATCGACGACATGTTCCGCATCCTCGACCGCAATCCGGAGGTCGCCGATGCGCCGGGCGCCGTGCCGCTACGGGTGACGGCCGGTGCGGTGCGCTTCGAGGACGTGCATTTCGCCTATGATCCGGCGCGGCCGATCCTGCGCGGGATCTCGTTCGCGGTGCCGGCGGGGCGGACGGTGGCGATCGTCGGGCCCTCGGGCGCCGGCAAGTCGACGCTCTCACGGCTGCTCTTCCGCTTCTACGAGCCTCAAGTTGGCCGCATCAGCATCGACGGCCAGGATATTTCCGTGGTCACGCAGGATTCGCTTCGTGCCGCGATCGGCATGGTCCCTCAGGACACCGTGCTGTTCAACGACACGATCGGCTACAACATCCGCTACGGCCGTTGGGATGCCTCGCCGTCCGAGATCCGCGAAGCTGCGCGCCTCGCCCAGATCGAACGCTTCATCGAGACCCTGCCAGAGGGTTTCGAGACGCAGGTCGGCGAGCGAGGCCTGAAACTCTCGGGCGGCGAGAAGCAGCGCGTCGCCATCGCGCGCACCATTCTCAAAGGCCCACCGATCCTCGTGCTCGACGAGGCGACCTCGGCACTCGATTCCTTCACCGAACGCGAGATCCAGTCGGCGCTCGACCGGGTCAGCCGAGACCGAACCACGCTCGTCATCGCGCATCGCCTCTCGACGGTGGTCAATGCGGACGAGATTCTCGTGCTCGATCACGGTCGTATCGTCGAACGCGGCGACCATGCGAGCCTGCTCGCACGCGAGGGCGTCTACGCAGCCCTCTGGAATCAACAGCGCGAGGCGGACCGGGCGCGCGAGGCTCTGGAGCGGGCGGAGGATGCCTGCGTCGCACCCAACCTGAAGCTGGAAGCAGCCGCCTTCGCGCCCTGAGGCGCACGGTTTCCTTCCAGTAGGGACCGTACGCTCTAAATTACTGGTGTCGCGCGAGGGTTTCCGCAGACCAGATTCCGCGACACCGCATCGTGCTCAAAAATAATGCCGATAGGCCACAGCGCGTTCAGTGAGTTCGGTTTCGTCCGAGTCCTGATCGACGGCCCCTTGAGCGCTCACAAGGCCGATCATCGAGACTGCGATCAGCGCTAGCAGCTTCGTCGCATGTCGTGCAGCGCGGATCAGACCGATCGAGGTCCGAAGCGCCTGGTCAATCGTCGACATCATGGCCTGATCACTCCGCGCCTCACGGCACCCGAAGCGCAATACGACACGAGCTTGGCCGCATTGTGGTGGGACGGCCCTCCCAACCCGCCAGTGCCGCAATGGCAATTCGCCTACAATCTAGGCCATATGCCGCCAATTTAGGCACAGAAGATATAATCCATTTCGTCGACAAAAAATCGCGATATTCCCTCTGAGCTATAAACATACTCTCGCATGGATTAAAATCCTCACAATCTAATCGTGTTTTCGCGCACAGAGAACTCGAATTTTTTCGACTATACATTTGATCATGACGCGGAAACACGCTGCCGCCTCATTAAATATCGCTTCAGAAAGGGATTAATACGTGAAATATATCATCGCCACCGCAATCGCCGCTGCCTTTGTTTTGCCGCACGCCGCGCTGGCCGGCGCCGATGGCAGCCGCCAGCCGGCCGGCGGGGCCCATATGAGCTCCTACCAGACCGATCCGCAGCATGACCCGCGTTCGCTGTTCTCCCAGCGCAACGGCGGCGGCCAGATCCTCGGCCAGCCGATGCTGTCCGAAAGCGCCGGCGCTCATGGTGTGCGTCGCGGCGTGCCTGCCGAGCCGCGTTGGGCCGTCGGCCGGACCGGCTCGCGCTGACCGATAGATCACGCACAACCCCGCCGGATCATCGCTCTCAACAGGCGGCTTTTCACGGGTTCAGCGCAGGCGAGTGCCGTTTTGGCCACTCGCCGGCCACCGTGCGTGCCGTTCTTCCAGCAACCTCCGCAGAACGGTCTCGCACGCGAAATGGACAGTATCCTTCAAGGCATCTCGGATTTTCGAGACACCCGCTTCCCGGCCCAGCGGGCGGTCTATGAGCGCCTGGTTCGGGATGGCCAAAAGCCCAAGGCGCTGATCATCGCCTGCGCCGATTCCCGCGTCGCGCCCGAACATTTCACCGGGGCGGGCCCCGGCGAGATCTTCGTGTGCCGCAACGCCGGCAACATCGTTCCCCCCTTCGCGCAGGGCAGCGGCGGCGTCTCCGCCACGGTCGAATTCGCCGTGGTCGCACTCGGCGTGACCGAGATCATCGTCTGCGGCCATTCCGATTGCGGCGCGATGAAGGGCGTCGCCAATCCGGGCGCACTCGAATCCATGCCGAGCGTCGCGGCCTGGCTGCGGCACAGCCACGCGGCGGGCCGCATCGTTTGCGAGGCCTATCCGGCCAATCTCGACCCGAAGAGCCGCAACCAGGCGCTCGCGCTCGAGAACGTAGTCGTGCAGCTGAACCACCTGCGCAGCTATCCGAGCGTCGCCGCGGGCCTCGCCAGCGGCCGTCTGCGCCTGCATGGCTGGTACTTCGCGATCGAGACCGGCGAACTCCTCGCCTACGACGGCCTCGAGCGCCGCTTCGTCGCGCTCGAAAACGAGGAGGACGAACCGATACCGGTGGCCGAGCAGGCCGCACTCAAGGTCGCCGCACCCGACGTCGCGCGTCGGCTGGCGGCAGCAGAGTAAGCTCGATGTCAGAGCGCCCTGCCTCCTTTCTCTCCCGCATCTTTCCGAGCACGCTGGCACGGGACCTTCCCGCCTCCTTCGTCGTGTTCCTGGTGGCGATGCCGCTCTGCATGGGCATCGCCATGGCCTCCGGCGTACCTGCCGAGCGCGGCCTCATCACCGGCATCATCGGCGGTGTCGTCGTCGGCCTGCTCGCCGGCTCGCCGCTCCAGGTGAGCGGCCCGGCCGCCGGCCTTGCCGTCATCGTTTTCGACTTCGTCAGCCAGCATGGCCTCGGTATGCTGGGTCCGGTCCTTGTGCTCGCCGGCCTCATGCAGGTCGTGGCCGGGGCGATGCGCGTCGGCGGCTGGTTCCGTGCGATCTCGCCAGCCGTGGTGCATGGCATGCTCGCCGGCATCGGCGTTCTGATCGTGCTCGCACAGCTCCATGTGCTGACCGACTCAAGTCCCAAGGCGAACGGCCTCGAGAATCTCGCGGCCGTGCCAGAAGCCTTCTTCGACGTGGTGTCGACGAGCCGGGACGGCAATTTCGCCGCACTTGGCGTTGGCATCGTCACGATCCTGGCGATGATCGGCTGGGAACGCTTCCGGCCGGCAAAGCTCAAGCTCGTCCCCGGCGCGCTGGTCGGCGTGGTCGCGGGCACCTTGCTCGCGCTGTTTGCCAGCCTCGAGGTCAAGCGCGTGGTGCTGCCAGAGGCGATCTTCTCCAGCATCGCCCTGCCCACGGGTGGCGATTGGGCACGGCTTGCCGAGCCGACCATGATCGCGATGGCCTTGATGCTCGCCGTCATTGCCAGCGCCGAGAGCCTGTTGTCGGCGGCAGCGGTCGATCGGATGCATGATGGCCCGCGCACCCAGTACAACCGCGAGCTCGGTGCACAGGGTGTCGGCAACGTGCTGTGCGGTCTCGCCGGCGGCCTGCCGATGACCGGTGTGATCGTGCGCTCCTCGGCCAACGTCCAGGCCGGTGCGGCGACGCGTGCCTCGACCGTGCTGCATGGCGGCTGGATCCTGGCCTTCCTCCTGGCTTTGCCCTGGCTGATCGCCGCTGTGCCGACGGCGACCCTCGCCGGCATCCTGGTCGTGACCGGCTGGCGCCTCGCGAGCCCGGCTCACGCCTTGCAGCTCCTGTCGCGCTACGGTCATGCGACCGCTGCGATCTGGCTGGTGACGGTCGTCATGGTCGTCGCGAGCGACCTTCTGATCGGCGTGCTCTCCGGCCTTGCGCTGAGCCTGCTCCAGGTGATGCCGTCCCTGCGCAAGGGGACGCTCAAGATCGAGCAGCGCCAGACCGCGGAGACCGGCGTGTCCGAACTGCGCCTCGCCGGCTCTGCGACCTTCCTCCAACTGCCGCATCTCACCAAGGCGCTCGAGGAGCATGGCGGCGAAGAGGTTCGGCTCGGCGTCTACAAGCTCCGGCACGTCGACCACACCACCCTGGAGATGATCCAGGACTGGGCGGCCCGCCGAAGAGCGTCCGGCACCCGCATCGCCGTGGTCGGCGGATCGCGCAACACCCGAGCGGTCATCGGCAAGGCGATCAGCCCCGGCGTGGCGCACTGAACTCCAGCGAATCTTCGGTGATGGGCTGGCCCTTGCCCGCCTATCACCGAAGGCTGTAGAGAAGATCATTCGCTCAAATGGAACATCAATTCAAAGTATAACTTAAGTTTCTATTTGTTAGCTGGATTATAATTTCTAGTATATACATGTAACTCTGCGCACTTTATTTTGAACATATTTCATTCTACAAAAATATACATGGGATAGATGATTTCACCTCTACCCACTTTGACAGAAATAGGAGATTATTCTAATGAAGAGAGCTCTTGTAGCGACAATGATATTCGGAGCGTCGATGGGGGTGCTCATCAGCCAAGCTCATGCCGGCCCCGATGGAAGCCGTCAGCCAGCAGGCGGTGCGCATATGAGTTCCTACGTGCATGAGCCCAACCATGATCCGCGCTCGCTCTATTCGCAGCGTCGCGGAAGTGGACAGATTCTCGGCCAGCCGATGTTCTCGGAAGGGGCCGGCGCGCATGGTCCCAATCGCCGGTCGCATCGGCATTGGTCGTCCGGCACGTGGCGGTGATCGTCAGACCGGCCCTTGCGCGTCGGCACGACGACGCCCGGTCATGTCCGGGCGATCGTCACTCGCAGCAGATCGATTTCGACCAGCGTTCGCCGGCTCCCGGCGAACGCTCGATCCTCGCGTAAATCATGGTCGACCCGTCCGAGCCGCTGCCTCCGCGGCAAGTCCCGTCGCCTTCAACCGAGAGACTGACAGAGCCCATGCAGCATCGTGCCATGCAGAACCATGCTTTGGCGGAAGAGATACAGAGACAGGTGCGGGCCAACCTGAATGGGTACAGCGCCGAGATCGGCCGCCCTCCGGTCCATCTGACCGCACCTCAATGGCAATCGGTCGCATCGGCCTTGCGCACCACGGCCCGATCCGAGCAGCAGGAGCCTCAGATCGACCCGCGAACCTCCGAGACCGGGTTCATGGTGCTCGCGGCCGTGCGCTACAGCCTCGGCCGGCCCAGCAACGTTCCGAGCCTGTGTACGACCTGGCTGCAGGAATACTGGCCGGGCTTGCGCGGAGAGGATCGCGCGGACGTTCTTCGCGACATCGAGCGTTTCATCGCGGCGGAAGAAGCGCGCGCGGCGACCGAATCCTGGACCTGCGACCTGCAGCCCTGGCGCGATTTTCTGTCCTGGGCGGCCGATGACGCCATCAAGCCCGAGCCCGAGACGCTCGCGCCGCTCGCGCGCTATCGGCTCGAGATCCTCGCACGAGGTTCGCGCTCCTACGCGGCACGGGATCCGCAGATCCTGGCTCTGCAAAAGCGCGGCCTCGTCGAAGCGGCCGGTCCGGCCAGCAACGACACACGCCGCGCCTGGTCGATCACGGAGCGCGGGCGGGCGTTGCTGGAGCAGAGCGGCGCCTGAACATTTGGGCCTCGGACCAGAGCAAGAGGTGTCAGCTATTGCCTCGCTTAACTTACCAAGAGCGCAGGACAGGGCTCTGAACTCGGGTTAACGCGTCTCATTGGCACGGCAGAAAATAAAGCACCGTCTTTCCGGGGCCGCATAGCGGAACCCGGAACCCAGAGCCTCCGTGCGCTCAAGACTTGAATCGGCGGCGGTTCTAGATCCCGGGTTCGCCTGCGGCGCCCCGGGATGACACCGGTGGGGCGCATGACCAAAGAATGCACAACTCTGAGATGCGTTCATTAACCCGAGTTCGGAGCCCTGGAGCGCAGGACACGGGCATTGGCCGTGCCCTGCCCGAAGTGAGGCGGATCCGGCCGGAGCCGGTTCCGCCCCAGCTTCAGTAGCTGTTGCCGCCCCGGCCGCCGCTGCCGCCCGAGCCGCCGCCGATTCCAGCCCCGCCCGAGCCGCCCGAGCCGCCGCCGGGTCCGGATCCCGCCCGGCCGCCTTGGCCTCCGACACCACCGTCGATGCTCGCGCCATCGCGGCCGTCGGAACCGCGACGCCCGGCTGAGCCGGTCTGGCCCGGTTCACCGTCCTGCCCGACATGAGAATCGGGAGAACCGGCACCGAGTGCAGCGAAATACGCCGAGCAATCGGACGGCTCGAAATCATCGCTGCTGGGTGCGTTCCCGTTCGTCCGCAAGAGTTCCGTGCAGTATTCGACGAGGTGCGGGTCGTCGGAGCCGGTTTGCTGCCCGCCAGCGGTTTCCCGAGCGAGATCGCGACCGGATTTGCCTGCGCGTCCACCGGGCAGGCCCGGGAGACCGGCGCCATCGCCCGAATCGGCAACGGGAACGATCGGTCCTCTGGACGAGGAGAAACCGGGATCCGCATAGGCGGAGAAGCCGGCAAGAGTCACGCAGCCCAAGGCTGCGGCCGTGATGAAGAAGGGTTTCATCGGATTGGACCTTCCGTGGTGCGACGACGTTCCGGTTTCGAGCGGACCGGCCGCGCGCAGGCTGGCCGGATTCATGCTCAACGCAGATGCCGCATCTCCGGCGACGAACCGGAACTTTTGAGCGCCGCAAGAGGCAGGAACCACCCCGCACAAGCCTTGGCCCGATCGATACGAGCCTCCCTCATGCGGGAAACGGATCCGGCAGGCCGCCTCTTTTCAGAAAGCGCCCTGCCGAGTTTGCTGACGGAGAGCCGTTGCATTCACGGGGATAAGCGACCTGCTCTCCATCATGGGTGCAGCATGATGATCTTGGGAGACCGAATTCCGGTCTCCCAAGATCATGACTTAGTAGGCGCTTCCGCCGCGTCCGCCGGCTCCGCCCTGGCCGCCGAAGCTGCCGGTTCCGCCCATGCCGCCGTTGCCGGCGCGTCCGCCATTGGCAGCCGATCCGCCGCCGCCGCCCTGGCCGCCGGTCCCGCCGTAGATGCCGAGCCCGCCGTCACCACCGCGTCCACCGCGAGAGCCGTAGCCAACCGCGGACCCGCCGCCGCCGGCGCCCCCGCCGTATCCGCCATAGGCACCGGTTCCACCGTTGCCGCCACGGCCGCCCTTGCCGCCGAAGCCGCCCGAGCCGCCCCAGCCGCCGCCGCCGCCGTAGCCGCCCCCGATTCCGTCGCCGCCATTGCCGCCCTTGCCGCCCTTGCCGCCCCAGTAGCCTTCGCCACCACCGCCGGCGTCGCCGCCACGGCTACCGGCCATGGCCGGAGCGCTGATCAGGACGAGAGCGGAAACGAGCGCGATCACTGCCTTTTTCATGATGATCTCCTGTCGAGTTGGGTTGAGTTGGATGGGTTGGTGTGTTGAGAGGATGAGAGTTTTGTTACACGGTAGGCACGTAGGCCGGATCATGCCGACCGGGAGTAATTCACTGCCAAGTCAGATCGATTACTGAAAATGAACGCAATCTGAACTGGTTGACTGCGTTTTATTCAGTAGTTTGTCTGCCTTGGTTGATCTCTTTATTTGCTCATCTGCCGTGAATGTTTTCTGAACAGATCAGGGCAGTTGATTTTCGTCGTTCTTGAATTTTCAATCCGGTGTTTGCCGAAACCGAGGAGCAAGCGGGGCCGTAACTGCAACTGTTTCGATCCAGCTTGCACGCGCTCGGTGTGATGTCTGTGGTGTTTGTGTCGTCTGCCGAACCATTCATTCGATGAAAACGGGATAGGCTCTTCGCCAAATTTTGTTTGTGCTTCGCCACACAGGGATGTTGAAGATTTCGGGCTCGTCAGCATTTCTGCGAACGGAAACGTTCTGTTGGGCTCGAAACACGGACGTTCGAGCCTCCGCGCGAAAGCCAATGCCGAGATCTCGAGAGTACTTGCGGCATCGCGCCGGGCATCGCTGCAGGCACGGCTTGCGCAGCGGATCGATCCGCAAGGTGGAGGCACGGCGCGATCCCGCAGATCGCCGGCCGAACCTACCAACGAGCGCGCTTTCTATCGGTCAGGATCAAAGGACTCTGGCCACAGGACCGCGCCGAGGTGCCGGGGCGCACGATAGGATGGCGATGGCCGACTCGCGCCAATGCCCGTGACGGTCGGCGCACCCGAATCGGAGTGATTCTCGGCCAGGAGGCGTCTGATTCGCGGTCGGTGGCCATCGCCGCCTCCGCCGCCTGCATCTCGAACGCCAGTGATTCGGGCGCCGGCGATGCAGTCATGTCCCGAATCAGTCGGCCACCCTGGCCAGCGGCGCCGTCGTAGACGCTCGCGCTATCGCCGCAATCGGCGCCTTGGGGCCACACGAATCACGCTGGCTCCGGCTCGCGACTTTCCATCGCAAGCCGCTGGATCGGCCGATGCCGAGCACGACGAACAGGTCATCCAGCCGGTGGCTGCATGCTGTCATCGATCGCGCGCCAGCAGTACAGGAGCTCGATTCGGGACTCGACGAGCCGCCGATCGTCAGATCTGGGATCGGCAGCCGGGATGAGACCATGATCGGGGGTAGAGGAACCGGATTTCGCATTGGCGGGCAATCCGGCGAGGTCCCACAGCCCGAGGCTGCGACCGTGACGAAAACAGGTTTCACGGGATTGGAACGTCGATCGATGTCGACGCTCCGCTAGCGAGCGGACGGGTCCCGCGAAGGCAAACCGCGCTGTGCTCAAAGTTGGTGTCGCCTCTCCGGCGACACACCGAAAACCACAAGCGTCGCAGAAGGCACGGGTGCGTCGAGATCCCGAGACGCGTTCGCGCCCGGACCGTGACCGATCCAGGCGCGTCGCGTTTGAAGGGCTGATGTGGCAGGCCGCATCCCGGGGGAAGCGGCCTGCCCGTCTTACTCAGAAGGCGCTTCCGCCGCGTCCGCCGGCTCCGCCCTGGCCGCCGAAGCTGCCGGTTCCGCCCATGCCGCCGTTGCCGGCGCGTCCGCCATTGGCAGCCGATCCGCCGCCGCCGCCCTGGCCGCCGGTCCCGCCGTAGATGCCGAGCCCGCCGTCACCACCGCGTCCACCGCGAGAGCCGTAGCCAACCGCGGACCCGCCGCCGCCGGCGCCCCCGCCGTATCCGCCATAGGCACCGGTTCCGCCGTTGCCGCCGCGTCCGCCCTTGCCGCCGAAGCCGCCCGAGCCACCCCAGCCGCCGCCGCCGCCGTAGCCGCCCCCGATTCCGTCGCCGCCATTGCCGCCCTTGCCGCCCTTGCCGCCCCAGTAGCCTTCGCCACCACCGCCGGCGTCGCCGCCACGGCTACCGGCCATGGCCGGGGCGCTGATCAGGACGAGAGCGGAAACGAGTGCGATCACTGCCTTTTTCATGATGATCTCCTGTCGAGTTGGATGGATTGGATGGGTTGCTGTGTTGAGAGGATGAGAGTTTTGTTACACGGTAGGCACGTAGGCCGGATCATGCCGACCGGGAGTAATTCACTGCCAAATCAGATCGATTACTGAGGATGAACGCAATCTGAACTGGTTGACTGCGTTTTATTCAGTAATTTGTCTGCCTTGGTTGATCTCTTTATTTGCTCATCTGCCGTGAATGTTTTCTGAACAGATCAGGGCAGTTGATTTTCGTCGTTCTTGAATTTTCAATCCGGTGTTTTCCGAAACCGAGGAGCAAGCGGGGCCGTAACTGCAACTGTTTCGCTCCAGCTTGCACGCGCTCGGTGTGATGTCTGCGGTGTTTGTGTTGTCTGCCGAACCACTCATTCGATGAAAACGGGATAGGCCCTCCGCCAAACTTTGTTTGTGCTTCGCCACACAGGGATGTTGAAGATTTCGGACCCGTCAGCATTTTCCGATCGAGAGCGCGACCGCGACGACTCGTGTATCTCAGAAGGTTCTGGCGAATGCGCACACCTGCAACCAGGCGTCGAAATATATTTTAATATTTCTCAGAGAATTGCGCGATTATTTCAGATTTAAATCACGTAATATTCGTGCATATATTGAATTATAAACCTCACGATCTCATGTATGACAGATATATTGACGATAAACTGAACTATTTCTATCAACATTTGATATCGACGAACAACATTGGAACGCTGCCAGGCCGCGAGCTCCGATTCGGCGTGGGAGGCTGAGCACAGAATCAGGCGTCGATGCTGATCTTTCTGTGGGGCTCCGCATGGCTGCAGGGGACGCTTGGCGCACCAGCCGTCGCTGGCCTGCAGGCAAATCATCGTCGCAAGCCCTGCAGGCCGATTCGCCAAGATCGAAAGCACCGCCGCGACTGGAGCGACTTGCGGTGCGACCGAATCACGAAGCTGCAATCCAGGCTCCGGATGAACGCCATGAATCGAGCAGGCGCTGAAGCCAGTGGGCCGATCGGCGCGGCTGCCAAGGACGCGATTCGATATGCGGGAATGAGAACCGAGCTCTGCTGCGAACCCGCGAAAGCGGAGGATCGGATTCAGCGTTGTGCCGCGGCTGATTCGGAGGCGTGACGGTCAGCCGCCGGGTACGGGACCATCAGGTCGCGAACCAGGCTGGCCGACCGCAGGGTCATTCGCGGTCGATTCGAGGCCGCTCAAGATCATGAAAGGGATAGTCGGGTTGAGCCGCTCGCCTTGCGTTCGCGCAAGGCTCGCGCGGGCGAAGCAGGCGCCGCGCATCCGGGCTTCGCAGGGTCATCGTGCGGCGGTAGGGGTGCAGCTTGCGGCGGCCGGTTCCTTCCTGGAAGCGCCGCAGCACCTGCTACGTCTCGTATACTATTCCGCAAGAGGTGATGACGGGAGCCGCGAACAGTCCCCGCCAATCAGATTCGGCCCGGGAGATCGGGGCCGCACCATACTGGCCCAGGGGTCAGTAGCTGTTGCCGCCGCGGCCGCCATTTCCGCCCGTGCCGCCGATCCCGGCACCGCCGGGACCACCCGCTCCACCTCCAGCGCCCGATCCGGCCCGGCCACCCTTGCCGCCAGTGCCGCCATAGGCGCTCGCGCCATCGCGGCCGTCGGCACCGCGACCACCGGCAATGCCGGGCTGGCCCGGTTCGCCATCCTGACCAGCCTGGCCATAGCGGCCGCCCGAGCGTCCGATATCGAGTGCGATGAACAGATCGATGCAGTCGGTCGGCCGCATGTCGCTCCCGCCCGGCGCGCGTCCCCTGCGCAGCAGCTCGATGCAGTAATCGGCGAGGCGCTGGTCGTCCGGGTCGGATTGGGCACGCCTGCCGGCATATTCGCGCGCGAGTTCGCGGCCGGACTTGCCCGCACGACCTCCGGGAAGACCAGGCAGGCCGGCGCCATCGCCCGAACCGGCAACCGTGATCAGCGTGTCATCGGAAGGGGCCGAACCGGGTCCCGCATAGGCGGACAGACCGGCAAGGCTCGCGCAGCCCAGGGCTGCCAGGGAAACGAAGAGGGGTTTCATCGGAATGGACCTTGGTGGGACGTCAACGTTCCGGTTTCGAGCGGACGGGTCCCCTGCGGCGCACCCGGTGCCGTGCTCAACGCTGGTGCCGCATCTCCGGCGACGAACCGGAACCCCAAGCGTCGCAGGATGCGGAACGCAGAAACGCATTGGCTTCCCGAGACGGGTCCGCGCCTGAAGCGTATCGATCCAGGCGCGGCTTCGAGACGGGAAGCAAAGCGGCCGGCCGCCTCCGAGCGGAAGCAGCAGGCCGGTCTTATTCAGAAGGCGCTGCCGCCACGTCCGCCGGCGCCGCCCTGGCCGCCGAAGCTGCCGGTTCCACCCTGGCCGCCGCCGCCACCACGTCCGCCATTGGCAGCCGATCCGCCGCCGCCGCCCTGTCCGCCGGTCCCGCCGTAGATGCCGAGCCCGCCATCGCCACCGCGTCCGCCGCGAGAGCCGTAGCCGACCGCCGAGCCGCCGCCGCCGGCGCCCCCGCCGTAGCCGCCATAGGCACCGGTGCCGCCGTTGCCGCCGCGTCCGCCCTTGCCGCCGTAGCCGCCCGAGCCGCCCCAGCCGCCGCCGCCGCCGTAGCCACCACCGACGCCGTTGCCGCCATTGCCGCCGCCGCCGCCCTTGCCGCCCCAGTACCCAGCGCCGCCGCCGCCGGCATCACCACCGCGGCCACCGGCCATGGCCGGAGCGCTGAT
This sequence comes from Methylobacterium sp., assembly GCA_044227265.1. Taxonomy (GTDB): domain Bacteria; phylum Pseudomonadota; class Alphaproteobacteria; order Rhizobiales; family Beijerinckiaceae; genus Methylobacterium. The sequence continues at coordinate 59,795 of JBGAFL010000025.1, forward strand.
CAGAACGAACGCGGAAACGAGCGCGATCACTGTCTTTTTCATGATGACCTCCTGTCGAGATGGGTTGAACGCTTTGGGCTTGTGAGGTAATTGAAGTTGTGTCACGTGGTTGATGCACTGATCGGATCACGCCGACCGAGAGAAACTCGCCAACAATTCAGCTAAACCTCGAACAATGAACGCAATCTGAACTTGCTAGCTGCGCTATAGTCGATAGTTTTTCTGTCTTGGTTGGTTTCTTTATTTTCGCATCTGCCGTGAATGTTTTCTGAACAGATCAGGGCAGTTGATTTTTTGGGGTTCTTGAATTTTCAATCTGTTCGCCGTGAAGACCAAGGTGCAAGCCGAGCCGTGAAAGCAACCTACCCAGTCCAACATGCACGTACCGCGTGAATGAACCGCGCCCGACATCTCGAACCGTAGAGAAGCTATCCTCTCGATAGATGACACTCCAGCGATTGTTTGTGCCGCGCCGCACATGTGCGCTGGAAATTTGCGGGCTTTCAGTATTTCGTACGCCAAAAACATGATCTCAAAGAATCATTTCGGTGAGAATATTTTACTGGCCGATCGTGCTGCCAGGCATTAGCGCGAGAGTCGGCGACGAATTTTCGATGAAGAGCCTCCTGAATGGCCTGCGCGGTCATTCGGAAATACTCGGATGTGCGACGCGCCCGCAGCCCTTCCTGGACGCCACCTGCTGCTGTTCTGAAGTTAAGCTGACGGAGATGGCGCCAGTATTCAATGTCGACGCACATCGCTCCCGGCTGCGGCGCGGCATGAGGGGGTAGCTCGGCCTGGGCACAGTATCCAAAAAGCCGCAGCGCGATTGAATTCACGCCCGGATCTGAATTGCTACGCTTGAAATCAATAAGCCTGGGCTATCGTCGGCGCCCCGATAGCGAATCGAAATCGACACGGATGAAGCGCCAGATCTCCTCCCGCCTGCTCGGCGCCCTGCCGCTGGTAACCGGACTGACCCTCTGGGCTGCGCCGCAAACAGCATCGGCGGCTGATCTTCCTGCACGGGTCGCGCCACCCCCGCCGATTTTTGTGGTCCAGGATTGGACGGGCTTCTATCTGGGCGGCCAGATCGGTGTGGTGACCGACGGCAAGGATCGCAGCTTCGCGAGCGGCGATGGCGGGCTGAATATTCCGCCGGGATTCGGCGGCCGCGGAGGGCGCACCGGCAACGCGGTCGGCATCGTCAAGGGGCGTGATCTCTTCACCGGCGGCCATCTCGGCTACAATTGGCAGATCGGCGGCGCCGTGTTCGGCCTCGAAGCCGATGTCAGCGGGCTCGGCCCGATCGACGACCTGCTCGGCAGCGGCCGGGCCCGGCTCGGTTTCGGCACCCCGACCTTCCTTGTCTACGGCACCGCGGGTGTCGCCTTCCAGGCGCTCAACGCCACCAGCGGCGGCGTTTTCGTCGGCGGCAATGGCGGCAACGGCGGAAATGGCGGACCGGGCGGCGATGCCGGTGCAGGCGGCAATGGTTTCGGGACGCTCTCGCTGATTCGTCCTGCCTCGGACCGCGTCGGTTTCGTCGGCGGCGGCGGTATCGAGACGAAGCTCGCACCGCAGGTCAGCGCCGGATTCGAGGCGCTGTATTACGTGTTCGACGGCAGCCCTGCCTTCACAGGGCTGCCCAATGATTTCGTCAGCGTGCGCGGGCGCCTCAGCTTCCACCTGCAGCCGACGGGCCCCGCCGCGCCCGGCGCGCTCGGCCCGATTTCCTGGGGCGGCTTCTACGGCGGTGGCCATTTCGGCGGCATTACCAACCTCTCGCCTGTGATCGGCTCGACTGCGCTGGCGGATGGCGAGAACGGCGCGCCCGGCACGCGCGGCATTGATGGCGGTGGTGGTGGCGGCGGTGCGGTTGCCTTCGCCGGCCTGCAGCGGAATCCCTCGGTCATCGGCGGCGTGCATCTCGGCTACAATTGGCAGGCAGGCGGCTTCGTCTATGGCGGCGAAGGCGATTTCGGCGTCTCGACCGACGAGAACCATCGCCTGCTTGGCTCGGTGCGCGCCCGGCTCGGCTTCACCAGCGGCAGCTTCCTCGTCTACGGAACCGGCGGCGCGGCCTTCAACGATAACGAGGCGACCCGCGCGATCTTCGCTACCAATGGCGGCAATGGTGGTAATGGCGGCGCGGTGATCCTGGCGCCGGGCGGCGCCGGGGGAGCAGGCGGCCAAGCACTCGCCTTCACGAAATCCGATACGCAGGTCGGCTTCGTGGTCGGCGCGGGCCTCGAATCGAAGATCACCGACCGCATCAGCGTCGGTCTCGAGGGCCTCTATTACAATTTCGGCAAGGCAGGTGCCGTCCCGGCGCCCGCTGCCCCCGGCCGCGGCTTCACCGCCGGCAGCCTCGACGCTGTGGTCGTGCGCACCCGCTTGTCCTGGAGCTTTACGACACCGTAGGGCCGAGGATCGAAACGGTGAGCGACCTCACGCCCGAATTCACTCGGGCGTGAGGTTCATTTGGGCGTGACGAGGGCCGTTTCGCTCGTATCGAGCACGAATACCGCGAGCAACTTGGCGGGCTCGGAATCGCTGGCGTTGCGGCTCACTTCGTGCCGATCGCCCGGCATCTCGGAGAAACTCTGTCCGGCGCGGTAGACCGTCTCCGGTCCGTCATTGACCTTGCTGGCGATCGCGCCCTCGATCACCGTCGCGGCGATGAAGGCGGAGGCCGGGTGAGTGTGCGCCGGGGTCGACGCGCCGGGGTCGTATTCGACCAGGACGCCGCGCAGGCTCTTTCCCGGAACGTTGGGGAGGACGTGATCGAAGACGAGTGTCACCTTCGAACCGTGCTCTTTGGCGTCCTGCGCCCAGCTGGCGCTCGTCATCAGCGTGGCACAGACGAGGGCGAGAAGCCTCTTCCGCATATGGGTCTCCCAGGATCTGCGTTCGGTCGCATCATCGACCTGAGATCAGATGTAGAGCATCGGCGTCGGCGCGTGAGTGGGCCCCAGAATAGTGGTCATTGAAATCATCACCGAAAGAGCGCCGTCCTCTCCATCACCGTCATCGAGGCCGTTCAAAGCGGAGCCGGACGCAACGTCCTGACGCGAGGCTCAAAGCTCCTGCGCCACTTCCCATACATTGCCGTCGGGATCGGAGAACGCCGCTGTTCTTCGCCCCCATGGCCGGTCGATGGGTCCGTTGAGCATCGAAACGCCATGCTCCCGAAGCTGCGCGCAAATCGCGTCGACATCGTCGACGCGCATGGTCAGCAACATGCTCGAGCCACTGCCCGCCTCCGGGAGCGGCGAAGGCGTCACGAGTTCTGCGGCCTCATTGCGCGCCAGCAGATTGATCATCACGTTCTGCAGCTTCAAGACGACCGATACATCGTCCTCATAGACGACGCCCCAACCGAATACCTTAGAGTAGAATGTCCGGGCGGCAGCGAGATCGTCGACAAACAGCGTGATGACTTCCAGAGCACTTAATTGTGGGATCATTGACGTCGTCCCATCCCAGCTTGTCGCGTGCGAGCGTTCATTCTTCGGCTTTGAAAGACAAGCCGTCGGCGCGAAGGGCCTTGTCGAGTTTGGGGAAGGCGCTCGGACCGATTCCGTGCAGCTTAGCGAGGCCCTTGCGGGTCCATCGCGACAGATCCGCGGTCGTGTAGATCGCGTTGTTGACGAGCGCACGCTGCGCGGGTTTGCCCAGACCGGAAAAGCTGGCGCTCAACCGACTGTCATCGAAGGTTTCGACACGGTTCGGATCGCATGGCTGCATTTTGCGTCGACCTGTTTCGTTCGATTCTGGACGCCGTCGCCCGGCAAGCTGATGAGGAAAATTTGGCGCTTGGCAGCTTCGGCTCAGGCTGCTCACGACACGTGGCGGCCCACCGCGCAACCCAACACTTGCTTCACAAAGGTGTCTTTGGCTGCCCTGTATTGCTCCATTGGCCGAGCGTCGTGAGCATTCTTAAGCATATTGTAGTCGTGCAGTAGTCCAGCATCAGCTCGAAGGGCGGCGACAAAGACATGGAAGAAATCGAAGGCGCCACCCTTCGTCGTCAGTTGAATGCCCAGATGTGGCGTCCGCCTCTCGTCCTCGAAGGCAGCGAAATCTTCAGTGGAGGTCGAGCCCGCGTTGCGTGTGAAGCGAGCAGCAAGCTCCGCCTCTGCTGCGCCGAAGTCATCGCCGGAGACCCTGACCGCCACATCGAGGTCGCCTTTGGTAAGACATCCCGGAATGGCGGTGGCTCCGACGTGCAGGATTTCGGCCGATGCCGGAAGGGCGAGCACAAGCTCACCCTTCACGTTCTCGAATAGACGCTCGGCCGCCTCGCGCGCCTCACGCTCATCGGGAGCAAGGCGGAAGAGGTCTGGATGCGCCATCACTGCCTCCCTTCAGCTTGTGCGGCGACGTTTTGAAGGGCGTCCATGAACCGCCCGCCCATTGCGGACGCCGGGAGCCGGCAGCAACCCTCAGATTTGGACCGTTAATCGTCCAGCCCCTTGCCCTCGAAGATCCGCGCGTAGGCCTTGTCGATCCTCGCCTCTCTGGTCTTCGCCTGCTTGGCGCCGGAGACATGCAGCAGGTAGCCGCGCTGGCGGCCCGGCGTCAGCGCAGCGAAAGCCGCCTTGAAGGCCGGATCTGCGTCGAATCTCGCCTTCAATTCGTCCGGCACCGCGAATTCCGCACACGTCTTCCGCTGCACCTTGAGTCCGGATTTCTCGATGTCGATGGCCTCGCTGAGATAGGACGCGATCATGTTCTCGGCGCGTGCGATCTCCTGCGCGCTCGTAAACCGCATCTGCCGGGCCGATTGCACGTTTTCCGTCTGCCGGACGAGAATGCCGGCCTCGTCCTTCAACAGCGCGCCCTTCATGAACAGCAGAGCGCAATAGTCCTTGAACCCGTGGATCAGGACCACGTTGCCGCCCTCGCTTGTGTAGCAAGGCTGGCCCCATTTCAGGCACTCGGAGAGGCCGGCTTCGAGAACGATCGTCCTCAGCAACCCGAACGCGTCGCGCCACGGCGATGCCTTCTCGAAGAACCAGTCGACGTCCGGATTCATGCCGCGGCATCCGCTCGTGTTGGTGCCGCCGGCGCGTCAGGCCGGGACAGGTGTTCGTCGAGCTTCGCCAGGGATAGCCGCTCGCCGGATTCCATGCCGAATTTCAGGTGCATGTCGCGCATCTCGCGCGAGGCATAGAGCAGCGTGTGCGTGAGCCGCGTGCCGCCCTCAATAGCCTCGAACATGATGGTCGCCTGCCAGGTCGGGCTCCCGAATTGCGGCGCCTCGTAGCACTCGCTGTAGACCAGCCGGCACCCGGGAACGATCTCCTTGTAGGTGCCGCTGAAGACCTGCTCTGCACCATTGCCGGGCATCCCGGCGACGATGCGCCAGCCCCCGCCTTCGCGCAGATCGACATCGCAGGCGAGGATCTCCGTTCCCTCGCAACCCCACCAATGGCGGATGTGTTCGGGTTGCGTCCACGCCGCGAACAGCAGATCGGGGCGGTGCCGGAACACCCGCGTGAACCTTGTCTCGCGCTCCGATGGCAGCGAGAGGATGAGATCGGACGTTTGGTCAGGGCTCATCGCTTACATCCTTCCGCTCGAGGCTCGCGAGATACGCGTCGAGCCGCTGCATTGGCTGTTCCCAGTGCTTGCGATAGGCCTCGATCCAGACGGAAATCTCCTCGAGCGGCGTGGCCTCCAGCCGGCAGGGGCGCGATTGCGCATCACGGCTGCGCCTGATCAGCCCCGCCTGCTCCAGCACCTTCAGGTGTTTCGTGATGGTGGGCGCTGCGAGCGAAAACGGCGCCGCGAGTTCCTTCACCGTGGTCTCGCCCAGCGTGAGCCGCGCCAGGATCGCCCGTCGCGTGGGATCGGACAGGGCTGCGAAGGTGGCGCTCAGACGATCGCGTTCCATAATTTGCCAATCAGCTAATTTGCCGATTGGCGAAATATGGAAATCCGACTCGCTGGTCAAGCGCACCGTTTCGGCGACAATCCGCAGTTTCTGTCACGACGAATGTCGAACGGTCAGAGGCTTGCTCACATCCAACCCGGAATTGCGGGAATTGCGGTGACAGCTTACTCTTTACTCCAATTTTAGCCCATGATTTCGGCATGACCGGTTTCACCCGTGCGAGCCTTTCGGCAAATTCCGCCTTTCATCAAGTCGGCGAGCGGCACGATCCCGGCTCAGAAATCGATGATATAGTAAAGTGTCGCCGTAATTCAGGAGACGGCGGAAAGCCGTCAGCCCGAAAAACCAACGCCCGACGCCCATCATCAGCGGGCCACAACTCGCCAACGGCGGTTTTCACACGGTCTGCTGGATCAATGATGTGATCGCGAACTTCTGTTTGCTCGGCCTCACATGATGTATGTTGAGGTTGAGTTCGCAACCATGTCTAACGCTGGTCCGTTTGAAGGGGCCGAGCCGGGCACTCGTGCGCGCAAGCAACTCCGACAGATCGCGGAAACTCTTGGCTGCCCTATCGAAGAGCTCAAGAGCAACGGCCGGCTTCGTGATGAACTATCAGGTGCGACAGAGCTTCTGCAACTTTGGGCAAATATCGAAGCATCGAGGGTCGTGAACGGCTGCTGAGATTTGCACACGAACTCGCGCCGTTACCGTAACCACCGAATGGATTTCTCGTCGGGCTTGCGCTACATCAAAGCCCATTGCGGACGCGCCTTTCATCAGACGCATGCTTGTTCCACTAGAGTTCCTGATTATTGTTTTGGCGCTCGAACTGACGCCTGGACCTAACATGACAACGCTGGCGCTCCTTACCCTGGATCGCGGGTGGCGGGCCGGCATGGCCGCTGTAGCAGGGATCGCGCTCGGTCTCGCCACGCACGCGATTGCCGTAGGTTTCGGCGCCGGTCTCATCGTCGCGCGCTTTCCCTGGACCTATGACGTGCTGCACTGGGCCGGGGTGCTCTGCCTGCTATGGCTGGCCGTCGATGTCTGGATCAGCCCCACGCAACCGGACACGTCGCCGACCGCTGATCCGGAACGTCTGACTGGCTTCGTCGGGCGCGGGCTCCTGATCAACATCTTAAACCCGAAATCAGTTCTGTTTTTCCTTATTGTTGTTCCGCAGTTTGTAAAAGACTCTTCACTGTCACCAGTGCTGCAGACTATTATTCTTGGATCGATCTATGTCGTGATTGCGACCATCATTCACACGATCATTGTCGTTTTGGCGTCACGCATGGCACCGATCTTGAAAGGCAGAACCGGTCCTATCGTCCTGAAGCGCATCCTGGCGTTACTTCTCGTTGCAGTTGCTCTCTGGCTGGCTATCGAGGGCCGGAGGCTCGTCTAACGGCGACATCGACAAGGGTCGGTGCACGTCCGGGCTTACAGGAATTACGGTGACAGCTTATTCTTTCTCCAATTTTGAACAATGATTTCGGTATGACCAATTTCACGCATGCGAGCCTTTCGGCAAATTCCGCCCTTCATCAAGTCGACGAACGGCACGATCCCGGCTCAGAAATCGATGATGTAGTAAAGTGTCACCGCAATTCTACTGAAAATGTTCCTCTAGACGATATTTGAGCCCAAATATGATGACGTTGCATTCCAATAAACAGGTACACAGGCGGCTTCATGCGTTGAGTTGCAAGCTTCTATTGCTGTCGATATCAAGAAACGTTTTTGAAAATAAAGTTTTTCAAATTTTCTTCTTCACAGGCTCTTCGGAAGGCGCTATCGCAAATGACTGTTGTCCATCTATGGTCCATTCGGAAAATATGTGATCGCCCGACAATTTCCTTTTTAAAAACAAGATGCCTCGAACGAAGAAGGTCGTAGCGCTTTCTTCCGCCAATAGATTCAATTACTGCATCCGATTGCAATTCATCTAGAGCATCGAGAACTCGAATTACGTCGCAAAGCCAATATTTATCCATTTTGATATTATTATGATTCACAATTTCACAAAATTTGAACTCAAATGCGTCCGAATCAACACGCTCAAACAGACATTTTGCCTTTTCGCTAACTAATAAAATACCTCTAAAATCTTCGATATCCTGTGGCAATCTACCTTCTCTTTTTATATATCTAAAACGTGGAACCTTATTGAGACTAGGAATACCACGTTTACTTGCGTCCCTGATTCCATAAACCGGACATTCTGCAGAAATCAGATCACTTTCATTGTCTAACATCAATCCCGATGGGTTTTTAGCTCGATTTGATGATAATGTATAGTAAATATTTTCAGTCATCGTATTTCATACCCTCGTCACTCCGATAATACTGCCATTTTTGGCAAAACAGAGTGATTATAGACTTTCATAAATCATTATTAAACGAATTACGGTGGCACTTTACTAAATCCCTCAATGGCCCGCCTCACCTGAAGCGTGCACTTCAAGGCAGTCGCCGCGATTCAAGCTCGTGCTAAAACCCGAGCCCCCGGCTCAAGCCACTTTCTTGCCGAATATAGGATACTTATCACAATACCGTCGCGCTGTCAAGAGAACTTTGCAAAATCAAGGGAAATTGGTCCTGACGATGGCCTTTGAGCGTCGTGGTATAAGCTCGCGCCGGCAGCCCTCATAATAAGACGTCGACGCTCATCTTTCTTCATTTTAATGAGAATGTATCGATGGGCGGGCACACCTCGCCCGTCATGCCATCAAAA
>JBGAFL010000026.1:0-66845 GCA_044227265.1 Methylobacterium sp.
GCTCGCGTGCCCGCGCTTGCCGACGATCAGATGGTCGTGCACGGCGACGTTGAGCGGCTTGCCGATCTTCACGATCTGGTGCGTCAGCATGATGTCCTCATGCGAGGGCGAGGGGTCGCCCGAGGGGTGGTTGTGCATCATTCCACGAAAATCCATATCGTATTGATATTGCAGATATTTTTCTGGAATTCGGTGAAGTTGGTGCCGGGGAATGGGGCATGTCCCCAATGACCAATCGTGATCATCACGGCTGATCACCAGTGAGTTCAGTGAGTCGCCTTGATGCACGGCAACTCACTGTATTCCTTTCATCCCACGCTTCAAGCTCGTCGATCGGATAGAGGACGGCTTTGCCAATCTTAACGAACGACGGGCCGATCTTCATCGCCCGCCAGTTCCGAAGCGTTCCAACCGAGACGCCGCCTCGATAGCGTTCCGAGACCTCCTCAGGGGTAAGAAATTTGTTGTCCAATGTTAGCCTCCTTCGGTCGACGGTCGACAACGTGGTGTCGCTCATTTGATGGACATCGAGCGCGAGGCTAGTTCCCTGAGTGCAATGTCACCCGAAGTCACCGTTGGGCTTGCCTGTCATTGGTCGCTCACGCTGTTGCGCGAACGACCATGCAGCGCTGAGGGAAATCGGGGAAGCCTGATTTGGTCCGCGTAGGGAGCACGGATAGTCAGGGTTAGATATAGGCCGGTCGAGCGACCGGGCTCGGCGATCCTGAGTTAAAAATTGCGCATACTGATCTGGTTCGGGTGCACGTCGAACTGCTGCCTCAGCTCGACGATCGTTTTCTCGCCCCTGACGGCTGCAAGGGCCACCTTCGCCTTGAAAGCCGGCGTGTGGTTCCGCCGCAGTCGTTTCGCCATGGTCTCTCTCCTATCGCGGCCATCATGCCGCCTTCCGGCAGAAACTCCACTTATCCAACCTGTCCAGTTTTCCCGAACCTGCTCTCTCCGCTGCGTCCGGCTTGTTGAACAGAAGCGGCGAAAAATACGCTGGATCGAGGACGTCGTGCGTTCCAATCAACATATTGCGTTGGACAAAACCGGCTGCGGTGTAGGTCCGGACCATGCTTGTCTCGATGGCGAAGGAGTGCTCGCCGACAGCACAAGGCGGATGACCTTGCCACATACCTCGCTGTTTCCTTCGCCATCTACGTCATAGCGAGCAGCGAATATGGACCTCTTGGCTAGTGATTCATCCATGGTCGCTTGCGATTGACATAGCGTAAGGGTCTATCATATTAGTTAGTGTCTGATAACTAACAATAGGGAAATCTATGCGCAAGCGGGCGGAGCTTCGCAAGGCCGAGATCGTCGCCGCCCTCCTGGGATTGGCTGACAGCATCGGGCCGGACCGTGTGACGACCGGAGCGGTGGCGTCGTCGATCGGCATCACCCAGGCGGCGCTGTTCAGGCATTTCCCGACCAAGGACACGCTTTGGCAGACTGTGGCCGAGCATGTGGCCGAAGGTCTGGAGGAGGCGTGGGACGACGCATTGAGCCGATGCGATGAGCCTATCGCCAGGTTGCGTGCTTTGATTGCCGCGCAGTTCGCGCAGATCGCTACCACCCCCGCACTTCCCATGCTGCTGTTCTCGCGCGAGCTGAATGTCACCAATGCGGAGCTGCGCGCCACGTTCAACAGCACGCTCAAGGCTTTTCACCGCCTGCTCGCGCGCGAGGTCAGTGCGGGACAGGAAGCAAGGGCTATGCGAGGCGATGTCATGCCGGACGATGTGGCGGTGCTGCTGACGTCGCTCGTGCAGGGGGTGGCGATCCGCTGGGCGCTCGGTGAGCGCGAGTTCGACCTGCGCGAAGAGGGATTGCGGCTGTTCGACGTGCAATGCCGCCTTCTGGCTGCAAGGGGAGAATAGGCGATGCGACGAATCGGGCTTTCGGGCATTCTTCTGGCCTTGGCTGTCGGAGCAGGCTTTCTGTTCTTCACCGAACGGCCGCTGGTGGTGACGGTCGTTCAACCTGAACGCGATGTCGCCCTTCGCATTTACGGACTCGGCACCGTCGAGGCGCGGGTTCTCAGCCGTATCGGCTTCGAGGTGGGTGCCGCGCTGACCTCTCTTGCCGCCGATGCCGGGGACAGCGTGATCCGGGGACAGGAACTGGCCATCCTTCACTCCGCCGAGCAGGAGGCGCGGGTGGCGCGCGCCCATGCGACAGTGGCGACCAACAAGGCCAATCTCGCCAAGGCCAATGCCGCAGTCGTGCGCGCCCGCGCGGTGCTCGCCGAGCGCGAGACGGCGAACCGTCGTCAGCAGGGGCTGGTGCAGCGCGAAGTCGCCTCGGCCCAGCGCGCCGAGGAAGCCCAACGCGATGAGGACGTGGCGCGAGCCGATCTGGCGGTAGCGGAGGCCGATCTGGCAGTGATCCGGGCGCAGGGCCTGGACGCGGCGGCAGCCCTGCGACAGGAGGAAGCCATTCTCGCCCATCACCGGCTGGTCGCACCCTACGATGCGCTGGTCGTCGCTCGCCACGCGGAGCCGGGCACGGTGGTGAAGGCGGGCGATCCGATCTTCACGCTGATCGACCCAGCCACCGTCTGGATCCAAGCCTATGTCGACGAAGAGCGCGCCGGCCAGCTTGTCCCTGGCCAGCAAGGTACAATCCGGCTGCGGTCGCAGCCGTCGGCCGAGTTCCACGGCACAATCGTCCGCATCGGTATCGAAAGTGACCGAGTGAACGAGGAACGCCGCGTCTGGCTGGCCTGCGCTGACTGTCCCGCCGAGATGTTTCTCGGCGAGCAGGCCGAGGTGCGTATCACCACCGGCAGCCGGGAAAGCGCGCTGATGGTTCCCGAGGTGGCGATCACCGGTTTCGACGGCCATCGCGGCACGGTGTGGACGGTGCAGAACGGCCGTCTCGCGCGAGCGCACTTGACCTTCGGTGCCCGCGACGATCGCGGCCGCGTCGAAGTTGCGGGCGGCCTGCCCGAAGGGGCGGCGATCGTCGCCAGACCGCCGAAGGGTGTGGCTGGGGGCAGACGTGCCCGCCCCGAGGATGCGCCATGAACCTTGCGCTCAAGGACATCCGCCACGGTCTGTTTCGCTTCGTCTTGACCTGCTTCGGGCTGGGGCTGCTGATGACGGTCGTGCTGGCGATGATCGGCATCTACAACGGCCTCGTTTCGGACGCGCTGGCGGTGGTGAAGGCGCCGGTGGCCGATGTCTGGGTGGTCGAGGCTGGAACCAAGGGTCCGTTTGCGGAAGCGTCCAGCATCCCTGCCGATACGCGCGATGCGGTGGCGAGGATGCCCGGTGTCGCCGAAGCCGGCGCGGTCAACTACCAGAACGTCGAGGCTTTCCATGCCGGGCGTACGCTCAGGATCTACGTCGTCGGCTACGAGCCCGGTCGGCCCGGTGGGCCGCAAGCGATCGCCGAGGGGCGCGGCATCGGCGCCAGCCATTTCGAGCTGGTCGCCGACCGCAAGACCGGCCTTCTACCCGGCGAGACGATCCGGTTCGGGCGTAAGCGCTTCACCGTCGTCGGGCTTGTCGAGGGCGCGATGAATTCCGGCGGTGACCCGGCGGTCTACGTGACGCTCGCCGACGCGATGGCGCTCCAGACCGAACTCGACCCGGCCGCCCAGCGGGTGCAGGCGGCGCGCGGGGCGGTTTCCGTCAAGTCCGCATCGGTGGCGGCCGTCATCGCCCGCATGGCGCCCGGCGCCGATGTCGATCTATTGACCGCCACAGTGCGCCAGTGGAAGCACCTCGCCGCCATGACCCAGGCCGAACAGGAGGAATTGCTGCTCGTTTCCGTGGTGGACAAGGCGCGCCGCCAGATCGGGCTGTTCCTCGGCATCCTACTCTCCGTCAGCGCCGTGGTGATCGCGCTCATCATCTACACGATGACGATGGAGAAGCTGAAGCAGATCGCCACGCTGAAGTTGATCGGCGCCCCCGACCGCACCATCGTCGCGCTGATCGTGCAGCAGGCGTTGATCCTCGGCGCCTCGGGCTGGGCGATCGGCCTGATGCTGATCCTTAGCGTGAAGGACTACTTTCCCCGCCGCGTGGTGCTGGAGCCGTTCAACGTCATGGTCCTTGCCGGCATCATCGCCGCCGTCTGCCTGCTGTCCTCGGCGCTCGGCGTGCGGGCGGCGATGAAGGTCGACCCGGCCACAGCGCTCGGGAGCTGACCGACATGGCGCTCGGCGACATCCTCATAGAAGTCTCGAACGTGGCCAAGCATTTCGGCGAGGGCGAGACCCGCGTCGACGCCTTACGCGCGGTCGATCTTGCCGTGCGCGCCGGCGAGGTGATCGCGCTGCTCGGACCTTCGGGCTCGGGCAAGACGACGCTGCTCAACATCATCGGCTGCATCCTCGCCCCCTCGGCGGGACGGGTGGTGCTCGACGGCGAGCCAGTGTTCGATGGCAGATGGCTGCGCCGCGACTTGAGACGTCTCAGGCTCGACAAGATCGGCTTCATCTTCCAGGCGCACAACCTGCTGCCGTTCCTGACTGCCGAGGAGAACGTCGCGGTCGTGCTCGACCTTGCCGGCCTTCACGCTGAGGAAGGCCGGGTGCGGGCGCGCGAATTGCTGGACTATCTGGAAGTCGGCCACCGCGCAAAGGTTAAACCTGCACTCCTTTCCGGCGGCGAGGCGCAGCGCGTAGCGATCGCTCGCGCGCTCGCCAACCGTCCCCGCATCATCCTCGCCGACGAGCCCACCGCCGCGCTCGACGGCGCGCGGGCCGGGCTGGTGATGGACCTGATGCGCAAGCTCGCCGTCGAGCAGGAAGCCTGCATCGTCACCGTCACCCACGACGAAAAGATCTTCGACCGTTTCGACCGCCTGATCCACCTGCGCGACGGCCGCCTCGCCGACGCCTGACCCGGAGCCGCTCCATGCCCGCAAGACGATCCCGCGCCCTTACCATCGCCGCCGCCGTCGCGGTGATCTTCGGCCTGCTGACCATCGTTTCGGGCGCCAGGGCGCTGTTCGGCGGCGTCGACATGGGCGCTGTGGTGCCCTTCGTGCTGTGGTTCAACTTCGTAGCGGGATTTGCCTATGTCCTCACCGGGATCGGCCTGTGGCGCGGCACGAACTGGGCGCCGATGCTGTCGCTCGGCATCGCCGCGGCGACGGCGGCCGTCTTCGCCGCCTTCCTGTGGCATGTCGGCTCCGGCGGCGCATGGGAGATACGCACCATGGGCGCGATGATCTTGCGCACCGGCATCTGGATTGCCATCGCAATCCTCGCGTTACGGTGCAAAAAAGCCGCCTGACGATTCCCCTGCCCAGCCAGCGCCGGCGGCCGAGGCCGTGACCGTGCCAGCCAGGAACCTGAAATGACGCGTTTTGCCGATCGACCCGTCGCGGGTCCGCTCAGTCATCACTGTTCTCGGCCTCGCGGTGACCGCAGCCGGCAGGTGGCTCCCCCCTATAACGGCCTCGGCGTGCCAGATCTTCCGGGATTGGCGCCCGTCGATATGACGATCGGGCGTTTTGAACGCCAGCACGCTCTATGGATGATGTCTCCCAGATTAGAATAATTATAACTTATTGACCAATCTCAATGCCCATGTCAAATATTTAGAATAATTCTAATATGAACGTCGAACAATCGATCGGCGACGCTTTCACGAGCGTCCGTAGAATGGGCGGTGCCTCGGGGCCGACCGATCGCACACTGGAACAAATTCTATGCGCACTTTACACAAAGAGAATCATCTTATCGAACGTATCGGTTGGCTTCGGGCGGCGGTGCTTGGGGCCAATGACGGGTTGATCTCGACGTCGAGCCTTATCGTCGGCGTGGCGGCGGCGACCGCCGGCCCTCACGAGGTCCTTGTGGCGGGCGTTGCCGGGCTGGTGGCCGGAGCCATGTCAATGGCGGCCGGCGAATATGTCTCGGTCAGCTCACAGGCCGACACGGAAGAAGCCGACATGGCGCGCGAGCGCCGCGAACTCGCCACGCAGCCGGAGGCGGAACTAGCCGAACTCGCTGCGATCTACGAGCAGCGCGGCGTCGCGCCGGATCTCGCCCTTGAGGTGGCTAAGCAAATGATGGCGAAGGACGCATTCGAGGCGCATGCGCGCGACGAACTCGGACTGTCGAGCCATGTGATGGCGCGGCCCGTCCAGGCGGCCTTCACATCCGCGGCGACCTTTTCCGTGGGCGCGGCGCTGCCGCTGGTCGTGGCGCTGCTCGCGCCGGCGGGAGCGGTCGTATGGGCAGTGTCCATCGCCTGTCTCGTCGGGCTTGCCGCGCTCGGGGCGGTTGGTGCGAGCGCGGGCGGCGCCGGCATCTGGAAACCGACTGTTCGGGTCGTCTTCTGGGGCGCGGTGGCCATGGCGTCGACAGCGGCCATCGGCGCCCTTATCGGCCGGGCGGTCTGATTATGAGACGCCTGTCGTTCGATATCCCGATGCTGATGTCGCTCCTGACAGTGCTGGGCATGATCCTGGCGACGGTCGGGACCTGGCCGCCAGCCGAGGCACTTGGTGTCCTGCGGTGGCCGGGACTGGCGCTCGTCTATGCCGCCGGCGGGCTTCCCGCCGCGTGGACGGCCCTGTCAGCGCTGTGGCGGCAGCATATCCTCGACATCGACCTCCTGATGGTGGTCGCCGCGATCGCCGCAGCGATCGTCGGCGCGCCGTTCGAAGGTGCCGTGCTGCTGACGCTGTTCAGCGTGTCGACGACGCTCGAACACCAGGCGCTCGGGCGCGCGCGCCGCGCGGTCGAAGCCCTGATGGCGCTGCGCCCCGAGACGGCGTTCCGCAAGAACGCCGCCGACGGTGCGGTCACGGAGGTTCCCGCCGCGGAGCTTGCCGTCGGCGACGTGGTGATCCTGCGGCCGGGCGCCCGGGTGCCTGCCGACGGCGTCATCCTGCAAGGGCGCGGTGGCATCGACGAGGCCAACATCACCGGCGAATCCATGCCCGTCTCCAAGGAGCCGGGCCAGCAGGTGTTCGAAGCCACCGTCAATCTCGACGGCATCCTGGAAGTGACGATAGCGAGAACGGTCGGCGACAGTACGATCGCGCGCATGATCCGCCTGGTCACCGAGGCCCAGGAGGCGAAAGCGCCGTCCGAACGGTTCAGCGCCTGGTTTGGCCAGCGTTATACCGTCGCGGTCCTCATCGGCGCGGTTCTCGCCTTCGCCGTCTTTTACTGGCTCGGCCGCGATTGGGAGCAGGCGCTCTACAAGGCCGCGACGCTGCTGGTCGCGGCCAGCCCCTGTGCGATCGTCATATCGGTGCCGGCGGCGATCCTGTCGGCGCTCTCGGCGGCGGCGCGGGGCGGCGTTCTGTTCAAGGGCGGCGGCGCGCTCGAAATGCTGGCGGCCGTCGATACCTTCGCCTTCGACAAGACAGGCACGCTGACCAACGGCCGTGCGCAGGTGACGCGGATCATTACGCTGGACGGTGAGGATCGGCGCTTCCTGTCCCTGCTGGCGGGGCTGGAAGCGCATTCCGAGCATCATATCGCCGCAGCGATCCGCCGTGAGGCGGTCATACACGGGATCGAACCGGCGCAAGTCATGGATGTCAGTTCCCGTCCCAGTGCCGGAATCGTCGGGCGGGATGAGACTGGCCCGGTCTGGGCTGGAAACTCTTATCTCGCCAGGGAAATGGATGCGTCCACTGATCGCGCCGAATTCCGCGAGCTGGAGGAGAACGCGCAAACCGTCGTCTATCTCGGGCGAGGATCGACCATTCTGGGCGCCGTCAGCGTCGCGGACGAGGCGAGGGCGAGTTCCGCCCCGGCGCTTGCGGCCCTGCGCGCCGGCGGCGTGCGCCGCATCTTCATGATGACCGGCGACCGTCGCCCGGTGGCCCTGCGCATCGGTGAGGAACTTGGCCTCGGCCCGGACGAGATCCACGCCGAAATGCTGCCGCAGGACAAGGTGCGCCAAATCGGTGAGCTGGCGGAACGCGGCAGGGTCGCCTTCGTGGGCGACGGCGTGAACGATGCGGCGGCCCTTGCCCGCGCCGATGTCGGCATCGCCATGGGTGCGGCCGGTTCGGATGTCGCCCTTCAGGCGGCCGATGTGGCCCTGCTGTCGGAAGACATGAAGAAACTGGCAGATGCGCACCGGTTGGCGCGGCGCACCGCCTCTGTCATCCGGCAGAACCTCACCGTCGCGATCGGCGCCATGCTGGTGCTCGTCACAGGCGGGCTGTTCTTCGATCTGCCGCTGCCGCTGGCGGTGGTCGGGCATGAAGGCGGGACCGTGCTGGTCGTCCTGAACGGCTTGCGCCTGCTCTCGGACCGTATCCGGCGGAACGCGGACGAGGCAACGCCTACGCGCCGCACACCGGAGGAACGAAACGTTTCGGCGTCTGTTCCAAAAGTGGTGGACGAAAGAGCAGTCTAGGGCATCCTATGGGAAACTGCGGCCCGACAGCCCGGGAAATCAAGCGAGTTTCAGCGACGCTGCCATGCCCGCGGCAACCCCGAGCGCGCTGACGGCTCCCACGCGAACCCCGAGTCTGTAGCCGCCGAGCCATGCGGCCAGGACGGCCTTGGCGAGCGAATTCACACCGACCGCGATCAGGATGGCCTGGGCCGCAAGCTTCGGCTCGATCGTCTGTAGCGACATTCGCGCCATGGAGATCGAGATCGCATCGACATCTGCCATCCCCGAGATCGCGGCCGTCGCGAAGATGCCCGCGTTTCCGAACGATTGTTGAAGCAATTGCGAGATCAACATGACGGCGGTGATGAGCGCGCCCATCTTGATGGCCGGCGCCAGTTCGAGCGGATTGGTGATCTTCAGTTCCGGCTGTTCCGTGGCGCCGCTGTCTTGGAGAAGCAGAAGCCCGGCCCCGAGAACAAGGACGCCGCCGCCAATGAGGAGCGGCCATTGGAGGTGCGGCAGCAGGGACGGACTGAGTGCGGTCGCGATGATCGCAACGCGCGCGATCATGACCACCCCTGCAAGGAGCACTCCGCCAGAAAGCAGAGCGGCGGCTTCGCTGCGGCGCCGGGCCAGGGCCGCCAGTGTCGCGGTCGTGGCCGTTGAAGATGCGAGCCCCCCTGCGACCGCCGCCGTGAGCACGCCCAGCCGGTCCCCGAATACGCGAACGGCGACGTATCCGGCAAAGGACACGGCCGCGATCAGGATCGTAAGCAGCCAGATTTCATACGGATTGATCGCGTTCCACGGATCGATCGGCCGATTTGGCAGGACCGGCAACAGCAGAAACGTCATCGCCAGAAGCGTCAAGCCCGAGCGGATTTCGCTCCAGCTCAACGATGCGACCCAACGGTGCAACTGATCGCGCAGCGCCAGCAGCACGGCCGTCGCGACGGCGCCGGCGACGGCGGCTGCCACATCGCCCACGACGGCGAGGACGCCAAGCAGGAAGGTCGACATGCCGGCGATCACGGAGGTCGCGCTGTAGTTCCGCTCGGCCTGCGCCTCCAGCCAGTGAAACGCGGCGAAAGCCCCTGCGAACCCCAGGAAAGCCAAGCCGATGATGGCGGCTGAGTCGAATTGCTGCGCCAGCGCGCCGGCGACGCCGCCGATCAGCCCCGAAAGCGCGAAGGTGCGCAATCCCGCCGCGCGTTGATGGTCTTCCTCATTTCTGGTGCGCCAGCCGCGCTCGAGACCGATCAGCAAGCCGATCGATAGCGAAACCGCCAGGCGGCTGAGAAGGGCGTCCCCGTCCATGATTTGCTGGCACACTCCCGCGAAAGACCGATTTCATCTGGTGGTACCATTCGGGAGCCCATGACGCTTCGAAAGGAACCAGTGTATCTATCGGGCAACGAACAGCGATTTACAATGATGCCCGAAAGGCCGGCCCAGTTCTTGTCGAGGTTCGAGGTGCCCGCGTTTCCGCCGCATCGCCGGTGTTGCATTACCCGTCGACAGAGGATTATCCCCAAAGCCATCCTTCAGGTCACTTGGTGGGCTGAGCCCATTGTCGGTATCGACTGCCACGCGGCCTCGCTGACTGGAAGCTGACAGGAATTATCATCGTTCTTCAGGAGCCCATCAGCAAGGCGTTGCATGATTGCACGCGTAGATGAGGGCAACTGAGGAGTTGGAACCATGAAAAAGTCTTTCACGATGCTTGCATTGCTGGTGATGCTGCCGGCTGGCGCCGCCCTTGCTGGCGAGGCGTGCGATGTATCGCCCGAAAAGAGGCAATCGTTCGAAGCGCTGGCGAAGCTTGCAAGCGACTTCGAATGGACCATTGACAGGATGAAGATCGACGACGGCTGTTACGAGCTTCGGGTGACCGATGCCAGCGGCAACATCCTCAAGGTCAAAGTCGACCCGGCGACACTGGAGGTTGTTGATGGAAAGGTCAAACGCTTCGGTGACGATGGGGGTGCGCCACGGAAGGAGAAATAGGGCCACGCGTAGTCGAGACGCGTCCGGACGGTCGGCAAAGGCATTCATTCCGAGGCGTGCGTGCCTTCGCCGTATCTGGGCTAACGGGAGCAGGCTGCTGGTTGCGCTATTGCTTGCCGGAGAAAAATACGGCCGCGAAACCGTCCCGCCGCCCCTCTATCGGCGAGATCAGATCAAGCCTGCCGCCCGTGCCAGCGGCGATCGTTTTGGCGATGGCCAAGCCGAGACCCGCGCCGTCCGCATCTGACTGGCCCCGCTCGAAAGGCTCGGACAGTCGGGCAAGCGTCTCCGCCGGCACGGCCGGACCGGCATTCGTGACTTGCAGGGTGCCCTCAGCCGATAGCGCGACGCTGATAGGCTCCTTCGGGTCGCCATGCTTCAGGGCGTTTTCAATGAGGTTGCGCGCCAGAACGGCGAAGGCGTCCGGATCGATATTGGCGGATACCGGATTGTCGGGAAGCATCAGCTCGACCCGACCGGCGCCAGGGGTGTGTTCGCCGAACTCGCTGACGACCATGCGCAGGATGACTGCGATGTCGACAGGCTTCTCCGCCAGCAGGCGGCCGCCCTCGGCCCTTGCAAGCTGCATCAGCTTTTCGGTCAGCCGGGAAAGACGCCGCAGGGCAGTTTCCATGTCGCGCGCGTGTTCGCGGGTCGTGTCATCGGTAGCCTCGATGATCATCCTTTGCGCTTGTGCCAGTGCAGCCGCGACCGGCGTTCGTAGTTCATGGGCGGATTTCGCCGCCAGCGTGCGCTCCGCCTGCAATGTCCGTTTCAGGCGTTCAAGAAGCCGGTTCACCGAATGAGCGACTGGTTCCACCTCGGAAGGCAGGTTGTCGGCTTTGACCGGAGCAAGATCGCCGCCGCCGCGCGCCTCGATCTGTGATCGGAAAGCTCGGACGGGAGTCATCGACAGCCGAACGATGAGCCAGACACCGAGGAGGCTGAGGGGAACGATAATGCCGAGTGGCAGGGCGAGATCCAGTGAGGCGTGTTCTGCCGCCATTCGCCGATGCGAAAGCGGTTCGGCGACGGTGATCGTCAGGCTGCCTTGCAGCGCGGCGTCGGAATAGAGCCGATGGGTTTGCGTATCGGTGAAGCCCATTCCCGAGAATGGCGGAAAAACCGCCAGATCCGCATTGTGCGAGCTGAGTAGAACCTTGCCCGCTTCGTCACGTACGACATAGGTGAAGTATTCGTCATGCTGACGCAGCGTCGCCACGCGCTGCTCCGAATCGTCGGTATCGCGCCCGAGGATTTCGAGCGCCGCAAGCGGCAGAATCCGTTGCGCAGTCTCCTCCAGCGCGCTGTCGAAGACTTCGTTCATCTCGTTGTGCAGCCTGTAAACCGTAACCACGGCGGCGACTGCCCAAAGCACCGTCATGCCGAGGCCGAGCCATAGCGAAAGCCGCCATTGCAGGCTTTTCGGGCGTTTCATCGCGCGCTTCCGAGACGATAACCGATGCCGCGAACCGTATCGATGACAGCATGCCCCAGCTTTTTGCGCAGCCGACTGACATGGACCTCGATCGTGTTGCTCTCCACTTCGGCACCGAACGCATAGAGCCGGTCCTCGAGCTGGGCCTTGGTCAGCGCGACGCCCGGCCGTTGCAGGAAGGTCTCGAACAGCGCCCATTCCCGTCCGGTCAGTTCGACGGAGCGTCCGCCGCGCTTCACGGTTTTGGCGGCAAGATCGACGCACAGGTCGCCGATCTCGATGAGGGGATTGGGATTGCCGCTGTAGCGCCGCGCGACCGCGTTCAAACGCGACGACAGCTCCGAAAGATCGAAGGGCTTGATCATGTAGTCGTCCGCGCCGGCGTCGAGGCCCTCGATGCGGTCGGAAATCTGGTCCAGCGCCGTCAGGATGATGACCGGCGTCACACTTCCTGCGGCACGCAGTTTTCGCAGGAAGCCGACACCCAGCCCGTCGGGAAGCATCAGGTCCAGCAGGATGAGGTCGTAGGCCGCGCTATCGAGATGCTCGCGCGCGGCGTCGAGCCGGTTCACCCAATCGACGGAATGGCTGGCGGCGATGTGATCGCGAACGGCCTTGCCGAGGATCGCATCGTCTTCAACGAGCAAGACTCTCATCCTGGGATCGGTTCCCCCTTCTGCTGCTTTTCTACGGTTTGAACCTGTCGGTTTGCTGAAGGGGTATCAGTCGCTGCTTCAGCGATTCGTCAGGATAACCTGCCATGGTTGTGACTATATCGCGTTGATCGGGAACAATCAGATGATGAAGCAGATGGCGGCGGCAATCCTCGTTCTGACGTTCGCCGGGTTAGGGACCGCAAGGGCGGACGACGATTGCCATGTTCCGATGGAGCAGTGGCAGCCGCGCGAGGCGGTGCAGACGATGGCGGCTGGGCGGGGCTGGACCGTCACCCGGATCAAGATCGACGACGGCTGCTACGAAATCCGCGGAACCGATGAAGGAGGTCGCCCCTTCAAAGCCAAGATCGACCCTGCGACGCTCGAAATCGTTAAGCTCCGCTACAAGGATCGGGATGACGACCATCACGGAGCCGAACGCCAACGGACGCAGAACATCGGGCGGGAAGCTGCCGACGGGGCATCTGCGAACGGCCTGCTCGGGACGAATACGCGGCCAAAGGCTGTCGTGAAATAAGCCGCCGCACTTTCGCTCCGGCGCATCTCAAGGAGACCTCAATATGCCCGACAAGTCGCATCGCTATTCGGCGAGCATGATCGTTATCCACTGGCTAACCGCCCTTCTGGTGCTCGGCGCCTGGTTCACGGCCGAGGGCGGTCGCAAGGTCGCCGAGAACCCGCCCCTGCTGCACTTTTCGCTCGGGCTTGCGGTGCTCGCCCTGATGTTGCCCCGGCTAGTTCTGCGGGTGGCCGGCCGCACGCCCGAAGCCGATACGCAAGGTTGGCTCGCGGCTGCCGCGAAGGCCGGGCACGCGGTGCTCTACCTGTTCTTGATCGCGCTGCCGATCACTGGCTGGTACACGGCTTCACGCATGGGTGTCTCAGTATCGTTCTTCGGCTTGCAGCTTCCTGCGCTCACCGAGCCCGTTCAGGGGCGACCCGGCCTGATCGCCGAATTGCATGAGAATGCCGGAACCATCATCCTCATCCTCGCCGGACTGCACGCCCTGATGGCCATCTGGCACCAGTTCGTCCTGCGCGATGGCACGCTGCGGCGCATGTCCCTGCGTTGAGTGTTTCCGATTGAAGCCTGCGATAAACAAGCTGCCAGGGTCCCCGCCGCCATTGCCTACGGTGTCGGGGATATTGCCAAGCGCCTGGGCGCTCGAGAAGAGTTTGTGGACGAAACGGTTCGGCTGACGCAAACGGGCTCGATGCGGTTCGGAGCCCATCAGGCATTCCGGCCGTTCTCCGCCAGGCAAACAATCCGGCTAAGCCAATGCGAATTCCACTGGCAAGCCAGGACCGTCCCCTTTGGCTTGATCAGGATTACGGACGCCTTCTCGGATGGAACTCCGGCACTTGAGGAAACGGCACTTGGCCTTATTCCGCTTGCCCACGACTAGACCAATACCAGCGCAACTTCAGATTTCGCGTCCGCGACAAACACCGAGCATGGCGTTCGCTAGGAACACGACCGCTGACCTGACCACCGATCTGCGGTTTTGTTCTTTCTAGGCGTTTGGTATTTCATCGCTTCCTGACGAAACACTGAAGCAAAAATATTTTTGCTGTCAGGTGATGCTCAGGTGGCCTTGCCAGAGTGGGGCGTCGGATCTCGAACCAATTGGTTATCCGCGATCCGCTTCTCTGGAAAAGGCAGATCGGCATGAAATCCATTTTTGCGGCACTGGCGCTGACGACGGCGCTGACCCTTCCTGGCCTCGCGATGGCCCGTCCCATCACGGTGACGACCACATTGAACCGGTATGGCGGAGACGGGGCCTATCTCGCCTTCTATGTCATCGATCCACAGGGGAAGTACGCAGGTACGGTCTGGGTCGCCGGGGGCAAGTCGAAATATTACGGGCACCTGTCGGCTTGGTATCGTGCGACGGGCGGTAATCCCTCCGGGATTGATGGCATCACCGGCGCCAGCGTTGGTGCTGGGCGCACGCTGGAAATCTCGCTCGACTTGGCCGATGCGCTATTCGACGCGGGCTATACGCTGCATGTCGATGCCGCCGTGGAAGACATGCGCGACAGCCCGAACGACGTAGCGATCCCGCTGACGAGTGACGGCGCAGGGACGCCCGCGCGTGGCCGGCTCTATGTCGCCTCGCTCGCCTATTCCCGCTAGGCGGTGAACGGTATGTCTCGTCTCATTCACCGCTGGCCGGGGCTCATCGCCGGGCTCCTGCTTCTGGTGCTCAGCCTTAGCGGTGCGGCGCTTTCGATTTTCCCGGCCGTCGAGCGCCTGTCTTCGCCGCAGGCCACGGCGGCGGTGTCCGTCGCCGATGTGGCGGGGCGCATCCAGGCCGCCCATCCCGAACTGGAACAGATACGGCGAGCGCCGTCGGGCCGGATCATTGCCTATTGGTTCGAGAACGGCGCCGCACAGGCGGCGATGATCGATCCGGTGACAGGGCAAAGCATCGCATCTGCCGATCCGAAACCGGTCGAACGTTGGCTGACGAACCTGCATCGGTCGCTGTTTCTTGGAGATGGCGGCCGCATAGTGACAGCCGCAGGCGCGGCCGCAATGATGGTGCTGGCGATTTCCGGAGTGGTGCTTGTCGCGCGCCGGGCCGGAGGCTGGCAGCTTTGGTTCTCGCCGATGCGCGGCCCGCTTTCCGGAAGGCTGCATGTCGAGATCGCACGGCTGGCGGTCGCTGGATTGTTGCTGTCCTCAGCCACAGCCCTGTGGATGACGGCCTCGACCTTCGATCTTTTGCCGGATGAAGCTGCATCCCCGATTGCGCAGACGGATGCGAGCGGTCGAACGGGCATGACTGTCGCAGACATGGCCGCCCTTCGGGCCATACCCATCGCCGAACTGCGCAGCTTGTCGTTTCCCACGCCAGATGATGCGAGCGATGTCTTTACGCTGAAAACCGACCAAGGAACCGGCTACATCGATCAGGGCGATGGCAAGCTCCTGGCCTGGACCGGTCTTACCGGATGGCAGCGAGTCTCAGAAACGATCTACATGCTGCACACCGGACAAGGAGCGGCCACATTGGGGCTGGTTCTCGGACTGATGGCGCTCGGCGTTCCGGTCATGGCTGCGACGGGCTTCATCCTGTGGCTTGCCGGGTGGCGCGGGCGCTCTTGCATTCGCGGCAATGTTCCTGCCAGCCGTGCCGAGACGATCCTGCTGGTCGGCAGCGAGAGCGGCACCACTTGGGGATTTGCGGCAACGCTTCATGCGGTGCTCTCCAGGGCAGGCCAGACTGTCCACGCTGCCCCGATGTCCGCCTTCGATCCCGCGCGCTACGGGCGGGCCAGGCGTATCCTTATCCTTGCTGCCACCTATGGCGATGGTGACACGCCTGCCTCTGCTAAAGGGTTCCTCGAACGCATGAACGCTCTTGCCGCCGCTCCGGCGATCCCCATGGCTGTGCTTGGCTTCGGCGACCGCAGCTTTCCCGGCTATTGCGCCTATGCGCGAGCCGTTACCGAAACCGCGGAGCGTAAAGGCTGGGAGACGCTCATCCCCTTCGACACGGTGGACCGGCAGTCACCACAGGATTTCGCCCGTTGGGGCCGCTCATTGGGCGCGGCGACAGGTCTCGACCTCGATCTCGTCCATCAGCCGGTACAACCCGCCTCCATCGATCTGACGCTCGTCTCGCGCCGCGACTATGGCGCCAAGGTGCAAGCTCCCACGGTCATCCTGCGATTTGCCTTGCCACAGGCTGCGCTCTGGCGGCGGCTTGTCGCCCGCGCGCCCGGCAATTTTGCCGCCGGCGATCTGCTTGGCATCCTGCCCGAAGGTTCGGCCGTTCCCAGGTTCTATTCGCTGGCTTCGGGCCGCCGCGACGGCTTCGTCGAGATCGTCGTGAAGAAGCATCCGGCCGGCTTGTGCTCGGGTCAACTCTACGAACTGAGGCCCGGCGATCGGATCAGGGGCTTCGTTCGGCGCAATCCCGGCTTCCATGCCGGAACCACGCGCAGGCCGCTGATCCTGATCGGAGCCGGAACGGGGATCGGTCCTCTTGCGGGCTTCGTGCGCGCCAATACGCGATGCCGGCCGGTTTATCTATTTTTCGGCATGCGCCATCCCGACAGCGATTTTCTCTATCGCGAGGATTTTGCGAACTGGCAGGCAGAAGGGCGCCTCCGGCTAGTCGTGCCGGCCTGCTCGCGCGGGCGAAACCCTCGTTACGTCCAGGATGGTCTGCGCCATGAGGCGACAGAGATCGTGCGTCTCGTGCGCGAAGGCGCTCGGATCATGGTCTGCGGCGGCCGGGATATGGCGACTGGTGTTTCCACAGCGCTCGGCGACATTCTTGCCCCGATGGGGCTGACGCCGAGCTTGCTGAAGGCGCAGGGACGCTATGTTGAAGACATCTACTGAACAGAACCGGCTCTCAATGAACGGACCGACGATGGGTACACGCTGGTCGGCGTCGTTCTATGCGCCGGATGGACTTGACTCGGAAGCGGTCCGGCAGGCGTTGCAAGCCGCCGTGAATGAAGTCGACACGCAAATGTCGACCTGGAATCCGAACAGCGATCTCATGCGCTTGAATGCTGGCCGTCCCGGTGCGTGGATAAGCGTTCCGCCCTGCCTGGTGGAAGTGCTGCGGCTCGCCTTCGATATCGGCCGCGCCTCGGGCGGTGCGTTTGATGTCGGCGTCGGTGCGGCTGTGCGTGCATGGGGATTCGGTCCGGAAGCGGTCGACGAGGCCCGAATTCGAAAGGCGCTCGAAATGCCGCATCCGCCCGCCCATGAGATCGTGGAGCTGGATGTCGACGGTGGAAGGGCGCGAAGATTGGCGCCTGTGGACCTCGACCTCAATGGTATCGCCAAGGGGTACGGCGTGGACAGGCTGGCCGAGGTGCTGCACGGCTTCGGCATCGCTTCAGGTCTGGTCGGGATTGATGGCGAGATGCGCGCGTTCGGCCTGCATCCCGCCGGTGAGCCGTGGGTGATCGCTGTCGAGGCGCCCGATCCCGACCGCCGCGCTCCGCATTCGATCCTTGCCTTACAGGACGCAGCAGTCGCAACCTCCGGCGACTACCGGCATTGGCTCATGGCCGGAGGCCGACGATTGTCGCACACGATGAACCCGCGCCGCGGAGCGCCCCTGCCTGAACCGCCGGCCTCCGTCACCGTCATCGCGCGAACCTGCGCAGAAGCCGATGCTTGGGCTACGGCTCTGATGGTCCTCGGCCCGAAAGCTGGAACGCAGCTTGCCGAGCGCGAGCGTCTGAATGCACTATTTTTATCGCGTGGTGCCGAAAGCACACTTCAGTCCAAAACGGTTGGATTGATATTCGACCCTTCCCATGATCATGGTGACGCTCACTAGCACCGGCGTGCAGCTCAAGCCACGGTTGTCGCTCAAGAATCTGCGGGAATATCTCAATCGCTACATCTACCTGCCGCACCTGAAAGAGTAGGACGTACTGGTGAAGGCGTGCAGGCGACGATCAGCGGCATGCTGCTCGGTCCTTTCGCCTATGCCGAGCGGTGGGGTGAGAAGACGGGCATCTACCTGGGGCTTGCGATCGAACGTGCGAGTAACACGTCCCTGGTCATCGACAGCGACAGCACCATCAAACCGAATGGGGTCGAAGCGCACTGTCCCGCACCGGTGCAACCTGGCCCTTGGGCGCGCACCTGGAAGCCCTGATGGCGGCACACCGACGCCCAGCGGGCTCGATGCGGGTGGTGGGTCGGCGACACCGCCGACAGAGAGGAAGCCGACGCGCTTCACCAGCGCCGTGATAGTCTCACCGGAGCGGCCTGCGCGGGACATTCATCAGATTGTCGAGGCGATCATCGAGCAACTCACGGCGCTTCCGGGCAGTCGGGTGAAGATCCGGCTCGAGATTGATACAGAAGTGCCGGAGGGCCTTGAACGTTCCAAGGTTCGGACGTTGGTCGAAAACGCCGCCGACCGCGACGTCTGGTTCAGATGTTGCGGCCGGTGATCCGCGCGATCGCACGCCGGCGTCTCATTCTTTTCGGTTTCGGTGGCGCACAACGTGAGCGGTTCTTACCGTCTTGCCGATCGCGCGATGGAGCGGGCGAGGCTCAGCAGCCGGCGGCATGCAGGATTATCGTTGCGCGCCGACCACACGGCGCTGAACGGCAGTATTTCACCGGCCATGCGCCGGTAGGCGATCCCTGGAAACTGCGCGACGGTCATGGCTTCGCTGGTGAGCGTGAGACCGCGGCCGACAGCGACCAAGGAGAGCATATTGTCCCGGCCGACATATTGGCAATGGATATCGGGATGATGACCGAGGTCCCCGAGGCGCCCGACCAGATAGTCGTGGATCTCCTGGCCGGGCGGCGCTTCGCTGACGATAAAGCGCTCGCCCGCCAGATCGCGCCATGCAAGTTCTGTTTGATCTGCAAGCGGGTGATCTGACGGGAGGACGGCGAACACCTCTTCAGACCAGAGCTGCTCGACTTCGCAACCGTCCCGCAGTGAGGAGCCTGTTACAAACGCCACGTCCAATTGGAGTTGCCGCACCGCGGCGATATGTTCGGGCTGATTGCCGTCGATGAGATCGACATGAACACGTTTGTATCGCTTACCGAAGGTGCGCAGCAGATCGAACAGGAAGCCGGAAGCGATGGATGAGAGGACGCCGATCTTGATGTGCCCTTCTTCGGTTCGGCCTACGGCTGCGACATCGACCGCGCTAGCATGAATATGTCGGAGGGCGGTCCGAGCCCCTGGCAAATATTTCTGCCCGGCAACCGTAAGGCTGACGCCGCTGGCGTGGCGATGAAAGAGCGATGCGCCGAGCTGATCCTCGAGGTCACGGATACGGCGACTGATCGTCGATTCCTGGATGCCGAGGGCGCGACCTGCCTGTCGAAAGCTTCCATATTCGGCAGCGGTCACGAAATAACGCAGATGGTGCAGTTTGATCCGGCTATGTCGCTCAGCCCCGAACGCAAGATCGGAAAGGGAGCCGATCTTGGCGCCGTCAGAAAAGCTTCTGCCGTCGTGATCGGCGCTCGCCATCAGGGTCTCCAGCCCGTTTCAAGGCTGTTGGCTACCGCGTTCGCGAAAGCGCAGATGGCGTTGTCGTTATGATCGTGTCGTTGCATCATGCCGCCCTCAAAGAACTTAACGACATTCAGTATGCGGCATGATGAGTCGCACACCGCACGGCGTCAATGATAAATGAACGACGTTAAGTTAACGTATGGTATACATGGCGCTCCGGTGTGCTGTGATTGATGCAACGGCCGCTGAGGGTCGAAGCCTAGCGGAAGATCGGGCGTAAAAAGTGGGTTTCGGGGCTGATGGCGCGTCCAAGAAAAGAAGACACACTCGACATCGCGCCGCGAGCGGTCGCGGAAATGGTTCGCCTGCTGGCGGCGCGTGACGATTTCGATGTTCCGTTGGTGGCGGTGGCACAGGCGGTCGGCTGCACGCCGCCTGCGCTTTACGGCTATTTTCGCAACAAGGGCGCTCTGTTGCGGGCGGTGCGGGAAGAGGGCTTCAACCGGCTATATAATGAGAAACTGACGCTCTCGGAGCGGATGCACGCAGACCCCTTTGGCTACCTGCGTGAAGGGAGCTACGCCTATGCCCGCTTCGCACTCGACAATCCGACCCTGTACCGGCTGATGTTCGCACCTCCGCCCAGCCTCGGGATTGGTGATGATCCCCTGTCAGGCGATCCTGGCCGCCGAATATTCGAGCTGTTGCTCACGGGTCTTCGCGGCTGCCAGGCCCAGGGGTTTTTGCCGGGAATGGACCTCAATCGATATGCCTTCATGTTCTGGTCGGCGGTGCATGGCGCGGTGTGCCTCGGTTTCCAGAATCGGGCGTTGGACGAAGCCGCGAAATGGGATGCGACACGCGAGGTCATCGACACACTCATGGAGATGATTGCTGCAACGGTGCCGGGCGACCGAAGCCAACAACTGCTGCGCGACTGATCCGCCGGCTGCGAAGAGAGGCTGCGACCATGACCAAATATTCCATTGGCGACCATGTGAGCTGGAACTCCGAAGCCGGTCATGTGACAGGCAAGATCATCCGGGTTCATCATGCGGATTTCGACTACAAGGGCCATCGACACCGGGCGTCGAAGGACGATCCGCAGTACGAGATCAAGAGTGACAAGACGGACCATGTCGCCGCTCACAAGGAAGCTGCGCTGACGAAGATCGATTGATGGCCGCGCAATTCGTCACCATCGGCCATTCCAATCGCAGCCTCGGCGAATTTCTCGACATGCTGGGCGCCGCCCGGGTCGAGATGGTGATCGACGTGCGCGCCTTTCCCCGGTCGCGTAGCAATCCTGCCTTCAATATCGACGGTCTGCCGGAAGACCTGGCGCGGGCACAGATCGGTTACCGACATATGCCGGACCTGGGCGGCAGGCGGCCAAAGCAGACCGGTGTGAACGAAAGCCTCAATGCGCTATGGCGGGTGCAAAGCTTCCACAACTATGCTGACTATGCGCTCGGCGAGGCGTTCGTCGGCGCGTTTCATGATCTGGTGAGCCTCGGCCGCGATCACCGCCTGGCCCTGATGTGTTCCGAAGCGGTCTGGTGGCGATGCCATCGCCGCATCATCACCGACCATCTGCTACTGACTGGCCACGCCGTCGATCATCTGATGGCGCCGGGGCATAGCGAGCACGCCACGCCGACGCTGGGCGTGCAGAAGGACGCGCAGGGAAGAGTCATCTATCCGGCGTCCACCGGGCCTGACCACGAGCCACCTCCAGGTTGAACGTCAGCCGTGGTTGGGGTTCCTCTTCAGGCCGTGCGGCGCGGCCTACCTTGCCGGATTCACTCGGGCTTCTGCATGGGGCGCCGCGCCTTTGCGAACCCGCGATCTGTCGCAATGAACCGCTCCAGCATGGGCACGATGAGTTTTGCCGGTTCGATCGGAGCGGCGGCCCCGGCCAGAAGACGGCCATATTCGGTCAGGTCGCGGTGGAGCGACGCCGGCAGCTCTACCGCGACTTTCACGGGCTTGTCGTCCGCGAGGGGACCGAGTTTCAGCTTCATCATGTCAGCCTCCATAGGGTTCGAGGACGAGATCGCGCGTCACGACGATCCTGACCGGGAAGCCCGGCCGGATGGTCAGCGTCGGTGCGACGTTGAGCTGGCGGCGGACGATCTGCTGTCCGGCGTCGTTGATCGTGTCCTGGCCGCCGTTGCGGATGGCGCGGAGCAGCCGGTCCTGATCGTCGACGGCAAGCTCCGCCCCGACCGAAAGCAGCGTCGAGAGCCCGGCGGCCTTCGCCAAATCCCACCAATGATAGTCCACACCATCTTCAAGACCGGCATAGCCCTGCGTGTCGGTCCCAGGCTGGCGTTCGAGGACGATCGAGCGGCCGTTCGGCATGATGAGCCGGTTCCAGACGAGCAGCACGCGGCGCTGACCATATTGGACGTTGTTGTCGTACTGGCCGATGATCCGCGTGCCCTGTGGCACGAGCAGAATGCGTCCGGTGGGGCTGTCATAGATCGGCTCCGTGACCTGGGCGATGATCTGGCCAGGAAGATCGGAGCGGATGCCGGTGATGAGCGCGGCCGAGATCACCGCGCCGGCCTGAAGCACGAAGGGCGACGCCGGCGGCGTCACGCGATCGGGCGTGACCGTGCGCCGGTCGGCCGCCGCGTTGAGGAAGGCGAGCTGCTTGTCCTGTCCCGTGGCGGCCTGTCCGCCCGCGCCGGCGCCGGAGAGATCGAGCCCGGCGAGACCGGGCATCGCGCCCGCCGTGCTGGAGGCCGTCGATCCCTGCCGCGACTGGAAGAAGACGGCGCTGAGGCGCGCGGCCTCTTCCTCGGCGCGGCGGCGCTGCTCGGCCTCGCTGACGCCGGGCGTCGGGGTGACGGGTGCTGCAATCGGCTGACCGTTGTTCTGCGCGCTCAAGATGGGACCGCCGAGATCGCCGGGCAGCGCCGGGCCGAGAACCGGGCCGGTATAGTCCTTGGGCAAGCCGGCCAGGCCATCGGCGGTCTGGCGGCCGTTGGTGGAATATAGCTCGGCGCCGCCGTCGTCCGGCCCGCGCGTCTGGAGCGCGTAGATCAGCGATCCGCCAATGCCGACCAGAGCGACGGCCGCGACGCTCGCGAGCATTTTGCGCGAGAGGCGTGTGACGCGCGGCGGTTCGGCGCGAAGCCGCATCGGCGCGACGGGGGTGCTGGTCTCGGTGCTGGTGGTATCGGTCATTAGGATGGCCTCCCGTCGGTGCGGACGATCCTGACGGTCTGCTGCTTGTCGCCCGCGCCAAGGCGCAGCTCGGCCGCGCCGAACAGGCGATCGACGATCAGGATGTGTTGATAGATGCGGTTGTTGGCGATCTGGGCTTCGCCTTGCGGGCCGATGACGACGAGCGGCGGCATCTCGCCCTGGACGATGCCACGCGGGAATTCGACATAGACGTGACGGCCATCGTCATAGACGGCGATCGGCTTCCACGGCGGATTGCCGGAGTCGGTCTGAGCGTAGCGATAATTGCGGGCGGCCACGGCCGGAATGACCGGCGTGGCCGGAACGCTCTGGCGCTGGCTGGCCGGCGGCTGCGGATAGGCCCAGGCGACCGACGGCATGTAGGGCTTCTCGCCGGAGCGCAGCTCGATCATGTAGGTCCGCCTGTCGGTCGTCACGATCAGGTTGGTGGTGATGTCGGGCCGGCTCGGCTTGACGAGGATATGGACGCGGCGCGTGACGCCGGACCCGCTCTCGGTATCGCCGATGATCCAGCGCGCCGTGTCGCCGGCCGCGATCGGTCCCGCGCCGGTGAGGCTTTCGCCCGGCTCCAGCGCGATGTCGGTGATCTGGCCGGGAACGGCATAGACCTGATAGAGCGCGCCTTCCGACCACGGGTAGATCTGGATGGCGTTGTAATAGCCCTCGCGGCGCGGCTGCACGCGGGCGGCGGCATTGGCGTTCTCGACGCGGCCGGTCGGGGTGCCCGCGGTCTCGCCGCCGCGTGCGACCGTCCAGGCCGGCGGGATCAGCACCGGCTTCGGCCGCTCGTCGATGACGGCGGCGGGAATGGCCGGCAAAGGCGGCACGCTGGCGTCGTAGCTGATCGCCGGAGGCTTGGTCATGCTGGCGCAGCCCGCGAGCGCCGTCGCGGACAGCATCAGCGCAACGCTCACGGATCTACGGAAAGCCGGAAGGACGGCGATACGGATTGCCGGCTTCATTGGCCCATCTCCCGCGACCAGTTGATGGCGTTGACGTAGATGCCGAGCGGATTGGCCTTCAGCCGCTCGGCGTCGCGCGGCGGCTGAAGCGCGATCGTCAGGATCGCGGTCCAGCGCTGGGTCGAGGCGAGCACGCCGTTCTCGAATTGCCGTTCGGTCCAGGCGACGCGGAAGCTGTCCGGTGAAGCGCGGATGACGCTGGAGACGTCGACGGCGATCTGCTGCTTGCCGACCTTGGTGAAGGGGTCGTTGGTGCGGGCATAGTCGTTGAGCGCGCCCGCGCCGCGATCCGTCGTCCATTCATAGGCGCGAAGCCAGTTCTGGCGGACGATGATCGGATCGGCCGGGATCGAGCGTACCTGCTCGATGAAGCGGGCGAGATGCCATGCGATCTGCGGATCGGTCGGGCGATAGTCGGCGCTGGCCGGCGCAATGCTCTGCGCCTGGCCGAGCTTGTCGACCTGGACCACCCACGGCACGACGGTCCCGCGCGCCGACTGGATCACGAGCGCGCCGGCGAAGCCTGCCGAGAGGATCAGCGCGCCGAAGGCCATGTAGCGCCAGTTCTTCGCCTGCACGCGGGCCGAGCCGATACGGTCGTCCCAGACCTGCGCGGCCTTCTGGTATGGCGTCTCGGGTTCGGGCGTCTTGCCGTAATGCACGGCGGGCCTTTTGAAGATGTTCATGAGCGGTCGCTTTCGGAAAGGTTGATGGAAGAGCCGGAGCCGTGGCTGTCGCCGGACTTGACGGCATGGGCGGCGGCGCTGACGCCGTGAGAAAGGTGCTGGCTGCGCTTCATGCGCTTGGCCCAATCGGGAGCGCCGCCCGCCATGGCTATCGGCGTGGATGCGGCCTCGGCGGCTTCACCGCCGACCGTTCCCATGGTCGAGGAGCCGCCGGTCGCACTGAGCCCGGCCTTGGCGCCATCGGAGAAGCTGGATTTCATGCTCTCGGAGGCGCGGGCCACGGCGCGCTTCAGCGGCGAGACGGCGGCCGAGCCTGCGGCACGGGCAACGCCGCCCATGCCGGAGGCAACGCCTGCCGCACCGGACTGCCCCAGGGAGCCGAGCGAATAGGCGGCCGATGCCCCGCCTGCCGCGGTGGCGCCGCCGCGTGCCACGGCAGCGCCGCCGGAGAACGCCGCCGATCCGCCTTTGAGGGCGAGACCCGCGGCACCGCCTGCCGCAAGGGCTGCGCCGCCCACGGCAAGGCCGGTGCCGATGGCTGCGCCCGCGCCGAGCTGGGGACCGCCGGAGACGAGGCCGTTGGCGATGCCGGGGCCGAAGATGCCGAGGCCGAGCAACGAGAGAGCGGCGAGCACGATCGCCATGGCGTCGTCGACGGTCGGCGTCGTGCCGCCGAAGCCCTTGGTGAACTCGCCGAAGAGCGTCGAGCCGATGCCGATGATGACGGCGAGCACCAGAACCTTGATGCCGCTGGAAATGACGTTGCCCAGCACGCGCTCGGCCATGAAGGCGGTCTTGCCGAAGAGACCGAAGGGAATGAGGACGAAACCGGCGAGCGTCGACAGCTTGAACTCGATCAGGGTGACGAAGAGCTGGATCGCCAGGATGAAGAAGGCGAGGATCACGAGCGCCCAGGCAAACAGCAGGCACACGATCTGGATCAGGTTCTCGAACACCGAGATCCAGCCCATCAGCGGCGAGATCGCCTCCAAGAGCGGCCGGGCGGCATCGAGGCCGGTCTGTGCGACCTTGCCGGGGCGCATCAGGTCGGCGGTCGAAAAGCCCGTGCCCGATGCTTTGAGACCGAGGCCAGCGAAGCTGTCAAAGACGATCTTGGCGAGGTTGTTCCAGTTACCGATCAGATAGGCGAAGACGCCAACGAACAGCGTCTTCTTGACCAGGCGCGCGATGATGTCGTCATCGCCAGCCCAGCTCCAGAAGAGCGCGGCGAGCGTCACGTCGATCACGATCAGCGTGGTCGCGATGAACGCCACTTCGCCGGAGAGAAGGCCGAAGCCGCTGTCGATGTATTTGGTGAATACGCCGAGGAAATTGTCGATGACGCCTGCGCCGCCCATGGCTCACTGCCCTTCCGTGCTGGCGGACGCCGCCGGTGCGACCGGCGCCGGCGCGTGGCCGAGAAAGCGGTCGCGGGTTTCGGCCCAGACGCGCAGGCATTCGGGATCGCTTGCTGCCTGTTGACCAAGTTGCTGGCACCGGCGCTGGCTCTCGCGCAGCGGATCACCTTCGCGCTGTTGCTGACGCGCCGACGGCGATGCCAGCGCGTCCTGCTTGCGGGTCATTTCGATCGCGGTTGCCGTGACGGCGACCGCGACGAATACGATAGCGCCCAGCCGGGCCAGCATCTTGCCGTCCATGAGCTTCCTCCTTTCCGGCCTTATTTGCCGCTGTTGAACATCTGGGCGTTGCCGGGCTGGTAGCCCGAGCTCGGCGTCAGGAAGCGGCGACGCTGCTCGCGGCCCTGTTCGGCCGCCGCGGTGCGTTCGGCCTCGGTGAGCGCGCTGGCCCGGCCGTTGGAGGCGAGCAGCGCCACGAGATCGGAGAGCTGCTGCGATTGCAGGGCGAGGATCTGATTGCCGGCCTGCGTCGCCTGAAGCGCGCCGGTCGCACCCTGGCTCTGGCTGACCAGCGCCGACATCTGCGTGCGGTTGGTGTCGATGTTGGAGACGACGCCGGCCTGTACCCGCATCGCGTCCTGAAGCCCGCCAACGGTGTTCTGCCAGCGCGAACGGGCGTCGGCGACCATCTGCTTGTCGGTCGTCGACATCGAGACGTTGCCGTATTTCTGGGTGAACATCTGGTCGATCTGCTGGACGTTGAACGCGATGCCCTGGGCTTGGCTGAGAAGCTGCTGGGTGCGCTGCACGTTCTGCTGCAAGGTCTGGAGCGCCGAGTAAGGCAGGCTCGCCAGGTTCTTCGCCTGGTTGATGAGCATCTGCGCTTCATTCTGGAGCGAGGTGATCTGGTTGGTGATCTGCTCCAGCGTGCGCGCGGCCGTCAGCACGTTCTGGGCGTAATTGCTCGGATCGAAGACGATGATCGCGTGGGCGGGCGTCGCCACCATCGGGGAGAGCGCGACCGGGGTTGCCGCCAGCATGGTCGCGGCGAGCGCCATGGCGCGCGAGCGGATACGAAGGGTAAGCATAGTCAGGACTCCTTTGCTGCTTGGGGGAACGAGAACGTCGGGATGAGATCGGCGGCCCAGCCGACGTCGCGGGCGCGCAGCCACGCGGCGAGGAAGCCGTCGCGGCCGTGCTCGGCGACGAGGTTGGCGATCAGGGTCTGGTCGGACTTGGAGGATGCGGCGCAGAGCGCGAGGCCGACTTCGGACAGGCCCAGCTCGAACAGGCGGTTGCCGCGCCGCGACTGGCAGTAATAGTCGCGCTTAGGGACGGC
This sequence comes from Methylobacterium sp., assembly GCA_044227265.1. Taxonomy (GTDB): domain Bacteria; phylum Pseudomonadota; class Alphaproteobacteria; order Rhizobiales; family Beijerinckiaceae; genus Methylobacterium. Next base: position 26,994 of record JBGAFL010000026.1, read on the forward strand.
GCGCGCGAGGATTTCGATCTGCCGGTCGTTGAGGCCGAAGCGCCGATAGATGGCCGTGATCTGCGGCTCGATCGCACGCTCGTTCGGGAGCAAGAGCCGCGTCGGGCAGCTTTCGATGATGGCCGGCGCGATGCTGGAATTGTCGATGTCGCTGAGCGACTGCGTGGCGAAGATGACCGATGCGTTCTTCTTGCGCAGCGTCTTCAGCCATTCGCGGAGCTGGCCCGCGAACCCTTCATCGTCCAGCGCCAGCCAGCCCTCGTCGATGATGAGCAAGGTCGGTCGCCCGTCGAGTCGGTCGCCGATGCGGTGGAAGAGATAGGAAAGCACCGCGGGCGCTGCCCCCGTGCCGACCAGGCCCTCGATCTCGAACGCCTGCACAGCGGCCGAGCCGAGATGTTCGGCTTCGGCGTCGAGCAGCCGGCCATAGGCCCCGCCGACGCAGAACGGACGGAGTGCCTGCTTCAGATCGTTGGACTGAAGCAGCACCGACAGGCCGGTGATGGTGCGTTCCCCGATCGGCGCGGAGGCCAGCGAGGTCAGCGCGGTCCAGATGTGCTCCTTCACCTCGGGCGTGATCTGGATCGCTTCGCGCGTCAGGATGGCGACGATCCAGTCGGCGGCCCAGGCGCGCTCATAGGTATTGTCGATGCGCGCGAGCGGCTGAAGCGAGACGGAGAAGTCGTCACCCTCGGTCAGCCCGCCGCCGAGATCGTGCCAGTCACCGCCCATGGCGAGCGCGGCGGCGCGGATGCTGCCCCCGAAATCGAAGGCGAAGACCTGAGAGTTGGCATAGCGCCGGAACTGCAAGGCCATGAGGGCGAGCAGCACGGACTTGCCCGCGCCTGTCGGCCCGACGACGAGCGTGTGGCCAACGTCTCCGACATGGAGGCTCAACCGGAACGGCGTCGAGCCTTCGGTCTTGCCGTAAAGCAAGGGGGGGCTACCTAAATGCTCGTCCCGTTCCGGCCCAGCCCACACCGCCGAAAGCGGGATCATGTGGGCGAGATTCAAAGTGCTGATCGGGGGCTGGCGCACGTTGGCGTAGGCGTGGCCGGGCAAAGAGCCGAGCCATGCGTCCACCGCGTTGACGGTCTCGACCATGGCCGTGAAGTCGCGGCCCTGGATGACCTTCTCGACAAGGCGCAGTTTTTCGTCGGCAAGACGCGGATCGGCGTCCCACACCACGATCGTCGCGGTGACATAGGCCATGCCGGCGACATCGGCGCCCAGCTCCTGCAAGGCCATATCGGCGTCGGCCGCCTTGTTGGACGCATCGGTATCGACCAGCGCCGACGCCTCGTTCGTCAGGACTTCCTTGAGGATCGCGGCGATCGACTTGCGCTTGGCGAACCATTGGCGGCGGATTTTGGTCAGCAGCTTGGTCGCGTCGGTCTTGTCGAGCAGGATCGCGCGGGTCGACCAGCGGTAGGGGAAAGCGAGCCGGTTGAGATCGTCGAGCAGGCCGGGCGTCGTCGCGGTCGGAAAGCCGATGATGGTGAGGACCCGCAGATGCTCGCTGCCAAGGCGCGGTTCGAGCCCGCCGGTCAGCGGCTGATCGGCGAGCAGCGCATCGAGATAGACCGGCGTTTCCGGCACGCGGACGCGGTGGCGTTTCGTGGAAACCGTCGAATGGAGATAGGTCAGCGTCTCGGTATCGTCGAGCCAGCCGCATTCGGGCATGAAGCCGTCGAGCAGCGCCAGCACGCGGTCGGTGCGGTCGATGAAGCCGCGCATCACCTCATGGGGATCGACGCCGGTTTGCTCGCGGCCCTCGTATAGCCATGTCTCGGCCCGGGCGGCGTCCTCGGCGGGCGGCAGATAGAGGATGGTCAGGAAATAGTCCGACACGAAATGGATGCCGGCTTCCTCGAAATCGGCCTTGCGTTCCTCTTCCACCAGGCCGGACGCAGCATCGGGGAACGGGCTGTCGGGATAAGTCGCGGCCTCGCTGCGCTGCGCCTCGACGAAAATGCTCCAGCCGGAGCCGAGCCGGCGGAAGGCGTTGTTGATGCGGCCGGCGACCGCGACCAGCTCGGCGGCGACGGCGCTATCGAGATCGGGGCCACGGAAGCGCGCCGTGCGCTGGAACGAGCCGTCCTTGTTCACGATGACGCCGGGGCCGACGAGCGCGGCCCAGGGCAGGAAGTCGGCAAGGCGGGCTGCGGCGCGGCGATATTCTCTGAGATTCATCATGGGCGTCGCCTCCCTCAGACCGCGAGAAAGGCCGGGACGCGCAGATGGCGTCGGCCGACTTCCACGAATTGCGGATCGCGCTTGGCCGCCCAGACCGCCGCGACATGGCCGATGGCCCAGATCGCGAGGCCGACCAGCCAGAGGCGCAGTCCGAGGCCCACGGCTCCGGCCAGCGTCCCGTTGAGGATCGCGATGGAACGGGGCGCACCGCCGAGCAGGATGTGCTCGGTCAGTGCGCGGTGAACCGGGACGGTGAACCCCGGCACATCCAGTTGCTCAAAGGCGACGGCCATCAGACCAGCGCCCCGCCGCCGAAGCTGAAGAAGCTCAGGAAGAACGAGCTGGCGGCGAAGGCGATCGACAGGCCGAACACGATCTGGATCAGCTTGCGAAAGCCGCCCGACGTGTCGCCGAAGGCGAGCGCCAGGCCTGTCGCGATGATGATGATGACCGCGACGATCTTGGCCACGGGGCCTTCGATCGACTGGAGGATTTTCTGGAGCGGCGCTTCCCACGGCATCGAGGAGCCGGAGGCGTGGGCGGCGGGCGCCAGGACGAGATTGACGTAAGCGACGGCGGCGGCGGTCGCGACGGTGCGACGGACGCGCATGGGGATGCGGATCATGAAGGTTCTCCAGGTTGGTCAAGGGTTGCGGGGCTGATGCGGTAGTCCCCGTCCGGGCCGAGCCCTTCGACACGGGCGAGTTCGGCGAGCCGGCGCGCGGAGCCGCGCCCGGATAGGACGGCCACGAGGTCGATCGTCTCGGCGATCAGGGCGCGCGGGACGGTGACGACGGCTTCCTGGATGAGCTGTTCGAGGCGGCGCAGCGCGCCGATGCCGGTCCCGGCGTGGATGGTGCCGACGCCGCCCGGATGTCCGGTGCCCCAGGCTTTGAGGAGGTCGAGCGCTTCGGAGCCGCGCACCTCGCCGATGGGGATGCGGTCGGGGCGCAGACGGAGCGAGGAGCGGACGAGATCGGAAAGCGTGGCGACGCCTTCCTTGGTGCGCATCGACACCAGATTGGGCGCGGCGCATTGCAGCTCGCGCGTGTCCTCGATGATGACGACGCGATCCTGCGTCTTCGCCACTTCGGCGAGCAGCGCATTGGTCAGCGTGGTCTTGCCGGTCGAAGTGCCGCCCGCGACGAGGATGTTGGCGCGCGATGCGACGGCCGCGCGCAGGGTCGCGGCCTGGTCGGCGGTCATGATCCCGACATTGACGTAATCGTCGAGCGTGAAGACAGCGACGGCGGGCTTGCGGATGGCGAAGGCCGGTGCGGCGACGACGGGCGGAAGAAGCCCCTCGAACCGTTCTCCCGTTTCGGGCAGCTCGGCCGAGACACGCGGGGACCGGGCGTGAACCTCCGCGCCGACATGGTGGGCGACCAGACGCACGATGCGTTCGCCGTCAGCGGCCGACAGCCGCTCGCCCGTATCGGCCAGACCTTCGGAAAGCCGATCCACCCAGATGCGGCCATCCGGGTTCAACATCACTTCGACGATGCTTACGTCTTCGAGGAACCGCGAAATGGCGGGACCGAGCGCGGTGCGCAGCATCCGCGCGCCGCGCTGGATCGCCTCCGGTTTCTGATGAGAAGTGGTCATGTCGGCCCCGTTTCCTCACGAGGCGCCACAGACAGTCCCCGGAATGGGGTCGATTAAAAGAGCCCGAAATCGGGCCGGTTCAACAAGTATCGGTCGTAGTAGTAGTGTGGCGTGAAAATACAGGAGAACGGCGGTGAGGCCATGATCTTGTTGTCGTCGTGATCCTCACCAGATGACGCGCGCGATCGTCACGGCTCCGAGTCGGAGACGTCTTTGGGGATCTCCTGTCGCGGCTTCGGCCCCTGTTGGGAGTGCGCGTCAGCGACCTACGCTTACTGGAATTTGCTCTGCTGGTGAGTGAGCGGCGTTATTGCCGCGAGCGTCAATCCCTGGTCCAGTCTTCCAGTCGCAATCCGGCAACGCGCTCGAATTCTGCGGTATTGTTGGTGACGAGCGGCAGGCCGCGCGCCAGCGCCTGGCCGGCGATCAGGAGATCATAGGGACCGATCGGTGTGCCGCGCCGTGCAAGCGCCGCCCGGATTTCTCCGGCGGCTCGCGCGTCCTCGCGATCAAGATCGAGGATTTCGAGATCGGTAAAGAGAAGGCGAAGCGTCTCCAGATTGAACTCCACCTTCTGGCTGCGATAGGCGCCGAAATAGAGTTCATGGGCGACGATGGAACAGACCGCGAGCGCGCCGGGTTCGGCGGCTTCGACCCGGCGCAGGAGAGGCTCCGAACGACGTGTGACCAACGCGATGACGGCGTTGGTGTCGAGAAGCCATTTCGTCATTGAAACGCCCGATCGAGATCGGGACGGTTCTGCTCTTCAGGCTGCTCCCTGCCTTCGGCCATGAAGTCTGCACTGAAGCCGCGCTCGATAGCCGCGCGCAGCGACGTCCAGCGCTTGGAGGCGTCCGGCCTCGGTCGCAGGATTACGGAGTCGCCCTCACGCAAAACCTCGACTTCATCGACTGCAAAGCGAAAATCCTTCGGCAGCCGAACGGCTTGGGAATTGCCCGACTGGAAGACCTTGGCGATATGGGGCATGGGAACCTCCCGTGAATACGGGGATGTATATACGCCTTTAGGTCTCCCCACACAAGACGGCTAATCCTGCCCTCCTTGATCGGCCTTTACTGAATCGATATCCTCCGGGATCTCCTGTCGCAGCTTCGGACCCTTGACGAGCCGCCGGCCGAGCGCGGTGATGAACGCCTCATACCGCTCGGCCGACTTGGCGCGCGCCGCCTGCGCGGCGGGCTCCGGCAAGGCCGGCGTGGTCGTGATCCAGAAGCGGATGAACACAGCCAGCGTCTCGACGGCGATGCCGACGTCGCGCTCCAGGCGGGTCATGCGGCGGTCGATCTGGTCGAGGCGCTTGGCGACGACGGCCTCGCGCCGCTCGGCATCGTCGGGCGACAGGAAGGATGCGATGGCGGCTTCCGCGATCATGGATTGCGACTGGTCCCGTCGCGCGGCGAAATCCGCCAGCGCCTGCGTCACGTCGGGGTCGAGATAGACCGTGAACTTCGATTTCTTCCGATGGCCGGTCATGGCGCTCACAGCTCCATGCCGTCATTGGGATCGAGCGACACTTGCCGCGCAACGCCCTGGACCTGCTGGATCAGGCGGCGGTTGCGCGTGGCGTCCTCGTCGCTTTCGTCGGGAAGCTCGATCTCGAACTCGTTGGCGATGGGTTCCTTCTTTTCCGTCGGCTTGGCGCGGCTGAGTTCGGGTTGCAGCCGGCGTTCGGAGTCCGTGGTGTCCTCATCGTCGGATGGATCGGCCGGTTGGGCATCGCCGGCCTTGGGCCGCGTCGGGATCGGCAGGCTGCTCCAGTCGTCGGGGCGCGGCTTGTCGGGGCGTTTCAGGTCGGGCGGCGACAGCAGGCGCTCGCGGAAACGGGCATCCTCATAGTAGCGCGCTTTCTTCGCCCGGATCGGCGGCGTGCCGGCGACCATGACGATCTCGTCGCTCGGCGGGAGCTGCATGATCTCGCCGGGGGTGAGCAACTGGCGGGCGGTCTCCGAGCGCGAGACCATCAGATGACCGAGCCAGGGCGACAGCCGGTGCCCGGCATAGTTCTTCATCGCCTTCATCTCGGTCGCGGTGCCGAGCGCATCGGACACGCGCTTGGCGGTGCGCTCGTCGTTCGTGGCGAAGGACACGCGCACATGGCAGTTATCGAGGATCGAGTTGTTCGGGCCGTAAGCCTTTTCGATCTGGTTCAGTGACTGCGCGATCAGGAAGGCTTTGAGGCCGTAGCCCGCCATGAAGGCCAGCGCGCTCTCGAAGAAGTCGAGCCGCCCCAGCGCCGGAAACTCGTCGAGCATCAGGAGCAAGCGATGACGGTCGCCCTTCGCCTGCAGGTCTTCGGTCAGGCGGCGGCCGATCTGATTGAGGATGAGGCGGATGAGCGGCTTGGTGCGATTGATGTCGGAGGGCGGCACGACGAGGTAGAGCGTGGTCGGGAGCTTGTCGCCCACCATGTCGGCGATCCGCCAGTCGCAGCGCCGTGTCACCTCGGCCACGACGGGATCGCGGTACAATCCGAGAAACGACATGGCGGTGGAAAGCACGCCGGAGCGTTCGTTGTCGGATTTGTTGAGCAGCTCGCGCGCGGCGCTGGCGATGACGGGATGCGGCCCCGCTTCACCGAGATGGCTGGTCGTCATCATCGCCGCGAGTGTCGACTCGATCGGGCGTTTCGGATCGGAGAGGAAGGCGGCGACCCCGGCGAGCGTCTTGTCGTCGCCGGCATAGAGGACATGCAGGATCGCGCCGACCAGAAGCGAGTGGCTGGTTTTTTCCCAATGGTTGCGCTTGTCCAACGATCCTTCGGGATCGACCAGGATGTCGGCGATGTTCTGCACATCGCGCACTTCCCACTCGCCGCGGCGCACCTCGAGCAAGGGATTGTAGGCCGAGGACTTCGGATTGGTCGGATCGAAGAGCAGCACGCGGCCGTGGTGGGCGCGAAAGCCCGCCGTCAGCGTCCAGTTCTCGCCCTTGATGTCATGAACGATCGCGGAGCCCGGCCAGGTCAGCAATGACGGCACGACAAGGCCGACACCCTTGCCCGATCGCGTCGGCGCGAAGCACAGCACATGCTCCGGTCCGTCATGGCGTAGATACTCGCGTTCGTAGCGGCCGAGCACCACGCCATCGGGATCGAGCAGCCCTGCGGCCTTCACCTCTTCCTTCTCGGCCCAGCGCGCCGAGCCATAGGTAGCGACGTCCTTGGCTTCGCGCGCCCGCCAGACCGACATGCCGATGGCGACGGCGATGGCGATGAAGCCGCCGGACGCGGCGATGAACGCGCCCTGGGTGAAGATCTCCGGCGCATAGGCATCATAGGAGAACCACCACCAGAAGAAGGCGGGCGGATGGTAGAACGGCCAGCCGAACAGGACGAACCAGGGCGGCCCGAGCTGCGCCTGAAACCCCAGGCTCCAGGCGACATATTCGGTCGCGCCCCAGGTGGTGGAGAGGACGATGAGGAAGACGATCAGAATCTGTCCCCATAGGATTTTGGTCGCGGACATTGCGATGTTCCTTCTCTGTTGAAGCTAGAGGCCGAGCCCGCGCTTGCGCCCGAAATCCCAGTCGACGCCGCTGCCGTCGCGGGCGACGCCGAAGACATGGCGGCCGAGCTGCTTGTCGAGGGATGGCGACCAGGGCACGAGCTGGAAGCCGAGGCCGTCGTCGATCATGGCGAAGCGGCCGGAGGCGAGCGTCAGGCGCTGGCGATAGGTGCCGGCGACGTATTCGCCATTCCCGGCCTGCTTGAACGGCTGGCCGGTCTCCTTCGCCAACCTGCCGGCCACCGCATCGACCTCGCGGCGGCGGAGCGTGTCGATCAGGTTGCGGCTGAAGATGACGCGGCGGCCCTGCTGCTCGGCGAGACCTTCGCCGACCAGACGCTCCGCGCGTTGCCGCATCGCGTCCCGCACCTCGGCGCCGAAACCGCCGTCCGACATGGCGACGGGTTCGCGGGCGATGGATTGCCGGTCGAGCCAGGTCGCGCCGGTGGCGCTCACCTGATGCTGGAGATCGAGATCGGAGCGGACGGCGAGCGCAACACGACGATCGCCCTTCGCATCCTCGTAGGCGCGCAACTCGACGATCGATCCCGGCGGGCTGTCGCCGGTGGCGTCGAGATGCGGCAGACGGATGTGATGGGTGCGGCCGTCCACGCCATCGACCACGGCGTAGGCCGTTCCCTTCAGCTCGTCGTCAAGGCCGCGTTCGACCAGGCGGCCGATGACGGGAACGTCGAGGCTCTCGCCGGCCAGCACATAGCTGGCCGAGCCACGCTCGATGCCGCGTTCCGTCAGCGCCCGGTGCATCCGCTTGATGATGTCGCCGCGCTCGCCGAGTTCGCGCAGCGTGGATTCCGCCTCGGGCTTGATGAACCATTGCTGGTGGCCGACCTGTCCGGCGAGCCCCCGGATTTCGAGGGTGCGCAGCCGGCCGACCTTCAGCGCATGAAACTCGTCCGGCTGCTGGCCGGGCTGCGGCGCGAGGTCGATGATGCCGGACTTGCCGGCGTCGCGGACAAGCTGCCGGTCGAGCTGCGTCCAGCGTTCAGCCTCGACCTGCCGCTCCAGATTGCGGTTGATCTCTAGATCGGTGCGCTGGCCGAGCTCCTGCGTCACGAGATCCTGCGCGCGGGCGCGCATTCCCTCCTTGATGTAGTCGCGGGAGATCAGGAGGTCCTGGCCGTCGTCGGTGCGGCCGCGCACGATGATATGGATGTGGGGGTTATCGGTGTTCCAGTGATCGACGCCGACCCAATCGAGCTTCGTGCCGAGATCCTTTTCCATCTGCCCCATCAGCTCGCGGGCGTGGGTCTTGAGGTCGGCCATATCCACGGCGTCCTCGGGCGAGACGATGAAGCGGAAATGGTGCCGGTCGTCCTCGCAGCGCGCCGCGAAGTCGCGGGCGTCCACATTGTCGCCTTCCGGCCCGAACAGCCGCGCCTTCTCCCCGTCTCGGGTCACGCCGTCGCGGCGTAGATAGGACAGGTGTGCCGCCAGCGGTGCGGCGCGTGCGCTATGGCGCACCACGCGGGTCTTGATGACGACGATGCGCGAGCGGCCGGTGAGCAGCCGATTGGCCTGGATGCTGGCGCGCTGGCCGCGCCCGAAGCGCGAGTGGTTGCCCGTCGTGATCTTGCCGGAACGGGAGACGCGGCCCCCGGCCTTCTGCGCGGCGGCGAGCGCCTGCGAAATGAAAGGCCGGGCCTGCTGCGCGCGGGTCGAGCGGATGCGCCCAGGCCGGATGCGAAATTCGCTGTCATCGGCCATGGCGCAGCCCTGCACGGTGCGAAAGGAACAGTAAAATCAGGAAGATGGGCGCGCAGCGCACGGTGCGCGAAAGCGCGGCACGGTGCGGAACGCGCCGAAAACCTGAACAAAAACAACCGACTGACCAAAGCGCACCGTGCGCCTTTTTATCTCGCCATCGTCCGGTTGTTCTGCCTGCCTCTGCCCCTTGTCCCCTCCATGACGCGCCGGAATGCGAGGGGATGCGAAGGACGGCCCGCACGCTCATGGGCGCTCTCCGGGGCTGGAGCGTGCGACGACAAGGGGCGAATCCGATGTCGCGGCCGGATCGGATGACCGCGCCGTGACGGAGGATCGGCTGTCGTCCGAACGCGCTTTGTCCGACCGCGAACCGGCGGGGCGAGCGTCGGCGGAACGCACGACGAAGATCGCCGCCTCGCGCCAGTCGGGTGGCGGATCGGCTCGCCGGACGGACGTTTCGGGTGCGACCGCGCCGCCGAGAACCGGCACGAGCGCGGCGACATAGGCCCGCGTTTCGGCAGGCAAGGCGCGGCCCGTCGCACGATGATCGTCATAGCGGCCGGGACCGGCGTTGTAGGCCGCGAGCATCGCAGGGACATTGCCGTAGCGGTCCCACATTTCGCGCAGATAGGCCGCGCCCGCGATGATGTTGTCGTGCGGGTCATAGGGATCGCGGCCGAGACGGTAGCGGACGCGCAAGCCTGCCCATGTGTCGGGCATGACCTGCATCAGTCCCAATGCGCCCGCCGAGGAGATCGCGCGCACGTCGCCCGCGCTCTCGGCGCGCAGCACGGCGCGAATCCAGCGTTCGGGAATGCCGAACCGCTGCGCCGCCTCGGTGATGTGGGCGGCATAGGGATCGGCGGCGGATGGACGGGCGACCGGCGCGGTCTGCGCCGTCGCCCCAGTCGGCCCCGCGCAGAAGGCGAGCACGCCGAGGGCGGCGAGAACGGCGCGGCGACGTGCCGATCCGGCCCGGCCAACACGCCGGGCCGCGAGCATGGAGAGGATCGGAGCCGGCATCGGTCAGCTCCGGTCTTCGCGCTGCCGGGGCCGCTTCCAGGCGAGCCGGAAGGTGCGGCCGTCGTCATCGGCCTGGAACAGCGCCGGACGAAACACGGTCAGAAAGAGCGGGCTGTCGATCTCCAGGGCGATGTAGTCACCGGCGCGTTCGCCAACACGTTTCCACGCCGCGCCGATCTCGGCGCCGTCCTCGTCATCGAGGTGGATGCGATAGGCCGGCGCGTTTTCGGCGTCGCTTGGATCGATGCCGACGAGCACGATCGCCTCGTCGATGCCGAACAGCCGGACGCGGCCGGCATAGCCGTTGGCGGTCGGTTCAAAGAGATGGTTGGGCATTGCAGTCTCCTTCTGGTTGGTGGGCTGGATGGTTGGGGGAATGCGAAGGCCGGGCGCCGCGTCAGCGCGTCGGCGCGCGCCACTCGAAGCGGCCGTTGCCGCCTTCATCGGTCCACAGCGGGACCGCGTGGCCGATGATCCGGTCGGTGGAGGTCAGGCCGAAGTAGCGACCGTCGAGGCTGTCGCGGACCTGCCAGTTCATGAGGAAGACTTCGCCGGTCTGGATGCGGCGGCAGCCCTGCCAGACCGGCAGTTCCCGGCCGATGCGGTCGCGCTCCAGCGCCGCGCCCATGGCGATCCCGTCCACGGTGATCGCGCGGCCGGTTCGGCAAACGGTCTGTCCGGACACGCCGAGCACGCGCTTGATGAGCGGCACGCCCTTGGGCAGATAGCCGCGCTCGGCCATGAAGGCGGCGAGCGGTTCGGGCGCGTCGACCGCGACAAGATCGGTGACGTCGAACGGCCCGTCGTAGTCGATCGTATAGAGGCCGATGGGCGCGCTGGCCGAGGCGTTCCACAGGAGCTTGATCGGCGTCGGCGTGAGCGTCGGATAGCCGATGCCCAGCGTGGCGAGCGCCATGACGGCGATGAGGCTGGCACGCGTCATGGCTGGACCTTCCTGCGCAGGAGGAAGGCGCGATGCTGTTCGAGCGTATAGGCGCGTGGGCGTTGAGCGGCGGCCATCCGGTTGTGGACGTGCCGCCAGTGGTCCGGCGAGACCGAGTCCGCCTCGATGCCGATCGCCTCGATCGCATCGACGTGGCGCAGCACGTCCTCGACCTTGGGCCAGCCCTCGATCTTCAGCAGGATTTCGCCGCCCGGCCGCACGAAGGGCAGCGTTTGGTAAGCCTCGCCCGGTTCGATCGCGCGCACGATGTCGATGCGCGAGATGATCGAGCCGAAGTCGTTGGAAGCCCAGCGGACGAAGGCGAAGACGGTGTTCGGCCGGAAAGAGAGAATGCGCTGGCGGCGGTCGACGATCTGTTCGTTCGCCGCCTGGCCAAACCTGATCCAGTATTCGATCTTCTTCTCGATCCACGTCAGTTCGACGCGGGTCATGCGATCATGGGAGAGCGCGGACGGCATCGGGCCGCCGCGCACGCGGGGGGCCGCGGTGTCGTTCATGTGGGGTCTCCTGGTGTCGGGAGAAATTCGCGCGACAGCAGCTCGCGCAGCATGTCGGTGACGGTGACGCCGCGCCCGAAGGCTGCGATCTTGATCCGGCCGCGTAGCTCAGGCGTCACATCGATGGTGAGCCGCGCCGTGTAGGCGCTCGCCTCGGCGGCGCGCGGCGGGCTCTCGGCCGTCTTGATCCACTGTTCGGGATCGGCCGGGCGCGTGGCGAAACCGCGCTTTTCGGTGCGGGCCGTCATGACGCGCCTCCGCTGCCGAAGGGCAGCAGGGAGGGCAGCCGTGAACGGGCGCGCTCGGCCATGTCGGGATCGATCTCGCAGCCGATGTAGCGGCGGGCGGACAGCCGGCAGGCTTCGCCGGCCGCGCCGGAGCCTGCGAACCAGTCGCCGAGCAGCCCGCCTTCCGGGCAGCTCGTGCGGATCAGGATTTCGAGCAGCACCGACGGCTTTTCGGTCGGATGAATCGCGTGGCCGTGGCAATTGCGCAGGTAGATGACCGAACGCATGATGCGCGGCCCGCCGTCCTGGCTGACATAGTGACCGGCGTCGATCTGGCCGGTATGGGGAGGACGCTGCTTTCGGCGGACTGTGCGTGCCGTCGCATCGGGCGTGGTCTGGACGTCGTTGTAGATGTCGCGCCAGGCCGTCTCGGCCGGATAGAACTGCACGGCCAGCTCATGCACGCGCTTGAAGCGATCGGCATGAAAGCTGGAGCCGTTCTGCTTCTCCCAGACGATCTCCTGCGCGATGCGCAATCCAGCGTCCGAGAAACTGTCGGCGGTCGCCATGAAGCTGCGCAGCGAGCCGAAGACCCAGATCGAGCCGGTGGGCTTGAGGGCGGCGCGCGCCAGCGCCAGCCAGCCCTCGACGCGCCGATCCCAGGCAAGCGAGGTGTCGCCATAGGGCGGATCGGCGAGGATCATGTCGAAGGGGCCACGCGGCGGCATGAGTTCGCGGCAGTCGCCGGTAAGGACGATCATGAGCCGTCCCTCCCGATACGCAGCCGCCCGATCTCGGATGCGAGCGCAGCGATCTCGCGGGCGGCGGGCGAGCGGCTGTCGATCTCCGAGGCGAGCCGCCCGGACTGCGCGGCGTCGGCGAAGACGATGCGCTGGCCGATGGTCGCGGCGAGGACCGGCGGATCGTGATCGGCAAGCGTCTCGGCCGTCTCGCGGGCGATGACGGTGCGCGCGGCGCAGCGATTGAGAACGAAACGGGCGACGAGCTGCGGCCGGTAGATGCGCGCTTCCGCGAGGAGCGACAGCATTTCGGCCGAGGCCCAGCCATCGAGCGGCGACGGCTGCACCGGGATCAGCACGAGGTCGGCGGCGAGCAGCGCTGAGCGCATGAGGCCGGCGACGCGCGGCGGGCCATCGATGACGATGTGATCGGCATCGCGCGCCAGCTCGGGCGCTTCGCGGTGGAGCGTATCGCGCGCCAGGCCGACGACGCCGAACGCGCGTGGCAGGCCCTCGCGGCTGCGCTGCTGCGACCAGTCGAGCGCCGAGCCCTGCGGGTCCGCGTCGATCAGCGTGACACGCTGCCCGCGTCCCGCGAGTTCACCGGCGAGATGGAGCGCGAGCGTCGTCTTCCCGACGCCGCCTTTCTGATTGAGAAGCGCGACGATCATCGGCGTTCCCCCGGCGGATCGAGGGGGAGCCGGGGCGCTTCGGGATCGCCGCTCTCGGACGTGAGGATGTCGCCGGAGGCCCTTCGGGGACAGGCTTGCGCGGTCGGAAAGTTCTTTTTCGCGGCTACGTTGAGGCTTCTGGCGGCGCCGCGGATGAGCTTTTCCACATCGCGCGCGCGCTCTTCAAAGTTAGATTCTTGGTTAGACTCTAAGTTAAGGGCGCGAATCCGCCTGCGATTTCCAGACGTTAAGGCCGGTTTCGGTTCCTGATAGCACGAGCCTCGGGTTCCCGATGGCACGATAGTCCGGGTTCCCGATAGCACGAGCCCGTCCACAGGTTTTCCACAGGACGGGAGCGGCTCGAAGGCGAGCAGCGTGCGCCCGCCGATCTCCATCTCCAGCGACAGGACATAGCCGGGCAGCGGCTGGCGCCGCACGATATCGCGAAGCTCGAACGCGAAGCGTTTGAACGGCGACAGACTGCCGGATTTGACGTGGAGGTGGCGCAGGTCGAACCGCCAGCCGTCGCGCTGGCGGCCGCCGTGCTTGCGCACGATGCGGTAGAGCCAGCGGTCGAGGCCGCCGGTGAGATCGAAATAGGCCGGGTCGATGGTGAGGATGAGCGCGTCGTCGAGGACGGCCTTGTAGAACCAGTCGGGGACGATCAGCTCGATGCCGTCCGGCCGCCCGTGGCGGTCGGTGCGCTCCTGCCATTCGTTGATCCACGAGAAGCGGTGGCGACGGCCCTCGACCGGCTGGCGGATCGATGTCGAGATCGTGGTCGATTGCAGCCGGTCCAGCGCCGCCTTGAGGCGTTGATAGTCGCGCAAGCTGGTGCCGCGTCCGACATAGGTGAGGATTTCATAGGGCGTCGCGGCCATCAGCCTGGAGGTGCGCAGCCCGTTGTCGCGGGCTTCCACGATCTGGCTGGCGGCCCAGATCAGGATGTCGGCGTCCCAGATCGTGGCCATGCCGTGATCGGGAACGGCCTCGACGCGGATCGTGATGTCGCCGGCCGAAAAGTCGATCGGGGCGACGCGATGGGATTTGGAGAGGGAGAAGAAAGGATAGGCCATGAGATCCTGCGCGTCTCGTGGCGCGAAGTCGCCGGGGAGCGCGCGAAACAGATCGAGCTGCCCACGCTCCGAAGGGTCACGACGCCGCACCACCATGAAAGGGACCGGCCACGATCAGCGTGCGTATCGGCCGGCGATCTGGCCGGTCGGCAGCGTCTGGCGCTTTGCGGGAAGCACGGAGCCGCGCGGATCGGAGGTCGAGGTGACGGCGCCGCGCTCGGCCCAGGTTTCGAGATCGTCGACGGCATAGACGACGCGCCCGCCGAGTTTGCGGTAGGCCGGGCCGGTGCCGTAGGTCCGGTGTTTTTCGAGCGTGCGGGCGGACAGGCTGAGAAACTCGGCAGCTTCCTTGGTCCGCAGGTAGCGTGGCGGGATCGCGGTGATATCGGGTCGCATGGGGCGGGCCTCCGTGGGGTTGCTGGGCACCGCTGGCGATCAGCGGCTGACAGCGACCACGGTGGCGGAGGAAAGCCGGCGGGAGGGATGGGGAACTTGGGGTGGCTGAAATCCCCACCCCTGCCGCGGAGTAGGCTAGACGCGACGGCGATGCCGGAGCAGGCGCAGATAGCCTCCATCGATGAGCGCCATTCCGGCTTCGACGAAGGCGATCGCGGCGTCGCGGAGTGGCGATGTCTTCCAGGGCTCTGTATCGACGCGCGCCGCGCCATAGATCGCAATGGCGATCTCGCGATAGGTGGCGCCGTTCATGCGGCCGTCTGCGGCGCGGAGCCTCAGACGAAAGCGGCGGCGTTGATCGACCGTCATGCGCGTATCGGGCAGCGGCGGGCGCCCGAGCCAGGTGCGCGCGAGGCGTGTTAGCGCATCGATGCGATCGAGGATGTCATCATCAAGTGGAATGACGGCAGCGAGTTGATCGCCCGGAGACGTACCGGGAAGGAGCAGAACCTGTAGATCGTGTTCGGTAAGACTGGAATATGACCCTTCGGGGCCGTCACGCTCCGCGACGAACCTGTCGGCGAGAGCATTTGAGGTGGTGGGCAGGAAGTTTGGCCGCTCCGACAGCAAGACCACGGCTGGATCGCTCGACGGCGACCAGATCACCTGTTGTTGCGCGGCGGAAAGACCTGGTCTTGCCGGGAAATCGCAACCCCCAACGCTGCTGCTGCTCGCGAGGCAGCGGCAAGGTTTCGGTGCGGGCGCGGACCAGGGTGGCGTACTGGTCCTGATAAGGATGGTGCCTGCGAAGGCATTCCCAGGCGAGGCCCTCGATCGGCAGAGCATCGAGGAAATCGTAGCTGCGGTCGTTCCGCCAGTCTGATGTATCGGGCCTCATCGCATCAACTCCCCGCATGGTGCGTGCAAGTCGAGCGCATTACTTTTGCCGGGCCGGGCGTAATTTGGAAGCTTGGGGGAGAGCATCGGGTGATGTCGAAAGGGCATCACGCCGCCTGCCGGCCGATCAGCCGTGCGCCTGTCGAAGAAGGTGCCGATAACCGGTATGCGTCATCCAGCGAGCACGATCGAGATGGCTGTCATGGATGCGTCGGCACCGTTCTGGCTCGCGGGCAGGATCGAGGCCGAACAAGACCTGCACGGCTTCCTCCCAATGGGCGCCGTCGGCGACCGCATCCAGCAGACGCATGTAGAGCTTGACGTGCGACCTGTCATAGTCGGTGAGATCTTGTCCGGACGGGGCGAGGTCATCGAATGGCTCGATCATTATGCCGACTCGGTAGATATGCGACGTATGTCTATTAACCAAGATTGATCCGAAATGGATCGACCGCGTGCACCAGCAAGTCTTGCCGGTCGCGGATCAGCGCGAGGGATTGGATCGAGTGGGATTGTTTCCGCGATCATCGACCAATAGCACTCCTTGCCCTCGGTCGGTCGACAGGAAGACGATGCCAGCGGCTTCAAGAGCCCTGCGTGTCTGATCGCGTGTTGCCTCATACACCTCGAGCCCGCTTTCGGATTCGAGGCGCTTGAGTGCGGTCAGTGCTATGCGGGCCTTGTCAGCGAGCGTCTCCTGCGTCCAACCCAGCAACGCGCGTGCGGCCCGTGATTGTCGGGCGGTGATCATGCATGATCACCTCCCATTCGGACCTACGCGCATTCCAGAACTACGACTATTTTAGTCGTCGTTGCTCTATTTTGCCAGTCTAAAGACGCTGCATGAAATCTGCGGCGACGTGGTTCCGGTGCAGTGATTCGCGGGGCTGCGCGGTATCGGGGCGCCTGAAAGGCGGTCTCGGCCCGCAGCGCGCCGACGACCGCGTTGTGCGGGCGGCGTCCAAAAAGTGGAGGGGCGGATGATCCGCCCCGTTTCACGCGAAGGGATCGATCTCGGAGACGATGGTGTCATCGTCGCCGTCATATTCCGTGGCGGGCATCACGCTCATGGTGCCGTCGCCGGCGCGGAAGATGACGATGGCGACCATCAAGGTGGAGGCGAGACTGGCGGCGTAGGCGTTGGCAGTTGCGAGGGTCATTGTCCGGCTCCCGATTTTGGCGGGGACCATTCCCCGCTCGACGGGCGCCCGAAGTGTTTTGGGCTCGGCCGGGGTCATCGCGCAGGCGAAGACGAAGCGACCGCACGCTTGCGTAGCGGACCCCATGAGGGTTGACCCTGGAAGGCTGGGACCGGAACCAAGGTTAAGCCACAAGAACGGGGTGGTTTCCGCTTGCCGGAGCCGGTTGGCCCTGCATTGCCCTTGCCGGCGCTGCCCTGGCTCGCTGCCTGACGGTCGCGATCGTCCGCGGTTGTCTATGGTCCGCGTGATGCCCGCCGCCGAATATGCGCCTCGCGTGCGCCGGTCAGTTTGATCCCTCTGCGTAAAGCGGCACGCAGCATTCAGGGGCCGCAACACAGGGCGGCGTCGGTCCTGGGCGAACATGAGAAATCCCGGCGGCTTTCGCCGCCGGGTCTTCGGCCGTCCGATCAGAACGGGATGTCATCGTCGTCGATGAACTTGCCGTCGTCGTTCTCGGTCTGCTTCGCCCGGTTCAGGAAATCGACGGTCTCGGCGATGATCTCGCAGCCGTAGCGGTCGTTGCCCTGCTGGTCGGTCCATTTGGTGTAGTGGATGCGGCCGCGAACCAGAACCTTCATGCCCTTTTCGCAATGCTCCTCGATCGTCTTGCCGAGGCCGTTGAAGGCGGTGATCCGGTGCCATTCGGTGTCGTGCACCCGGTAGCCCCTGTCGTCGCGGACCACCTTGCCTTCCGAGTAGCGCGGGCGCGAGGTTGCGAGGGTGAAGTGGGTGATGCGGGTGCCGCCCTGGGTGGCGCGGGTTTCCGGGTCCTGGCCGATGTTGCCAGCGAGGATGACGATGTTCTGCATTGTAGGTCTCCGTTGCTTCTCGGAGGAACCATTCCCTCCGACGAGACCCGGCCAAGGCCGTCTGGATACTCCTGCATCGCCGCCTTCGGCGGCGGCTTGACCCCCAAGGTCCGGGTGGGGCGGGCAGCCGCGCTTGCGCGGCAACACGGCCGGAAACCGCGGGGGTTGCCGGAAGGAAACAGAACGGACTTAGGGGATCAGTCAGTCGGAGGGAATGGTGCTTCCGTAAGCCCGACGGAGACCGGGTCAGAACAGCATCCTTGCTGGCCGCAGATGAGACAGGGCCAGACGCACCGCCCCGGAGGCGCTCCGGCCACGCCCCGTTCGCCTGTCGATCCGCGCCCCGGCTTCGGAGGCAAACCGGGATTCCGCGAGAACAAGACGCCTGCCGGGGTGTCCGCACCAATTGCCGGATCATCGTTTTGACGGCACGAGGCTCGCTTCAGAGCCTTGCGGATGGCATGAAGGTTCTGGTTCGCAGCGCAGCTCGTCGCGCAACCCACTGGCCGATCAGCACCGCGTCGACCGCCGCGCTCGCAGATCTCGCCCGATGCCGACGCACCGGGCCGGACGGCGCGACCGACACGGCGATGGCGCATTCAGCAACCCGATGAGATTTTGTTCTGACCGGACGGCGGGGGGCTTGGCGTGAACGCTGCCGGGATGGTCATGGGAGCGATGGATCGCTGCCGCTCCGTGTCAGCGATTGAAGCCGAATGGCGGAAACGCGCCATAGGCGTGGTTCCGGCGCAGCCGAATGAGCGGCCCGAAGGGCGACACCCATCCTTCCTGGCCCATGCCGCGAGCATCATCAGAACAACACGATCAACGCGAAAGCGCAGCCGTTCCGACCGAATTGAGGTTCAGCACCGCCGCTATGCCGATGACCAAACCGCCGATCCCGCCGAGGATATTGATGGCGATGGCCGAGTCGATTACGTGCTTGGTCACGCCATGAACCAGCGCGTAACCGGCGATCACGGCCGGAATGGCCAAGACGGCGAGTGCGATCAGGCGCAAGGCCGGGTTTTTGGCAAAGCCAAGCACGGCGATCACCAGCACGACGGAGCCTATGGCCGCACCGATGGCCGCAAGGGCGGAAAACCAGAAGCCCGAGCCGGTCGCATAGACATATTGGAACGCGGTGATGCCCGTCATCACCGGTAGCGCGTAGATGGCGAGGTGCCAGGCGATCACGCAGAAGGTGATGGTGAGCGAGATGGCAAGAAGGATCAGCGTCATGGAGACCTCCACTTGAATGGTTGAGGATCACGACAGGCTGCCCGAAGATACGCTCCGCCTGCGACTATGCTGCGTCGCCGGTTCTGCAAGGAAACATCATAAAAGCCTTCTCATTGCCGCGTCGTCAAGTATTGGCGGCTGTCGCAGCCGCCTTTCGGCGGCGCTTACGCGCCGCCGTCGAACTTCATGACCGGGATGCCGAGCTTGCGGGCCTTGTCCGCGAGATTGTCCTGAATCCCGGTTCCGGGGAAGTGGATGACCCCGATCGGCATGGTGTCGAGCATCGCATCGTTGCGCTTGAACGGCGCTGCCTTGGCGTGCTTGGTCCAGTCGGGCTTGAAGGGGATTTGCGTGACCTTGCGGTTGCTGGCCCATTTCGCGGCGATGAGTTCGGCGCCCTTCGGGCTTCCACCGTGCAGCAGCACCATGTCGGGGTGCTTGGCGTGAACCTGATCGAGCTTGGCCCAGATCAGGCGATGGTCGTTGTAGTCGAGACCGCCGGTGAAGGCCACTTTCGGGCCGGGCGGAAGGAGCACCTCGTTCTCGGCCTGCTTCTTCGCGGCGAGGAAGTCGCGGCTGTCGATCATTGCGGCGGTCAGGTTGCGATGGTTGACTATGGAACCCGTGCGCGGCCGCCAGACGGAGTGGGTGTGGCGCTCGAAGTATTCGGCGGCCTGGTCGCGCATCAACTCGAAGGCGTCGCGCCGTTCGAGAAGGGTCTGGCCCTCTGCCGTCAGGCGCTCCAGTTCTACGGACTTCACCTCCGAGCCGTCCTGTTCCCTCTGAAGGCGGCGCTGCGCGACTTCGTTGTCGTCTAGCTCGCGTGCGATCCGGTCGCCCGCGCGCTGGAAGAGGTTGACCGTGCCCCAGAGCAGTTCTTCGAGGTCGGGTTCGAGGCGGGTGTCCGAGAGCGCCACCACGAGGGCGTCGAAGATGTCGGCGATGCTGCCGGCCACGACATTGCCCTCGGGGAGCGGTCGCGGGTCGGGTTCGTCCTCGAAGGGACGGTAGCCGTAGAGCGCCAGTTCCTGAAGGACGTGATCGGTCGGGGAAGATTCGTGGTGCGGCTCGTAGTCGGTATCGTGGTGTTCGGTCATGGTGGTCTGCCTTCGGCTCGTGGCCGCGCCCATCGCGGCCTTCGTGGCGACGAAAGGCGGCGGGCGGGACGGACCTGCACCGGACGCGCAGCGGGAGGCCGGAACGCAGAGGAGGATGACGGGGGCCGGCGATTTTGCCTCGCGATGCAAAGCGCCCCTTGGGGCGCGGCGGAAAATCGTTGGCAACCGGCATTGCCTGTCCGGCCCGCCTGACGCCCCGATCGCCCTCTCAGAAGGCCGTGGGTGTGGCCTCTCCGCGCCGGAGGCAGATCGCCATGGCTGAACCGGCCCCACGATACCGCGTTGCCGCTGCACCTGACCGTGACCGATCAGGCCGCCAGCACCATGAAGCGTGCTATGTCCTGCGAGACGATCTGGTCCCGCAGCCGTGCCGCCAGTGCGTCGTGGCCGAGGAACCTGAGATCTTCGTTGAAGTCACCGAGCCGTGGCGTGAGCACGACCGCCTCGATCCCGACCGCGCTCGCACGCTCCGTCAGGGTCGCCATCGCACCGTCGCCGGCCGGATCGTTGTCGCGGGCGATGTAAAGCCGCCGCAGCGTCGTCGGGAACAGGATGGCGCTGAGATGGGCCGCCGAGAGCGCCGCCAGAGACGGCATAGCGGGCAGAACCGTGCGGACGGACAGCACCGTTTCGATGCCTTCGCCGGCCGACATCACCTCGCTGCCCATGCCGAAGCGGACGGCGTTTCCCAGGAGATCACCCATCGCACGCCGGGGCGTCTCGATCGGCGCACGGCCAAGACGCGCCTCGGTGAAGCCGCCGGGATCGAGCCAGGTGCGGTGCGCGCCCGCAATGGCGCCGGCGGGGTCGGTGACGGCAGCGATCATCGCCGGCCAGGTCTCGGTCGGCGCGTTCTCGTCGGCCCGATAGTAGCAGCGGGGGTGGAAGCGCAAGGCTCCGGTTTCGTGCAAAGCCGTAATGGCGCGATTGTGCAAATACGTTTCCACGAGCGTCCGGCCGATGGGCTTCGCCATGGCAAGGAGCCGTCGCGAGGCTTCGGGCGATCCTGCCGGCACCGATGCCGGTCGCCAGCCACGATCACCGTGTTCGGGTTCGGGATGCGGCAAGGCCAGGAAGGACCGCGCCTCGTCGGCAATGTCCTTGAAGTCGATCAGCCCGCAGCTTTCGCGGATGACGTCGAGAAGATCGCCATGCTCGCCAGTTGCGGAATCCGTCCATTTGCCGGCTGCGCCCTTGCCGGTTTCCGGCCCGGCCAGCCGCACGAACATCGACCGGCCCGGCGTGTTGCGGACGTCGCCGACCTGCCAGTATCGTCCGGCTCGGTGGCCGGACGACAGATAATGACGGCAAACCGCCTCGGCGTGTCGGCCGAGACGGATCGCCAGTTCGGAAGCTGCGAGGCGAGCCATTTACGCCGCCTCCCGCTCACCGATGCGCTCGACAGGCCAGCGTTCGAGCAGCTTTGCGAGCACGATCGGCCCATTGGCGTCGACCGGCACGAACATGCGCAGCTTCCACGAGATGATTTCGTGGAACAGGCCATAGACGGTGAGCCGCTCGCGCATGGTGTCGGTGAAGCCGGAGAGTTCGATGCGGTTCGCGCCCATGACGCGAGCGCGCCGAAGCTGAAGGCCCTCGGCGAGATCGAGGATCGTGCGACCGTCCGTCAGCGCCATGAAGGCGTCATCGGGCGTGAGCGCGATCGTGCCGGTCGTGGTCGCGTTGGCGGCCCAGGCCGGAGAGACCTTGCGGCCGATGATGCGCTCACCGTCATCGGTCTGGAGGCGATACACGCGCGTCGATTCATTCGGCAGGCGTTTCCAGATGGGGAGCAGCAAGCCGGTGACGACATGGATCGTGCTGTCGGCAAACTCCGGCACCTCGGCGATCTCGGCTCTCCAGGCGGCGGCGAACGCATCCTGATCGGCCTCGATCCAGTGCGTTTCGGCCATGGTCTTGAGGGGAATGTTATGCCCCTCCATCGGGCGCAGCAGGCGCACGCGGCGCTCGATCTCGCCATCATCGAGCATGATGCTGGTGGTCGGCACCTGCACGGCGGCCCGGCCGGAACGCTCGTTGACGAGGAGCTTCGCGCGCCGGTCATCGAGATGGCCGAGTGCTGCGTCCAGGGTCAGCGGACGATTGCGCTCGCGCTGCGTGATGGTGAGCAACCGCGTCTCGGCGCCGGTGCCCGGATGGACGTAGATGGTCTTGCGGTCGGTGACGGTGAACCGCTCGGCGGTCAGCGTCTCCAGCCCGGCGTCATAGGTTCCGCTGGTGATGGCGCCCTCGATGCGCGCCGTCAGCAGTTGCTCGAAGGCGGTGAAGAGGACGCCCTGAAGCTCGATAGTGAGCGCCAGCAGCCGATTGAGGAAGGTGGTGATCGGCGGCAGATCGTCCTTGATCCCGGTCGAATCCATCAGCTTCAGGCCGGTGGCTGACTCGAAGCGGTCGAGCGAGCAGCCCTCGACCTTGCCGCGCACCAGCAGCATGTAGAGCTGGCGCAGCGCATCGCGCGCATAGGGGCTTTCCAGATTGTCTTCGGGGCGGAACAGACCTTGCCCGCCCGTCTGGCGCTGGCCCCGCGTGATGGCGCCGAGCGTGTCGAGGCGGCGGGCGATGGTCGAGAGGAAGCGCTTCTCGGCCTTCACGTCCGTCGCGATCGGTCGGAAGAGCGGCGGCTGCGCCTGGTTGGTGCGGTGCGTGCGGCCGAGGCCCTGGATGGCGGCGTCGGCCTTCCAGCCGGGTTCGAGGAGGTAATGGACACGCAGGCGCGTGTTCCGCGCCGACAGCTCGGCGTGGTAGCTGCGTCCCGTGCCGCCTGCGTCGGAGAAGATCAGGACGCGCTTGTCGTCGTCCATGAACGCCTGCGTTTCGGCGAGGTTGGCCGAAGCCGCACGGTTCTCTACCACGAGCCGCTGGCCCTTGCGGACGATCCGGCGCGAGCGGCCCGTCACTTCGGCCACTATGTCGGTGCCGAAGTGCTGAACGATCTGGTCGAGCGCGCCGGGGACGGCCGGCAGGCTCGCCAGCTTCTCGATCAGCGCGGTGCGGCGGGCGACGGCCTCGCGGCATTCGACCGGCTGGCCGTCACGCATGACCGGGCGCGACGAGACCTTGCCGTCGCTGTCGGTGAACGGCTCGTAGAGCTGAACCGGGAAGCTGGTTTCGAGGTAGGACAGGACATATTCGCGCGGCGTGATGTCCGCCCGAATATCGTTCCATTCCTCTGTCGGGATGTCGGCCAGACGCCGCTCCGTCAGCGCCTCACCGGTCGAGACGATCTGGATCACGGCGGAATGACCGGCTTCCAGATCGGCGGTGATCGACCGGATCAAGGTCGGCGTTTTCATCGACGTGAGCAGATGGCCGAAGAAGCGCTGCTTGGCGGACTCGAAGGCCGAGCGGGCGGCGGACTTCGCCTGCTTGTTCAGTGTGCCGGACGATCCGGTGATGTTGGCGGCCTCCATCGCCGCGTCGAGATTGTTATGGATGATGGCGAAGGCCCCGGCATAGGCGTCGTAGATGCGGGTCTGCTCGGGCGTCAGCGCGTGCTCGACCAGCTCGTATTCCACGCCGTCGAAGGAGAGCGAGCGGGCGGTATAGAGGCCGAGCGCCCGAAGGTCGCGCGCCAGCACCTCCATCGCCGCGACGCCGCCGGCTTCGATCGCCTCGACAAACTCGGCCCTGGTCGAGAACGGGAAATCCTCGCCGCCCCAGAGGCCGAGCCGCTGGGCATAGGCGAGATTGTGGACGGAGGTGGCGCCGGTCGCCGAGACGTAGGTGATGCGGGCGTTCGGGAGCGCGTGCTGGAGGCGAAGCCCGGCGCGGCCCTGCTGCGAGGCGGCGACGTCGCCGCGTTCACCCTTACCTCCGGCGGCATTCTGCATCGCGTGCGCCTCGTCGAAAATGATGGCTCCATCGAAATCGGAGCCCAACCATTCGACGATCTGCTTGACCCTGGAAACCCGCTCGCCGCGGTCGTCGCCCCGTAGCGTGGCGTAGGTTGTAAATAGGACGCCTTCGGGCAGCGTGATCGACCGCCCTTGCGGGAAGCGTGACAGTGGCGTGACAAGCAGGCGCTCCATGCCGAGCGCGCTCCAGTCGCGTTGGGCGTCCTCCAGCAGCTTGTCGGATTTGGAGATCCAGACCGCCTTGCGCCGGCCCTGAAGCCAGTTGTCGAGGATGATCGCGGCGGACTGGCGGCCCTTGCCGACGCCGGTGCCGTCGCCGATGAAGAAGCCGCGCCGGAAGCGCACGGCCTTCTCGGCATCGTCGCGCGCGGCCGAGACGAGATCGAACGTCTCGTCCACCGTCCACGAACCGGCGAGATAGTCCGAATGGGCTTCGCCCGCATAGACCAGCGTTTCGAGCTGGGCGTCGGACAGGAGATCGCGGATGTTGGCGGGGAGATGCGGGTAATAGCTCGGCTTCGGCGGCGCGACGGACGCCATCGCCGCCGACTGCACCAGCTTGGTCGGGTGAGCCTGAGAGCCGGAAATACGGATCGCCTGCAATCCGTATTCTTCATAGATGGCGTCGGAGATACGGCCATCGTCGGTGGTTCCGGCTTCGGGCAGCGTGTCGACGATCTCATAGGCGAGCGCGACGCCTTCCGGCTCGGCCGCGACAGCGGCGGGCGCGATCCTGGCGGCACGGTTGAGATAGCCGCGCACGCTGCGCGCGGCGGCGGGTGCCGCGGTTGGAACGATGACGGAGGGATCGACCGGCAGGCGCGGCGAAAGATATGCGCCGATCCAGTCCATAAGGGTCGCGGCATCCGGCGCGGTGCCCGGCGAGACCGGGAAGACCGTGGGATCATCGGCGGGCAGCTTGTCGATGACGGTGAGCCGCGTGGCGAAGGTCGTGCCATGCTTGGCGTAAACGCTGCCGTCGATCCCGGCGGAGAAGACGACGCGGCCGCGCTCCTGCAGACGGACGAAGGCGTCGGTCCAGGCCGGAGCTTCCGGGCCGAAGTTCGAGCCGGTGATCGCAACGAGGCGGCCGCCCGGAGCCAGGCGCGCGAGCGCGGAGGCGACATGGCGGAACGCGGCGTCGGCCACGCGGCCCTCGACATGGACCATGGCCGAGAACGGCGGGTTCATGAGCACGACAGACGGAACGGTGGCGGCGTCGAGATGATCGTCGATCTGGGCCGCGTCGAAGCGGGTGACGGGAATGGTCGGAAAGAGAGAGGAAAGAAGCGCGGCGCGCGTGTCGGCCAGCTCGTTCAGCACGAGCGAGCCGCCGGCGATTTCCGCGAGGATCGCCAACAGGCCGGTCCCTGCCGAGGGTTCCAGCACGCGGTCGGCGGTCGTGATCGCGGCGGCAGTCGTGGCGACCAGGCCAAGCGGGATCGGTGTCGAGAATTGCTGGAGCGCCTGGCTCTCCTGCGAGCGGCGGGTATGGGTCGGCAGAAGCCCGACGATCTTGCCGAGCAGCGGGAGTGCTGCGACCGGAGAACCGGCTTTGCGGAAAAGCGCCTTTCCGTATTTGCGCAGGAACAGGACGGTGGCGACCTCGCACGCCTCATAGGCGGTTTTCCAGTCCCAGAGGCCGGTGGTGTCCGAACCGCCGAACGCCGTTTCCATCGCCCCGCGCAGGGCGACGGCATCGACACGCGCGCCGCGTTCGAGATGTGGCAGGATCAACAGAGCGGCCGCGTGGACGGCGACGGCGGCATCGCCGGGCGCTGCGAGCGGCGTCGCCGGCAGCGTATCGGCAAGGGGAAGCAGAGCGTTCATCGGGAAATCCTCGGGAGAGCGGAAACGGGCAAGCCCGCCGGCGCTCTCTCTCGGACCGGACGGGCTCAAACCCGTCCCGGCCGCTCTCTATCTCTCAGTGCCTTGGGGTAAAGACTGTGGCCATCCCGAAAAAAGCGCTCCACCAGATGGCGAGGCGCATGTATCGATCACCTCCATGAAAGCGCAGCGGAGGGCGGCTTGCGGTCGCTCCGCGCCATTTCGGTCACTTGGCCGCGACGAGAGCGACTTATCCGCCTTTCAGCGTAAGGATCGGGGATCTGCTTCGGCCGTCTCACGAGCGAGCATGTCCGTGATCGTGGCGATGATGCAGATCGGGATAGTGCGGATGGCGATGCACCAGGGGGGCATGCCGATGCCAATGGCTATGCGGTTCGCCGGCCGGATCGCCCGGACCATGCTCATGTTGATGATGCTCGTCGTGACTGTGCCGATGTTCATGCTCCATCGCTTCATGAACGTGGTCATGATCGTGCCGCTCGGACAGATGCAGCCATAGGCCGAAGCCCATCAGACCTCCGGCGATGAGGAGCGTCACCGAAATCGGCTCTCCCAAAATCAGGACAGCCAGCACCGCACCAACAAATGGGGCCAGAGAGAAATAGGCGCCTGTCCGCGCGGTCCCGAGGTGACGGAGAGCGAGGATGAACAGCGCGAGGCTGACGCCATAGCCCAGCAGACCGATCACGCCGGCAGCCACGACGATGCCTGCCGGCGGAAGGGCGCTGCCGTTGAGGGTCGCTATGATGAGGTTGATGGTGCCGGCAACCAGCCCCTTGAACATGGCGATCTGCACGGGATCGGCCGAGGACAGTTTGCGGGTGAGATTGTTGTCGATCCCCCAGCAGACGCAGGCGCCAGCGATCAGGATCGCACCCCATTGCAATGACGCCTGTCCCTGCCAGGACAGAACGACCGCGCCCATGAGAATGGCAAAAGCACCCAGGAGCAGCCGTCGATCGACATTCTCGCTGAACACGAGCCAGGCGATGCCCATCGTAGCGAGCCCTTCGAGATTAAGCAGGAGCGAGGCCGTCGCCGCGTCTGTCCGGGTCAATCCAAACATCAGCAACAGCGGCCCGAGCAGCCCTCCGGCCAGGATGACCAAGGCGAGCCATGGCATGTCGGCACGCCGCAACGGCGCTTCGACGGCGGGCAGTTGCAGGACCGTACGCGATCCGTGGATGACGGCAAGGCCGAGACCGGCGCAGAGATAGAGCAAACCCGCCATCATCCAAGGATCGACCGATCCAAGCATGAGCTTGGCAAATGGCGTGCTGGCCCCGAACAAGATGGCCGACAGAAGAGCCAGAACGATGCCGATACGGTTCATCTCAACACCCCGCCAAAAACGAGACCAGCGACGGCGAGCAGCACGACCACGATCCATGGCGGCGACTTCCAGACCGTGAGGAGGAGAAAGCCAGCCAGCGCCAGAGCAAAATCGCGCGGGGAAAGCACGGCGCTTGTCCAGACAGGATTGTAGAGCGCCGCGCCAAGAATACCGACCACGGCAGCGTTCGCGCCACGCATCGCCGCCTGAGCCGCCGGACGCAGCCGCAGCGCGTCCCAATATGGCAGCATCCCATAGACTAGCAGCAGACCCGGCAGAAAGATGCCGATGAGCGCGATGCCCGCTCCGGCGAGGCCATTCGGCTCCGGTCCCATCACCGCGCCGAGATAGGCGGCGAGGGTGAAGAGAGGCCCCGGAACCGTTTGCGCCAAACCGTACCCGGCGAGAAAGGATTCATTGCTCACCCATCCAGGCGTCACGACTTCCGCTTGCAGGAGCGGCAGGACCACATGGCCGCCACCGAACACGAGCGCTCCGGAACGATAGAAGGCATCGAACAACGCAATCGCCTGATGACCAGAGGCGCTGGCAAGAAACGGAGGGATCACGAACAGCGCAGCAAAAATGGCCAGAGAGATTGCGCCACCTCTCCGCGAGACCGGAAAGCTCAGCTGGCCGGTGACGGCCGCGCCGTTGCCGCGACAGAACCAGAGTCCGAGGATTGCGCCGCCCGCGATCGCGGCGATCTGCCCGAGTGACCCGGAGGCGAAGACCGCGATGCCGATGGCGACGAGTGCGATCGCCGCACGTGGCTTGTCCGGCGTCAGGCTTTTTGCCATGCCCCAGATCGCCTGTGCGACGACGGCGACGGCAACCAGTTTCAGGCCATGGAGGAAGCCTTCCGCGAGAGGTCCGGTGAACGCGGCCGCGCCAAGCGCGAAGGCGAACAGGATGATCGCCGACGGCAGCGTGAACGCAAGCGATGCGGCGAGACCGCCGATCAGCCCATCGACGCGCAGCACGCCGAGCGAAAACGCGACCTGGCTCGACGCCGGCCCCGGCAGAAACTGGCAGAGCGCAACCAGATCGGCATAGCCGGCCTCGTCGATCCATTTGCGACGGACCACCAACTCGTCCCGATAGTAGCCGAGATGCGCAATCGGACCGCCAAAGGACGTCAGGCCGAGCTTCAGGAAAGCGAAGAAGACTTCGAGAACGGAGCCTTCGGCAGGGGCAATGGTCCGGTCGGATTCATCGTGCGCGCTCATCGCAAACTCCAAATGGGATCGTCATCAGCGATTCACCTCTGCGATGGCAGCAGTCTTGCTACCGCTCTCGTACCAACCCTTAGAGCGGTTCACGATCCAGACGACTGAAAGCATGACCGGGACTTCGATCAGCACACCGACGACGGTGGCGAGCGCCGCGCCCGAATGGAAGCCGAACAGGCTGATGGCGGCGGCAACCGCCAGCTCGAAGAAGTTGGACGCGCCGATCAGCGCCGAGGGGCCGGCAACGCAATGCTGTTCGCCGGAGACCCGATTGAGCAGATAGGCTAGCCCCGAGTTGAAATAGACCTGGATCAGGATCGGCACAGCGAGCAGCGCGATGACTATCGGCTGCGCGATGATCTGTTCGCCCTGGAAGCCGAACAGCAGCATCAACGTCGCCAGCAGCGAAACGAGTGAGACCGGCCCGAGCTTCGCCAGCAGCCGGTCGAGCGCGGCTTGCCCGCCGGTCGCCAGCAGGCGGCGGCGCGCGATCTGCGCGACGATCACCGGAATCACGATATAGAGCACGACCGACAAGAGCAGCGTGCCCCATGGCACGGTGATCGCCGACAGGCCGAGCAACAGGCCGACGATCGGCGCGAAGGCCACCACCATGATCGCATCGTTGAGCGCGACCTGGCTCAACGTGAAATGCGGCTCGCCCTTGGTCAGATTGGACCAGACGAACACCATCGCTGTGCAAGGCGCGGCGGCTAGGATGATGAGGCCGGCGATATAGGAGTCGATCTGTTCGGCGGGCAGCAGCGGCCGGAACAGCCAACCGATGAACAGCCAGCCGAGCAGCGCCATGGAAAATGGCTTCACCGCCCAATTGACGAACAACGTCACGCCGATGCCGCGCCAGTGGCGGCCGACCTCGCCGAGCGCGGCGAAATCGATCTTCAAGAGCATCGGAATGACCATCAGCCAGATCAGCACGGCCACCGGCAGATTGACCTTGGCGATTTCCGCCGCGCCGATGGCCTGAAACACGCCGGGCATGACATGGCCGAGCGCAATGCCGGCAACGATGCAGAGTGCGACCCAAATGGTCAGATAGCGTTCAAAGGTGGACATGGATTTTCCTCACGCCGTCGCTACGCGGCGGCCGCGCTCGTCCACCACACGCTCGCCGTCTTCCTTGATGAACTCGCCTCGCTGCGGTGGCAGCAGGTCGAGAACGTCTTCCGAAGGGCGGCAGAGCCGAACACCCTTCGGGCTGACGACGATAGGCCGGTTGATGAGGACCGGGTGCGCCATCATGGCGTCGAGAAGCTGGCCGTCGGTCAACGCGGGATCGCCAAGCCCGAGTTCCGCATAGGGCGTGCCTTTCTCACGAAGCAGCGCGCGAACGGAAATGCCCATGCGCTGGACGAGCTGCGTCAGCATCGTGCGCGACGGCGGCGTCTTGAGATATTCGACGACATGCGGCTCGACACCGGCGTTGCGGATCAGCGCCAGCGTGTTGCGCGAGGTGCCGCAATCGGGGTTGTGATAGATGATGACGTCCATGAAGGTGTCAGCCACGGATAGAGCCTTTCGTGGGTTCGCAGCAGGAGGACAGTGCGGCCATGGCCGGATGGCACACCTCGGGGTGGCCTTGGCAGCAGTCGCGCATGAGGAATTCGACAAGGCCGGAAAGGGCCGTAAGGACAGCGCTGTAGATGATCGACCGCCCTTCGCGGCGGGACTCGACAAGCCCGGCCTGCTCGAGATGGCTCAGATGAAAAGACATGCGCGACGACGAGGCGCTATCCATCGCTTCGCCAATCGCGCCGGCGGACATGCCTTCGGGTCCAGCCGTCACCAGAAGACGAACGATGCGCAGCCTTGTTTCCTGCGACAGCGCCGCGAAGGCGCCGAGGGCCTGCTTTTCGTGCATTATCATCTCAATACTTCAAGACTCATTGATATAAGTAATATGCTAAAAGTTCGGGTTATGCCAGATAGAAGGTCGTTCCGCTGGCGGCCGGTTTTGCGAGGGTATCGGTGGACATGGGAAACGTCTCCAGAGAGCGGAATGGGAAAACCTGACCGGCTCTCCCTTCACTGCCCGGACCCGTCCCGGCCCACTATCTAGCCGCCCATAGGCCGTCCGCGAGTTCGCGGGAGATCATGGCCCGCGCCTTCATCATCACGTCGTCGCCGCGGGTTTCGGGATGATCAAAGAAACGCGCGCCGGAGCCGTTCGCGCACCAGTCGGCATAGTAGCACCAAGCTCGATCGGTCAGTCGGAACGCCACCATGTCGGACGCCCAATGCGGCTTCGGCTCCACGACGACGACAGTGCCGTTGCGGCTTTCCTCCCACGGAAGCGAGCGTTCGGCGGGAGAATTGCGCCCGTCCTCGGCGAATATCTCATCGACGGTCATCATGCCGTGCCCCGGCATTGTTCGGCTGTGAGGAAGCCTGCCGGATCATCGGGGTCCGGCGGGAGATAGGCGTCATAGGGATTGCCGTCGGCGAGATGTCCGAATGGCGTCATGATGACATCGCCACCGTCGCGGCCGACCGCGCAGAGGACATAACGCCGTTCGCCGGAAGCGGCATCGAGGCACTCCATGAGGGCCAGATTGCCGTCGCCTGCCGCGCGCAGCAGGGTGTTGAAATTCGTGCGGGCATGATCGGGGATAGCCATGAGGGTCTCCTGAAACGACAAAGCCCGGCGCGAGGCCGGGCGAATTGAAGGGATGCGATAAGGGCCGTGGCGATGGCGGATACGAGCGTCCGGCCGTTCAGCCGGGCGCCGGCCGAGGTCGAGCGTCGGGATCGTCTCCGGCGAGAACCTCGGCAAGCCAGCCATCGGTATAGGTCCAGGCGATGGTCTCGCCGGTGGCGAGATCCACGACATGCGCGCCGCCGCCGAAGCCGTCGAGGCGCGGCTTTGAACAGGTGTTGGCATATTGGAGGCCCCAGCGGCCGGTGAGACCGAACGCGCTCGCGCACCGCAGGACGAACCGGATGACATGGGCGGGATCGCCGGTGGTGTCATCGCGCATCCAGAGCAGTGCCGCCATGCGCCGGCTCGATCGACACGAGGAAGCCTTCCGAGGGCGGGTCTTCGGCCGCGTTCTCGGCGGCGAGCGTGTTGTAGAGTTCGAGCGCGCGAGCGGCGTTGGCGGGCGTGCCCACATCGAGCAGGGAGGAGAAGTGGGTGAAATAGTCGGCCATGACTGGCTCCTGAAACGACAAAGCCCGGCGCGAGGCCGGGCGAATTGAAGGGGATGCGGTAAAGGCGGTGGCGGGAGATCAGGCGGCCAGCGGCAATCGCAGAAGCTCGGCGGCGGTCTCGCGCCAGAACGCATCGACCAGCCGCGCCTCAAGCTGGCTGGCGCGATAGCGATAGTCACGGGCCGGGCCGTGCTCGCCGCGACCGGCCGCGGCGAAGGCCGCGCCGCGCAGCTTGCTCGCCTCGGTCACGATCTGGCGGGCCTCGGCATCTGATGCGACGGGCTGCTGCCAGAGGATAATCCCGGCCCTGACGGTTCCGGCGAGAACCAGGCCCTGATCGCAGTCCTGAATGACCATCATGCGCGGGCGGAAGCGCAGCATGTCGTCGGTCCCGACGCGGATGTCGCCGCGGGCGATCCGGCCGCTGGCGACGGACATGGCCTCTTCGGGTGACGGGCATTCGCCGACGGTGACGTTCTGGTCAAAACCGTGGGCTTCCATGCCGTCGTAGCTGGCGGTGCCGATGCAGGAGATCCGCAGCGGGAATTTCTGCGCGTGCTGGAGGGCCGGCAGGACATGATGCGCGAGAATGGCGCCGATCGGGGCGACGCGGGATTGGCGGGCAAGGGTCATGGGATCAACTCCGCGACGGGCGGCGGAAGCCTCTCCTCCACCTCGTAACCCGTCACGGCCAGGCCGACCGGCCTCTGCCTCTCTTCACTCTCGGAAAGCGGCCGTGGCCCGCATGAAAATTGCGCCCCACCGGATGATCGGGCGCATGTGAAAGCGAGATCAGTAGCCGAACCGCCAGGACGGCCAGGATTGTCCGTCATCAGAGGCCGCGACGGCCGAGGCGAGATCGGCAGGATCGCCCTCGACAATGGCGGGATCGCGCACCGGCGTCTCATCAATGATGGTGACGCAGGTAACGAGGCCGTCTTCGACCTCGACGTGGACCGGAACGAGATACTGAAAAACGACCCGGCCGGCGTGGGCAGGATGAGGGTCAGGCATGGTCATCTCCATGAATGGCGGCGGGAAGCGACCGACGCCGCTCCCCGCCGTTTCGATCATTCGGCCGCGACGAGAACGACTTGCTCGTCTTCGGTCTCGGTGGCTTCGTCGTCGTCGCCATCGCCTACCAGGAAGTCCGGCAGGGCATCGCCATCACCGGCATCGTCCGCGTCCGCGACGTCACCGTCGAGTTCGACCAGGCGCAACGGCTCGGGCAGCCAGCCGGTTTCGGCCAGCAGGCGCTCGGCCTCCTTCGCCATGTCGCCCTTCTTCAGATGGCTGATGAGCTGGGCGGCGCGCTCGCCAGCGCCTTCGCGAACGGCTTCGAGGATGCGGGGCTTGGTGACGCGGCCGAGATAGTTATCGACCGTCGGCCTCCAGCCGCCGTCCATCACCATGTCGAAGCCGGTGGCGCGGGCGATGCGATCAGCACCCGACAGGCGACAATCAAGGCCGAACTGCGAGACGCCGGAACCGCTGTGGGGGTTCGGCCGCTCGTAGAGGGCGTTGACGCCGTAGCTGACGCAATGGGCGAGCAGCGCCATCCGGCTCGTATCGTCGAGCGCGGCGATCCAGTCCCAGAGCGCGCCTTCGTCCGAGGGAACGTCGGCCTTCCAGGCGTCGAAGCGTTCGTCGATGGCCTTGGCCGAGGGCGTGTCGCCGAGATCGCTGCCCTGCACGCCGAGATGCCGCTGTCGCACGGAGACCTCCAAGCAGCCGGTCGGCGCCGAGTAGTGATAGCGCTGCATGACCAGGCGGTGCAGGAGCGCCGTCATCGCGACATGCGGGTTGTTGGCGAGCGCATCGTGGAGCGCCAGCGTGCGATGGGCGGTCAGCTCGATCACCAGCCGTTCGGGGAGCGGCTTGATCGCGTCGTCCTCGTCGTCCTCCGCGTCCACCGGCTCGCCGCCGATGGTGATGACGGCGCGCTGGACGCTCGCCTGGGTCGCGACCGCACCGCCTTCGGCATCACGCTCGCCATCGCCGGCATCATCCTCACCGTCGACGGTGACGGGCGCCTCGTCCTCGGGACGGACATAGCCGCGAGCGACGACGAGCTGGCCGGCGCGGTCGATGCTGATGAAGACGCCCGCGCGCGCGATCTCATCGGCGTCATAGATCGCCGGACGATTCTCGAAGGCGCTCAGCGCGGCCTCGATCTCGCCGAGGCGCGCATCGATGTCGTCGGGCAGCTCGTCATAGTCGGCGTGTTCCGCCTCGAGCCGCTCATATTCCTCGCCCAGCGCCTCGCGGGTAGCGCGTTCCTCTTCGGTCAGATCGGGGAACGTGGCGTTGAGGACGCGAAGGCCGCGATCGTGGCCGTAGGGCAGATCGGTATCGACCTCGATCCACTTCCAGCCCTCGGCCGCGACGTCATCGGCGATGCCCTTCAGCTTGTCGGAGACCAGCCGGTCGAGCATCTCGGGATTTTCCAGCCAGCCTTCGTCTTCGTCGGAGAAGAGATCGCGCAGCATCACGCCGCCGGCCTGTTCATAGGTTTCGACGCCGACGAACTGCGCGCGCTTGTCGTCGGTCGGAACCGTCGTCTCGGTCAGGAGATCGCGGATATACCAGGGCTGGCGGTTGTGTGAACGCTGGATCGCCTCCCAGACCTGCTCCTGACGGGCATGATCGGGATTGACGGTGAACGCCTCCAGCATCGCCAGCGTCATCTCGGTGCGCGCATAGGCGTCCATGAGGGGCTGCGCGACGCGGGCAAGGCGCAGCCGCTGGGCGATATAGCGCGGCGTGGTGCGATAGGCGTCGGCGACTTCCTCCTTCGACATGCCGCCATCGACCATGCGCTTGAACGCCTTGAACTGGTCGAGCGGATGCAGCGCCAGCCGGATGACGTTCTCGGCATAGGAATCGTCGACGGCCGAGGTCTTCGCATTGGCCTTCTTCACGAGGCAGGGAATGAGACCGTCTTCGGCGAAGCGGCCCGCCGCGACCAGGCGGGCGATGGCGCGGTAGCGCCGGCCGCCGGCCGGGGTCTCGAAGTCGCCGGTCTCGGCGCCGGCATCGTCGAGGACGGCGCGGACATTGAGGCCCATCACGAGGTCTTCGCGGCGGTCGATGTCCTGGGTCAGCTCGTCGAGGCCCTGTTCGACGTCGATCTCGCGGACATTGCTGTCCGACAGCCGGATGCGGTTGAACGGAATGTCGCGCGTGCGGGAAAACTCGATCATCGCGACGGCGGGGTTCTTCTTGCGGGCAGCTTTGGCCATGGTCTTTACTCCACGACGGGCGCCGAGAGCCTCTCTCTCGAACCTAACCCGTCATGAAATCTCATCCCCTCTCTCCCTCTATCGGCGGTGCGGCTGGCGGGACGCCGAGCGGGAGAGCGCCACGCCCGCGCCTCATGGCCGGGTACCTCCGGCGATCGTGACAGGAACGATCCGCTGGACGGTGACGGGCCGCGTCTCGCCGGCCTGCGCCAGCCGCTCGATCAGCGCGACGTCGGCATCCGAGCATTCGCCGCGCACTTCGATCTCAACGCGATGATCGGCATGGCGAAGATGGGAATCGCGCAGGCGATGGTCGGACACGGCGTAGAAACCCGCCGAGCGATCAATGGGATGCACCCGTTCGTTCAGAAACAGGATGCCCGACCCGAGATTGCCGCAGAACAGCCGCTCGTCGCTGTCGGCTCTGTTCGGGCCGCCTGTGACCTTTCGCTTGCCGATCTGGCGGAAGGCGTCGTGGAAGCTCGACGGATTGCGGGTGATGCGGGCCGAGCGCGCCTGATGGAAGACCCATGGCGGCCGTTCGGGATCGAGCTTGCCGACGGCGATCTGATGCAGGAAATCGGCGAAGCTCGCCGGATCGGCGGGATATGGGCAGGTCCGCCAGATTTCGCGGACGCGGGCGCGCAAGGGATCGGGCAGCGCAAAGAGCCGGGCACGGCCTTTGCGCCACCAGGCCGCGCGTTGATCGCGGCGATCGCGTTCATACTCGTCCCACCAGATGGTGCGGCGAGCCATTTCCTCGTCGACGCCATGCTGGGTGGCGGCGATGTCCTCGGCGAAGAGCGGCAGGGCCTCGCGTTCGAGGCGCTGCTTGCGGTGGAACGCCGCGCGTTTGCGCGACGTGTCCCGATATGGTTCGGGGCGATGCCCAGGGCGGAAGCGCATCACGCGGCCCTCCGCATATCGTTGGTGTCGGGAAGGCGCTCGGCGCCCGGCGCGAAAGACAGGAGCCAGTCCGCCGCCTTGCTCGCTTGCGAGGCGGCCCGGACGATTGCGCGGTTGTCCTCGCGCAGCACCTCCAGCCACGAACCGATATAGTCGGCATGGCGCACGGTCGGGACGATGCCGAGCGAGGCGCAGCAGAAGGCCGAGATCAGCTCGGCCGTGATTTCCTCGACCGAATAGAGCTTCGAGCCGAAGGAGCCGGAAAGATTTCGGTTCAGCCGGTGCTCTGCGCCGCTGGCGTGACCGAGTTCGTGCAGCGCCGTCCGGTGCCAGTTGATCGGCTCGTAATAGGCGGCCGGCGGCGGCACCTGAACATAGTCGAGCGACGGGACGTAGAATGCCCGGTTGCCGCCGATGCGGAAGTCGATGCCGGTCGCCTTGATGAGCGCCTCGACCTGGGGCTCGATCATGCCGGGCGGCGGCGGGGGCGCAGCCGCCTCGATGTCGTCGGGCAGGCCGTCGCATTGCGCCGTGTTGAACACCGTGAAGCGCTTCAGGAACGGGATCGCGTGGGCTTCCTCGCCTGCCTCGAAGGCGCGGCGCTTCTCGTCCTCCGGCGTGAAGCGGTCGGCATAGACGACGGTGGTGCCGCGCTCACCCTTGCGAACATGGCCGCCAAGCGACAGCGCCTGGCGGAAGGTGAGCCAGCCCTGGCCGGGAAAGCCGTGCTCGATGACGGCCCCCCAGAGGATCAGGACATTGATGCCGCTATAGCAACGGGAGGTCGTGGCGTTGCGCGGCAGGCCGAGCGGCGCCTTAGCCGCCGAGGTGCCCCAGGGCTGGACCCACGGTACGCGGCCGGCCTCCAGCTCGGCGATGATCTTGCCGGTGATTTCGTCATAGAGGTTCGCTCGGTCGGTGCCGGTCCGAGGGGTGCGTTCATGTCTGGACATCGCGGTTCTCCGCGACGGGCGCCGGAAGCCTCTCTCCCAGCCCTCAACCCGTCACGACAAAACCCGTCCGCACTCTCACTCTAAAAGGGGGTGTTGCGGGGGAATCTCCCGCAGAAGGGGGTGTGCCGGCGACCTTGGCGCCGGCCAGGGGGAAGGCTTTCCCCCACCACCATTTCATCATGATGCCGAAGCTATCGCATTTCCTCATCGGCGATGGCCTGCACCACCTTCATGTCCATTTCCGCATCAGGCGACAGGCGCGCGACCTCCGAGGCAACCTTGGCCCAATGCCAGAACTCGGACCCGTTCCCCTGGGCACGACAGCGTGCGGCGAGCCGCTGCGCTTCATAATAGGCGTGATGGCCGTGCTTCACGATCATCGCCCGCGCGTCCTGCTGCCAGCGTTGGCGGATTTGTCTGCGCTTCTCGATCCAGGCGGCGAGACGACGGAACATTCAGCCGTCCTTTCCGCTATGTGCCCGCAGCTCCCTCAGTTCCGCCAGGAACGTCGTGCCGACATCGATCGCGCGCTGCGCGCTTGTCCCGTCCACATCGACACCATGCGAGGCTTCCAGCATGACGCGGAGCGAAGCGAGGAACGGTTTCGTGCTGGCGGGCGCGACCCTGCGCTTCTGCAGGGCGCTCACCATCTCGGTGATACCGGCCGGTCGTTCCGGCGTGCCGCCATTGTCGATCATGAAATCCCTCAAGGTCCGCTCGATCTCGATGCGGAGCTTGACCACGGACATGAGCGGAAATTCGCGCGCCAGTTCCTCAACGGTCGGCAGGTCGCGTTGAAGCTGTGGCGGCAGGACCGGCGAGAGGCGGTATTGCGCGACGCCCATCGGCTTGCTGGTGTCGCGCAAGGTGTATTCGACGATCACCTCGTTGCGGCCTTTGCAGAGAATGATGCCGATGGTCGGCTGATCGTCCGGGTGACGGAGCTGGTCGTCGACGGCCGAGAGGTAGAAATTCATCTTGCCCGCGAACTCGGGCTTGAAGTCTTCGATCTTCAGTTCGATCACCACGAAGCAGCGCAGACGGAGGTGATAGAAAAGCAGGTCGAGGTAATAATCCTGACCGCCCACTTCGAGATGATACTGGCTCCCGACGAAGGCGAAACCCTTGCCGAGTTCGAGGATCAGCGCGCGCAGATGTTCGATCAACCCGCGTTCGAGATCGCGCTCCAGCATGTCCGGGCCGAGCGAGAGGAAGTCGAAGGTGTAGGGGTCTTTGAGAAGCTGTTGGGCAAGTTCGGATTGCGCGGCCGGCAAGGTTCGTGAGAAATTGGTTAGCGCGCTGCCTTGGCGGGCGAACAAATTGCTCTCGATCTGATGGACAAGGACGGGCCGCGTCCAGCCATGCTCGATGGCCTGCCGGGCATACCAGGCGCGTTCTTCTGGCGCCTTTACGGTATCGAGCAGGCTGACGTTATGGCCCCACGGTAATTGTGCAACGATCCGTTGCACAATTTCGGGATCGGGCCAGGCATCGGCCAAGGCCCGCATATATTTGAGGTTTCGGGACGAAAGCCCGGTCATTTCGGGAACGCCTGACGGAGATCCCCGGCGAGCCGGTCGACGACCTTGGCGCCCCAACCCTCACGCACCTGCCGGGTGAGAATATCCCGCCCAATGGTCCAGTAGAGCAGGATCATCTCGCGGTTGACCGACAGGCTGGCGCGGTGCCGGGCTTCGATGATCCTCTGCTTCAGGTCGCCGACGAACGCAGCATAGCTTTGCGGGTCGATGTCGGCGGCCGGCGCGGCTGTCCCGGCGCGACGCGGGGCGGGGGATTTGGGCGGCCGCGTCATCAAGCTGCCGCCTTCAGGCGCTTCTTCGCCAGCATGGCGCGGACGAACTTGTCCCACTTCGCCATGCCCGCGCGCTTCTCGGCCATGTAGTTCCAGCGATCATAATGTTTCGAGCTGACGTCCTGAAGCGTATGGTTTTGAATCCTGTCGCGTATTTCCTTTGAGAGCCCGGCCTTGCCGGCAAGCGTTTTCCATGTGCGCCGAAGGTCGCGGTTCGTCACCACAGGGATGACCTCACGTTCGCGCTGGCGCCACATAAAAGAGTAGAGCGTTCCGTGGCTGACGGGCTTTGACGGGTCTTTGGCCGATGGGAAAAACCAGCCATGCTCGTTGGGCTTTATCTCTTCGATGAGATCCGCCGCGATCTTGGGCACAGGAATGGCGTGGGGTTTACCGTTCTTGGTCTTGGACCAGTCGATGATCCGCTCCTTGGCGTCCCACTGATCGACATGCAGACGCGCGATCTCCTCGACGCGCTGGCCGGTCAACAGGAGAATCCTGACGGCACGGGCATAGGGCGGGTGGACCGGCGTGTCGGGGCATTCCAGCCACCGATAGAGCCGGAGGAACTCATCTTCGTCCAGCCAGCGTGTGCCGACGTTCTTGGGCTCTGTCGGAATGCCCGCCGCCGGATTGTAAACGAGCCGAAAGCGGCGCGCTGCGGTCGAGCGGTAGTCATGCTCGGATTTAAGACCCCAGCTATATGCGGATCGAATGTAGGATCGCACATGGTCGGCCATTGACCGCTTCCCACGCTCATAGATCGGGCGAATGATCGCCGTGATCTCTTCCGGTTCGATGTCGCGTGCCGGGCGGTTGCGCCCGAGCGTATCGGCGATTTTGTTGAGGCCCTTTTCGGCTTCTTTCCAAGATGGCTTTCCGGCCTCCTTGAGGGCCGCGACATAGGCTTCGAACAGGTCAGCGACCGTACCGGGGCGGGTGTCTCCGGCGATCTTGATGCTGCGGCCCTTCTGAATCATCCCCGCGAAATCGCGGTTGTACACTTCTCGCGCCTTGCTGAGCGGCATCGCCGGATATGAGCCGAGCTTCTTCTTGATCCGCTTCTGATCGCGCCATTGCTGCGCCATCCAGTCCGCAGTCACACGGGTAGGCATCGGCTTCATGACGAGGACCAGGCGGCCGGTGCCGTGTCCTTCGCCGTCAACGAGGCTTAGCTGTTTTTGGGTCTGCTCAACCTGCTTCAGGGCGCGGCGTATTTCTCCATCTGTAAGGCTCGGCACTGGGGTTCTCCATCGGCTTTTTGGTGGGGTCGCCAGACGGGTTTGTGGTGCCGGCAACTGGGGTCAAAAAGGGCTCCGATCCCCTTAAAACCGCCCCCACTATGCCATGGTATCCGCCCCTGCGACAACCCAAAAAAAGCCAGTGTTTTACGATGCTTGAGCGTGATCCATCGTGATCAAAAAGGGCCAAGTGGGATGGTTGTGGACGAGGATGAGCGCGGAGGCGGCGAGCTCCAGCGCGCGGCGCATCAGCTCGCGCGGATAGACCGGGGCGTGGTCGATGGTGCCCACCCCCTGCACCTCGTCGGCGATGAGGAAGTTCTTCC
>JBGAFL010000027.1:0-65336 GCA_044227265.1 Methylobacterium sp.
ATCCGAGCCGGTCAAACGCCGGCCATATCGACGAGCAGAAACTTGGGGCCTCCGGTTTCCACTTTTCGGGCGTCGTCGAGGCCGAAGGCGAAGCTGGGGACAGCTTTGTCGGCCGGCGTGTCAGCGATCTCCTCGCCTTCCTCGCCGACCGCCTCAAAGTCTACCTTCGCGATCAGGGTGCCCGCCACGACCTGATCGACGCCGTCTTCGCCCTGCCCGGCCAGGACGACCTGCTCATGGTCGTGCGCCGCGTCGAGGCGCTCGGTTCCTTCCTCGATACCGACGACGGAAAAAACCTGCTCGCCGGCTACAAGCGTGCCGCCAACATCCTGCGCATCGAGGAGAAGAAGGACGGCCGCGCCTATGATGCCGAGCCCGATGCGGCGCTGTTCGCGCAATCCGGCCAGCCGGAAGAGCAGGCCTTGGCCGCCGCACTAGCGAGCGCCCGGGCCGAGGCTTCTTCCGCCATCGCCGGCGAGGATTTTGCAAGTGCGATGCGTGCCCTCTCCACCTTGCGCGCGCCGGTCGATGCCTTCTTCGACAAGGTCACGGTCAATGCCGAAGATCCGGCCCTGCGCGCCAATCGGCTCGCGCTCCTGAATGCGTTGCGCGCGGCCACACTGGAGGTCGCGGATTTTTCGCGGATCGAGGGATGAACCGTCGCCTATCCGACATTGATTCCCACCCACTCCCCTCATCCTGAGGTGTGGACGCGAAGTGGCCGCCAAGGCAGGCACCTCAGGATGAGGGAGCGGTTGGGATAGGCGAAAGCGAAGCGATGCCCGACCCCATCATCATCTACGTCGATGCCGATGCCTGCCCGGTCAAGGACGAGACCTTTCGCGTGGCGGCGCGCTACGGGTTGCATGTCTATGTCGTATCGAACAGCTTCATGAACCTGCCGCGCGAACCCTGGATCGAGCGGGTTATCGTCAGCGACGGGTTCGATGCGGCCGATGACTGGATCGCCGAGCGGGCCGGGCCAGGTGCGATCGTCGTCACCGCCGATGTGCCGCTGGCCAGCCGCTGCGTGAAGGCCGGCGCTTCGGTGCTCGCGCCGAACGGCAAGGCTTTCACCGATTCCTC
The DNA here is from genome assembly GCA_044227265.1 of Methylobacterium sp. GTDB lineage: Bacteria > Pseudomonadota > Alphaproteobacteria > Rhizobiales > Beijerinckiaceae > Methylobacterium. The sequence continues at coordinate 1,087 of JBGAFL010000027.1, forward strand.
GGTCGGCATGGCGCTCGCCACGCGCAACCTGATGCAGGACTTGCGCGAGGCTGGCGCCATCACAGGCGGCCCGAAACCGTTCTCGAAGCAGGATCGCTCCGCCTTCCTCGGCGCGCTGGACGGGGCAATCGTCCGGCTCCAGCGCAGCCGCTGATCGCAGACTTCACGCATGAAAAGGCCCGCCCCGATGCCGTCGGAGCGGGCCTTTTCATCTCGGGAACGCTCCCCTTACTGATGTGCGAGGATCGCGAGCAGCAGCAGGGCAATGATGTTGGTGATCTTGATGGCCGGGTTCACGGCGGGGCCGGCGGTGTCCTTGTAGGGGTCGCCGACGGTGTCGCCGGTCACAGCGGCCTTGTGGGCGTCGGAGCCCTTGCCGCCATGATGGCCGTCCTCGATGAACTTCTTGGCATTGTCCCAGGCACCGCCACCCGAGGTCATTGAGATCGCGACATAGAGGCCTGTGATGATGACGCCGAGGAGCATCGCACCGACTGTGGCGAAGGCCTGGCTCTTGCCCGCGATCGACTGGATCACGAAGAACAGCACCACTGGCGAGAGAACCGGCAGCAGCGAGGGCACGATCATCTCCTTGATCGCCGCCTTGGTCAGCATGTCGACGGCGCGGCCGTAATCGGGCCGGTCCGTGCCCTGCATGATGCCCGGCTTCTCGCGGAACTGGCGGCGCACCTCTTCGACCACGGCGCCGGCCGCGCGGCCGACCGCCGTCATGGCGATGCCACCGAACAGGTAGGGGATCAGGCCGCCGAGCAGCAGGCCGACCACGACGTAGGGGTTGGAGAGCGAGAAATCGACGGTCACGCCCTTGAAGAAGGGGTACTTGTCCGCATTGGCGATGAAGTAGTTCAGGTCCGACGTATAGGCCGCGAACAGCACCAGAGCGCCGAGGCCCGCAGAGCCGATCGCGTAGCCCTTGGTGACGGCCTTGGTGGTGTTGCCGACCGCATCGAGCGCGTCGGTCGACTTCCGCACCTCCGGGGGCAGGCCCGCCATCTCGGCGATGCCGCCGGCATTGTCGGTGACTGGGCCGAAAGCGTCGAGCGCCACCACGAAACCAGCCAGAGCCAGCATCGCGCTCACCGCGATCGCGATGCCGAACAGCCCGCCGAGCGCGTAGGTGGCGATGATGCCGGCCACGATGACGATGGCCGGAAGCGCCGTCGATTCGAGCGAAATCGCGAGGCCCTGGATGACGTTCGTGCCGTGACCAGTGACCGAGGAGGTCGCGATCGACTTCACGGGGCGGAAATTGGTACCGGTGTAATACTCGGTGATCACGACGATCAAAGCGGTGATGACGAGGCCGAGCACCGCGCAGCCGAGCAGGCCGAGCGAGGTGAAGCTGACGCCGGCATTCGTGGTGAAGGTGGTGTCGAAGCCGCCGAACAGGGCAAAGTTGACAGCGGCGATGGCGCCCACGGAGAGCACGCCGGCCGCGATCAGCCCCTTGTAGAGCGCGCCCATGATCGACTGGTTCGAGCCGAGCTTCACGGCGTAGGTGCCGATGATCGAGGTGACGATGCAGGCCGCGCCGATGGCGAGCGGGTAGAGCATCATGGTTTCGAGTTCGGGCTTGCCCGCGAAGAAGATCGCGGCGAGCACCATGGTCGCGACGATGGTCACGGCATAGGTCTCGAACAGATCGGCGGCCATGCCGGCGCAATCGCCGACATTGTCGCCCACGTTGTCGGCGATGGTCGCCGGGTTGCGCGGATCGTCTTCCGGAATGCCGGCCTCGACCTTGCCGACGAGATCGCCGCCGACATCCGCGCCCTTGGTGAAGATGCCGCCGCCGAGACGGGCGAAGATCGAGATCAGCGAGGCGCCGAAGCCGAGTGCGACGAGTGCGTCGATCACTTCGCGGCTTCCGGGCTCGAGACCGGCTCCCTTGGTCAGGTAGAGGAAGTAGAGGGCGACCCCGAGCAGCGCGAGGCCAGCGACCAGCATGCCTGTGACAGCGCCGGACTTGAACGCGACTTCGAGACCGCCGCCGAGCGACTGCGTCGCGGCCTGGGCGGTGCGGACATTGGCGCGCACCGAAACGTTCATGCCGATGAAGCCGGCCGCGCCGGACAGGATCGCGCCGATCAGGAAGCCCACCCCGACCTTGATCCCAAGGAAATAGGCAAGACCGCCAAAGAGCAGAATGCCGACGAGGCCAATCGTGAGATATTGCCGCCGGAGATAGGCCTGCGCGCCCTCGGAGATGGCTGCGGCGATCTCCTGCATGCGGGCGGTACCGGCGTCTCGTTTCATCACGTCCTGGATCGTGACGATGCCGTAGGCGACGGCGCAGAGCCCGCCCAGGATGATCAGCAGCAGCGCAATCATACTTACGTCCTTGGGGATGTTCGTTCGTGGCGTGCCGAGCTTGGCCGAAGGCCATGGGACGGTTTGCTCGGACCGGGAGGTTCCTCCGCCCTGTGAGGGCGGGCACTGATTGCCAAACTTCAGCGTGAAGCGCAAACGGCGCAGACGCCTGTGCAGCAAATAATTCCGCGCTGCGCAATCTAGGCCGCCGAGTGCAACCGCGCGAGTCTCGCTTGCAATGCAACATACTCGGGTCCAGCACCCGCGAACATTGGAGGATCCCCGGACGGGCGAGATCATCGCCCGATCGCTCTGGGCTGCCTTCGCCGCCTGGTTCCTGACGGCGGCAATTCTGTTCGGTCTCGTCGCTTTGGCCTTCGGGCGGCTGCCCGAGGCGATCGGCTGCCGCGCGGCAAACGAAAGCGACAGCTTCGTCGTCGATTGCCAACAGATGGGCGACTATGAGCACGCCGCCTTCGCATTCGACCTCGAGCCGTCCGCTCTCAAGGCACTCGCCGCGGCTAAGGTCGTGACCCTGGGCACCAGCCGCTCACAATTCGCGTTCTCGACCGAGGCCGTTCGCCGTTTCTTCGCCGATCGGGACATTCCCGCCTACCGCCTCGGCTTCGGCTACCGGGAGGGAAGTCGCTTCGCGTTGCGCATCATGCGGAAGGCTAAAACGCACCCTCGTCTGGCCCTGGTCAATGCGGATCCGTTCTTCAAGGAGGAGTTGTCTCCGCCGGCCGCCTATCTGACATCCGAACCGTGGCGCGCTTGGCTCAGCGCCTGGCGGATCAAGATCGCGCTCGGAACGCGCGAGGCCTTCTGTGCGGCGCTCCTCTGGAAGCCTGCCTGCAAAGGCTGGCGCAGCACCATGTACCGTGTGCGAAGCGACGGGCGTTGGTCGGGGCGCAATTCCTTCTCCGTGCGGGAGGGTGCGACCGCGATCGATGCCTCGCCGGTCCCGGCGCTTGCCATGCCGGAGGATGCGCTTTCTCGCGCGCGGGCCTTTCTCGATGAGACTGGCCTCCCTCCGGCCTGCCTCGTCCTCACCGCCGTTCCGAATTCGCAAGTTGACGCCAGCAGCGTAGCCGCCAATCTCGCCCGCGAACTTGGCGCTCCGCTCATCCTGCCGCATGTGCCGGGATTGCGCACTATCGACGGTTCGCATCTCGATGCCGAGAGCGCCGAGCGCTGGTCGAATGCGTTCCTTGGGCAGCTCGAGCCGGTTCTGCACCGCTGCCTCGGACTCAAAGACGACGGCTGAAGCAGTGCAGCACTCAATGCCCCGGATTGGAGATGCTCGCGTCACCGTCCCCCGTGAAGGCATGGACGAACCGGGCAAGCACCACCTGCGAGCGGATCCCCGTCTTGCCGAAGCATCTCTTGAGGCGGGTGCGGACGGTCGCCGGCGAGAGGCCCAGGGCGGCCGCAGGCAGCCTCGCCCCACATCATCAAATCGGATGATGCAATTTTCGGTTCAGCGGCCGAGACCGGATTCCCGCAGACGAGAGGACATCGTTCCGCAACCCGATCGAGAAAGGTCAGCCGATGGCCGACACGGGCTGGGTCGATCTATTGGGATTTCCACCGGCGAACTGACCCTGGCTACATTTGCGCAGTGTCGCCCGGTGCCGATGCGGATCACGGCGATTTTCGCCAATCTGGCTTTCATCAGCTATGGCGCGGCAAGGCAGTTCAAGCCGATTCTGGCTCTGCACCTGATCCTCTTGCCGATCGACGTGGTACGCCTTCGCCATTCGCTTGCGAGCGAACGCCATTCGCATTCATCGGGCGGTCCCGGACGGGCGATCGCCACCTCTTCCCGCGGCTTGAACAATCAGGGCAGCGGAGCGCGCAAGGCCGGGGCGAGGATGTAATTGTTGTAGCGCTTGCTGCCGCGCAGGCTGCCCTCGGTCGTAGCGTCGCTATAATAGTCGTTGCCGGTATAGCCGAAGGCGCCACCATTCATCACTTGCGGAACGGCGATTGCGTGCATCGGCTGCAATTCCTCGCGATTGATGCCGGGCGCCGGTCCGCGGAAACGACCGTAATCCGGATGCTGCTTGTAAACGGTCAGACCGGCAGCAGCGGCGGCATTCGCACGATCGACGATGTTCTGCGCCTGCGCCGCGCTCATCAGCGCGAGGCCGATCAGGCTCGCTGCGAGGGTTCTGGCTAGGATCACGGGTCGCCTCCGATCAGTGCGGCGGTAGGGAACATCACTGTTCCAGCTCAAACTTAACAGTCCGATACGTGCGATATCCACGCTTGCCGGGTGTTCTTCCCGGATCATTGCCCGATCATTGCGGCGAATCCGGGCTGGCCTCGATCAGCCCTTCGTGACGACGACCTTGCGGCGGCCGTAGCCGCGACGCCCACATTCTGTCTCGAGCTTCCGGAAATCGAAGCCCCGGCGGTCGAGTTCGCGTACGTCCACATCCGGCGTATCGACAGGCGGAATGCCGAAATCGCGCTCGGACCAATTGTTGGGATCGAGAATGTTGACGGTATCGCAGCGCACGACCTCTCGGCCGGTCGGTGCCGGCACCGGATCGCGCGCGACGATGGGATTGGCCGCGCAGCCGGCCAGGGCGGCGCCGGCGAGCGCGACGGCGGCAGTCAGCTTCACGCTGCGCATACGAACCTCGGAACCGGTCTCCGGCTTCCGGGTTCGCCCCGGCGCCGTTAACGGAATGGTAAAGCTTGGGGACCCTGCGAGGGCGCGCTCGCCCTGGCAAGCGCCCGACCAATCCGAAGGTTCGATTGCGCGCCGATGTCGCCCGCGAGCCACATCGGCCGAAGGTCCCGGAGGCCCAGGCCGGTCACACCGCCGTCTGCATCGGCACGACGTTGTGCAGCGTGCGATCCGTCGTGTCGAAGAAGCGCCTTATGTTGCGCGCAGCCTGGCGGATGCGCTGCTCGTTCTCGACGAGGGCGATGCGAACGTAATCCTCGCCGTATTCGCCAAAGCCGATTCCCGGCGCGACCGCGACATCCGCCTTCTCGACGAGGAGCTTCGAGAATTCGAGGCTGCCGAGCGAACGGTATTTTTCCGGGATCGGCACCCAGGCGAACATCGAAGCCTGGGGCGAAGGCACCTTCCAGCCGGCCTTGCCGAAGGATTCGATCAGCGCGTCACGGCGTTTCCGGTAGGTCGCACGCATCTGGTGGATGCAATCCTCCGGACCGTTGAGGGCAGCCGTGGCCGCGACCTGGATTGGCGTGAAGGCGCCGTAGTCGAGATAGGATTTCACCCGCGTCAGCGCGGCGAGCAGGCGCTCGTTGCCGACCGCGAAGCCCATGCGCCAGCCTGCCATCGAGAAGGTCTTGGACAAAGAGGTGAACTCGACCGTGCAATCGACGGCGCCAGGAACCTGGAGCACGGAAGGCGGCGGGTTCTTGTCGTCGAAATAGACCTCGGCATAGGCGAGATCCGAGAGCAGGATCAGCTCGTGCTTCTTCGCGAAGGCGACGAGATCCGTGTAGAAATCGAGGCTCGCGACGTAGGCGGTCGGGTTCGAGGGATAGCAGACCACCAGCGCGACGGGCTTTGGGATCGAGTGGATCATCGCCTTTTCGAGCGCCGGGAACATCGCCGGCGTCGGGTCGGCGGGGATCGAGCGGATCACCCCGCCGGCCATCAGGAAGCCGAAGGCGTGGATCGGGTAGCTCGGATTGGGCACGATCACGACATCGCCCGGCGCGGTGATCGCCTGCGCCATGTTGGCGAAGCCTTCCTTCGAACCGAGCGTCGCCACCACCTGTGTGTCGGGATTGAGGCTCACGCCGAAACGGCGCTTGTAATAGGCGGCCTGGGCGCGGCGCAGGCCCGCGATACCCTTCGAGGCGGAATAGCGGTCCGTGCGCGGCCGGCCCGCGGTCTCGCAGAGCTTGGCGATGACATGCCTCGGCGCATCGAGGTCCGGGTTGCCCATGCCGAGATCGATGATGTCGGCGCCGCCGGCTCGGGCTTGGGCCTTGATGCGGTTGACCTGCTCGAAGACGTAAGGCGGCAGGCGCTTGATACGGTGAAAATCGGTCATGAGCGTCATCGGTCCGTCGACGCGTCGCGATCCGGGGGCAGACAGGTGGCCCGGCACCGCGAGCGGTGGTGAATCGGGCTCTTTATCATCGACCTTCGTGCAGGCCGACTCCCAATCCGCTTCCTGCGGCATCGACATCGGCGAGCGTGTCTTCGGCGCTCGCCCTAGCGGGATCCGCTACCGAAACCGCGAGCCGCTTCGGTGCGGTCATCCGGTAGCTGCGCGCGACCAGGGCAGCGACCTCGTTCCAATCCGGCCCGGAATCGAGGCGCATGCCGACCCAGCCCTTATGACCGACATAGGGCGGCACGAAGAAACGCTGCGGATCGGCCCCGGTCAGGATCGCTTGGCTCCCCGGCGGGGCCTTGCACCAGACCGAAAGTCGTCCATCGCCGGATTTCTCCATCGCGAAGATCTTGTCGCGGATCCGATAGGTCGGATCGCCCCAGGTCTGTTTCTCGCGCGCTTCCGGTAGAGCGAGGCTGAGTGCTCGCAGGCGTTCACTCGGGTCGTCCTTCATGGTCGCCTCGCGCAGAGCCCCTCGGTTACAGCCCCTTGCCCGTCCCCTTGCCGGCAGTCTCGGCCGCGCGGCCCTTCGCTTCGTTGCGGCTGCGGGCGCCTTCGAGTTCGGCTTCGAGCGCCTTCTGCCCCTCCGATGAGCGAGCCCGAATCGCACGTTTCGGCGCCGATTCGCCGACCGGCATGTAATCGCCGCCGTTGCGGCGAGATTGCGCGATGAAATCGGGCGCGTCGACCGGCTTGGGGCCGTAGCCGGCCCCGACGAACGCCTCCTTGATCGGATTCACATCGCTCGAGCAGCCGCCGGTTTGAACCAGGGCAAAAATAGCGGCAAGCGCAACGAGCCTGGGATCGATATTGGCCGAAAGCATAGAGTGATCGATCTAGAAAACATGCAGAACAATGGCGACATATTCGCGTGAAGCGCTAATTTGTCCGAAACGAGGCCCGACGCTCCCTCTGTCTTGAGCTAGGAGTGGAAGAGTGCCGATCCTGGGAGGAGGCGAGCGTGTCAACAGAGCCGAACATACCGGCCGTACCGGACATCGAGGCGATCTCGCGCAATGCGGCCGAGCTCGCCGAGGATTTCGGCCGGATCTCCGCCGCCTATATGCGCCCCTATGAGAACGGGAACGGTTCGCAGAAATCCGGGTCGAACGGCACCGAGGAACTCAACGACATAGGCGTGACGCTCACCAAGGTTGCCGAAACCTGGATGAGCGACCCTCAGCGTGCACTCGCCGCGCAGACGAGGCTCAGCGAGGCGTTCCTAGCCCTGTGGGGCTCGACCTGGGCGAGATTGCAGGGCGAAGCGGGCCGGCCGGTCGCGCTTCCCGACCCTAAGGACAAGCGATTCGCAGATGCGGAATGGTCCTCGAACGTCGTGTTCGACTTCATCAAGCAGAGCTACCTGATCACCGCGCGCTGGGCCGAGCATCTGATCGAGAATGCCGAGGGCATCGACGAGCACACGCGGCACAAGGCGGAGTTCTATCTGCGCCAGATCCTCGCCGCCTATTCGCCGTCGAATTTCGTGATGACGAACCCCGAGCTGCTACGGTACACCCTGGCGGAGAAGGGCGAGAATCTCGTGCGCGGCATGAAGCTTCTCGCCGAGGATTTCGAGGCTGGGCGCGGCCAGTTGCGTGTGCGTCAAACCGACGTGACCGCCTTCAAGTTCGGTGAGGATGTCGCGGTGACCCCTGGCGAGGTCGTGTTCCGCAATGACCTCATCGAGTTGATCCAATACGCGCCCAAGACCGAGACCGTGCTCAAGCGGCCGTTCCTGATGGTGCCGCCCTGGATCAACAAGTTCTACATCCTCGACCTCAACCCGGCCAAAAGTTTCGTCGGCTGGATGGTCTCCCAAGGATTGACGGTCTTCGTCATCTCCTGGGTCAACCCGGACGAGCGCCACCGCGACAAGGATTTCGAATCCTACATGCGCGAGGGCATCGAGGCGGCGATCGACGCGATCGGCACGATTACCGGTGAAGAGGAAGTCTCGGCGGCCGGCTATTGCGTCGGCGGCACGTTGCTCGCGGTCACGCTCGCCTATCAGGCCGCGACTGGCAAAACCCGCATCAAGAGCACGACCTTCCTGACCACACAGGTCGATTTCACCTATTCCGGCGACCTCAAGGTCTTCGCGGATGAAGGGCAGATCCGCCTGATCGAAGAGCGGATGAAGGAGAAGGGCTACCTTGAGGGCTCGCGCATGGCGAACGCCTTCAACATGTTGCGCCCAAACGACCTGATCTGGTCCTACGTCATCAACAATTACTTGAAGGGCAAGGCGCCGCTGCCCTTCGACCTTCTGTATTGGAACGCTGATTCCACCAGGATGCCAGAAGCCAACCACTCGTTCTACTTACGCAATTGCTACCTCGACAACACGCTCTCGCAGGGCAAAATGGTGCTCGGCAATGTAAAGCTCGACCTTTCGAAGGTGAAGATCCCGATCTTCAATCTGGCGACGCAGGAAGATCACATTGCTCCCGCTCTGTCGGTCTTCGTCGGCTCCTCGAAATTCGGTGGCAAGGTCGACTACGTCTTGGCCGGTTCCGGCCATATCGCCGGCGTCGTCAACCCGCCCGGCAAGAAGGCGAAATACGGCTATCGGACCGGCGGTCCGGCCAAGGGCGATTTCGACGCCTGGGTCGAGAACGCAACCCAGCACGAAGGCTCGTGGTGGCCCTATTGGTTCCAATGGCTCGAGAAGCAGGCGCCTGAGCGCGTGCCGGCCCGGATTCCCGGTGAAGGTCCCCTGCCCTCACTCTGCGCCGCGCCGGGAACCTATGTCCGCATGAAGGCGTAAGCCATCGACCCCTGTGGAACCGCTCGGCGACGAACCGTCACGGATCCGCAGATCGATGCCAGCAAGCGGGGGCCCAACCGATGAAGCTGATCCGCCATGGCGCGCGCGGCGAGGAGAGACCGGGACTCGTCGACGGCAAGGGCGGGCTTCGCGACCTGTCCGGCGTTATGCGCGATCTTGCCGGCGCCGGTCTGTCTCGCCAGTCGCTCGAGCGTCTGCGGATGATCGATCCGGAAACCCTGCCGCTTCTTCCTCCCGAGACACGGCTCGGGCCACCGGTCGGCGGAACGCGCAACTTCGTCGCGATTGGCCTGAACTACGCCGATCATGCCGCCGAGACCGGCGCGGCGATCCCGACCGAACCGATCCTGTTCAACAAGGCGCCCTCCTGCATCGCCGGACCGGATGACATGGTCATCCTGCCGAAGGGATCGGCCAAGACCGATTGGGAGGTCGAACTCGCCGTTGTGATCGGTTCGTGCGCCTCGTATGTCCATGCCAACGAGGCGCTCAATTATGTGGCTGGCGCCTGCATCTGCAACGACGTTTCGGAGCGCGAGTTCCAGCTGGAACGCGGCGGCACCTGGACCAAAGGCAAGGGCTGCCCGAGCTTCGGCCCCCTCGGCCCTTGGCTTGTGACGCTCGACGAGATCGCCGACCTGAAAGACCTCAAGCTCAGCCTCGATCTCAACGGCAAAAGAATGCAGTCGGGCTCGACCGCGACGATGATCTTCGACGTCGCGCAGATCGTCGCTTACGTCTCGCATTTCATGATCCTGGAGCCGGGCGACGTCATCACCACGGGCACCCCGCCCGGCGTCGGGCTCGGCATGAAGCCGCCGCGCTATCTGAGAGCCGGCGACGAGCTTGTGCTGCGAATCGAGGGGCTCGGCGAGCAACGCCAATCGGTCGGCGCCTTCGACGATTGGACCGCGAAAGTGGCGGCTGGCGAGCCGACGCATTGATGCGGACGCCTCGCACGCAAGCGTCTCGTAGCGGATCGTCAGATTCAGCTTGACCGTACAGCTCGGCCAATTCACTCGGATGTCCATCATCCCAGTTGCTTGCCGTCCTCGGATCGAGGCCGAGCACGAGCAAGCGTCATCCTCAAGGAAAATCGGCCATGATCGCTCGGTGGAGCGTTTCGACTTTTGGATTGCTCGGCATCCTGGCGACGACGGCTGCACCATCGCTCGCGCAAGGCCTTCCCCCGGTGGTCGAGACTGCGATCCAGGCTGCGAAAGCGGAGTGCTCTCCCGATAAGCCGAAGCTGGAACCAGGCTTCGTCGAGAGCAAGGACATCAATGCCGATGGCGTGACCGATTACATCCTTGATTACGGCCGGTTAAAATGCGGCGACGCCATGAGCCTCTATTGCGGCTCGGCAGGCTGTACGACGACGGTCTACGCCTCGCTCCCCGGCGGCAGCTATGTCGTGGTCCTCGATGACAACGTCCAGGCGCTGAGTTTCAAGACCGTCAAAGGCAAGCCCGCCATGATCCTCGGGCTGCACGGATCGGCCTGCAACAAGGTCGGCGCCGCAGCCTGCGACAAGATCCTGTTCTGGAACGGCAAGACCTTCAAGCGCGGCGGATGATTCACGGCCGCTTCCCATTCGGGGGCGGCCTCTCGCCGGAATCGCAAGGAGGCGAGGCTTGATTTTTCCGCGCCATTCGCCCTCAAAGACCAGATGACCGAAGCCGTTATCGCTCATCCTTCGCAAACGCGGCACGCCGCCATTCGCCACGATTGGACGCTCTCGGAGCTCCAGGCGATCCACGACATGCCGCTGCTCGATCTCGTATATCGGGCCGGCACGGTGCACCGCGCCCATAACGATCCCGCCGACATCCAGCGGGCGGCGCTCCTGTCGATCAAGACCGGCGGTTGCCCCGAGGATTGCGCCTATTGTCCGCAATCGGCCCATCACAAGGAGGCCGGTCTCAAGCGCGAGCGGCTGATGCCGGTGGCCCGCGTGCTGGAGGAAGCCGCCGCGGCCAAGGCGAATGGCGCGCATCGCTTCTGCATGGGCGCGGCCTGGCGCCAGCCCAAGGACGGGCCGGAATTCGACGCGGTGCTCGACATGGTGCGCGGCGTGCGCGGGATGGGCATGGAGGCCTGCGTCACGCTCGGCATGCTCACGAAATCACAGGCCGAGCGGCTCGCCGAAGCCGGGCTGACCTCCTACAACCACAACCTCGATACCGGTCCCGAATTCTACGGCGACATCGTCTCGACCCGCACCTACGAGGACCGGCTGAAGACGCTGGAAAACGTGCGCGAGGCCGGGATCGGCGTCTGCTGCGGCGGCATCGTCGGCATGGGCGAGCGGGTGCGCGACCGGGTCGAGATGCTGCAGGTTCTCGCCAATCACGCACCACATCCGGAAAGCGTGCCGATCAACGCGCTCGTCGCCGTCGAGGGTACGCCTCTCGAAGACCAGCCGCCGATCGACCCGCTCGATCTCGTGCGCATGTGCGCGACGGCTCGGATCGCGATGCCGAAAGCGCGGGTTCGCCTCAGCGCCGGCCGCAAGAGCCTGACCCGCGAAGCCCAGATCCTGTGCTTCCTCGCCGGCGCCAACTCCATCTTCTACGGCGAGAAGTTGCTGACGACCGCCAATAACGAGGCCGACGAGGATGCCGAACTCCTCCGCGACCTCGGTATCACCGTCCCGGGTCTGACGCTCGCCGCAGCCGAGTGAACCGCCCGCTTCGGGCCCGAAGAACCGCGCGGCGATTTGTCAGGCGAGCATCGTCTCGCCGGTCGCGCTGGTTTCGACCATTGTCCGAGCCGAGCGGAGCTTGATACAAGAACCTATGCTTTGCCGGAAAATGGCTGTGCGGCCGAAGCGGCAATGCGTTGGACGTCGTCGGACCTAAACGGACACTGAGGCAGGCCGTCGCGACGGCCGGGTCATCGCGGGCTTGGCATGGGCCTCGTTCAGTACGCGCTGAAGTTTCGCATCACGACCTACGTGCTCGCCGTCCTGATGATGCTCGGCGGCTTCGGCGCGATCATCGTAACACCCAAGGACGTGCTGCCGACGGTCGACATCCCGGTGGTCGTGGTGGTCTGGACCTATACCGGCCTGTCCGCCCCCGAGATGGAGAGGAGGATCACGACCTATTCCGAATTCGGAATCTCGAACAACGTCAACAACATCCAGCGAATGGAATCGACGACCCTGCAAGGCACGTCGGTCATCAAGATCTATTTCGACCCGAACGTCAGCATCGATCTCGCCATCGCCCAGGTCGTCTCATCGACAAACTCGATCCGCGCCCTGATGCCGACAGGCATCAACCCGCCGGTGATCGTTCGCTTTTCGGCATCGTCGGTGCCGGTGATCCAACTCGCCCTGTCGTCGACCAAGGATGGCCTCAACAAGGTCTACGACTACGCGCAATACCGCATTCGCCAGCGGCTGACCGCCGTGCCGGGCTCCACCCTGCCGTCTCCCTTCGGCGGCATGCCGCGGCAGATCATGGTTGATCTCGACCTGAGCGCGCTCCAGGCGCTGGGCCTGACGCCGCTCGAAGTCACGAATGCCCTGACCTCGGGAAATCTGACCGTGCCCTCGGGGCTTGCCAAGCTCGGCGAGCAGCAATTCCCGATTCAGCTGAACGCCACGGCCTATGTCCATGACGGCGGCCCGCCGCAGGTGAACATCGTGCGCGACGAGGGGTCCCCTTCCGTCCTGATGCAGGTGCTCAAGAACGGCACCGCATCGACGCTGAATGTCGTCAACAACGTGAAGGCCGCGCTGCCCGACATCCGCGCCGCAGCGCCCGAGGGGATGTCGATCAAGGCGATCTTCGATCAATCGGTCTTCGTGTCGGGCGCGATTCGCGGCGTGCTCGAGGAAGGGGCCATTGCGGCCTGCCTCACCGGTCTGACCATCCTGCTCTTCCTGGGCTCATGGCGCTCGACGCTGATCGTGCTGATCTCGATCCCTCTCTGCATCATGACCTCGCTCGCGGTGCTCGCGGCCCTCGGCGAAACGATCAACATCATGACGCTCGGCGGCCTCGCGCTCGCCATCGGCATCCTGGTCGACGACGCGACAGTGGCGATCGAGAACACCTACCGCCTGTTCGAAGAGGGCCGCCCGTTCCGGGAGAGCGTGGTGCACGGGGCGGCAGGGATCGCCAAGCCCGCCCTGATCTCGACTCTGTCGATCTGCGCCGCCTTCGTCTCGGTCTTCGCGCTGACCGGCATCCCGAAGTATCTGTTCACGCCGCAGGCCCTGGCGGTCGTGTTCGCCATGCTGACCTCGTACCTGCTGTCGCGCACTCTGGTGCCGCTTCTGATCGACGTCCTGATCGAGACCGAATATCGCCAGCACCACGGGGAGGTGCAGGAAGCGCCCCGCCGCGGCCGCATCGCGCTCGCCCTGTCCTGGCTGATGCGGCCGGTCTTCTGGTTCGCCGGACGGTTCAGGGCCGCGTTCGAAGCCCGCTTCGCGCGTTTCCATCGCAGCTATATCGGCCTGCTGCATGCCGTGCTGCCGCGCCGTGTCGCCATGCTGACGCTGGTCGGCCTGATCTTCGCGGGAACCGTCATCCTCTTCGAGCATGTCGGCCAGGATTATTTCCCGCAGATCGAATCACGGCAGATGACCATGCATCTGCGCGCGCGAACCGGCATGCGGATCGAAATGACCGACCAGGTTTTCGCCAGCGTCGAAAAGGTCGTGCGCGAGATCATCCCTCGGAACGAACTCGCCGGGATCCTCAACAATATCGGCATCCCGTCGAACAACTACAATTTCGCATTCTCGGATGGCTCGTTCGTCTCGTACAACGACGGCCAGATGCTCATCAATCTGACGGAAAAACATAGACCGATAGCGGAATACAAGGCGCTCTTGCGCGATGCTTTGCGCGAGCGATTTCCGGATCTGACCGTCTATTTCCAGCCGTCCGACATCATAACGCAGATCCTCAATTTCGGGGTGATCACGCAGATCGACGTGCAGATCTCCGGCCGCAATGCGCAGAAGGACCTGGAGGTCGCTCAAGCGATCGCGAAACGCATGAAGGAGACGATCGGCATCGTCGACGTGCACCTCCACCAGATCGTCAACGCCCCGCAATTCTACGTCGATGTCGACCGCCGCCTCGCCTCCGAACTCGGGCTGACGCAGCAGCAGGCCGCTCAGAACGTCAACATCTCGCTCGGCGGCTCCTTTCAGGTAAGCCCGAATTTCTGGTCCGATCCGAAAAGCGGCATTCCCTATCAGCTCTGGGTTCAAACGCCGGAATACCGGAACGACAGTCTGACCTCGCTGAAGAACACGCCGATCCTGGTCAGCGGCGGCGGCAATAACGGCCCTGGTGTGCTGACGTTGCTCTCCAGCGTGTCGACCATGACGCGCCAGCCGACGCAAACAGTGATCAGCCACGTCAACACTCAGCCGACTTTCGATGTCTTCGCCGCGGTCCAGAATCGCGACCTCGGCTCGGTGGCGCGCGACATCGATCGGATCGTCCAGGAAGAGGAGGCCAAGCTGCCGGCCCCCGACAAGATCTTCGTGCGCGGCCAGATCGAGAACATGCGATCGGCCTTCTTCCGGCTCGAAGTCGGTCTCGCCATCGCGTTGATCGCCGTCTATCTGCTCATGGCGGTGAACTACCAGAGCTGGGGCGATCCCTTCGTGGTGCTCGCAGCGCTCCCCCTCGCCTTCTGCGGCATCACCGCGAACCTGTTCATCACCGGCACGGCCTTTTCGATTCCCTCCCTGTTCGGGGCGATCATGTCGGTCGGCATTGCCTCGGCCAATTCGATCCTCCTCGTGACCTTCGCCAAGGAACACCGCGAGACTCACGGATCGACGGCTTTCGAGGCGGCGATCGCCGCGGGCGATGCGCGGTTGCGACCCGTGCTGATGACCGCCGGTGCGATGTTCCTGGGCCTGATTCCGATGGCGCTCGGCACTGGCGAAGGCGGCGAGCAGAACGCGGCTTTGGCACGCGCCGTGATGGGTGGCATCGCGTTTGCCACGCCGACGACGCTGATCTTCGTGCCCTTCCTCTACTGTCTGTTGCGCGGCGGAGAGGTCAGGCCGCTGGAAGATTACCTATGAAGCAGCACGATGCCCGCACGGAACGGACGTGGATTTGCGCGGTCTCTGGAAGTGGCGCATCTGGAGGTTTGCCATCCGGCATCCCGTGCGGGTCTGCGAGCTGAGAATCCGACGTGAGCAAGCCCGACCACGGCAATACCGAGACGGATGTCCCGCCTCCCCCGGGAAAAGGACCGTTCCTGCTCGCCGCCCTCGTCGTGGCGGGGCTCGTCGGCTGGGGAGCCTATGGTCACCAGCAGAAGGCAAAGGCCGCCGCCGAGACGCAGCGCAAGACGCTGACGACCGTCCCGAAGATGCGCACGGTCGAAGCCAAGCGCCTCGACGGGCCGATCGACGTCACGCTTCCGGGCCAGACCGAGGCTTTCGCCACCGCTCGGATCTTTCCGCGTGCCACCGGCTACATCGCCGAGCGTTTCGTCGATATCGGCTCTCGCGTGAAGACCGGCGAGCTCCTTCTGCGTATCGCCGCGCCGGATCTCGATCAGCAGCTCGTTCAAGCCGAAGCGAATCTTGGTCAGCTCCAGGCGCAACTCGTGCGCTCGAAGGCACTGGTCGATCAGGCCAAAGCCAACGTGAACCTCGCCAAGGTCACGAATGCCCGCACCTCGACCCTTGCCGGTCAGGGCTGGGCCACGCAGCAGAACGCCGACACGACACAGGCGAGCGTGCTCAGCCAGCAGGCGACCCTCGCTTCGAACGAGGCCGACGTGAAAGTCGCCGAAGCAAACATCAAGGCCCAGCAGGCCACCGTCGACCGCCTCAAGGCGCTGACAGGGTTCGAGCGCATCCTGGCACCTTTCGACGGCGTGATCACCTCGCGCAACGTCGATATCGGCGATCTCGTCCAGGCAGATGCTGGAAGCGGCGTTGCCCTTCTGAGCATGGACCAGGACGATCTCCTGCGCGTGTCGGTCAACGTGCCGCAGAACGCCGCCGTCGGCGTCCATTCGGGTGTCAAGGCAGAGATCAAGGTGCCGCAGATGCCGGGCCAGAGCTTTTCCGGCGAGGTCGCGCGCAGTTCGGTCGCGCTGCTGGCATCCTCACGCACGTTGCGGACGCAGGTCGACGTGCCCAACAAGGAGCATGTGCTGCGGCCTGGGCTATTCATCTATGTGACGCTGAAAATCCCGCGCACATCGATCACAGTCTCGGTCCCCTCGGAAGCGATGGTGTTCAACCAGCGCGGCACGCAGGTCCTGGTTGCCCGGCAGGACGGCACCGGGAAATGGGTCTCGATCCAGATCGAGCGCGACCGAGGCGCGACGATCGAAGTCAATCAGGGACTGGACGGCGGCGAACAGATCGTCTTGAGCCCGCCACCCGATTTCGACGACGGCGCAAAAATCGAGATCGAGCCGAAACAGGGCGGCAGCGCCGCGATGAAGTCCGCCGAGCGCTGATCTGGCGGCGCCGAGATCCGTCGAGGCACGATAACGCTTCTGCGCGTTTTTTCACTGAAGCAATTGGTCGCCCGCATCTTGGATCAACCGGGATTCGCCCCGACCGTGCTCGGCTCAATGGCTCGACGGCCGGCCGCCTGCCGCGCGATCCGATGTCCGTGCCGAATCATCGGCTTCTCAACCAGCAGATAGACGAGAGTCGCGAACGCGATGGTTGCGGCAAAGCAGGCCGCCATCGTCGCGAGATCGGCCCAGCCGCCGGTCAGCGGCAGAATCCGGTAAACGAGAGGATCGACGATGCCGTGGAACAGATAGATCGAGTAGCTGATCGCACCCATCCGAACGAGCACGTCGGTTTGCGGCTGCTCCGTTCTGATGGCGAGGACGAAAACCACGATTGCGGCGGCATAGGCCGCGATCATCGGCAACAGACCGCCGATGACGAACCTGTCCCCGCGCGCCAGCGAGAAATCGGAGACGGCACAGACGGCTGCGAGTTGTAGCAGGAGGAGAAGCGTCGCGGCCGCAACGGCACCGGGAGCGCGCTCTCGACCCAGCCTGACGAGAAGACCCGAGATCAGAAACGAGACGTGAAGTCCGAGATACAGGACCGGTAGGCCCGCCAAGCCGCCCTCGCGCAGCAGGACGGGCAGCACGGTCGATGCGACGAGGATGAGGCCGAGCGCGAACAGCGCCTTGACGCTCCTGAGGAATCCGCTGGCGAACAAAGCAGCCGCGAGCCCGTAGAAGACGATCTCGACGAACAGCGTCCAATAAGCCTCGTTCATCCAGTGCTCGCCGAAGAGGGGCGGCATCATGGTCAGGTTGGCGACGATCACGCTGAGATGGAGGGGGCGGCCCTCGTTCCACGACAATAGAACCAGCAGGCCGATCGCAAACCACATCGCCGGGTAGAGCCGGAAGATGCGCGAGATCGTGAACTGCACGAGCGGTCGCTCGCCGCGAATGCTGAACGGCACCACGAATCCGCTGATCAGGAAGAACAGGACGACCCCGAAGCGCCCGAAGCTGAAGGAATCGATGATGGCCTGCGCAAGGGGAAACAGGGAGCCCGTAAAGCTCTGCGGCGCGCGCAGCATGTCCCCGAGCAGGTGCTCGAACAGAACCGAAAGCGCCGCGACGGCCCGAAGCGCGTCGATATAGTCAAGCCGTTTCGGCTGCATGAGCATCGTCACTCGAGCGCCGGCATGGGTCTGAAGTGCCGGGAACCGACCTTCATCCATGCAGACCCTGCGCCCGTGCACAATCAGCAGCGGTTCGGGATATTTGCAGCCAAAGCGATGCCGCTTGTTGCCGTTCGAAGGGCTGCCTCGCCGCGATCAGCCCTGCTGCGCCCGATCTGGAATCACGATCCGGAAGCAGGCGCCGACCGTGCTGCGTTCGAGCCGCAATGTGCCGCCGTTCAGCCGGACGAGTTCGTCGGCGATTGCGAGGCCGAGCCCGGTCCCGCCTGCGCGGGCGGACACCTGGAACGGCGCGAAAAGGCTCGCACCCACCTTCATCGGCATGCCGGGTCCGTTGTCACTGACGAGAATTGCCACTTCTCCTTGGCCGAGCGGCCCTTTGCGGCTGACGGCGATGCGGATCTCCGGCGCCGCGATTGGGGGCGATGCGGCATCGAGCGCTTGAACCGCGTTGCGCACGAGATTCGTCAGAGCGCGCAACAACTGTTCCGGGTCCGCATCGATCATCACCTCCGGCGGCGCCGAGATGTCGATCCCCACGCATGAGCCGCGCGACAATCCGGCAAGATCGGCGAGCTGCGCGATCAGCGGAGCGACCGGCACGATGCGCCGAATTGCAGGCTGCTCGGCAGCGCGGCCATAGGCAAGAGTCGCCTCGCAGTAGCGGGTCGCGCGGTCGATGGCAGCGCTGAGGCGAGGCGTCACCTGCCGGACGACCGGCGTGGGCGCATTTTCGAGACGATCCCCGAGAAGCTGCGCCGTCGAGAGCTGGTTACGCAGCTCGTGATTGATCTTGCAGACGGACAGGCCGAGCGTGGCAAGGCGGCGCTTGTGGCGAAGGTCGCTCCCGAGGGCGCATTGCATCGCGCTCACGGCCCGTTCAGCCACGCCGATCTCATCGGTGCGGGTGGACCGCAATGCCGGCCGCCCGGCGCGCTCGGGATCCTCTGCGAAAGCCGTGACGCTGTTCGAGAGGTTACGCAGAGGCTGCACCACGAAATGCCGGAGGAGCAGAAATACCATCGCGCCCGCGAGCGCGGCCATGATCGCCGCGTTTGCTGCGATACGCGCCGCCTGGCTCGCGAGCGGCTTGCGCAGACCCGCTTCGTCGACGACCACCTCGATCGCTTCGTAACCGGGCGGTCCATCATCGACGACATGGAGTGGAGCGTTCGGTGGTGCTTCGAGCAGCGAGACAGCAGCGATCAGGTGGTCGAGCCAACTCGCCTGGCGCAGATCGACCCGCTTGGCGAGATCGACGAGATGCGGGTCGATCACATGGTTGCGATGCGTCGCCGCGCTGTGCAGGTCTATGGCGCGCAGGCCGACGCTCTCGAGCAGGCGCCGCGACTCGCTGAGGTGCCTCGCATCGCCGGGTTCGTCGAGCATCGGAACGATGCTGATCCCCGCCGCGACACGATCCGCAAGCCAAGCACCGCGCAACTGGCCGAGCGAGGGCAGTTGAACCAGCGTCCCGGTGAAGAGCACCAGAACAGCCACGACGAGCGCCAGTCGCACAGCGAGGCCGGGGCGCAACGAGATGCGAAGGCCCGTTGCCCGCACATCCCTCGCGACGAAGGATAGGTTCGGCGCGATCTCATGAATCAAACCGAGCGGCATCACCGTCCCCGAAGACACGCATAAGCGCGCTCATACGGTTTCGGGCCGCAAATGGTTTCAGCGTCCCGCGCAAAAATCTGAAAATCGATCAGAATATTTCAGGTGAGGGAACCGCGGCGTTCCAGCCATTTGCGCAGAGTGATCGAGAGCAGGGCAAAGCCCGCGAGCCCGCCGAGCGCCAAGATCATGCCGGGCGTCAGCAATTGCCGGAAGTTGATCGCCACATCGCAATCCGTGCCGGTGCGGGCTGCCAAGCAGGCGTGTTTCGCTGCCTCGTGCGCAGCGACCACATCGTCGATGCCGGCCCCCGTCGCTGCGTAGATGAAGGCGCCTGGCGTGAGGCCGAGGAAGGTCGCGAGGAGGAAGGTCCGCGGGCGGACGCCGAAGGCGGCCGGGGCAAGATTCGTCATCCAGAACGGGAACAGCGGCAGCAACCGCAGGAAGGCGACATAGCCGAAGGCATCGCGGCGGAACCCTTCCGCGAACCGGCCGAGCCGGGAACCAGCCCGTTTCTGGATCAGGTCGCGGGCCGCGTTGCGGCCGATCGAAAAGACGATGCCGGCCCCGGTCGTCGCCGAGGCGATCGCGATGAGCGCACCGGTCACCGTGCCGAACAGGAATCCGTAAAACACCGTCAGCACAAAGGTGGCCGGGATCGAGACGACGACGCTGGCGACGTAAACGAGAATCGCAACGGCGATCGCGCGCCCGCGATCCTCTTCGACCAGGGCATGGAGCCAGGCCCGCGAGGCAACCAGCCGGTCGAAATCGACATAGCGCGTGACACCGGTGGCGACGACGCCGATCGAGGCGCAGGCAAGCAAGATCAGCGGCAGCCAGCGCAGCAGAGCGCCTCGCAGATCAGGCTTTTGGGGTTGGGCCGGCGTGTCGCTCATCGCTGCCGGACCATTGTTCTCGGCCGGGATGGCTCGAACACGCGACCCCGCAACAAACCCCACGGCGTCATTCCGGGGCTTGCCCATGGCAAGAACCCGGAATCCAGAGCCGCCACATGCAATTATTTGGCAGAACTGGAGTTTCTGGGTTCCGGGTTCCGCTTCGCGGCCCCGGAATGACGGCGGTGTTTCTCTCAACCACCGATCCTGACCAAAAACTTAACCCGGCTTGCGCATCCGCAAAATCTTGAAGAAGCCGCCCGGGAAGGTCGGCGCCACGCCGACGAATTCGACGCCATGCCGTTCGGCCCAAGCCGCGATCCGGGTCGATTTGAAATCCGATGACCAGCCGATCTTGGTGCAGAGCGGCGCCACGGCCTCCTCCATCCTGGCGACCGGCCCGTCGGTCTGTCCGAAATGGTTGGCGAGAATGATGCCGCCACCGGGCCGCACGACGCGCAGGAATTCGGACAGAGCGGCTTCCGGGTCGGGCACCAGCGTGATCAGGAACTGGGCCACCACCGCATCGAAACTCTCGTCCGCATAGCCGAGCCGGCAGACATCCATGACCTGCAGGCCTCGCACATGATCGAGCCGACGGCGGCGCACCTTGTTGCGGGCACGGCGGAGCATGTCCTGCGACAGGTCGACCCCGCAGACGAAACTGTCTTTCGGATAATAGCCAAGCGACAGGCCGGTGCCGACGCCGGCTTCCAGTATCCGGGGACCATAGGCGAGAGCAGCCTCAACCGCCGCACGCGCCGCCGGCTCGGTCAGCTTGTCGTAGACGACGTCGTAGACCGGAGCCCAGCGGGCATAGGCTTTCCGCATCAGGACAGTGCTTGGACCACCCTCAGCCACTCGCTCGCTCACGTTCACGTCGATCGTCTCCGGTCAGGGAACTGGGTCAGGCGGCCCGCGCCGCATCGCTTGATGGAGAAGGCGCGGTCATCGTGTCATCGTCCGACGACGGCAGCGTGTCGATCCGGCGGATGGTGCCTCCGCCGAGCACACGCGCACGAGGATGCTCGTCCGCGTAGATCACACAGGCCTGTCCGGGCGAGACGCCGTCCTCTGGCGTGGCAAGCTGCACTTCCGCGCAACCGGCCTCGGCATTCCAGGTCAGCCTCGCGGGACGCGGCGCCCTCGTCGAGCGGACCCGCACCGCGACCTCCATCTCCTCGATCTCGCTGAGCGGTCGTGCGCCAAGCCAGTTCGGATCCGACAGCCGGATTCGGCTCGTCGCGAGCGCTGCGCGTGGTCCGACCACGACGCGGGCGGTCTCCGGCTCGAGGCGCAGGACATAGAGCGGCTCACCGACCGAGAGTTTCAGCCCCCGGCGCTGCCCGACCGTATAATGGACGATGCCCTCGTGCTGGCCGAGGACATGGCCCTCACGGTCGACGATCTCGCCGGCGCGCGTCGCCTCGGGGCGCAGCTTGGCAATCACGTCGGCATAGCGTCCCTGTGGGACGAAGCAGATATCCTGGCTGTCCGGCTTTTCCGCCACCGAGAGGCCGAGGTCGCGCGCGAGCCGCCGCGTCTCGTCCTTCGGCAATTCGCCGAGTGGGAAGCGCAGGAAATTCAGCTGTTCGGCCGTGGTCGCGTAGAGAAAGTAGCTCTGGTCACGAGCCGGATCGAGCGCGCGAAAGAGGCCACGGCCGCCTTCGGGCAGCGGCCGGCTCGCCACGTAATGGCCGGTCGCGAGGCAATCGGCGCCGAGATCGCGCGCCATATTCAGAAGATCGCGGAACTTGACCTTGCGATTGCATTCGACGCAGGGGATCGGCGTCTGGCCAGCGAGATAACTGTCGACGAAGCCATCGATCACGGCATCGCGAAAACGGTCCTCGTAATCGAGCACGTAATGCGGGATGCTCAAGGCCTCCGCGACGCGGCGTGCGTCATGGATGTCCTGTCCTGCGCAGCAGGCGCCCTTGCGATGCGTCGCGGCGCCGTGGTCGTAGAGCTGCAGCGTGATGCCGATGACCTCGTAGCCCTGCCGCGCGAGCAATCCGGCCACGACAGAGGAATCGACGCCGCCGGACATGGCGACGACGACACGGGTCTCGTGCGGGGGTTTCGGAAGGTCGAGACTGTTCATCGGTCGAATTGCAGCCCACGGGGCCGGTTGGCGGTGGGTATAGCGATCAGGCGGCAGGTTTTCCAGGCATCGACGCGCCGGAGGCCCCTGCATCCCTGCAAGGGTTCAGATTCGGCCGGCTCTGGTCCTGGCTCAGCTGGCAGTCTTCCGCTTCACGCGGCGCTTGCGCTTCGGTTTGGTGCCCGTTGCCGCCTTGGTCATCTCGGCGATCGCCGCGCGCTGCTGCCGGCGTATCGCGTTGGCCGCATGACCCATCCACCAGCCGGCCGCTCGATTGGCGGCCGAAAGCCACAGACTGCGCGGTGTACCCTTCATGGAAAACCCTCCGGTCTGGTCAACGTCGCTCGCCCGCCGGAGTTCTTGCACAATCCGGGCTGGCGTCGCGGACAACGTCGCGGCGACGGAAAAATCTGCCGGGTGATGGGCAGACAAGACCTGGACAGCCGATGGATTCTGGGATCCAGTCAAAAATTTCTCATATAAATCAGAGTATTAGGTTTCCATGACTATGGCTCGCTCCTTGCTCGAACCGAACCGGATTCGGAGAGCGGGGCGTGGCCTCAGTGTTGGCAGGCGATATCGCAGGCTGGGTACGGACCGGCAGCGCACAGCGCGAAGCCGTCCCTGTGCCGTCACGTTTGGCGGCACAGGCCCACGAAAAATTCAGCTTGCCCGCTGACGAGCCGGCCGCGCCGTCACAGGGCGCGGAACGCGGCACCATTGCCGTGAGCTCGTCCACCGGCCCCGCTGCGGATGCGGCTCAGGCGGGCACCACCGGATCAGGCTCGAACGTCGCCGACCCCGTGCAACAAGCGCCCTCGACCGAATCATCAGACAGGAGCACGGCGCGGACACCTCAACGGCTTCGCGCGCTACCTGCAAACCCGACGCCGGTCGCCGGGCAGGCCGGCGCTGGGGCGGCCGAACCGGAGGTTACTGCTTCCGAGAGTGCCGACGAGACCGCAGATGCCGTCGAGGCCACTGCGTCCGAGGACATTCCGAAATCGGAAAGCACTGACGCCATACTGGACGCTTCGATGCCGGTTTCCTCGCCGGTCGGCATCGCGATCGCCAACACGCCCCCTGCTATCGGCGCTTCGCCCACGCCATCGATCGCTCCGGATGCGGATGCCGAACACCAGGCCGAGGGCATCGCGCGCACCGACCAGGCACACACCGCGACACGCTCGAGCGAGATCGACACCGAGGCCGGCGAGCGATCCGCGACGAGCCGGACCGGCACCCGGACCTTCGAGGCCACTTTCGCGGCAAGCCAAGCCGAGGCCGCCCCGTCCGCGCAAGCTGCGTCTTCCACGGATGGCCAGGGCGCTGTCGCCCTGAACCAGCCGCTTGGGAGCACGGGGGCAAGCGAAGCGAAACCGGCCGCGCCGGCAGTGCCGACAGCCCAGACGATTCCGCCCGTGCCGCTCGGCGCCGTGCCGATGACCATTGGTCTGCGTGCACTCGGCGCCACCAGCCGCTTCGAGATCCGCCTCGATCCGGTTGAACTCGGCCGCATCGAGGTGTCACTCGATATCGACCGCAAACGTGGTGCGGTCAGCGCCAGCCTCGTCGTCGAGCGGCCCGAAACGCTGGCGCTGCTGCAACGCGATGCGTCGAGCCTGCAGCAGGCGCTGTCGCAAGCCGGGCTCGATGCCAGCCAGGACATCGCACTCTCGCTACGCAGCGGCGAGCAGGGCGGGCAAAACGATCGCGACGCGGATCCCAGACGGCAGGGCAACAGGCCCGAGGCCGGCGAAGGGCTCGATACATCTGCCGGAATCAATGCCGTGCCCTTGCGCGCCCTACGCGCAATCGGCGGCGTCGATATCCGCATCTGACGGGGACGGTCATGGCCACAGGCATCAACGGCGTCGGCTCAGGGACGAGCTACACCAGTTCCACGAGCACCGACGCGCAGGCCATCGCGGGCAACTTCACGCAGTTCCTGACGCTGCTCACCACGCAGCTCAAGAATCAGAACCCGCTCGACCCGATGGATACGAATCAGTTCACGCAGCAATTGGTGCAGTTCGCCGGCGTCGAACAGCAGCTCAAGACGAACGACCGGCTGGATTCCATCCTGACCAACGCCAAGGCTTCGGCGGTCTCCACCGCGTCGAGTTTCGTTGGCCGGACCGTAACCGCCGATGGCCTGACTTCGACGCTCGGCGCGGACGGGGCCAGCTGGACCCTGACACCTGCGCGCGCGGCACGCATTGCGGTCATCACTATCAGCGATGCCGGCGGGAACGTCGTCGCGACCAAATCGACGACACTCGCGGCGGGCGCGCAGACCTTCACCTGGGACGGCCGCGGTTCCTCGGGCCTGACCCAGCCCGCCGGCACCTACTCGATCCGGGTCGATGCCCTTGATGCGACGGGAGCGTCCGTCAACGTCGATACGAAGGTCACGGGCCAAGTCGACAGCGTCGATCTCGACGGCACCGAGCCGGTCCTGGTGATCGGAAATTCGCGGGTTCCGCTCTCCAGCGTGAAAGCTGTGGGCGCCGCACCCGCGACCGGGACTTAAGCTTGTCCACAGGGTCCGGGAGAATGCGAATCATATTCGATGCATCCGCTTCAACATATTTTAAGCGGACGCAAGTAGCTTCCAACTCGACAGGTCAGTCGAGTGTAGAGCGTATCATGACCGAGACACCCCGCCCGCGCGTCAAATACGTGATTGGGCCAGACGGCAGCCCCCTGACGATCGCCGACCTTCCCCCGGTCACCACCCGCCGCTGGGTCATACGCCGCAAGGCCGAGGTCGTGGCGGCCGTGCGCGGCGGATTGCTCAGCCTGGAGGAAGCCTGCCAGCGTTACACGCTGACGACCGAAGAGTTTCTCAGCTGGCAATATTCGATCGACCAGCATGGTCTCGCGGGCCTGCGGACAACGCGGATCCAGCATTACCGCCACTGACGGCAACGAACCGGCGCACAACTCTGCGGCGAACTCCTTCGAGGCTTTCTCAGAAAAAGCCGCGCCCGCTCAAGCGGGGGCGGCTTTTCTCTTTGGTGGCGTCCTCGCCTTTCTCCGCGCATTAACTCGCCGCTAACCACGCACCCGGCAATTCTTGCCGGGCGGCCCCAATCGGCGCCGCCTCGGTTTTCGGCCTCGATTCTCGCGGGCTTGGCGGGCGTGAAGTCGGTTCTCGATCTCGTGACGAAACTCGGGCCAGGGCGGCTCGCCGCGATGGCCGCGGTGACGCTGACGCTCGTCGGCTTCTTCGCCTTCGTCATCCTGCGGATGTCACGCCCCGACATGGGCGTGCTGTTCGCCGACCTATCGATGCAGGATTCGGCCGCGGTGATCCGCGACCTCGATTCGCGCGGCATCCAATACGAAACGCGTGGTGATGCCGGTCAGACCATTCTGGCGCCGCGCGCCGATCTTCCGCGCCTGCGCATGGATCTCGCCGGCAAGGGCCTGCCAGTCCAGGGCGGCGTCGGTTACGAGATTTTCGACAAGGGCGACGCCTTCTCCTCGACGAGCTTCGTCCAGAACGTGAACCACTTGCGCGCGCTCGAAGGCGAGCTCGCGCGCTCGATCCGCGCGATCGGGCGGGTGCAGGCGGTGCGCGTCCATCTCGTGCTGCCCGAGAGGCGGCTGTTCGAGCGCGATCGCGAGGCGCCCAGCGCCGCGATCGTACTGAAACTGATGGGCGACCTCGATTCCTCGCAGGTCCGGGCGATCCGACACCTTGCTGCCTCGGCGGTCGAGGGATTGAAGCCGGAGCGGGTCTCGATCGTCGACGAGCGCGGCAGGCTGCTCGCCGACGGCGCCGGATCCGAGACCGATCCGAGCGTCGGCTTCGAGGAGAAGCAGACCGGCATGGAACGGCGTCTGCGCTCGCAGATCGAGGAGATTGTCGCCGGCATCGTCGGCCAGGGCCGCGCCCGAGTCCAGGTCACGGCCGAACTCGACCTGAACCGCATCGAGAGCCGTTCCGAGACCTTTGACCCCGAAAGCCGGGTGGTGCGCTCCACCCAGACCCGCAACGAGAATTCGCAGACCGCCGGTGGCGAGGGCGAGGTCAGCATCGGCAACGAATTGCCGGGCGCCAACCAGAACCAGGGCGCTAAGACGGGCAAGGACACCAGCGAGAAGAACGAGGAGACGACGAACTACGAAATCTCGAAGGTCATCAAGACCGAGGTGCTCGAAGGAGGCCGGGTCAAGCGCCTTTCGGTCGCGGTCCTGGTCGACGGCATCTATGCGCCCGGCGCCGACGGCAAGCCGGCCTATCAGCCGCGGCCCCAGGCCGAACTCGAGCGGATCACCGCCCTCGTGCGCACCGCGATCGGCTTCGACAAGACTCGCGGCGATCAAGTCGAGGTGGTCAATCTGCGCTTCGCCGAGGCCGCGAGCGTGCCCGAATTTAACGAGCCCAGCCTCGTCGCGTCGCTGCTCAGCCCGACCAAGGAAGATGTGATGCGCTGGGTCGAGCTCGCTGTGCTCACGATTCTGACCCTGATCGTCCTGCTCACCGTGGTGCGCCCGTTGCTGCGCCGTGTGCTCGAAGCCGAACCGCCGGTCGTCGCCCTGACCGGACCGGCCGCGGCCATGATCGCGGCTGGCGCCGGCGCCGGTAATGCAGCCGTCACGCTCGGAAGCGAGAGCCCGACCGCGCGCTTTCTCGAGAATGCGAAGCTGAACGGCAAGCTTCAGGCGGAGACGGTCGAGCGCGTCATCGAGGTCGTCCGTAAGAATCCGAGCGAAACCGTCGAGGTCATGCGCAGCTGGATGATGGAAGGCTGAGATGCGGCGGCACTCCGACCAGCGCTATAGCGGGCAGCCATGGCAGCGGGCATAGGCTTCAGCGCGCCCTCGACCAGGGGCGCAACCGAAGCGCCCCCATCGGCCTTTGGCCAGATGACGGGGGCACAACGTTCCGCGCTTCTCCTGCTGCTGCTTGGAGAGAATGACGGCGCCCAGATCTGGCGGATGCTCGACGAGGACGAGGTCAAGAAGATCTCGCAAGCCATGGTGCAGCTCGGCTCGCTCGAAGCGGAAACCGTCGAGCGGCTGATCGTCGATTTCGTCTCGCGGCTCTCCACGGCCGGCGGCATCACCTCGAATTTCGAGCGGACCGAGGCTCTCCTCCTGAAGATTTTCCCGCCTGAGCAGGTCACCGCGATCATGGCCGAGATCAAAGGCGCCTCCGCCAAGCGCGTCTGGGGAAGCATCTCCCAGATCGACCCTGAGATCCTCGCCGCCTTCCTGCGCAACGAATACCCGCAAACGGTAGCGGTCGTGCTTTCAAAGGTCCGCTCCGAATACGCCGCCAAGGTGCTGACCATCCTGCCGGAGGAATTCGCGATCGACGTCCTCAACCGGATGCTGCGCATGGAGACGGTCCAGAAAGAGGCCCTGCGCCACATCGAGGAGACGCTCCGCGTCGAGTTCGTCTCGACCATCGCCCAGACCCAGAGGCGCGACGCGCACGAGCTCATGGCCGAATTGTTCAACGCCTTCGACCGGCAAACCGAGACCCGCTTCCTGGCCGCACTCGACCAGTCCAATCGCGGCGCTGCCAAGCGCATCCGCGACCTGATGTTCACCTTCGAGGACCTGCTGAAGCTGGATCCTGGATCGGTGCAGACTCTGATGCGCAAAGTCGACAACGACACGCTCTGCCGCGCGCTCAAGGGCGCGGACGAGCGCGTGCGCGGTTTCTTCATGGGCCAGATGTCGACGCGCGCCGCCAAGAATCTCACCGACGAGATGAGTTCGATGGGTCCGATCCGGCTCAAGGAGGTCGACGAAGCCCAGGCGAAGATGACCGAACTCGCCAAGGACCTCGCCGAGAAGGGTGAGATCATGATCGCCAAGAACGGCGGCGAAGAGGAGCTGGTCTATTGAGCGCCAAGCCATTCCTCTTCGAAAACGACTTCCGACGCCCGAACTCGCAGTCCGAGGCGCGCACGGCCGCCGCGATCGCCGAGGCCGAGGCTCGTGCCCATGCGCGTGGCCTGATCGAGGGACGCGCGGAAGCTCTGGCGCAGGCCGAGGCGCGGCTTGCCGACGCCCTGACACGGCTGGGCCTTGCCGCGGCCGGTCTTCTCAACCAGTCCGATGCCCGCGACGCCGAGCGCGAGGAGCAGGCCATGACCTTCGCGATCGCACTCGCGCGCACCATCGCCGGCGATGCGCTCGAGGCCCGCCCGCTCGCGGCGGTCGAGGAGGCGGCGCGCTCCGCGCTCCAGCACCTGCGCGGCGTACCGCATCTCGTCGTGCGCGTGCATGACGGCCTGGTCGATGCGGCCGAAGAGCTGATGAAGCGGCTCGCGCGCGAGCGCGGTTTCGAGGGCCGGCTCGTCGTGCTCGGCGAACCCGATCTGCCACCCGGCGACGCCCGTATCGAATGGGCGGATGGCGGCGTCGTGCGCGAGCGTGCCCGCATCGAGGCGGCGGCTTTGGCCGCGGCCGGGCTATTCCCGACACAACAGGGCTGAGGCGATCTCCGACCATGGCGCAGGATGATTTCAACCTACCCCAGCTCAACGAGGGCCAGGGCGGCTTCGACGGAACGGGCAGCGATTCCGTGCTCGATGCTCCGACGACGCCCAAGAGTGCGTCCGATCTCGAACAGGTCTTCGACGTACCCGTCGTGGTCTCCGCCGTGCTCGGCTCCTCGCGGATGCCGATCGGCGACCTTCTGCGCCTCAATCCGGGCGCGGTGCTCGAACTCGACCGCAAGGTCGGCGAGGCGATCGACATCTTCGTCAACAATCGGCTCGTCGCACGCGGCGAGGTGGTGCTCGTCGAGGATCGCCTGGGCGTGACCATGACCGAAATCATCAAGAACGATCACTGACCGGCTCGAACGGTCGACGCGGAGACGTAAGCCATGCGGCTTCTCATCATCGGACGGCTCTCTGGAGAGCTCGTCACGGCCTCGAAGATCGCGATGAGCCGCGGCGCGAGCGTCACTCATGCCGAAAGCATCGAGCAGAGCCTCGCCGTGCTCCGCTCGAAGGGCGGGGATCTCGCGATGGTCGAGGTCAGCCTCGACATCCGGCGGCTCGTCGGCGCGCTGGAGGCTGAGCGCATCAGAACGCCGGTCGTCGCCTGCGGCGTCGCCTCCGATGCCCGCGCAGCGGTCGCCGCCATCCAGGCCGGGGCCAAGGAATACATCCCGCTCCCCCCCGACCCCGAACTGATCGCCGCGGTGATCGAGGCCGTCGCGGCGGACCGGGCGAGCTTCGTCTGGCGCGACCCGTCGATGGAGCGCGTCGTCAAGCTCGCCGAGCAGATCGCGCGCTCGGAAGCCTCCGTGCTCATCACCGGCGAGAGCGGCACCGGCAAGGAGGTACTCGCCCGACACGTCCACGCGAAATCGAACCGGGCTTCCAAGCCTTTCGTCTCGGTGAACTGCGCCGCGATCCCCGAGGCCCTGCTAGAATCCGAGCTGTTCGGGCACGAAAAGGGCGCCTTCACGGGCGCCGTCGCCCGGCGCATCGGCCGGTTCGAGGAGGCCAATGGCGGCACGCTGCTGCTCGATGAAATCTCCGAGATGGATGTGCGCCTGCAGTCGAAGCTGCTGCGCGCCCTGCAGGAGCGGGTGATCGACCGTGTCGGCGGCTCGGCGCCGGTGCGGGTCGATATCCGCGTGCTCGCCACCTCGAACCGCAATCTCGCCGAAGAGGTTAAAAAGGGAACGTTCCGCGAGGATCTGTTCTACCGGCTCAATGTCGTGCATCTGCGCCTGCCGGCGCTGAGGGAGCGCCCCGCAGACATCCTCGAACTCGCGAGCCACTTCGCGAAGAAATACGCGGAAGCCAACGGAATACCGGTGCGGCCGCTCTCGCGCGAGGCACAGGCGCTCATGGTCAAAAGCCCCTGGCGCGGCAACGTACGCGAACTCGAGAATACGCTACATCGGGCCGTGCTGCTTGCGACTGGTACCGAGATCGCTGCGGAGGCGATCCTCAGTCCGGAGGGCGAGGCCATCGGGCCCTCACCCGGGCCGGCCGAGCGCGCCGCCCAGGTCGCCCAGGCCGCCACCCGTGGCCTCGTTGGCCTCACGGTGGCCGAGGTAGAGCGCGACCTGATCCTCGATACGCTCGACCATTGCCTCGGCAACCGTACCCATGCCGCGCGCATCCTCGGGATCTCGATCCGAACCTTGCGCAACAAGCTCAACGAATATGTCGAAGCCGGCATCAGTGTCGCCGAACCGGGCGGGATCCGCGTGGCGGCCTACGGCTGAACACCGCTTGGCCAACCATCCCCGAAGACTGGTTTATGCCGACAAGGGGATGACGGCCGGCGGCGAGCCTGAACCCATCAAGAAAGTCACAAAGCAGATAGCGTGCGGCTTGTACTTGCTCCCACGTGCCGCAAATCGCTCCTCGCGCTTGGTTCGAAGCCAGAATCGCGGCAAGACGACATTCGCGGTCTTCAGAACAATCCCAGAGCGATACGCGATCCGCATAATTTCAACCAAAAGGCGCATCGCCGTAGTCAACAAGCCCCGCGCCGATAATGATGAATCGTTATGAGCTGTCGGGAATTGCTTTCTTTTGGAAGCTTCATGATTAGATCTGCATTCAAGAAGCTCATATGGACCGTTGCGAATAATCTTTCTGACGAATTGGTCGTGAGATTGTTATATTTTCGCAGCTTCAAGCGTCTCCCCAATCTCGCCAACCCGACGACGTTCAACGAGAAGATCGCGTGGCGCAAACTCTATCAGCACGACGAACGATTCAAAATCTTTGCAGACAAAATCGCCGTGAAGCAAGAGATTGCCGACCTCGTCGGAGAAGAGTACGTCATCAAGACATTATGGGCCGGAGACAATCCTGAGGGCATTCCCTTCGATACCCTGGAACCGCCTTACGTCATCAAGACCAACCACAGCAATGGCGGCCATATCTTCATTCGCGCGCCAGCCGATATCGACAAAGGGGCCATATCCGCGACATTGCGCAAACAGCTCTCCGATTCCTACGCCCATAGGTGGCGTGAATGGGGATACATCGGCATCCCTCACAAGATCCTCGTCGAAGAGATGATCTCGGACGCAGAAGGAAATATTCCGCAGGATCACAGGTTTTATGTCTATCATGGTCGTATCCATTTTATTTCTCTCGATTACAACGGACACAAGAACCTCCGACGCGACATCTATAACCGAGACTGGGAGCTTCTTCCCGTGGGAATCCATCGTCCGCGCACCGGCAAAGCTGTGCCACGGCCTGCGTGCCTCGACGAGATGATCGAGGTGGCGGAGACGATCGGATCATTGTTCGACTTTGCCCGTGTCGATCTCTACGCGACGGCAAGCGGCGTGAAATTCGGCGAAGTAACGTTCTACCCGATAGCCGGACTCGGCCGCTTCGAGCCTTTGGAATGGGACGCCAAGTTCGGGGCGTCGTGGCGCCTGCCGATCGAGACCAGGACGAATTGAGGTGGATGTCGCGATTGCGCCGCGCCGTGCCATCCGCGCTCTGACCGTGGCAGGCGCGCGTTCCCGATAGCGACGCGGCTGGTTCCCCGAGCGGGCGTATCGGAGCGGGTACGACAGGTGTCCCGGGACGATGGCCGTCGATGAGCACGAATTCCGCTGATCAGCCGCCGAGCAGACCGCGCCATGCATCGGGTCTATGTCTTCCTGCCTCGATTTCGTTGCATGGCAAGGAATACGGCAAGAGGATTTTCGTAGGCTGACGCGCAACCTTGAAGAGATTTCTGACCCATCGCAATTCGACCCACCAGCGTAAGGGCGAGACTACAAAACCCTGTTTCAATGGCAGTGAATCGTTGTAGGCTGCGGA
Source organism: Methylobacterium sp. (assembly GCA_044227265.1). Lineage (GTDB taxonomy): Bacteria > Pseudomonadota > Alphaproteobacteria > Rhizobiales > Beijerinckiaceae > Methylobacterium. The sequence goes on from JBGAFL010000027.1 coordinate 33,401, forward strand.
CATTGCGTCTCTGCGGAAGCAACATGCCAGAATCTGTACTGAAGAAATTTTCCTGGAGCGTCCTGAGCAATCTTCCCGACGAGTTGGTCGTGCGAGCCTTGTATTTTCGGGCGTTCAAGCGGCTTCCCAACCTTACCAACCCATTGACCTTCAATGAAAAGATCGCATGGCGAAAGCTCAATCAGCCCAACGAACAGTTCAAAATCTTCTCGGACAAGATCGCCGTGAAGCACGAGATCGCCAGCCTCGTTGGAGAAGAGCGCGTCATCAAGACATTGTGGATCGGCGACGACCCGGAATGCATTCCGTTCGACGAACTCGAACCGCCCTACGTCATCAAGACGAACCACGGCAATGGTGGCCTCGTCTTCATTCGCAAAGCTGCCGATATCGACAAGGGTGCGATCGCGGCGGCCTTGCGCGAACAACTCGCCAATTCCTATGCTCGGAGATGGCGTGAATGGGGATATATCGGCATCCCTCACAAGATTCTCGTCGAAGAGATGATCTCAGGCGCGGACGGAGACATCCCCGAAGACTACAAGTTTTTTGTCTATCATGGCCGCGTCCATTTCATCGAAGTCGATTACAGCCGATATAAGAATCACCAGCGGGACATTTATAGTCGAGACTGGGAGCTTCTTCCTGTGAAATACCATCGTCCGCGCAAAGGACGCGCGGCGCCGCGGCCGGCTCTGTTGGAGCAGATGATCGGCGTGGCTGAGACCATCGGAACATCGTTCGACTTTGCCCGCGTCGATCTTTACGCGACGGCGGAGGGCGTGAAATTCGGCGAAGTGACGTTCTACCCGGTGGCGGGGCTCGGGCGCTTCGAGCCCGTGGAATGGGACGCCAAGTTCGGCGAACCGTGGCGCCTGCCCTTCGAGGCCAGCGCCGTTTGAAACAGACATCTCAGTTGCAGTGCGCAGTGCCATTTGCGCTCTGAAGTATGAGGGGCGCCTTCGTGGATATCGACGCCGTTACGGAACGCGAGGTGTTCCATAACGGCTGTCAGGACGATGCCAGCTGCCCCTATTTCTCTTCCCGATCCTGGGCGGCGGCGGTTTCCTTCAATCTGCGGTAGGCGAGATGGCGAGCGATCTCGAGCTCGATGTCGCGGATCGTCTCCTCGATGAGGTGACGCTGCAGTTCCGCTTGCGGATCGGAGGGTGCAAGCTGATGCTTCGCCTGCATGCTCAAGATCGCTTCGCGCACGACGGTATAGACGGCCTCACGCTCCTCCCGGGTCATCGAAGGATTGACGGCGCGGGCGACGAGGTCTGCGAAATCCGACATGCGAAGCTGATCGTGAACGTCCGGAGCGCGGCTTTATCAGACCGCCGCAATGCCAATCCAGAGCGGAGCGGCAACGGTTGCGAGGAGAATAGGCTCGATGGCGCGCAAGCGACGCGCGTTCGATCGACGGGAAATGGCGCCTGCGCGATTTAGGCCGCCACCGGTCCAGACATGCTTGTGAAACGCTAAGGTTTCACGACACTCCCCTGGCTTGGCCGATCGGTCGCAGTCCAGCCTCAGATTCTCACGTCCATGAAGCCGGCGTGGATCAGCGAACCGCAGGACCACAGGACAAAGAAGCAAAACAAGCCCAGCACGACGACGTAGATCCGCCGGGGATACTGAGCCGAGGTCGGTAGTGCGGGCGGCACGAAGGTCGAGAGATAGATCTCCTGCTTCTGCACGGCGACGCGGATCCGGTCGAGCAGCAGGCGCATGCTCTCATGCAGCTTCTCGGCGATCGTCTGCTCGATCATCAGGCCTTCGAATTCCAGCAAGGCCTGCGAGATATTGTTGGGCGTTCCCGACACGAACCCGGATGTGGTCAGCTGGTTCTGCAACTGCTTGATCTGGGCATCGGTGGCGGCGATCGTGGCGACGAGCACCTGAATCCCGCGCGAATTCTCATCGAGCTTGGAATCCCGCAAGACCTTGAGGTCCGACTCGGCCTTGAGCTTGTTCGTATTCAAATTTTGGATAGCCGTAATCGTACCCTCGGCCGTCTTCATCGGATCGATGATGCCCCACTGGTTGCGGAACTTCTGGAGCGCCAAGCGCGCCGCTTTCAGCCTCTGCTCGGCAGCGCCGACATCGATCTCCGCCTGCGCAAGCATGTCGGCACGCGCCTTCGTGGAGATATTGTTAACCAGCTGCTCCGAGCGGTCGATGATGAACTCAGAAATCGCGACGGCGTCCTCCGGCGTGAAGGCACGGACCTGCAAAGTCAGCACACCTGAAATCGACTCGATGCGAATCGAAACGTGCTGCTTCCAATATTTTGTCAGATATTCCAGTGGCTGCGGATCGCGATATCTCGACCAGAAATCAGCGTCATCCCGCGAGAACATCTTCGAAATATTGAGTGATTTCTCAGCTTCTTCGACAAGCGCTCGACTTTGTATGTATTCGCGAACAATATAGCCGTCCTGGCTATTGTGCTGATGAATCAGGCTAGTGAATTTTCCAGCAGATTCATCCGACAATTGCTCGACGTTGCCGCGCACAGCAAATTGCGACTCAGCGATGTATTGATCCGACGCGATGAAATAGAGATACACCGCCAACATGGCCGTCGGCAGCAGCACGAAAATCGCGAAGCGCCGTGCCAGGACGACCTGAAGCTTTTCCTCCGGTTTGGGCTTGCTCTCCCCGAAGCCGGGAAGCCGCTTCCAGTCGAGGGTATCGCGAGCGCGTTGCAGCAGCGAGGCCGGGCGCCTATCGGCGAGCGGCTCGAGTGTTTCAGCTTCGCGCGATGTCGACGGTTGAACGCTCTTCGTGATCTCAACGAGGCTCTGAAACCCTTCGTACCTTTCGGTCGGGCGCTCCTTGGTCTCCTCGACGTTCATCCAGACGGGTTCCTGCGGGTCCACGGCCAGGATAGGCTAGCGGTATCCCGTCACGAGAGGCCTGCGACATCGCAACGCCGCGCGCGGCCTCGTGCCACGGCGGTCCGTAGGCCCATTCGTCCCGTTCTTTTCAGCCCTTTTTGTGACGCGCCTCCGACGCCTCGGATGCGCTCCCGAATTCCATCCCGAAACCGAGCTCAACTCAGCCATGTGGCCGATGCATCGTAGGGCAGTTCCCCGAAACGGCCTTAAAGGACGTGCCTGGTAGAGATCGCGAGGCGGTGGTGCCCTGGCCTGCAGCCGGAACGCCGCCCGACCTATCCCTAAGGTGAGTGCAATCTTCCGGAAATGAATGGTGCGACGCGAAATTCGACGGCCACTCATGAATCGCCCCACGCGCCAATCCTGCCGCTTCTGCGATGCCGGGCCGGGATGTGACGTGTCCGGAAAATCTCCGGCACTCATCGGCTGGCGGGTGCCGGCCGCGTCTCCTCGGGGTAACCCGGCATGAGTGACGAGGCTGCCCGCTCGCGCCGACACGACATCGGCCGGGCGATTCTGCGCCGACTTCCGCTGATCGGCACGATCCTCGGTCTCGCGCTCGGCATCTGGCTCGTCGCAACGCATGATCTGAGCGCCATCGGCGCCGCCTTCGGCCGAGTCGGCTTGCTCGGCCTTGTCCTGATCGTGCTGGTGCGTGTCCTCAACATGTCGCTGTGCGGGATCGCCTGGGCGCGTATTCTCGCAGGGCTCGCCACCGTCGAATTGGGCGCCTTCGTCATCCTGAGGTTCGTGCGCGAGGGCATCAACCAGTTGCTCCCGGTCGCTCAGGTCGGCGGAGAGGTCGTAGGCGGACGTCTGCTGACCTTCTGGGGCGTCTCGGGAGCGCTAGCTGCCGCCTCGTTGCTCGCCGACATGCTGATCCAGGTCAGCACGCAACTCCTGTTCACGTTGTGCGGCATCGCCCTGCTCCAACAGGTCGCCGGCGAGGCCGCCGCCTCCCTGGCGCGCTGGATGCTGCATGCCGCCTGGATTGCAGCCTTGCTGCTCGGCGGATTTTTCGCTTTTCAGCGCTTCGGCCCGGCCGGCATGGTCGAGCGCGGCCTTGCGCGTATCGGCGGCTCAATTCTGCGCGAGTCGGAACAGAGCGATGCTCCGTCAAGCAAGGATGGCCTGGGCATTCAGGCCGCTCTCGACCGCGTCTGGGGGGCGGGACGAGGCGGATTCCTGCTTCAGTCGACCCTTCTGCATTTCGTCGGCTGGGCCCTCGGAGCCGTCGAGATCTGGATCGCGCTGACCTGCATCGGAGTAGAGATCACCTGGGCGGAAGCCGTCATGCTGGAATCGCTCGCCCAGGCTATCAAGGCGGCCGCGTTTCCGGTGCCGGCAGGTCTCGGCGTGCAGGAAGGCGGCTTCGTTCTGGTCGGTGCCCTGTTCGGGATCGAAGCCGATGTCGCGATCGCTCTGTCGCTCGTCAAACGGGTACCGGATGTGGTGATCGGCCTGCCCGCCCTCCTCTACTGGCAGAGCCTCGAGGCCAAACGCGCAACCGTGCTGCCGCAAAACGGCTGAACGCCGTTGCATCGGCCCGAAAAGTGGACGCCGGTCTTCGGAGAGGCCGATGCAACATGAGAACCTCAAGCAACAACCCGGATACGATATCCGGGACGATGCTCTAGGCTGCGGCCATTTGCGGGTCGTCGGACATCCAATCCGCCAAGGCCTGGAAGGTCTCGATGCCGGACGCAAGCGCTTCCCTTTCGGCCGTCGCGTCGCCGGACAAAGTTTCGAGTCGCGCCAGAAAACTCTTCCACATCCGGCCCGTATCGCGGCCATGGCCGCGATAATACCGCGTGCCCGCCTCTCCGAGGCCGAGGCGCTGTTCAACCTCCCGGCAGATAACCTGACCTCCGAGCGTCGAGCCTTCGAGCACGTAGAGCGCACCCATTCCGGCCGCCAAGGTCGGGAACGGAGCGATCGTCGGTGACGGCAACGCCGCGACCGCTGCACTCGACAGCCCGAGATCCATCAAATCGGCATCGAGCCGCTCAAGCCGGCGGCGCGGGCCGAAGAACTCCTCGTCGGCCAAGGCCGCACCGATCGCCGATTCATAGGCTGCATGGAAGCCGCGAAAACCAGCCAGGAGCCGGCGATAGCCGTCACGGGTGCCGATGCGCGAGGCCCAATCGAGATCGTTCTCGAGGCTGTGATGTGCCTCGGCGGTCGCGTCGCGAAGGGCTTCGTGGAGGGGGCCTCTCATCCGTAACCAGACCTTTCAAGCATGCACCGTGAAACACGCGCCGGGCGCGTTCTCGAATTCCATACGCCCGTCGATCTGGTCAAGCATGGCCCGGACCAACTTCATGCCGAGTCCGGTACCGCGCGGCTTGTTCTTCTCCCAACCCTCGGACAATCCAGCCCCGTCATCGCAGACCCGGACGCGGAGCCCGTCCCCGTCGCCGGCGACCGAGACCGCGACCCGGGCACCCCCAGTCGCGCCGATCGCGTATTTGAAGGCGTTGGTGACGAGCTCGGTTGTGATCAGAGAGAGCGCCACGGCCTTCTGATAGGGAACCATCAGGCCGGGCTGGGTCGACAATTCCACGCTATAGGCGTCGCCCGCCATGCTCGCGAGATCGCTGCAGAGATTGGCGATGGTCTGGCCGAGATCGACGAGCTGCGCGCCATCGGTCTGGAACAGACTGTCATGCACGCGCGCAACGCTCATCACCCGCGCAGAGGTCTCGGCAAAGGCCTCTCGTGCGGTCGGATCTGCGACCTGGCGCCCCTGCAACTGCAGAAAGGCCGAGACGATCTGCAGCGAATTCTTGACGCGGTGGTCGATCTCCTTCGTAAGAAGATCCTTCTGCTCCAGCAAAGCCTCCTTGTCGGCGAGCAGGCCAGTCAATTCGTCGATCTTGCGGCGCTGGCGCAGCACGACACCTTCGACGGCCTGAGCGAATTGCTCCGCAAGCGAGACCTGCCAATCGGAGAAGGGTTCGGCGAGGCCGCTTCGCTCTTCCACCCAGCGCTCGAACGAGCGCCGCGGCAGCACGGCCACCGTCCCCGAACCGGCAATGACGGGCTTTCGTGGATCGCCGCCCCAGGTCACCGTGCTCGGCACTTCCGGCTTGAACCACAAGAGCAAGTGGGTGCGCTCGGGATCGACGAAGACCGCGAGCAACCCGCTCGCCGTATTCGCATAAGCCAGAGCCTTGGGATGCTCGCTGCCGAGCGAGGCCGTGACAAAAGTCGTCCGATCCGGCGGAACCTCGGCCTTCAGCCAAGCCGCAAGGATGCGGACCGCCGCCTCGTCCGGCGCACCACCGATCAACGTCACGGTCTCGTCGGTGGCGATTCCTGCGCCGCTGGCACCGAACAGATCGAGCAGCGTCGTCTTGCTGGCCGTCAACGCCTGGACGACGTTGTCCGAATTGGCGAGGGCGCGCACCAGACGGCCCTCGATCTCGAGATGAGCCTGCTGCGCCGCCCAATTCCGGCGCGCTTCGATCTCCTGGATCTGCATCGCGAAAGCATCGGTCAGCGCCGTAGCGGCGGCACGTGTCTCCGGCGCCACGTAATGCGGGCGCCGATGATGGCCGATCATCAGGCCCCACAATCGCCCATCGACCAGAATCGAGATCGACATAGAGCCGTTGACCCCGAGATTGCGCTGATATTCCAGATGGATCGGCGAAAGCGCGCGGCTTTGCGCGAGGCTCAGGTCGATCGGCGCAGTTCCGGCGGCCTTTCCCGAAATGAGCGGGACCGGGGCGTAATCGCGGTCGATCACGAAGCGGCTCCGCGCCTTTGTGTAGAGTGCGCGCGCCTGGGCCGGAATGTCGGAAGCGGGAAAGCGCAATCCGTGCAGCGGTCGATTCCAGTCCGAAATCATGTCTTCGGCAATGGCTTCGCCATTCCAATCCCGGTCGAAGCGATACACGAGCACCGACTCGAAATCCGTCAGCGCTCGGATATCTCCGACGACGATCAGAGCCGCCTCTTCGACACTCCGCGCCGTCCGTAAGCGCCGCATGGCGGCATCGACCTCGACCGTATTCGCCGAAGCGAAGTCGGCTGGGTCGTCGGAAAGGCGTTCGAATTCGATGTTGATACTGCCCACCACCCGGTGGGCCATCACGTGGCAGCGCAGCTCTTCCTCCGCGCCGATCCGAACGATACGGCTTAGAATCAGGCCGTCATCCAGCAGCTCATCCGCCGCCGCGCTCCGGAGGTCGGCGGCGAATTCGGTTGGAAGGAGCGTATCGAGAGAGCGTCCTACGAGCGGCTTCCCATCATCCGGCAGGATATCCGCGAAATTCGCGCTGTAGGCGACCACCGTGAAATCGTCGGGATCGACGCCGATCATCACGGCATTGGGCTGGATCGAGCCGGGAAGGTGGATCGGCTCACGCTCGCAGAGATTTGGATCGACCGGCTCGGCACGTGTGCGCTGGCCAATTGCAGCGATGACCTCTTCGCGCGAATGACCGGCATTGGGATTGCCGAGTGGCTCGACCGTCAGCCACCAGCGCTCCGGCTGACGGCTCTGCCGCATTCCGATCCGAGCCCGGAGCGGCTGCGGCCTGCGCCCGAAAACAAATTCGAACCGCTCATCGAGCCGCCCGCGCCGTACGCCGCTTAGGAATCGTCCGTGGAATCCCGGAACGTTCGCGCTCGGGACCACGTCGCGAAAAAAATGACACCCGATCGCCGCGTCGGCAGAGCGGCCAGACAAGGCTGCCGCAGCCTCGTTGAATTGCTGCACCCGCCCCGCAGGATCGAGCGCGATCACACCGCAATCGAGGCTATTCAGTTCTTCGGCCGAGAGCACGTCGAGATCGATGGACTCGGCCGTCACATCCTACATCCGGTTGCGCCGAAGCGGCATGGTGGCGGGAGCAGTCTCGCGGCAAACGAGGGCGAGGCAGACAAGTCCTTGCAACCCTCAATTCCATTCTGTGGGAACGAATGGATGACGCATCTCGAGCGTACTCTGGCGGGGGCGTATCAGGCAAATCACCCCCATCGAAGCGCAAAGCGGGCTCCCGAGCCTTGCATCAACAGACACCAATTCTGAGTTGTAATCGGAAAGATTTGCAATGCGTATTTCCGACCAAGGGACGTCCGCGCCTTCAGCGATCGTCCTCTGAGACCGGTGCGAGGGCCTGGAGATTATCGACATGTCGTCGATATCCGAGCTCCCTTTCGGTTTCACGCCAGGACGCCGAGCCGGGCGTTGCACCCGCGAGTCATGGGCCTCGTTGCGCTGGAAGCGCGGCCTCGGTTTCGGCCACCCCTAGCCGGACATCGCTATCGTCCTTGAGATTGACCCCGGTCAGGCCGCAGGCGAAGGCTTGTGTCACCAGCCAGTTCAGCTTGTACGCTCCCGCCGCATGCGAAAGGCCGGCGGCGCGGATGTTCGAGATGCAATTGCGCTCGGCGTCCGAGCGGCCGGGGCGCGGCGCGAAGGTCAGATAGAGGCCGAGGCTGTCTGGCGAGGACAGGCCGGGCCGCTCGCCGATGAGCATCACCGCGGCCCGCGCTTTCAGCGCCTCGCCGATATCGTCGCCGAGCGCGACACGGGCCTGGCTGCCGATGACCACCGGCGAGAGGGTCCAACCGGCCTTCTCGGCATGAGGCCGGAAAGCAGCGAGCAGGGGCGCGGCATTCTCGTGGATTGCGCGGGCCGAGAGCCCGTCGCCGATGACGAGCGCGAGATCGAACGGCCCGCCCGGAACCTCCGCCAACACCTTCCGACCTTCGGGATCGAGGCGTCGTCCGTAATCCGGGCGGCGCAGATAGGTTGCTCGATCGGGCGCCGTGGAGGCGACCTCGATCACGGCAAAGCCGGCTTCTTCAACAGCCCTAGCGACACGCGATGCATCCATCGGCGTATGGACAGCATCGCGCGCCTGGGCATGAGCCAGCCCGAAACGAAGCACCTCGCGGGTCGGCAAGCCCGCTCCGGCGCGCCCCAACCCGATCCGCGCAGGGGTGAGGCTGGCGAGACGCTGCCAGAGATCGTGCTCGTTCACGCGGCGAGATCCGGCGCGGCTTGCAACAGGCGCGCGCCCGCGCCGCCGGGCAGCAAGCTGCCGGTCGCGTCGGTCAGACCGATCGCATGGAGCCAGGCCGCGAATTCCGGCGCGCGTTTCAGCCTGAGCACTTCGCGTAGGTACAGCGCATCATGGAACGAGGTCGACTGGTAGTTCAACATGACATCGTCGGCGCCGGGCACGCCCATGATGTAGGTGCAGCCGGCCGCGCCGAGCAAAGTCAGGAGCGTGTCCATGTCGTCCTGATCGGCCTCGGCGTGATTGGTGTAGCAGACGTCGACGCCGAGCGGCACGCCCATCAACTTGCCGCAGAAATGATCCTCCAGCCCCGCCCGGATGATCTCCTTGCCGTCATAGAGATATTCCGGCCCGATGAAGCCGACGACCGTGTTGACGAGCAGCGGCTTGAAGACCCGCGCGACCGCATAGGCACGCGCTTCGAGCGTCTGCTGGTCGATGCCGTGATGGGCCTCAGCCGAGAGCGCCGAGCCCTGTCCGGTCTCGAAATACATGACGTTGTCGCCGAGCGTGCCGCGCTTCAGCGCGAGCGCCGCTTCGCGGGCCTCTCTCAGGAGGGCGAGCGTTACGCCAAAGCTCTCATTCGTCTTCTGCGTGCCGGCGATAGACTGGAAGACGAGATCGACCGGCAGGCCTCGATTCATCGCCTCGATCGTCGTGGTGACGTGCGTGAGCACGCAGGATTGCGTCGGGATGGCGAGACGCTGGATCATCTCGTCGATGAGACGCAGCAGGCCGGACAGGGTCTGAAGAGAATCCGAGGCCGGGTTGATGCCGATCACGGCGTCCCCACAGCCATAGGACAGGCCGTCGAGGATCGAGGCGGCGATCCCCTTGGCATCGTCCGTCGGATGGTTCGGCTGCAGGCGCACGGCGAGCGTGCCGGGCAAGCCGATCGTGTTGCGGAATTTCGTGACCACCTGGGCTTTGCGGGCGACGAGGATCAGATCCTGGTTGCGCATGATCTTGCTCACCGCCGCCGCGATTTCCGGCGTGACGCCGGGGGCGATCCGCGCCAGCATCTCGGTGGAGCCAGTGAGCAGGAACTCGCGAAAATCGCCGACCGTCAGCGCGGCGATCTCGCGGAAGGCCGTTGCGTCGTGCGTATCGAGGATCAGCCGGGTGACGTCGTCCTGCTCGTAGGGGATCAGCGGGCGGGCCAGGATATCCTTCAGCGGCACCTCGGCGAGGCACCATCGCGCGGCCATCATCTCCTCGGCCGATTCCGCCGCGATGCCGGCAAGGCAATCGCCGGAGCGGATCGGCGTAGCCTTCGCCATCAGGCTCGCAAGATCGGCAAAGACATGGGTTCGCGGGCCGACGACGTGGCGATAGGCCATGCCCTGTCTCCTGGGATCACAGGATGCCAGGATGACAGGATCAAGGGACAAGTCGAGGCGGGCGTCGCGCGCACCGGCTACTTGTTGGGCTTTGGGCCTTTCGGGATTGGTCCCGTCCGGCGCTTCATGACGCGGGCTGTGTAACCACCATTCCGTGGGATTCTGGACGCGACTGGCAGTTCTCGCTCCTTCAGGACGAGCGCAGCGGCATGGCGGCTCTGGAGCATCGCGCCCGCCGGCCTCGTCGCGAAGTGGGCGTGATCGCTGATTTCGAGGAAGACGACGTGCTCGTCGTATTGGACCAACCAGAGAAGTTCGCTCGTATTGGACTTACCGAGATGCAGATGCATGAAGCCATCCGCTACGAGCAGTCGATCAGCATCGAGATCGACGCCTTTCCGATAATATGAACTCGGCAGCGGCGTTCCATTTTCGATGCAGCGGCGGATATGCGCCACTTTCTTCGCCATCTCCGGATCGTCGAGAATTCTGTGCGTGTCTCGCCAGCTCCGCAAAAGGTGGACCGATTTGGGCTTCGGTTCGAGCTTCGGAACTTTCAGCCGGATGGACACGAGGTACTAGGCGTCAACGCCGCAGCAATGCGACGAACTCCTCGTCGGATAGACCCGTGGTATCGATCGTCAATCCTACATCCGCCTCGGCACCCTTGCGGCGCAAGCGCTCAATCAAGGCGCGCCGCGCGAGGACGCGCATCGTGCGACGGGTCAAATAGTCCTTTCGGACGCCCAACTTGACCTTGTTCAAGCGCACACCCGCTCTCCTCTTTGCCGCACGCTCGTTGTTAAACAGCCGATCAATCGAATTGCTCGTACGAAGATTCATCCGAAGGCAGTGGAGTGCCCCCCGTTTCACCGGCCAGGCTGGCTATGGGGCCTGTGCTCGAATGAACTCCCGTGGGGAACGCATTCTGAGCGCTGAGTGAGGATGGATTTCGTTGTAGTCGTCGATCCATCCGGCGATCTGCCGAAGCGCCGAGCTGGCATCCGGCAAGGGGTTCACGCAAACGTAGTCGCGCTTGAACGTCTTCACGAAGGCTTCCGCCATGCCGTTCGACTCGGGGCTGCGCACCGGGGTGAAGCACGGCACCAGGTTCAGCGCGGTGGCGAAGTCCCGAGTGTCCTTGGCGGTGTAGGGGCTGCCATTGTCGGAGAGGTGCTCGATAGGGTGCGGTGCCCGCAGGCTGCCGAAGCGCCGCTCGATCGCCGCCAGCATCATGTCGCGCACGTCGGATCCGCTGATGCCGGCGCCGGATACCGCCGCCCAGGCGATGATCTCGCGATCGAAGGCATCGATGATGAAGGCCATGCGGATGATCTCGCCGTTCCAGCAGGTGAACTCCAGCCCGTCGGAGCACCAGCGCAGGTTCGAGCGCATCACCATGACCTTGCCGTCATGCACGCGGCCGTCCCTGCGAGCGGTGTGGCGTTCCAGGACGAGGGCATGACGCTGCATGATCCGATGCACCCGCTTGCGATTGACCGGCGGCTGGCCTGTCTCGGCCAGTTGCCGGTTCAGAAGAGCCGCGATGCGGCGATAGCCATAGGTCGGCCGCTCGTCGACGACGCCTCGGATCAACGGCAGCAGCATCTCGTCTTCGGGTTTCCGGTAGGGGCCTCGGGCCTGCCTCACGTGCCCCGCCCGGTCGGCCAAGTTCGAGCGCGAGACACCAAGAGCATCGGCCACCCGCTTCATCGGGAACCGGCCTTCGGCAACGACAGCGGCCGCAAGATCGGTTTTTTTGAGTGCGCCTTGGCCAGCGCCTCACGGAGGATCTCGTTCTCCATGGTCTTGCGGCCAAGAAGGCGCTCCAGCTCGCGCACGCGCTCCTCGAGCTTGCGCACTTCCGAGCTGCCGACAACCGGCTCGTCTGATCCCACGGCCGCCGCCCCTCCCTCGCTCAGCAGACGCCGCCAGCGATACAGAAGGTTCGGCGCCACGCCATGGCGCCGCGCCGCCGAGGAGACCGTCTCCCCAGGCTCGAAACTCTCCTCAATGATCCGCAGCTTCTGCTGCGTCGACCACGAGCGCCGACGCGCCGGTCCCGTGATCAGCTCGATCCGTCGATATTCCTCCGACATAAGCCTGTCCTCAAGGATATCCTTGAGCCTTCCTGCTTACGCCAGCTGTCCGGTCGAAACGGGGGGCAATTCAGGCAGATCATAGGCTTCGGCGAGTCGTTCAGCAATTTACCTGAAAAGCGTCTGTCATCATTGGATATGATGGCAAACGCCTTTCGCTATCCGAACTTCGTTTCCGCGACAGCGGAGTTGAATAGACCCGCCTCAGGCAGCGCCGGCATGCGGGGCTGGCTCTTCGGTCGAGATGGCGTCGACCGTTCGCTCAGCCGGCTCAGGGCCGCCATCGGCGCGGTCGATCCGGATCTGCATGTTGGTCGGCTGCATGTTGCCGTAGGGCGTGCAGAAGGCGATCTCGGCGGCATCGCGGCCGATGCCGATGCGCACGAGACCATCGAGATGAGCCTGTCGCGTTGCATCGAACAGCCACCAGCGCCCGTCGAGATAGGCTTCAAACACGGCGTGGAAATCGCCCGGCACGAGGCCATAGGCATAGGCGCTGACGAAGCGGGCCGGGATGCCGAGCGCCCGGCAGAAGGCGGTGCCGAGATGCGCGAAGTCGCGGCAGACGCCGGCGCGCTTGAGCAGCGTTTCGTCGGCGGTGGTCTCGCCGTCGCTTGCGCCGCGCTGATAGGCGATGTGATCGTGGATCCAGCCGCAGATCTCGTTCACGCGCTGGTGGCCTTTCGGCAGATGGCCGAATTCGGCCTGGGCGAAGGGCGTCAGGCGATCCGAGGACACGAAGCGGCTCGGCAGAAGGAAAGGCAGGATGTCGATCGGCAGTTCAGAGACTGGCGTCTCGTTGATCGTGGCCGGATCGGCCCGGAGTACATTCAGCTCGACCTCGGCATTGTATTCGAGCGAGAGCGGGCCGGGCTGGGCGTTGAGGCCGAGATAGCGGTTCTTCAGATCGGGCGTGACGTAGACTTCCCGCTTGAGATCGGGCGAGAGCGTCAGGATCTCGCTCGCCACATCGAGGCTCTTCAGGTGAGCCACCTCGACATTGAAGATGAAGGTTGTCGGCGCCAGGACCTGATAGCCGAGGCTGCAGCCGAGTTTGAAACGCACGGAAAGGGGCTCCAATTTGTGAATTGATCGGGATGTTGCGGCGCAAGGGACCGCCCCGGCAACGCACAATCGCAGCCTTGGCTCCGGCTCACGTTGCTGAAATATTGCGCGGCAACAATAAAACGGTCAGCGAACGCACGCCCTGCGCCCCGTGGATCAGTACGCCTTCGATATCGGCCGTCGCGGACGGGCCGGTATGGAGCACCGCATAGGCGGCGCGCGAAAAGTCCGGCCGCAGATAGGCGGCCTGGATGTTGACGAGGATGTCAGCGGGATCGAGCAGCACGATCAGGTGCTGCGCGAGATAGGCCACAGAGTTCACCACCAGTTCGTCCTGTGTGAACAGCACAGAGCCGGTTTCGGCGACACCGAAAACCGCCCGCACCACCGCAACATCGACATCGGCGAGGTCGCGGGGGCTGGCGACAGTGGAAAGCTCGCGGTTGCCGGCGATTTCCGGAACAGCCGAGGCGATCACCTTCGCACTTGCAAGACGTTCGCGCACTGGAGCAAATGGATCGGCACCCTCGGCCGGCCATTCGATCCGGCCGCCCATCCGCTTCAGGCGCTCGCCGAATTCCTCGACAAGATTGGCGCCGACCTGCGGCGGGAAAAGCGGGACCTCCGGGAGGGCATGATCACCGGCCGGGCGGTTCCTGCGCAGGGTCGCGAGGATTTCGTCGCGGGCGCTCACGAGGCGCCGTCCTTCTTCATCCGGTTCTGCTTGTACCAAGCGTGAAAACTTTGCTTCGGAGCCTCCGGCATGTCGCGGCCTTTGCCCCAGCTATTGGCCGGATTGTAGACGGCAAAACTCGGCAGCACCTTGAGCGCGGAATTGGCTGCTCCAATCGCGGCGCGATAGGCGGCGGGACGGCTCAGCACGGCGCCGGCCGCCTTCATCATGCCCTGCTTGAGCAGCGGGATCTGGTGCTCCTCGGCGAGTACCTTGCGCCAGGCAAAGATCTGCTCGTGGATGTTGATCTTGACCGGGCAGACATTGCTGCACGACCCGTTCATCGTCGAAGAGAAGGGCAGCGTCGAGTATTTCCGCCTGTTGTAGGTCGGGTCGATGATCAGCCCGATCGGCCCCGAATAGGTCGCGCCGTAGGAAAGGCCGCCCGAGCGCCGATAGACCGGGCAGGTATTCATGCAGGCCCCGCAGCGGATGCATTTCAGCGAGGTCCAGAATTCCTCCATGCCGAGCCGCGCTGATCGGCCATTGTCGACCAGCACCATGTGCATCTCGCTCCCCTTGCGGGGGCCACGGAAATGCGAGGTGTATTGCGTGATCGGCGAGCCGAGCGCCGAGCGCGAGAGCAGGCGGATGAACACGCCGAGATGCTCGATGCGCGGGATCAGCTTCTCGATACCGATCGAGTGGATCTGAAGCGGGGGCACATTGCCGGAGAGATCGGCATTGCCCTCGTTGGTGCAGGTGACGACCGTACCGGTCTCGGCGATGGCGAAGTTGCAGCCGGTGAGCCCGGCATCGGCCGCGAGGATGAGCGGCCGTGTCGTGACGCGCTGGCTTTCGGCGAGGTAATGCGCGTCGTCGTTCTCGGGGTCGGTGCCGAGCGTGCGCGCAAATACCTCTGCGACGTCGAGACGGGTTTTGTGCACCGCCGGCATCACGACATGGCTCGGCTCCTCCTCGTCGAGCTGCTGGATGCGCTCGCCGAGATCGGTCTCGATCACGTCGATGCCGGCGGCCGCCATGTCGTGACGAAAGCCGCATTCCTCGGTCAGCATCGATTTCGACTTGATCAGCGTCCTGGCGCCGTGATCGCGCAGGATGCCGAGCACGATGCGGTTATGCTCAGGCCCATCCGCCGCCCAATGGACATGGACGCCATTGGCCTTGGCCGCCGCCTCGAACTGCTCGAGGTAGGTGTCGAGATGGGCGAGCGTGTGCGTCTTGATCTGCGAGGCGAGCTCGCGCAGTTCCTCCCATTCCGGGATGCCGTGGACGGCAACATCGCGCTTCTTGCGCACGTCCCAGAGCCGCGCGTCATGGGCCGCCTGATGCAGGGGCGCGGCGAGAAAGCGCTCGGCTGCCTCGGCCTGATCGATCGGCTTGTTCCCGCGGATTTTCGCGCCTTTCGGCTGCTTTTCGCGCGGCTGCAGTGCGTCGGCACTCATGGTTGGGCCCCCGCAACGGTATCATCTCCAACCCACCCCCTCATCCTGAGGTGGCGGCGCGCAGCGGCGCCCTCGAAGGAGGGCTCCAGACATCGCGGTGGTATCTGGAGGGCTCCTTCGAGGCCGCTGACGCAGCACCTCAGGATGAGGGAGTGGGTGGGATGAAGCGCGATGGCGTCGATGGTCATCACGCGCCCGCTCCATTCAGCACCTGGGCGATGTGGATGTATTTCTGCGGCAAGCCGAGCCGTTCGGCGCAGCCCTTCTGGTGCATCATGCAGGAGGAATCTGAGGAGACGACGTAGTCCGCGCCGGCCCGCGCCTGATCGTTGACCTTGTCATAGCCCATCTTGGCCGAGACAGCCGGCTCGAACACCGAGAAGGTGCCGCCGAACCCGCAGCATTCGTCGGGTCGCGACAATTCCACGAGCTCGATGCCCTTCACTTTTCGCAGCAATGCGAGCGGCTTGGAGAAGAACGGCGCGTTCAGTTCGGACGGCCGGGCATGGTGGATGCCGCGCAGGGCGTTGCAGTTCGAGTGATAGGCGACCTTGTGCGGGAAATCCGCCCAGGGCAGCTCCTCTATCTTCAGGATGTCGTGCAGAAACTCGACGAGCTCAAAGGTGCGCGCTCGAACGGCCTTGACCTCGTCGGTCTGCGGGATCGCGGTGAGATGCGCGCGGACCTGATGCACGCAGGAGCCGGAAGGCGCGACGACATAGTCGAAGCCCGAGAAATTTTTGACGAACAAAGCCTCAGTCGCGGCTGCCTCGGCATGGCAGCCAGTATTGGTCATCGGCTGGCCGCAGCAGGTCTGGTCGTAGGGATAGGTCACGTCGAGGCCGAGCCGCTCGAGCAACTCAAGCGTCGCGATGCCGACCTCCGGCTCGAAGGCGTCGACATAGCAGGGCACGAACAGCCCGATGCGCATGAAGCCTCCCGATGGGTTCTGAAGCCAAATAGCTTTCTGGAACCCTTGTAAGGAAGCTAGCGGATCAGGTTGGTCTTCGCCAGATCGAGCACAGAATCTCCGCGCCCGCTCATCACGGCCTTCAGCACATAGAGGCTGAAGCCCTTCACCTGCTGGCCGTCGATCTTAGGCGGCATCGAGAGTTCGTTGCGGGCGGTGACGACGTCGAGCAGGGCCGGCCCGTCATGGGCGAACACGTCCTGCGCGGCAGCTTCCAGCTCGCTCGGATCCTCGACGCGCACGCCATGGATTCCGGCTGCCCGCGCCACGGCCGCGAAATCCGGATTGTCGAGTTCGACCCCGGTCTCGATATAGCCGGCCGCTTTCATCTCCATCTCGACGAAGCCGAGCGTGCCGTTGTTGAACACCACGATCTTGGCCGGCAGCTTCTCCTGGCGCAGGGTCAACAGGTCGCCCATCAGCATGGTGAAACCGCCATCGCCCGAGAGCGAGACGACCTGCCGCTTGCGATCGAGCGCCTGTGCGCCGATCGCCTGGGCCAAGGCGTTCGCCATCGAGCCATGCACGAAGGAGCCGAGCAGGCGGCGCTTTCCGTTCATTGTGAGGTAGCGTGCCGCCCAGACCGTCGGCGTACCGACATCGGCCGTGAACACGGCATCCTCCGAGGCCGTCTCGCTCACCACCTTGGCGAGGTATTGCGGGTGGATCACCGGGCGAGACGGCTTGCGGCCGAACCAGCCGCGCGCGGGCTTGGGGATCGCGAGGTCGTCGAGTTCCTCGCGTGCTTTGGCATAGTGCTTCAGGCTCTCGTCGAGGAAGGAGCGATCGGCTTTGGCCTGGAGCTTGGGCAGCAGCAGGCGCAAGGTCTCGTCGACATCCCCGACAAGTCCGAGATCGAGCCGGCAGCGACGGCCGAGATGCTCGGGTTTCACGTCTACCTGAGCGATCTTCGCCTTCTGCGGATAGAATTGGCGATAAGGAAAGTCGGTGCCGAGCATCAGTAGGGCGTCGCAGGCAAACATCGCCGCATAGCCCGACGAGAAGCCGATCAGGCCGGTCATGCCGACATCGAAGGGATTGTCGTATTCGACGAAGGCCTTGCCGCCGAGCGCGTGGACGATCGGGCTTTTCAGGGTCTCGGCGAGTTGCAGCAAACGGGAATGTGCCCCGGCGCAGCCGCGCCCGCACAGCAAGGTCACGCGGTTCGCGGAATTGAGGATGGCCGCGAGCGCATCGAGATCGGGCTCGGCCGGGCGCAGGATCGGGCGTGGAGGCACCAGCCCGGCTTTGGGTGCGATGCGCCGGGGCGGGGCTTCCTGAAGCGCGACATCGCCGGGGATCACGATGACGGCGACGCCGCCTTCACCGACCGCGGCGCGGATCGCGCTCTCCAGGACATAAGGAAGCTGAGCGGGGCTGGAGACCAATTCGCAGAAATGGCTGCACTCGCGGAACAGCTCTTCCGGATGCGTCTCCTGGAAATAGCCCGAACCGATCTCGGCCGAGGGAATATGCGCGGCGATGGCGAGCACCGGCGCTCCGGAGCGGTGGCAATCGAACAGGCCGTTGATGAGATGCAGGTTGCCAGGCCCGCAGGAGCCCGCGCAGACGGCGAGCTCACCCGTGATCTGCGCCTCGGCTCCGGCAGCGAAGGCCGCGACCTCCTCGTGGCGCACATGCACCCAGTCGATACCCTCGCGCGTGCGGATCGCCTCGGTGATCGCATTGAGGCTGTCGCCGACGAGGCCGAAGACCCGTTGGACCCCAGCCACCTGAAGCGTCTCGACGATGAGGTCGGCAACGTTGGTGATCGCCATAGGATGCGGCTCCTTTTCGAGCCGAACCGACCGAAGCGCTCACCTGTTCCGCGATTTTTTGGCGCGATGCGCCCGGAGGTCGCAGCGCGTCAGTCCGGGATGTCGCTCGACTTCGGCACCACGACCGCGAACAGATCGCCGAGTGCGGCGAGGCTTGCCGCCTGCACGGCCGCTGCCGGAACCGCCTCGCCATTCGGCCCCGGCAGGTCGCGGGTCGCCGTCGTCGCGGCGACGACAACCGGCGCAAAGCCGAGGTTGAAGGCGCTCCGGGTCGTCGAATTCACGCACATATGCGTCATGAAACCGGCGACGATCAGGTTCTTCACACCGGCCTTTTCGAGCCGCGCCTGCAGATCGGTGCCGACGAAGGAGCTCGGATAGTTCTTGGTGATGACCGGCTCGTCCTCCTCGGGCGCAACCTCGTCGCTGATCCGGCCAATCGCGGCGCGGACATCATAGGGCGAGCCCGGCCCCGCATCGTGCTGGATATGGACGATCGGAATGCCGGCGGCGCGAGCACGCAGGAGCAGGCCGCGCGCCTCGGCGATGGCAGGCTCGACGCCGGCGAGCTGCATCAGGCCTTCGCGATAGGTGTTCTGGAGATCGACCATCACGAGCGCCGAATTCCGCAATGGAGCCGGGGTGCCGCCGAGCCCCGAGACGTCGCGCAGTGTCGTCAGCTTCGTCATCGCTCGCTCTCCTCCTGATGTCGCTTCTCGTGTCGCGCCTGCGGCCTCAACGGCCGGGGGAATGGCGACCCCGGCAGGGTTCGAACCTGCGACCTGCCGCTTAGAAGGCGGCTGCTCTATCCAGCTGAGCTACGGAGTCCCTGGCCGGCACCCTCTAACAGTACCCATTCGGCGAGTCATCCGTTCGGGGCCGCTCACCTGGCTGGATCGTTCCGAATCGGTACAGGCGGTGCGGCCCGCGGCTTGCGCGCGAACCGCATCGGTTCCGCTTTGCGGGGAGCGGCCACAACGCGAGCGGGATCGGCCGGATGGGGTCAGGACGCCAGGGCGGCGTATCCGCATGATGAGGGAAAGACGGATGGCGAGCCTCAAGAACGGGGTCTTCTACGGGCTCGGGCTTGCAGCGCTCACGGCCGCGAGCCTGAACCATCACCTGCGCGGCTACCGCAAGCCGACCGATTTCGCCGCCTCCGATTGGCCCCGCGCGATCGCTCATGTTCTGTCGATCGTCGAGGATTGGCGGCACCATCTCGCGGGGCCTAATCGCGAACCTTTCGACTTTCGCGGCGCCGATATTCTCGAACTTGGACCGGGCGCGACACTCGGCACCGGCATCCTGCTGATGGGTCTCGGCGCGCGCTCCTATCTGGCGGTCGACAGGTTTGATCTTGCCAGCCTCACGCCCCTGGGATTCTACCAGGCGCTCGCGGAAGCCGAATTGCCGAGCCACTACGATCGCGCCGCAATCCGCTCCAGCGTCGAAACGCTCGGGCACGGCGAGCCCGGCCCGGTCGCCGCAGCGACAGATGCGGAATTCGACATCCCTCGCGCCGTGGGGACGCGTCGCTTCGATCTCGTTGTCTCGAATGCGGCCTTCGAACATTTCAGCGAAATCGATCGTGTCCTGATGCAGGTCGACAAGGTGGCACGCCCCGGTACCGAACTCGTCGCGGGCGTCGATTTCCAGACTCACACGCGCGGCATCCGCAGCCGCGATCCGAACAGCATCTATCGCTTTTCGCCCGACCTCTACCGGCGGCTCAGCTTTCCCGGACAGCCAAACCGGCAGCGTCCGGATCGCTACGCGAGCGTTCTGCGTGCCCTTGGCTGGACGGGAATAGAAGTCCGGCCCGTCGATGTCGCGGATGCGGGCTATCTCGCCTGGAGTCAGGACGGCCTGGCTGCGGATTTTCGCAGTTCCAACGCGCGCATGGACATCCTGACAGGGATCGTCCGCGCCAAGAAGCTGTGAGGTCGGGCTCCTCGAGCGAGCGTTGGAGGCAGAGGTCGTTCGGCCGACCTCGAATACGAAGATCGTCCACAGCCATATTCACGCAGTCGTACCCAGTAGACGTCACTAGGCAGACGAGCGCAGAAAAATCAGCAATAACAGTTAAATCTCAGTATAGCGACCGATCTACTTAAGTACTTTATCGGCGCCTTCTGAGACCGGTTCGTGGGTGACTTCGACTTTCGGTGGCCGGTCGCTCGGGGCTGCAACGGCGAAGTGGCGGGACTCCGTGTATGCGTAACACGCCATTGGAGAGCGACCAGGAGCGGCTTGCAAAGCGTCGAGACACGAATTCCGGCTCGAAAGCGGGCCCCGTCTCCGTCTCGATCGTCATCAAGGCGCTCAACGAAGAAAACAATATCGCGCGCACGATCGAAAGCGCATGGAACGCGCTCGGGCACCTGGCTCAGACGGGCCTTCTGTCACGTGGCGAGATCATCCTGGCCGACAGCCGGTCGAGCGACCGCACGGTCGAGCTCGCGACCGGCTTGGGCATTCGCGTCGCGCAGCTCGATGCCGGAGTGCCACGCAGCTGCGGCATCGGCCCACAGCTCGGCTACCAATATGCCCGCGGCGATTTTGTCTATCTGGTCGACGGGGACATGGCCCTGGATCCGGACTTCCTGCCGGCCGCCCTACGCTTTCTGAACGACAATCCCGACGTTGCCGGAGTCGGTGGCCGCGTCCGCGACGTCCATGTCGTAAACCTCGAATTCAAGCGGCGCCAGTTGCGCGGTGCCGCCGACCTCGAACCAGGTCCCGTCGACCGCCTCAACGGCGGTGGTCTGTATCGGCGCAGCGCGATCGAGGAAGTCGGGCATTTCAGCGACCGCAATCTGCACGGCTACGAGGAATACGACCTCGCCGCGCGCCTTCGCTCGGCAGGCTGGGCCCTGTTCCGTTTGCCGATTCCAGCGGTCGATCATTACGGCCATTCGGTCGGTGGCTATCGCCTGCTCTGGCGCCGGGTCAGGACCCGCTATGTCGACGGCATCGGCGAGATGCTGCGGGCCGCGCTTGGCCAGCCGCATCTCAAGCTCGCCTTGCGCGACCTGCCCGAGATCCGGCTCTGGCTCGGCGTCTTTCTCGGCTGGCTCGTTGCAGCCGGCGTCTTGGTCTTAACTCCCGGCCTTACGAAGCTCGCCGTGCTGGCGGCCCTTGTCATCCCGCCGATCGCGCTACTCAGTTGGCGCTATCGCTCGCCAGCGCTCGGCCTCTATTCCTTCGTCGCCTGGAACGCGCATGCCTTCGGGATGGCCCGAGGCTTCCTGGCACCGCGCGTGCCGCCGAATTCCTGGATCGCGAGCACAATCACCGGACCGGCTGGCGCCGAGGACGTCCCGCAGGCGGCAAGCCTGACGCGCCCGCCGGAACGGGGCCAGATCCCGATTGTCGCCACCTCCATCCTCGCCTTCTGCATCGGCGTCGCAGCCGCCGTCGGCATCGCGAACGGGCTGACGAATTCGCCCGGGACGCCCGACCCGAAATGGGTCGCCGTGCGCGACACCAATCTCGCCATTCCCGAGGGCAGCCCGCTCGATTTCTCGAACCTGTCTCCGCTCGAGCCAGCCGGGAGCCGCGGCCGCGTGGTCGCCAATCCCTCCGGGAGCCTCGCCTTCGCGACCGAACCGGGGAGGCGCGTCCCTTTCCTGTGCGCCTCGCTGGCCTGGAGCCCCGCTTCCGGCAGCTTCCCCGACAAGGCGACGGCCGACCTTTACGCGAAGCAATTGCGCGTCCACGGCTACAACATCGCGCGATTCCCTTTCGCCGACGCGACCCTGATGGCGGGGCGCGAGCGCGATTTCGACGTCGATCCAGAGCAGCTGGACCGGCTGCGCTACCTGCTCGCCGCGCTCAAGCGCGAAGGCATCTACTGGATGGTCGACGGCATGACCTCGCAGGCCGGTGGCCTCGGCGGTGTCGAGGATCGCTGGGGCGACAGCAAAGACTTGAAACTCGCGGTCCATGTCGACGACGGCGCGCGCGCCCATTGGAGGCGTCTCGTCGAGACCGTGTTCGGCAGCGTCAATCCCTATACGGGGCTGGCGCCGCTGAAGGATCCGGCCTTGGCCCTCGTCGTTCTCGTCAACGAGAACGGCGTCGAATTCGCCTCGATCCTTGCCGAGAAATCGTCCGGGCGGCCCTACCCCGAGCGCCTGCGGCCAGCCTTCAATGCCTGGCTCAGCAAGACCTACGGCACGACGCCCAATCTGCGCGCCGCCTGGTCCGACCTCGGCAGCAGCGAAACGCTCGAAGCCGGGACCGTGCAATTGCCGGCGCGGCGCGGGGATCGTGGCCCGCGCATGCGCGACCTGCAGCGCTTCTTCCTTTCGCTCGAGGCGAACACCGTTGCCTGGATGCGAGACGAGATGCGGGCGCTCGGCTATCTCGGCCTCGTCAGCGCCTACAACAACTGGTCGACGACCGAGACCGATCTCAGCCGCGCGACTCTGCCTGTCGTGACCGTCAACGCCTATCACGATGAGGTGCTCTCGCTCGAACCCGGCACGACGATCGCGCAGACGAGTTCGCTCGATGACGGCGCCGAATACCTGCGCCGGATGATCGGACGCCGGTGGATCGGCCGACCGTTCGTCGTCACCGAATACGACCAGTTGTTTTGGAACCGTTTCCGGCACGAGGCGGGATTACTGGTCCCAGCCTATGCGGCGCTCCAGGGCTGGGACGCGATCTGCCGTCATGCGGCCGGCCCGATCGATCTGAGCTTCGAGCAGAGCGCCCCGCACAAGCGCGCCATGCTGCCCTTCGGCATCTCGCTCGATCCGGTCGCACGGGCCGGCGAGACTTTGGCCGCCCTGCTCTTCCGGCGCGGCGATGTCGCGCCAGCGCCCGAACTCGTCGCGCTCCCCTTCGGCACCACGGGCGACCTGATCGAGGATGGCCAGGGCCGGCTGCCGGACAGCATCACCAAGATTGGCCTGATCGCACCATTCGGGCTGGTCGCACGCCAGGGCGCCGCAACGCCGCCCAAGGCGACTCTGTTGGCGCCACGCGCCCACCTCACCGAACACGATTTCGCCGCGCGTCTCGCCTCCCTCCGGCAGACCGGCTTCGTCGGACCCGACAATCCGTCCGACGAGGGAACCGGCCGATATCGATCTCTCGACGGCCAGATCGACCTCGATGCCCGCGCGAAGCTTCTGCAGGTCGTCACGCCGCGCACCGTCGCCGCGAGTTACGTCTCGATCAAGGACCCGTTGCGCCTTGGTCCCCTGACGATCGAGACGGCGAGCGGCCCAGCTCTCGTCGCCGCGAGCTCGCTCGACGGGCAGGCGCTTGCGCATGCGCAACGCGTCCTCCTGATCTTCGCAACGGACGCCATCAACACGGCGATGACCTTTACCGGCAGCGGCCGCCGCACAGTCCGCGATTTCGGGCGGATGCCGGTACTGATCGAACGCCAGACGACTCGCCTGCGCATCGCCCTTGGCGAGCCCGCACGCTGGAGCGCTCGTTCGCTGCGCCTCGACGGCACCCCCGGCGAGGCCATGCCACTCACCGCAAAGGACGGGTCGCTGGCGTTCGAGCTTGACAATGCCGCCCCTCGGCATGGGCCGACGACCTTTTTCCTCCTGGAGCGGTCGTCATGAGTTGCTCCCACCGATCCCTGGTTCGGCAACCGGACAGGTGCCGTGATGTATAAGCCGCTCGATGCTCCCAAACCTCCGGGATTGCGGGTCGCTGCCCAGCCGCCGGACACCTACATTGCGCCGCCGCCGCAATTGCTGACGCCGGCCATGCTGGCCCGCATGGTTCTGCGGCGCAAATTGCTGGTTTCGCTCTGCGCGCTCTCGTTCGCCCTGTGCGGGCTTGCCTGGGGCACGCTCGTCCCCGCGAAATACATCGCCTTCGCTCAGCTGATCATCGATCCGACGGATCTTCGCATCACGGAAGGCAGCCTACGTACGTCGAGCCAGCTGCCCGACGCCATGGTGGCTCAGGTGGAGAACCAGGTTCGCGTCATCATGTCCGAGTCCGTCCTGAAACGGCTCGTCTCGGATGAAAAGCTGGACGAAGATCCCGAGTTCAACGGGACCGCGCCTCCGACCGGGCTCGCGGCGATTCTGGCGCATCTGCGCGCACTCGTTCTTCGGCCGGAACCCGCTCGTGCCAACCGCGAATTGACGACCGAGCGCTCGCTTGCCGCTCTGCTCGGCGCCAAACGCGAGGAGCGCACCTATGTCGTGAACGTGAGCGCTCTGACCCACAATCCCGAAAAATCGGCTCGGCTCGCCGACGGCTTGGTCAACGCCTACCTCGCTGAAACGGCCGATGCACGCGATGCCGTCAGCAAGCGCATCGCCGGCTCGCTCAACAGCCGCATCGCCGAGCTGCGGCGCGATGTCGAGCAGGCCGAGCGGCGAGTGGAGGACTACAAGCGCGACAACAACATCGTCTCGGCGGTCGGCCAGAACGTCATCGAGCAGCAGCTCTCCTTCGCAAATTCCCGGCTCGGTCAGGCGCAGACCGGCGTGTCGCAGGCTCAATCCCGCTACGACCAGATGGTGCGGGCGCAGAAGAGCGGCGATGCCGGCGCCATTCCCGATGCCCTGCAATCGACCACCGTGACCAACCTGCGTAACCAGCTCACCGACGTTCAGCGCCGCGCGAGCAACCTGATGGCGACGCGCGGTACCCGGCATCCTGACATGATCGAGATCCGCGCCCAAGAGACGGCGATGCGCCGGGCGATCAGCGACGAATTGACTCGGATCGTCGCCACGGCCCGCAGCGACCTCGATCGCGCGCGCGCCGACGAAAAGGAGATGCAGCGGGCTTTCGACACGCTCAAGGACGCGGTCAACGTCAAAGGCGAAGCCTCGGTCCGGCTGCGCGATCTCGAGCGGGACGCGCAGGCAAGCCGTTCCGTCTACGAGAATTTCCTGAGCCGGACACGCGAGGTTTCCGAACTCGAACAGGTCGATTCGACCAACGTTCGCCTCATCTCGCGCGCCTCGCCCCCCGAGCGGCGGACGTCGCCGCCGCGCACGCTCCTCTTGGTGCTCGGCGGATTTCTGCTCGGATCGTGCCTCGGGGCCGGTATCGCCATGGTGAGCGGGATGATCGAGGGCGATGTCGAGAAACTGACACCGCGCCAGCGCTCGCCGACGAGCTTCGCGCTCGTGCGGACCTGAAGCGGCGTGGTCCGATCGCGACCCGTCAAGCGACCCCTTCGGTCAAGCGAAACGGGCTGGCCGCCGAGCCCCTCTGTCCGTGTGCTTGCGACCGACAATCTCGCTTCAACCGATGGTCGGTGGACGTCCGGATCGAGCTCGAAATTCCACCGACGATCTCAGTATTCGTCATGCGTATACGCGCGCGGAACTGACGTGGCATGCGTGCGCAAACAGCGTCGCGCGTTACTCATAAACCGGGCGCCGGGGCCCCCGACGATGATCGAAGCAGCCCTCGCCGAAATTCAGGTCCCGAATCGTGTCGCGCGCGAACCGCTTGGCCGGCGGATCGCGCGGTGGGCCGCCCGCAGCATGCGCACCCGCGTCGTCTCGGCCCGGGCGCATCCGCCGCTCGTCTCGTTCACCTTCGACGACATTCCGGCAAGCGCCGCCGAAACCGGGGCCGCCATCCTCGAACAGGAAGGCCGGCGCGGCACCTTCTACATCTCGGGCGGAATCGGCGAGACCGTCGAGCCAACCAGGCGATACGCGAGCGCGGCCCAGTATCTCGACCTGCATCGGGCCGGTCACGAAATCGGCTGCCACACCTTCTCGCATCGCCCCGTATCGAGCCTCGATCACGCGGCGCTGGCGCGGGATCTCGATAGCAACGCGGCCTATTTTGCCCGGCTCGATCCGAGCATTGCGCTTACGAGCTTCGCCTATCCCTACAACCACACTTCGCTGCGCGCGAAACGGCAGCTTCAACGGCGTTTTGCCTGCTGTCGCGGTGGCGTGCCCGGAATCAACGGGGGCCGCATCGATCTCGGCTTCCTGCGTGCGGTCGAATTGTCGCTGGATCCGCGGGACCCCGGTGCGGCGCAGCGCTGGATCCGCCGCGTCGTGAGCGAACGCGGTTGGCTGATCTTCTTCACGCATGGGGTCAGCGACGATTCCGAACCCTGGAGCTGTCCACCCGGCCTGCTTCAGAGCGTGGTGTCGGAGGCCTTGGCGCTGGGCGCCGTCGTCGTGCCGGTCCGCGAGGCCTTGCATCTTGCGGTCGAGCCGCCGTTGATCGAGCGGGCGCCCCCATGACCGGCGCCATCGTCCCGAGCGGCTCGCTGGCGCACAACGTCGCGCCCGGAACCGGGCGCCTGCTCTCGGTGAACAACTACCACTACCGACGCGGGGGCGCCGAGGTGGTGTTCCTGGAGCAGAACCGGCTTTTCGAGGAGATCGGCTGGGACGTCGTGCCCTTTGCGATGCACCATCCGCGCAACCTGCCGAGCCCGCACGCGCATCATTTTATCGAAGAGATCGAATACGGGACCGCTTACGGCCCGCTTCGCTCCCTGCGCCATGCGGCGAATGTCGTCTACTCGCTGGAGGCGCGACGCAAGCTCCGCGCGCTCCTTGCCACCGGCAGGCCGGACATCGCGCATGTCCACAACATCTACCACCACCTGTCGCCCTCGATCCTGCCGCTGCTGAAACAGGCCGGCATTCCCGTGGTGATGACGGTTCACGACCTCAAGCTCGCCTGCCCCGCCTACACGATGCTCAACCACGGCAGCGTGTGCGAGCGCTGCCGCGACGGCCGCATTCACAACGTCGTCGTGAACCGCTGCATCAAGGGGTCCTTGGCCCTGAGCAGCCTCGTCATGGTTGAGACGGCCCTGCATCGCCTGCTCGGGCTCTACCGGCGCAACGTCGACGTCTTCGTCGTGCCGAGCCGGTTCTACATCGACAAGCTCGCCGCCTGGGGCTGGCCGCGGGAGCGTTTCGTCCACGTCCCGAACTTCATCGATGCCGCCGAGTTGCGCCCCGGCAGCATCGAAACGAGCGGATTTCTCTATGTCGGGAGGCTCAGCCCCGAGAAGGGGCTGGAGACCCTGGTTCGTGCCGCGGCGATCGCCGGAGAGCACGTCAATCTCGTCGGTGCCGGCCCGATGGAACCGCAGCTTCGCGCGCTCGCCACCGAACTCGGCGCCGAAATACGTTTCCTCGGCTTTCGCACGGGAGCCGCTCTGCACGACGCCGTCCGACGCTGCCGGGCGCTCGTCTTGCCTTCCACCTGGTACGAGAACGCGCCGATCAGCGTGATGGAGGCCTATGCGCTGGGCCGGCCCGTGATCGGCACCCGGATCGGCGGGCTGCCGGAGATGATCCGCGAAGGCCGTACCGGCGCCATCGTCCCGGCCGGAGACGTGGAGGCATTGGCGGCGGCGCTCACGCGCTTCGCGCAGATGCCTGAGGATGCCCTCAAGGCCATGGGGCAGGCAGGCCGGGACTGGGTCGAAAGCGCGTTTTCGCGCGAGGCCTACCGTGATCGATTGCTCGATCTCTACGCGAGCTTGCGGCGGAGGCCGCGATGATCCGGCGGCCCACCGCCGATCGCCGGTTGCGCGTGATGATGCTCGGCCTGCGCGGCGTGCCCGGCGTTCAGGGCGGCGTCGAACGTCATGTCGAGGAATTGGCGCAGCGTCTGGCCGCACGCGGCTGTGCGGTCGAGGTCCTGGCGCGTCGCCCCTACGTCGCGACCAAACGGCCGCATCGCTGGCGCGGGATCTTGGTCACGCCACTTCCGGCGCCGCGCTCGCGTGCGCTCGAAGCTCTGGCCCATACCTTTCTCGGCGTCATGCATGCGGTGCGGCGCAAGCCCGACATCGTTCACGTCCACGCGGTCGGGCCGTCTCTCCTGGTGCCTTTGGCCCGCGCGCTCAGGCTGCGCGTCGTCGTCACACATCACGGTTTCGACTACGAGCGTGCCAAATGGGGGCGCCTCGCCCGCAACGCGTTGAAGCTTGGCGAATGGGCTGGCATGCGCTTTGCCGACCGGCGCATCGCCGTCTCGCAAGGCATCGCCTCCACGATGGCCTCGCGCTACGGCGTGCTCGTCGCCGCGGTTCCAAACGGCGTGACGCCGATGCCCCAGGCGCGCGGCAGCGCGACGCTCGACCATTTCGGGCTGACGCGGCGGCGCTACGTCATCACCGTGAGCCGCCTCGTTCCCGAGAAGCGGCATTTCGACTTGATCGAGGCTTTTTCGCAGGGCGCTCCTCCGGGCTGGAAACTCGCCCTCGTCGGCGCGGCCGACCATGCGGACACCTATTCCCGCATGGTGCTCGCCGCCGCCGAAGCGACGCCCGGAATCGTCGCGACCGGCTTCCAGAGCGGCCGCCCGTTACGGGAATTGATGACCCATGCCGGGCTTTTCGTGCTGCCTTCCAGTCACGAGGGCCTGCCCATAGCCCTGCTCGAAGCTCTGGCCGACGGGCTGCCGGTCCTGGCGAGCGACATCCCTGCAAATCGCGAAGTCGGACTTCCCGACGAATGCTACGTGCCGGTCGGCGACATCGATGCCCTGGCCGCCGCCATCGGCCGGGCCTGCGTGAGCGCGCCCACGGATAGCGAGAGGATGGCCGTGCGGGCTCGGATCGCGCGCGAGTTCGATTGGGACAACATCGCCGAGCACACGCGCGAACTCTACGAATCGCTTCGCCCCGAAGCGGACCACGGCAGACGCGCCGGCAGGGCATCGATCGGCTGGACCGCACCGCCATCCCTGCCGAAGATGCGCCGCCCCTGAAGGCGGATCATCGAGCGATCGCGATCGCAAGTCATTGTCGGCGCCCAGAACGGCCTCACCGCGCCCCGACCGGCGTCCCGCCTGGCAGCTTCGTCTGCGCTCCACTGGGCGGCTTCTCACGCCGGCGCCGGACCACGAGACGCAAAGCCAGCCACAAGGCCAGGGCGAGCAGCGCCTCGGTCAGGTAGAGCGCAAGGAAGGTGCCGGGCAGGAAATACAGGTAGGTCAGGCCCGCGGAGAGCGCCGCGCCGGCGAGATTCCCGATATTGTTGACATGCGCGCGCAAGCGATGCTCGGCCATGGCCCCGAGGACCTGGACCGGGACGCCCTGGAGGACCACGAAGGCGAGGACCCAGCACATCACGCGAAGATCGACGACCATCTCCTGAAAATCGGCGCCGAAGACGAGGGGCATCAGCGGCGCCATTAGATAGAGGCCAAGGGCCGTTACGATTCCGAGCGCGAGAGAGGCCGCCATCAGTGGGCCGATCATCGGCAAGAGGGCGCGATAGCTGCTCGCCGCCGCACGCGCCAGCCGAGGATAGATCAGCCGGTTCAACGCCTCCGCCGTGAGGAACCCCGCCTCGACGACACGGCGTGCCATGTTGAACGCGCCGACGGTCTCTGGACTCGCGATGGTGCTCAGGACGAGCGTGTCCGCGTTCTGTCGGAAGGCGCGAAACACGAACGGCGTGGTGAAGTGGATGCCGAGGGGCACCTCTTCGCGCATGATCGTCCAACGCGGCGCCCCGAGGGGCCGGATCGCAAGCAAGGCGATCACGGCCATGAGTGCGAGCGAGCCGGCGCTCCAATAGGCCCATTCCAGCGTGGTGCTGACGTGGAACATGCCGCAGGCGATCGCCGCCGCAGCCGTGCGGCCCAGCGCGAAGCCGATATTGGCGAGATTGGCCCGCCAGATCTGCCAGCGCGCGATGAAGGCCTGTTCCGCGACGAGAGCGAGTCGCACCAGCACGAGATTGCCGAAGACCAGCGCGAGAAGGGCTGATGCATTCTGCGCCGGCTCGGGCGAAAGCGTCACGAATTGCGGAAGCACCGCACCGAGGCCGGCCGTCAGAACGAAACCGGATGCGCCGAGCAGAATGAGATTGTGCCCGAGCGCGACTGCATAGAGCTCAGGTTCGGGGGCGACGCGCCGGATCAGGGTCTCGTTCGCACCCAAGGTGCAGATTTGGGCGGCGATATTGGTGACGACGGTCACGGTGACCAGAAGGCCGAATTGCTCGGCGCCCAGGCTGCGCGCGAGAATGGCGAAGGTCAGAAGCTGCGCGGCGCTGCTGATCATCAGCGCGCTCGTCGATGCGACATAGCTGAGCGCCATCGGCGCCTTCAGCCGCGGAACCCGCCAGGAAACCGTCGAGAACCCCACAAATGCCCTTCCGAATGCCGATCGAGGTGACGTTCGGCGAGCGCGCCAGTTCCGCGCGCTTCAAGATCTGATCGATCCCTGCAAAGATCAGGTCATCGTCCGAAAATGGATCGACGAAGAATACGTACAATGCCAACGTCGAACTGAGTTCCGCGCACAAAACGGTCTATCTATCGCCGTCAAAAAGAAAGACAAACTCGCCTGGCGCCGGCTAAATCTGAGCATCCGCCGAAAACGCGACATTTCGGCACCGGACCATGCTCGAGCTTAGAACTCCGTCTTACCGTCGCAGACGGTGGCGGGGCCTTGAGCCCGTCCAGCGAATGGCGGCCGGATCGGAAGCCACGTCCGATCGTGGCCTACGCTTTTCAGTGCTTCGTCAGGCTCTCGATATCCTCATGCGGGCTGACCTTGCCGGCAAAGCGCGCGAGGCGGCTCAGGCTCGGCTCGGTCAGGCCGCCGGCATTCGCGTAGGTCGCGAGCGCGAAGCTGACGAGAAATTCCGCCTCCTCATGCGTCATCGCGCGGCCGCTCAGCGTGCTTGCCGCACCACGAACCGCGAGCACGGCCTGGCGGAACGCCGAATCGCCCTTCAATTCATCAAGCCGCTTCATGCTGCGCTCCAAACTCCCTGGCGGCGCTCAGCCGCAACGCCTTCTGGAATTGTCTTCTGATTCAGCAGGCCGTCCGAGCGTCGAACAACGCCAGACCCCAGGCACCGGATCCCATCCGAATGGAGACCTCTCGCACGGAGCCGATCGGGAACTGTCTGAGGGATCGGCTGGTGCTGCGAGAGAGGATTGAATTCTTCTTTTACTTAGATTGTTGTTATTCGTCAAGAGCTTAGCATAGGAATTATTTCCTGTTTGTAACATTGGAACGGATGTATTTTGGGACACGACTATACGCAGCGCAACCACATTTAGCCGAATCGAAAAACCGCCCGGCCGTAGCCGAGCGGTCCATTGCGCGCAATCTCGATGAGTTAACGATCAGCCAGCTTTGAGGCTATCGCCATCTTCGAACGTTATGCCGGAAATGGTGATCGTACATTCTTGACCAACCTCGGCGCTCTCAGCCTCTTGCCGATCGACAGAGATAGTGTTGATCGGGCGACGGATGACAATCTGCCCGCGGCGAATCAACGCCACAGACCTGCCTCGAACTAAACGCCCGCTCGTGATCCTACAGACGGCAGCTACGCCTGCGCCGGTAACGCGAATAACATCTGCTATGCCGCTCATAGCCGGAATTCCCCAACAAGGTTCGCAAACGTCCAATCCTTAAGGTCGTTTGGGATTCGATCGGGGTAGAACTCCATTCGCTGTTTAGAAATGAAGTCGCTAACGACGCCTGCGTGATCGTCTTTTTCAGAGTGTCAGGCGACACGACAAACTGCCCCCCTGACGACATGAGGAACTGACCCCTCTTCATGAGGAGGTCGGGATGTTGGAGACGAACGGTTGCGTTTCCTCGCGGGTGAGTGATCCGCGGAGGGACGAGATGAAGACGCCGG
>JBGAFL010000096.1:0-8555 GCA_044227265.1 Methylobacterium sp.
TGGACGACATCCAGGACCAGATCGAGCAGCGCTGCCGCGTCCTCGAAGCCGATCCGGAAAAGCTGCGCGCAGCCACATGCTTCCACTGGTGGCCCCAAAAACCCGCAATACCGAGCTAATCAACCGGAAACGGTATCAGACGGGCCAGGGGTCGCCGCGATAGGCGCCATCCCAAAACACATATTCGAGCCGCGTGGCGTGGCTGAACGCACGGTGCATGCGCTCGCAAAGACCAACGGAGACACCCTCGGCCGCCGCATCCGTCGCCGCGATCATCCGCGCGACCTCCTCATGGAAATCCTCGCCGGCATAGGTGTCGATCCAGGCTTGGTAGGGATTGCCGGGGACAGCGCGGGCATGGATGTCGCGGCCGATCTCGGCATAGATCCAGAAGCAGGGCAGCAGGGCTCCAAGCACGACCTCGTAAGGCTCGGCCCAGGCCGTCGCGAGAAGCCAGGAGACGTAGTGATCGCAAGGCGGCGAGAGCGGGGTCGCGGCAAAATCGGCCGGCGAGATGCCGTAACCGCGAAAGAAGCCGCCATGCAAAGCCCGCTCGACGACGATCGCCGTCTCGGCAGCGCGCGCGAACAGGACGATGGCGTCGGGCTCGGGCGCCTTGGCGGCGGCGATGGCAAGCGCCCGGCCGAAACCGATCAGGTAATGCGCATCCTGGACGATGTAGCGGATGAAGCGCTCGCGCGAGAGCGTACCCGCCGCGAGTTCAGCATTGAACGGCATGGTGCGGATTGCCTCGTAGGCCGCCGCGTTGCGGGCCCAGGCTTCCGTGGAGAAGGCGTTCGAACGGCTGGTTTCGATGTTTGCCTCCCAAGCCCGCCACACGTCCCTCCCCCCCGTGCGCGGGAGGGTGGCCCTTGCGTCAGCAAGGGTCGGGAGAGGGGAACGCCGCCATATTCGGATAATCCTGCGCTGGCCCCTCTCCCACCCCGCTTCGCGGGGCACCCTCCCCCGCGAAGGGCGGAGGGAAACGCTGGTCGCGCTATCCCTGCCTTTGCGCCTGCGTCACGGCCACATGGATCAGCTCGGCCAGCGTGCGCACGCCGAGCTTCTGGCGCATCTGCGAGCAGGCATTGGTGACCGTCTTGTAGGAGACGGACAGATCCGAGGCGATGGTGCCGTAGGATTTGCCCTGCGCGAGGCGCGCCAGGATCTGCTGCTCGCGCGGCGTCAGCTGCGTCTCCGGCGTGCGGCGCGGATCTGCGCGCAGCATCGCGACCTCGGTGGCGAGCCGCCGGTCGAGATAGACCTCACCCTTGCGGACCTGCTCGAAGGCCTGGAACAATTCGTTCGAGGCATGGTCCTTGAGCACATAGCCGAGCGCCCCGGCCTCGAGCGCCCGCGAGACGATTACCGGGTCGTTGTGCATCGAGAAGACCAGGATGCGGGTATTGGGCGCGACGGCGCGCATCCGGCGGATCAGGCCGAGCCCGGCGAGGCCGCTGCCCTGGAAGGTCAGGTCGCAGATCACCACCGGCGGGCGCAGGCGGTAGAAGGCGCGGTAGCCTGCGACGACGCCCGTCGCCTCGGCGACGGTCTCGATGCCGGCATCCTCCAGCACGCGGCGACAGCCCTGAAGGACAATCGGATGATCGTCGATCACGAGGACCGGCATGACGGCGCGAGCCTGGCTCGGTTCGGGGCGAGTGATGGCGTTCATGGTCGGCGTGTTCGTCTCACGCGCTCGAAGGCGGGGGCAAGGATGGCGAAAGGGTTGAGGCTGCGCCGGTCGAGCCGGACATCGCCTGCCCGCCCCTTTCGGGATCGATCGGGATCATGATCCGCACAACCGCGCCCTCACTTTCATTGTCAAGGGAAAAGCGGCCGTCGAGCGCCTCCACGCGTTCGCGCATGCCCGACAGACCGAGGCCGGTTCTATGGCCCGGAGCGAGACCGCAACCGTCGTCACCTATGAGGATGCGCAACACCGAGCCACCGGCGCCGTGTGCATCCGGCGGCTTGCGCTCGTCGCG
Organism: Methylobacterium sp.; assembly: GCA_044227265.1. Taxonomy (GTDB): domain Bacteria; phylum Pseudomonadota; class Alphaproteobacteria; order Rhizobiales; family Beijerinckiaceae; genus Methylobacterium. The sequence continues at coordinate 1,989 of JBGAFL010000096.1, forward strand.
AGCCTCGGCGCGAACGTTTCGGGCCCCGCCATGCCGGACGGCGTTCGTCATGCTTTCCTGGATGCAGCGGAAGACGGTGAGATCGACGATTTCACCATAGCCACGTGCCAAGGTGTCGAAACGACCCTCGAACCGCGTGCCGGGATGGCGCCGGCTGAATTCCCGGATCAGCAGGTTCAGGCATTCGCCCAAGGGCACCTGGCCGAGGGCATGGGGACGCAGCGCGTTCAGAAGCTCGCGGTTGCGACCCTGGACCTGTGCGACGATCGTGCTGATCTCGGCAGCGCGCGTGGCGAGTTTTGTCCGATCGGGTTCGGGCCCGGCATTGGCGATGCGCGCGACCGAGGCGGCATTGGCCTCCAGCGCAAACAGACAGGGGCCGAACTCGTCATGGAGTTCCAGCGCGATGCGGCGGCGTTCGTCGTCCTGTGCACTGAGAAGCTGGCGGTTCAGCCGTCCATTGGCCGCGCGTGCCTCGCTCAGGGCACCGGCGACCCGATTGAAGCGCTCGGTGATCACGGCCAGCTCGCGCGACGAGGGCGGCGGATCGAGACGGACCGTGTAGTCGTGATGTTCGAGCTGGGTCAGGCCTTCGGCCACCCTCTCGAGCGGCTTCAAGACCTGCCCGAAAGCCACGTAGAGCGCACCGAGCACGGCGAGGTTGAGCATCAGGCTCGCAAGCGCCAGCGACACCGCGTAACCCCAGACCTCATCGATCTCGTCGAGCGGCTCGGTCCGGACGAAGGCCGTGCCGATCCGTTCGCCATCGACCAGGATCGGCAGTTCATGCCGGATCGGATCCGGCGCGATCAGCGCGACGAACCAGCCGGGCGCCTCGTGAATGTCACGGCGGTTAGGATGGACGAAGCCGGCCTGGTTGCCCTTGGCATCGACCACGGTGATGCGCAGGTGCCGCAAAGCCTGGAAGCGCAGATCGAGCGTTTGCAGCAGGGCTTCAGGATTTTGGCTGCGCGCCGTCCGGATCGTGTCGGCGACGAGCGGCTCGACGGTCGCGCGCGTTGCCCGCATCTCGACCTGCACGGCCGAGCGCGCATTGAGCACGATGACGCCGCAAGACATGATCGCAGCGATCACGTCGATGACGAGCACGACGAGGATCAAGCGCGTCCGCGTCGGCAGACGGGACCACACAGAGCCGCCAGCAGGCACCGCCCGTATCTCGGTCACGGGCGATTCATCCGCCTTCAGGCGGAACGTGGCGGCATCGATCCTCGCCACTTCCGGTAGCGCATTCATCGGAGCGGTTTCATCCGGCATCCTTCGATCGGTCGCATTCCGCGTCGTTGGCCGACTGGGATGATTCGGAAAGTCGCATTGCGATAAAAGCTTTGAATCCTTGCTGTTTCGACGGGGTTTCGCAACCTCGCCGATGCGCGCGGCGAAGTCCATGCGGAACGCTCTTCCAAACCGGACCGGCGCACTGATGATTCTCTTAATTCCACCAATGCGACATGGGATCCTTCGGCGTAACGATCAATGCGGCACGCGACCGGCGACTCCATTTCGCCGTTTGGCGACGCCCCGAGCCGCCACCGACTCTCGAGGCCGAGATTCCCGAGAGTCTCCAAGCCGGCTCGACTTGAGACGAAGCAAGTCGAACCACGATACGCTCCGTTAATCGTGGGCGGCTAGACCGGAATCCGTGTGAATGCCGGCCGGTGATGATTGTTCTGACCTCGTCGGACATCTTTAGGCCGCATTGTCGGGGCCGCCTCGTTGTCAGCGTTCAACATGCGAGAGTTCGACCTGATGACGGTGAACATCGACCCGTCCGAGGTCCGCATAAGGCCCTCAGGCGGAACCCGGCCCGGTTCTGCCCATTCCGTTTCGGCACCGGCTTCGGGCAGTCAGCGAACAGCCCGCGTCGGGTTGCGCATGGCTGCATTCTCCGGTCTCGGCGCAGCGGCGTTCGCAGCCTTCACCTACGGCGCTTTCTCCTTTTTTTCGGACCTCGCCGATCCCCGCGCCCGCGCGCCCCGCCCGGCGCCGATGGCCTCGGCGTGGCCCGATCTCAAGGACGGCGTTCCGGCGCTCGCGAGGCCGGTGGAGACCAAGCCTCCAGCGTTGGTCACTGCGGCCGCCGAGACACCCAGCCCGGTCGAGAGCTTCCCGCCCGCTCCGCCTCCACCCGCTCCTGCCCCACTCGCTCCTGCCCCAGCCGCTCCTGCCCCAGCCGCGGCGCCGAATATCGCGGCAAGCCTCGAACCCGCGCCGGCCATGGCGCCCGAGCCGAAACCGGCAGTTGAACCGGCTCCCGTTGCGCCGGCACAGGCGGAAAGCAGCCCGGCTCCCACACCGCCGTTGCGCGGAAACCGCCCGGACCTGCCGATCGTCACCGTCGCGACAGTCGGCGCGGCGCGCATCCTCACCCCGATCGAACCGCCACGCCCAGTCGCCGCGATCCTTCCGGCCAAAGCCGAGACCGTGCGGGCCAAACCGGTGCCGACGACCTTTGTTTCGCTGCCGTCGGACGCCGAGGCCACGCCCGAGCGCCAGACCGTCGCGGCTGCTGCCGAGCCGGCGCCGGCCCCGATGGCCTCTGGAGAATCCAAGCCCGCCGCCAGTCCTGCTGCGAAGCCGAGGAAGCCGGCGTTGAGCCGCGCAGCCGCGAAACCCACGCGAACGGCCGCACGCGAGGCCGAACCCCAAGCAGCCGAGGCAGCAGCCGCGCCCGCGCCGGCCCCAAAAGCCGAGTCGGACGATTCTGCTGCATTCGACGCCATACCGGGCGGACGCGAGATCCGTCACGGCGTGAAGGCGATCGGCGACCTGTTCACCGGCAAGCAAGAGGGCGAGTGATCCCGCGCGCGGGATCGATGTTCCCCTTTCTGCCGGAACGACAGACCTCGACCGTCTCCGCTGTGCGCTGAGGCACATAGCGCGCGCCTTCGGCCAGCATTCCGTCCGACAACGATTTCGTGTTCGCCCGCATCGGGTTGTTCCTCTCCTGTCCGCATGGCAGGGGAAGGCAACAGCGGTGAAGGGAGTGGAATGACGTCGATCCTGCGTTTGGCCTTGGCCTGGGCCAGTGTCGGCGTCTTCATGCTCTTCGGGACGGCCTGGCTTGCCGACCTGTCCTCGCCGCTCTGGGCGGCGGGGTTGTTCCTCTGGCTGTTCGGCGTGATCGTCTGGGGCGCCTTCGGCGTCGTGCACGAGGCCGAAGAACTCGCCCACATGCTCGGCGAGCCGCTCGGCACGCTCGTCCTGACCCTTGCCATCGTCATCATCGAAGTCGCGCTGGTCTCAGCTGTGATGCTCTCGGCGGCGGATGCGCCGACGCTCGGGCGAGACACCATGTTCGCGGTGCTGATGATCGTCCTTAACGGCATCGTCGGGCTCGGCCTGCTGATCGGCGGCATCCGCCATCATCAGCAGCGCTACAATCTGCGCGGGGCGGCGGCCTTCCTCTCGGTGATCATGCCGCTTTCGGTGCTCGCGCTGATCATCCCGAACTTCACGACCTCGACCTCGGGCGGCACGCTGACCGCCGTTCAGGCCATCTCCTTCTCGATCTTCACGGTGGCGCTCTACGGCGTCTTCCTGCTGATCCAGACCAACCGACACAAATCCTTCTTCGTCGACGATGTCGGAGAGGACGCGACCGTGACGCTCGATGGCGGCGAGCGCGTGCCGATCGCCGGCCAAGCCGTGCTGATCCACACGGTGCTGCTCGTCGCGAACATCCTGCCGATCGTGATCCTCTCCAAGAGCCTCGCCAAGATCCTCGACCACGGCATCGCCTCGCTCGGCGCGCCCACGGCACTCGGCGGCGTGCTCATCGCCTGCATCGTCCTGACGCCCGAGGCGATCTCGGCGCTCAAGGCGGTCTCCCGCAATCAGCTCCAGCGGGCGATCAACCTGTGCCTTGGCGCCGCCACCTCGACGATCGGTCTGACCGTGCCGGCGGTGCTGGCGATCGGGCTGCTGACGGACCAGACCGTCGTGCTCGGCCTCAAGCCGACCGAAATGACGCTGCTCGCCGTCACCCTGGTCCTGTCGACGCTGACCTTTTCGGGCACCCGCACCACGGTCTTGGAAGGAGCGGTGCACCTGGTCCTGTTCTGCGTCTATCTGACGTTGATCTTTTCCCCATGACCCCTCCGTCATTGCGAGCGGAGCGAAGCAAGCCAGAGATGCGCCAGGGCTTGAGTGGTCGAGCCACTGGATTGCTTCGCTGCACTAGCAACGACGGAGCATCGCGCGCCAGTCCGGGCTAGACATGGAGGCGCTCGTCATCGGCGCGGGTGTTATCGGCCTCGCCATCGGGCGGGCTCTCGCCGTACGCGGGCATGATGTGATCGTCGCGGAAGCCGAGGCCGCTTTCGGTACCGGTATTTCCTCGCGCTCCTCCGAGGTGATCCATGCCGGAATGTATTACCCGCCCGGCTCGCTGCGCGCCCGCCACTGCGTCGCAGGCGCCCGCCTGCTCTACGCCTTCTGCAACAGCCACGGCGTGCCGCACAGGGCCTGCGGCAAGCTCATCGTCGCGACCAGCGAAGAGGAACGCCCAGCGATCGAGGCGATCCATGCGCGCGGTCTCACGAATGGCGTCGAAGGCCTGCGGCTGATCACGAGCGAGGAGGCACGCCGGCTAGAACCGAACCTCGCCTGCGTCGCGGCAATCGATTCAGCGGCAACCGGCATCGTCGACAGCCATGGCCTGATGCTGGCTCTGCTCGGCGACCTGGAGGATGCCGGCGGCGCGCTCGCCTTGAACACGCCGATCGAGGCCGCAAGCCGAAAGAATGGCCGTTGGAGCGTGAAATTTGGCGGTGATACAGCCGGCACGCTCGACGTCGATCTGCTCGTCAACGCGGCCGGGCTCGGGGCGCAGAGGATCGCCCATGCCATCGCAGGCTATCCGGAGAGCCGGGTTCCGCGTCAGGCCCTCGCCAAGGGCCGCTATTTCGGCTGCCTGGGAAAACCCGCCTTCTCTCGGCTGATCTACCCGGCCCCGGTCGAGGGCGGTCTCGGCATCCACCTGACGCTCGATCTGTCCGGCCGCATGCGCTTCGGACCCGACGTCGCCTGGATCGAGGCGCCCGATTACGAGGTGGAGCCCGAACTCGCGCCGATCTTCGAACATGCCATCCGGCGCTATTGGCCGGGCCTGCCATCCGGACGGCTGACACCCGACTATGCCGGCATCCGCCCCAAGCTCACCGGCCCCGGCGAGCCGGCTGCCGATTTCGTCATCGATGGCCCGGCGGAACACGCGCTACCTGGCGTCGTCCAGCTTTTCGGGATCGAGAGTCCGGGACTGACCTCAGCCTTGTCGATCGCCGAGGAGGTGGCGGATCGGCTGGATTGAGCGGCGTGAACGATTTCAGAACAGCCGGCTGCCGTTTGGAACGAGCTTGTCCGGCTTGAACAGGATGACAGCGCCGTTCTCGTCCGCAAAGCCGACGGTCAACACTTCGGACAGAAACTTGCCGATCTGCCTGGGTGGGAGATTGACCACGGCGGCGATCTGGCGCCCCGGTAATTCCTCCGCCCGATAATGTTCGGTGATCTGGGCGCTCGAACGCTTTCGTCCGATGACCGGCCCGAAATCGATCACGAGTTTCAAAGCCGGCTTGCGGGCTTCGGGAAAGGGCTCCGCCAAGACGATCGTGCCGACGCGGATATCGACCAAAAGGAACGTGTCGAATGCGATTGGCTTCGCGGCCGGGGCATCGAGACCGTGAATGAGATGCATCGGACATCCTCGTTTTCAAGCTTTCCGGCTCAGCCCCCAGGGCTCCGAGTTCGGGTTAATGGTGAGAAGCCGCTTGACGATTTTAGCATCACCGTCATTCCGGGGCCGCGTAGCGGAACCCGGAACCCAGAAACGCCTTGCAATCAGAACATGAAGACTCGGCGTTTCTGGGTCCCGGGTTCGCCTGCGGCGCCCCGGGATGACGCGGGATGACGCGGGAGAGCGGTGCAAACCGATTGAATGCCCGCAAAGGACACTGCCGTTAACCCAAGTTCGCAGCCCTGGCTCAGCCCCCGAACCGGACGGTCCGGATGACATCGGCCTTCTCGATGGCGGAGGATGTTACCGAGCAATCCCCGGCCCGAACGAATTCTTTCATCAAGGCCAATTGAGCGTCGCCCAGATCCACTGGGCTGCATCTGGCGCCAAGCCGCCGATTGCAAGCAGCAGCATAAATGCAAATGGCCTTTTGCTCGGCTTCGCCACACGGCAACTCAATCTATTTACCAAAATTCCTGCTATCAACCCTGTTATCAGATATATATTCAAAATGATAGCAATGGCATAATCATGCGTATCATCGGCAAACATATGGTGTATCAGGTAACATAAAACCACAACGCCAAACGAAGCAATCGAGATTGCACGCCATCCCGGCATCAAAATCAACAGAATATATGGAACACCAAAAATAATGAGGATTGCATGGTCGTCCGTGAAGAACGCGGCTCAAGCGGCCTGACGGCGCTGGTTTGACTGGCTGGCGGAGGCAAGGGCGGCCCAGATGAGGGCACACAAGAACTTGAGCCAAGCGAGGAGGCGTCTGAAGTTGTAGCCGACGGCGGCGA
>JBGAFL010000028.1:0-63711 GCA_044227265.1 Methylobacterium sp.
GCCGCCGTCGGCTACAACTTCAGACGCCTCCTCGCCTGGCTCAAGTTCTTGTGTGCCCTCATCTGGGCCGCCCTTGCCTCCGCCAGCCAGTCAAACCAGCGCCGTCAGGCCGCTTGAGCCGCGTTCTTCACGGACGACGAGTTGATGCGGGGGGCAGGAGCGCGCGCGGCGTGACACCCGGGCGATCGGCGAACGGGGTACGGGGGCGCTGATTTCGGTCGCGGCAACGCACGCTCGCTCTTTCACCTTCTTTCCGGCTCGAATCCGGCGTCTCATGGGCGTCGAGGCGCTCGGCGTGATCAACCTGTACCTGGCTCAGCCGTGGCCGACGCGGGGCCTTGCCTATTCCCCGGTCTCCGGCCTCGGCCGGATCCTGTCAGTCCAGCCTGCCATTATCGACGAGACTCTGCGGTTGGAGACGGGATTCACCTCTCATCTTGCCGCGACGCTTCCGACGATGGCGCGGTTTGGAGCAGACTGAGCGGCGGCTGATCCGACCCATCGGCTGCCGAGCCCTGTCAGACGAATCGAGGATCGACCTCAGAGAACTCATCGCCCCTGTGTAGCACCATGACCGGCGCCGTGGTCCGTCGGCCGATCGCCTGGGCGACGATCTCCGGTTCGGTTGATACCTCCTGGCTTTCGCTCACCACCACGCCGGCGAGCGGCACCCCATGGGCGCGCAGCGTCTCGATCGCGGTGAGCGCATGGCTGATCGCGCCGAGATAGCTGCCGGAGACGAGGAGCACCGGCAGGCGCAGGCGCTTCACCCAGTCGAGACCAGTCGCATCCTCCGTGACCGGACTCATCACCCCGCCGACGCCTTCGATGAGCACCGTTTTCCCACCCTCCCCCTCATCCTGAGATGCCGCGAAGCGGCCTCGAAGGAGGTTTCCGGGGATCGCGGTGGATTCTGGAGAGATCCTTCGAGGCTCGGCTTCGCCTCGCACCTCAGGATGAGGGTGCGGGTTGGAAACGAGATGCGTCTCGCACCACGCGACGAGCTCGTCGAGACTCACCAAGCGGCCCTCGCGGGCAGCGGCCTGATCGGGCGCGAGGGGGGCGAGGAAACGCCAAGGCGAGCAGGCCTCGACTGTCTCCGCCGTGATCGGCGAGCCCCGTGCGGTGAGCAGGATCGCGGTGTCGCTCTGCGAGAAAGCCGGATCATCGAGCGGCGGCACGCCGCTCGCCAGCGGCTTCAGCGCCAAAACCGCATGGCCTTCCGCTCGCAAGCGGCGGGTCAGCGCGGCGGTGACGTAGGTCTTTCCGATATCCGTTCCGGCACCGGCGATGAAGAGTGCCCGGCGCCGGCCCGTGGTCACTTCTCGACGAAGGCTTTCTCGATGACGTAATGCGCGGCCTCGCCGTGGTTGCCCTCCTCGTAGCCGAGGCCCGACAGTAGGTCGCGGGTGTCGCGGATCATCTCGGGGCTGCCGCAGAGCATGAAACGGTCATCCGCCTTGGTCATCATCGGCAGGCCGACATCCTCGAACAGCTTGCCCGAGACCATCAGGTCGGTGATGCGGCCGCGATTGCGGAACGGCTCGCGCGTCACGGTCGGGTAATAGACCAGACCGGCCGAGATGATCTCGCCCAAAAACTCGTGGTTGGGCAGGCGCTCGGTGATCGTCTCGCCATAGGCGAGTTCCGAGACTTGGCGGCAGCCATGCACCAGCACGATCTTCTCGAAGCGCTCGTAGGTCTCCGGGTCCTTGATGATCGACATGAAGGGCGCCAGGCCCGTGCCGGTGCCGAGCAGGTAGAGATGCTTGCCGGGCAGGAGGTTGTCGAGCACCAAGGTGCCGGTCGGTTTCTTGCCGACCATGATCGGATCGCCGACCTTGAGATGCTGGAGCTTCGAGGTGAGCGGGCCGTTCGGCACCTTGATCGAGAAGAACTCGAGCTCTTCCTCGTAATTGGCCGAAACGACGGAATAGGCGCGCAGGAGCGGCCGTCCCTCGACCTCGATGCCGATCATCGTGAACTCGCCGTTGCGGAAGCGGAACGAGGGATCACGCGTCGTGCGGAACGAGAAGAGCGTGTCCGTCCAGTGATGCACCGAGAGGACGCGCTCTTCGTTATACTTGCTCATCGGTCGGCAGAGTCCCCGAATCTTTGTTGCTTCTGAACGCGGTTTTTCGCAGGTGCAGCAAGAAGGTCAAGGTGTGCGACTGCATACCCCGTCTGCACGACAACTCTTTGGAATCGCTTCAGATATACTGAAGAACCCCGGCGAATTGATGGCGAAGGCTCACAACGGCTTCAATCCGGCCTCGATCTCCGCCCGCCTCGGCTCCAGGAAAGGCGGGAGCGCGAGACCCTGTCCGAGCCTGTCCAGCGGCTCATCCGCGGTGAAGCCAGGGCCCTCGGTCGCGATCTCGAACAGAATGCCGTTCGGCTCGCGAAAATACAGGCTGCGGAAATAGTAGCGGTCGACCGGGCCGCTCGAGGGCATGCCGAGATCGCGCAGGCGCCCGGCCCAGGCAGCGTAATCCGCATCGGGGATCCGGAAGGCGACGTGATGGACGGCGCCCGCCCCCTGGTGAGCCGGCGCTCCCCGATCGGCGAGCAACTGGATCTCTGTCGCAGGGCCACCCGGGCCGGCCGAGAAGACACGGACTTCACCCTCCGGCAGGGCAAAACGCCGCGCCTCGCGCATGCCGAGAACCTGCGTGAGCACCGCCTCTGTCCTCTCAGGCGCGGCAACGCTCAGCCGGACTGGGCCGAGCCCGCGAATTTGATAAGCCTCGGCCACTGGGCTGTTCGCCCAGGCATGCCCCTCGCCCTGGCCGCCATCGTCGACGAGCGACAGGCGCTGGCCTTCCCCATCCTCGAAATCGAGGGTGAGGCGTCCGTCACGTGAGACCGGCTCGTCGTGGGTCACGCCCTCTCGCAGGAAGCGCTCGCGCCACCAGGCGATCGTCTCCGCTCCCGCAACGCGCAGATGGGTGCGGCTGATGCTGTTCGCGCCCCTTCGCTCGGGCGGGGCCGGCCAGTCGAAGAAGGTGAGATCGGAGCCGGGGCTCGCGAGCCCGTCGGCATAGAACAGGTGATAGGCGGACACGTCGTCCTGGTTCACCGTCTTCTTGACGAGGCGAAGCCCGAGCACGTCCGTATAGAACGCATGGTTGTCCGCCGCGCGCGCCGTTATCGCGGTGAGGTGGTGGAGGCCGGAGATTTGCATCGCATCTTCCGCATGTGGACAGGGCGCCCTCGAGATCGGCCCGGTCGAGACTTGGGGGAGATGGCCACGTACCGGCCGCCGTCGAGGGCATGTGCTGGCTCGTTGTCGCGAGCCTCTGGATGTGGGTTACGACAAACCGTGAGGGTCGTGCCATGCGAAACAGGTTGATCCAGGCGATCGCGGCAAGTCTACCGGCTCTCACCGCCATTTTTCCTCAAAAAGGCGCGGGCACAGGCCGGATTCGAGGACGATCGCGTCCTGCTGCAGGGATTCTACCGGGAATCCTATCGCCACGGGTATCCTACGAAATTCCCGTGCTATGACGACAAGCATTGGTACGCCATCGTCGCCGAACAGACGCCGGCCATCCGAGCCGTCCTTCTCCAGGATGCGGCAGATCTTGCGCCCGCCCAGGCAGGATGCGACCGCCGCACGGCCAGGATCCGCGCCTCCGTCTCCACATCCGTCCGGGCCGACTCGAGACGTCGAGCAACGTCTTCGGTTTCATGGAGATGTTCTGGCTGAAGGACCATAAGGGCGACTACCACGCGCAATACGACAGCGGCCGCAGCGTCGTCGGCGACGCTTCGGACGGCCTCGCCCGGAGGAACCGGGCGGTGCCTTCCTCGAAAATCACGACACCGGCTACCGCACGAACGAAGACGAGAGCCCTCAGCAGGGTCACGACGCTGACAATTTCTCGAATGGCTGGGAGGTCGAGCAGGGCTATGCCTGCATCCTCACGCATCCGGGCCTGCCCACGGTCTACTGGAAGCACTATTTCGACTGGGGAGATGATCTACGCGGAAAGATCTGAGCCCTGATCAATGCCCGCAAGGTCGCCGGCATCCAGGCCGGCACCAGCGTCTACCCGCAGGACAATGCCCGCGCGGGCGGCGTCTGTGCGGCGCGCGTCGCCGGGCGCCATGGCAATCTCTACGTGCGGATCGGCGGGAGCGACGTGGATTGGGAGCCGTCGCGCTCCGGCCATCAGGGCTACCGCGACTACGCGCGTGGCAGCGGCTGGGCAGTGTGGGTCGGGCGGCCGGGCAATCCCGATTTCCGCGAGGCTCCCCTGAAGGGGCCGCTGCCGGTCCCGGTCTATCGCGACCCGGCGACGATCACCGTGTCGGATGAGATGCTGCAATGAGCAGGATTGCGAGTGGGCTCCGGCCCATTCCGCAGCACATGACGAGCCGCCTCCGTCGTCCCAGGGCGCCGCATGCGAACCCGGGATCCTGACGCGCCTGCATGTAAGTATCTATTAGACCTGTGTTTCTGGGTTCCGGGTTCCGCTGCGCGGCCCCGGAATGACGTCGAGGTTGCCCATAATCATTCGGCCAACCACTTCTACAATCGCGCCAGCAGCTTCTCCGCCAGCGGGTTCTCCGGTTCGAAGGCGTAATCGGTCCGTCGGACGCTGACGCCGCGCCCGCCCGCCAGCATCAGCGCGTCGGAGAGGCCGAACACGGCATCTGCCGGGCAACGCAGGATGATCTCGGTTTCACGATCCTGCGGCAGGCCATAGGGCAAGGCGGCCCCATGTTCCTCGGCGAGCCTCGAAAGGTCGAGCGTTCCCGTCTCGGGCAGGCCGGCGCGGACCTCGCGGGTGGTGCGTGCCCGCTCCTCGGCGGCGATCCGGCCGAGCACGGTACGCAGGGCGGTGCGCTGGCTCGCACCCCAGGTCGCTCTCAGCGCGGCGACGAGATTGGCCTCCGAGCGCAGAATGGTGCCGTCGTCGAGAATTTTGAGCTCATTGGCTGCGAGCGTCGCGCCGGTCGTGGTGATGTCGACGATGATCTCGGCGGAGCCCGCAGCCGGCGCGCCTTCGGTGGCGCCGAGGCTCTCGACAATACGGTAATCGGCAATGCCCGCCTGCGCGAAGAAGCGCCGTGTCAGGTTCACGTATTTGGTGGCGATGCGCAGGCGGCGGCCGTGGCGCAGGCGCATCGTGCTCGCAACCTCGTCGAGATCGCTCATCGCGCGCACGTCGATCCAGGCCTGCGGCACGGCCACGACGACGCTCGCATGGCCGAAGCCGAGCGGAGTGAGCAATTCGACGGTATTCGAGGGGTCGGGCAGCGCCTCGCGGATCAGATCCTCGCCGGTGATGCCGAGATGCGCGGCTCCGTTCGCGAGCTGCCCTGCGATCTCGGCCGCCGAGAGAAAGCGCACCTCGACATTGTCGACGCCGACGAGCGTGCCGCGATAATCGCGCGCGCCCGTCTTCTGCGCGAGCTTCAGGCCGGCGCGGGCGAAGAAGGCGGCGGCATTCTCCTGCAGCCGGCCCTTGGAAGGCACGGCCAGCACGAGCGGGCCGGTATCGTCGGGAAGTGTCTCGGTCATCGAAAAATCAGACTTTGGCGCAGCGCGAGAGCCAGAAGGCGCAGCCGATGGCGGGCACGGGCTCCGGGCTGCCGAGTTGCTGCAGCATGCCGTCATAACGGCCGCCGCCGACGAGGTTCGGGCCGCCTGATGCGTCCGTCACCTCGAAGATGAAGCCGGTATAATAATCGAGATTGCGCGCGAAGCCGCCCGTGAAGCGGAGGGTTTCGAGCGGCAGCCCGCGTGCGGCCATGAAGCCGGTGCGCTCCTCGAACAGGGCCAGCGCCGCATCGAGCCCGGCATGGTTCAGCCCGGCCTCGGCGGCCAGGCCTCGGATGTCGCGGGCCGCGCTGTCCGGATCGGCGGAGATCGCGCAATAGCGCGCAATGAGATCGCGGTTCGTCTCGTTGAGCCCCGCCCCGCCATTGGCCTGCGCGGCGGCCTTGGCGAGGAAGCGCTCGGCGATCTCGCCGGCGCTGCGCCCGCCGACCTGGGAGATCCCGGCGATCGACAGCACATCCTCCACGAAGGCGCGCACGCCCTTCGGGTCCTGTCCCTGGATCGCAGCGAGCAGGCCGGCATGCGGATCCTGGCCTTGGGCGCCGTTCGTGACCTCGTCGAGCGACCGGCTGGCGGCGATGGCGCGCAAGGTCCGCCTTTTGGCAACGGGCGGCACATTCAGCGCGTCGAGAAAGGCATGCGTCAGGCCCATATCGCCGAACCGCACCGCTACCTGCTTGCGCCCGAGCCGCTCGAGCCCTTCGAGGGCGAGCGCCAGCACGTCGGCATCGGCAGCCGGAGTGTCGCTGCGGCCGATCGATTCGATGCCGGCCTGGGCGAGTTCGTCCGGCTCGCCGGCCGAGAGGCGGAAGACCGGCCCGAGATAGCAATACTCGGCGGCCTCGCCGGGGCGCGTCGCCAGGTGATGACGGCAGACAGGAATGGTGAATTCCGGCCGCAGGCAGAGTTCGGTACCGCTGCCATCCTGCGTCACGAAGATGCGGCGCCTGATGTCCTCGCCCGAGAGTTCGAGAAAGGGCTCGATCGGCTGCAAAACCGGCGGCGTCACGAAGGCATAGCCGGATTGCACCAGATAGCCGGCAAACCGCGCCTGCCACGCTGCCTCCGCGCCTTCGCTCGCTCCTGCTTCCGGTCTCGTCATCGTCTCCGTCCGGTGGTTTCGCCGCGACTCCTATCAATCGGCACCGGATTTGGCGATTGCCGGGCGTTTCCGCGCAGGGCGCGGATTACGCAAGCCTGCGAACATGGTTTCCGGCGGTTGCGCTACCAGGCGAGCCGTTCCGTCACCGCGTCCGGCCGAATTTCCTGCTTTGCCAGCCAGTCGGAAATGTCGCCGAGGCTGTGGTGCTCGGCTGTCACGCCAAGCTCTTCGGCATGGATGCCGCGGGCGACGAAGAGCGTGGGGATGCCGGCCGCTTGCGCACCGGCGATATCGGTACGCAAGGCATCGCCCACCGCGATCACCCGGGCTGCATCGGGCGGCGGAAGGCCGTCGAGTGCGCCGGCCATGCTAAAGACCGCATCGTAGACCGGGCGATGGGGCTTGCCGGCATAGGTCACCGCGCCGCCGATCGCCTCGTAGGCCGCAGCGATCACCCCGGCGCAGGGGATCAGTTTCTTGTCGCGCTCGACGACGAGATCCGGGTTGGCGCAGATCATCGGCACGTCCCGAGCGCGGAAGGCCGCGAGCGTCTCGCGATAATCCTCCGCCGTCTCGGTGTCGTCGTCGAACAGGCCGGTGCAGACGATCCGATCGGCCTCCTCGGCGGGAACCAGTGTCAGATCGAGCCCCTCATAGATCGGCAGGTCGCGCTCGGGCCCGAGATGGAAGACGCGCGTGCCGGGTTGGGCGGCGAGCAGATCGTGCGTGAGATCGCCCGAGGTTAGGATTGCATCATAGGCGCCGCGTGGCACGCCGAACCCGTCGAGGATCTTTTGAACACCGCGCCAGGGACGCGGCGCGTTCGAGACCAGCACGACGCGGCGGGGACGTGGACCCGAGAGCGCGCGAAAGCGGATCAGCGCCTCACCGGCCGGAACATGCGCGTTCCTGCCGTCATGCAGCACGCCCCAGACGTCGCAGAGGATCAGGTCGTAGCGGTCCGCCACCTCCGCAAAATGCCGGAGGATCGGGATGTCCGCAGCCTTGCGGTCGGTCATGGAAGTTTTTGGGTGTTCTCAGATGGATTTCCCGCCCGGTTAGGGGCCATGACCGGGAAATGCAATGCAGCGATTGCGCAAGAAGCTGCGCTCAGCCTTCCGGGGGCGAGGCGGTCGGGCGCCCCGCCTCGCTTGCCGCCTGGACCTCGTTCAGGCGACCGATCGCGACATCGTAGACGAAGCCGAAGATCGGGATGTGGCCGGGCACCAGTGGGTGGGAACGGATGCGGCGTCCGGCGCGGCTCACACGGCCCTTCGCAGAAAATAAGACCTCGGCGCGCACCGCCTTGGCACTCGCGAAGACCGGCCCCTGAGCCAGCGGCACATCGAGATCGATCAGATCGGGTACGCTGGATTCGAGTTCGACATCGGTCGCGACGAGCCGGATTCCGGCTCGGCCGAGCGCGGCGACGAGATCTTCGGGGGCAATGTCCGGCATGGCCTCGGGGGAAGGGTGCAGGAGCAGCGAGGCCGGTACCTTGACCTGCGTCACGCCGCGCTCGGCAAGCGCGGCCATGTCGAAGCGCAGGCTGACCGGCCGGTCGAGGCAGAAACCGATCGTGCCGCGCAAGGCGGACAGCACCGCGGCCTGCTCGGCATCGAGGTTGCGCCAGCTCGATTGCGGCAGGGCGATCACGATGCGGCCGGCAAGCTCCTTCTCGCCCGCGCCGAGCTTTCCGAGCGAGCGCAGGAATCCGGGCTCGAACAGCGAATGCGGCGAGAGGGCATAGGCGACGACGGCCGTGCTGCCGCGCCGCTGCAGATGCTGCGCGATGGTCGCGACCCGCTGCAGCATGCGGCGGTCGAGGGCGGTGGTACGCCCGTGCCGTTCGAGCACCCCGAGGAACGCGTCCGGCGCCAGGATGTCGGAGCCGAGGCGCAGCCGCGCCAAAGCCTCGTAGGAGACGACCTTGCGCTGCGGCAGCGCGACGACAGGCTGAAGCCAGACCTCGAGTCCCTCTCCGTCGAAGGCGGCAATCAGAGCCGCCTCCCGTTCCGGATTGCGTATCGGCACCGTGGATGGCTGCTTGACGACGGGCGGCACGAAGGCGGCCGGCGCGAAGGAGGCCTGCTTGGGGGGTGGCGGCGGGATCGTACGCAGGGGCGCGGCCGCTCGTGGGGGCGCCTCGGTCTCGAACGGCTCGGCGACCGGCTTGCGCTCAGGTAAGGCCACCGGCTGCGGCACGGGCGGTACGGCCTTGAGCCGGCTGATCTCGCCCTCCTGCGCGGCCACGACAGAGGCGAGTTCGCGCACGATGCCGCTGAGCAGGCCGATCTCCGATTCCACCGCATCGATCGCCGCATCCAGCATCTTGCCGTCGATTGCCGACCCGGCCTCCTCGCGTGCGGCCCTGTGGAGGCTCGCCTGTTCGAGCTGGGCGCGGGCCGTTGCGGCGGCCACGGTTTCGACCTTGAGCAGACGCTGGGACACGACGCCGATTTCGCCCGACAATTTTTCCTGCGCGGCGAGAATCCTCGCAAGGCGGCGTTGCACCAGGGCGAGCATCGCGAAGCCGAGAGCGGCGCCAGCAGCAATCGCCGCAATGGGCGAGACGTAGGCGAGCGGCGGTACGAGGAAGAGCCCGGTCAGGCCGATGATCCACAGGCCGCCGTTGAGGCCGAATATCCGGGCCATCGGGGTCTTCAATTAGGGGCGAGGCGGAATGAACCGATGACGAGGCTTCGCTAACCGGTTCGGGGCTCACCGAATCTTGTCGCCGACGTTCTCCACGCCTGCAAGACATCATCGCCGAACTCGCGTGCATTGTTCACGCATTGTGGCTTTGGCAGCGGACCGGACGACGAAAACCCCGCCTTCCTTGTCGGAAGGCGGGGCGTCACGCCGGAGCGATGGGGCGCTCGAAGCTGACCGCTCGGCGCGATCGGTAAAGGGCAAGGGCTCAGCAGGCCGGGACGCGGCGATAGCCGACGAACACGCCCCAGGGGTTGTAGACCGCCTGGCTCACATAGCCGCAGCCATAGCCGTAATAGACCGGGCGGTAGCCGTAATCGTAGGCATAGGCGTTGTTGGCAGCAACCGCACCGCCGATCGCAAGCCCGGCAACCCCCGCCGCGATGGCCGCGCCGCGCCAGCCGGCCTGAGCCGAGGAGGTGGAGGCGACGGAACCAGCCAGGGTGAGGGCGGCAGTGGCAGCGATCAGGGTCTTCTTGAACATGCGGGTCTCTCCTGCGGCGACGGGAGGGGCGCCATCTCTTGCGCGCCCTCCGAGTGGGTCGGCCGGCGGTTTCGTCGGTCGGTGACAGGAGAGGTAGATCGACGGTTTGCGTGCATCTGTGCTGGCGCGCACAGGGATACGGCCGCACGAAACCATCAAAAATCAATCCAGGTGCGCCAACGCACTGGAATTGATTGCCGAAGCCGCGCAGCCGAGGGCTGTGAATTCAAGGTAGCGACAATTAACCCGCCCCGGCTGAACGCCGGTTGAAGGGTCACGGTTCTCTTCAAGTCTGCTGATCTGAATGCGTTTGTCGGCGGACCGGTATCAGACTGGATTTCTTGAGAGTCACAGCTCTGTCGGGATCACGTCACACCCGGAACCGCGCCGCGTGGCTGCCGACTTCGTCGAGGGTTTCGATGCCGGCGCCGGTTCTATCGAGCGCCTCGCGCAGCTGGCGCAGGCCGACGCCGCCCGGCACTGCGACGAGGAGCCGGTGGACCGCATCGCGCGGAACCGTGCGGGCGACGACCTCTCCGTAGAGATCCTGCAAGGCGCGCATCGCCTCCGCCTCGAAGGCCTGTGCGCGCAGGGCGTAGAGCACCCAGTCGCGCTGGGCCGCCGCCGGATCGTCGAGCGGGTTCGCCACCACGAAGACCGGCGTGCCCGCCGGATGGGTCGGGCGCTCGATGAAGGGCAGCCGCGCGATCACCTTCGGACGGCCCTCGCCGATAAGGCTCTCCCACCAGGCGGTTGCCGTCTCGCTCTTGCTCTTGTCTCCCATCCGGAAGATGCCGAGATCGCCGCGCGAGCCCGCCACCGCCTCGATTACCGCCGTGCAGTTCGGGTGCGGCCGGTAGGGCACCGTGAATCCGAAATGGAAGCGGGCTGAATCGCGCATCGCCGCATCGCCGGCCGAGACGTCGGCATGGACCGAGAACGGCGCCTGCGCCCAGGTGAAGGTCGCGATGATGACGCGCCAGATGCCTTCGACCGTATCGAGCGGCAGCAGCCCGCGATGACGCTCGGCAAGGCGCCGCATCATCGAGGCCTCGCGGCCCGGCCGGAAGGCCGAGCCGCCGCCCTGGTTCCGCTTGATCGCGATCAGACGGTCGATGATCGCCCCGCGCTGGATCAGCAGGGCATGCATCTCGGCATCGATCCGGTCGATCTCGGCACGCAGGGCGGCGAGGTTGTCGAGCGAGGGGGCAGGTCGCGTGGTGAAGCGCATGCGGGCGGGCAGATTCCGGGTGGTCCGGGCTCGAAGCCCGTCTTTACGATCCAAGGAGCCGGAGGGCCAGCCCGCATCGCCGGCCGATCCGGCAATCGGCCGAGCCGGGACGTCATGTCTCATGAGTCAGGACGGGTTCGCGGAGCGCGACGTGTTATTTTGAATGCGCCCAGACCCCTCGCCGACTCTACGGCAAAGTGATCGGAAAGCGGGCCCAAGGCCCTGAGGGGATTGCGGTTCGACTTGACAGGAGGGGGCTGTGTTGGGACGCTAAGACACTATATCAGCAAAGGACCGTGACCGGGGACGGGTTGTCATGGCGCGTATTCTGCTCGTGGACGACGAGGAGCCCCTGCGGGGTTTCCTGAAGCGCGGGCTCGAGCTCGACGGCCATGCCGTCGTCACCGCAATCGATGGCAGCGACGGGCTCGACCGTCTGTCCGAGGCCGCCGGCGCCTTCGATCTCGTGCTCACCGACATCCGCATGCCGCTGATGGACGGTATTGCGCTGGCCCTCGCGGCCAAGCGCGACTATCCGGATCTGACGATCCTGCTGATGACGGGCTTCGCCGACCAGCGCGAGCGTGCCCGCGGCCTCGACGCCATCGTCACCGACGTGCTGACCAAGCCGTTCTCCCTGGCCGATCTGCGCTCGACGGTGAAGCGGGCTCTGGCGGCGTGAGGCCCTGTTCGCTGCCACCGTCTTCCGTCTAGAGGACGATCGCACTGGCAGCCTCACGATCGCACTCTCGCAGGTGGAGGGCGCCTCACGCCACGACGAGGAAATCGGCGTGGGTGAGAGTGGCGGGCTTGTTGTCGAGCACGGCGAACTGGATGCGGCCCGCCGTTCCCGAACCGTCCGCGTCGTAATACAGCGCGCCGGTATTGTGGTCGTAGAGGATGCGGTCGGTGGAATCGACCACGGCGCCAGAAGCGCCGATATCCTTGAAGGCATCGACGTTCAGTGCACCGAGGCCGAGCGCGGCAAAGACCGTCTGACTCAGCTGGATCGTGTCGTCGACGGACGAGAAATCGACGATGTGGTCGATGTTGTTCGGGCCAAGCGCCGTCGAAAACTGAAACGTGTCCGCTCCCCCGTAGCCGCGCAGGATATCCGCGCCGCCCTTGCCGTCGAGGATGTTGTTGCCGTTATTGCCGGTGATGGTCTGGGCGACCTCATTGCCGGTCAGGTTCAGGTTTCCGGTACCGGTCGTACTGGTGAATTTGAGTGTCTCGATGGATTGGCCGGCCGCGAGCACATAGGACACCCGCGCATTGACGATATCGGAACCCTGACCGCTCGCCTCGAAGACCAGATCGCTCGCGTTGTTGATGACGTAGGTGTCGTCGCCGGCGTAACCCCGCATCGAGTCGCCGCCTCCGCCCCCGTCGAGAATGTTCGCGCCGTTATTGCCGAAAAGCGACTGGGCGAGGCTGTTGCCGGTGAGGTTGAGGTTTCCTGTGCCCGCGACGCTGGTGAATTTGAGCGTCTCGACCGATTGGCCAGCCGCAAGCACGTAGGAGACGCGCGAGTTGACAGTATCGGAGCCCTGACCGCTCGCCTCGAAGACGAGATCGTTTGAGCTATTGATGACGTAGGTATCGTCGCCGCCAAAGCCCCGCATGGTGTCGCCGCCGCCACCGCCATCGAGGATGTTGGCACCGGCATTTCCGTAGAGCGTCTGGGCGAGGCTGTTGCCGGTCAGGTTCATGTCCGCCGTGCCGGCCGCGGTCGTGAAACGCAGGGTCTCGACCGATTGCCCGGACCGGAGCGCATAGGAAATGCTTGCATAGACCGTGTCGTTACCGCCATTCGCGGCCTCGAAGACCAGGTCACCGGCATTGTCGACATAGTAGCTGTCATCGCCGCCATAGCCGGTCATCCGGTCGGCGCCGCCGCCCCCGTCGAGGCGGTTGGCTCCCGCATTGCCGGTCAGGGTCTGATCGAATTCATTGCCGGTCAGATTCAGATTTCCGGTGCCGGCCGCGCTGGTGAAGCGAAGGGTCTCGACCGACTGCCCGGCCGCGAGCGCGTAGGACACGCGCGAGGCGATCGTATCGGTGCCTTGCCCCGCAATCTCGAAGACGCGGTCCCCGGAATTGTCGACGATGTAGAGATCGTCGCCGCCGAGACCATACATCATGTCGGCGCCGGCACGGCCATCGATGAAGTCGGTATGGTCCGAGCCGATCAGCGTATCGTTGTCGTTCGTGCCGTTGACGCGGTGGTTGTCGGTGACGGTGATGGATGTTTGGAAGCCGTGACTTGCGAGATAGTCGGTGTCGTAGATCGTATAGTTTCCGGCTTTGTCGTAGACGGTGACACTTTCGATATTATATGTGCCGGGCGCAGTATCGTGGGTGAACACTTCGTTGGTGGAAGAAATTCCGTCCGTGAACGAGTCCCTGCTGTCGTAAAGATAGAACGTGGAACCACGCCCATATGGCGCTTGAAAATTGTGATCGAGCGTCACGTAAACGAAGTCGACCCCTAAGCCGATATCCGTGGCACCGACCGTGGCGGTAACAGTCACATCCCCGCCGGAAACATCCACGGTGCTCGGCAGGCTGAGCGAGCTGAGTTCGGGTGGCGTTGTATCGGCAGGCCGACCACCGGTCACGGTTATGGATGTTTGGAAGCCGTGGCTTGCGAGGTCGTTTGTGTTGTAGATCGTATAGTTTCCAGCCTTGTCGTAGATCGTGACACTTTGGATATTATACGTACCGGGTGCAGTATCGTGTGTGAACACTTGGTTGGTGGAGGAGACGCCGTCCGCGAACGAGTCCCTGCTGTCGTAAAGATAGAACGTGGAACCACGCCCATTTGGTGTTTGAAAATTGCGATCGAGCGTCACGTAAACGAAGTCGACACCCATCCCGACATCTGTGGCACCGACCGTGGCGGTAACGGTCGCATCACCGCCGGAAACATCCACGGTGCTCGGCAGACTGAGCGATCTCAGGACGGGCGGCGTCGTGTCTGCGGGCATGGCTCGGGCGTTTTTGCTTCGTTATGGGGAGCGCCCCAATAGGGTCGCGCTCTCGCAATTTTGAGTCCGAACCATGTCGAAAGATCGGCCCTGAACTGCAATCTTGGGCTATGCTGTTTCATGGCCACAGGTTGCATGTCGGCTGACGGCGAGCAGCCTGCATTCCACGTTCAGTTCATCCCCCAGATCGCCCCGTTGAGCAGGCTCGCGAAGGCGAGCCAGGCGGCGTAGGGCACGAGCAGCCAGGCGGCGGGGCGGTCGAAGCGCCAGGACAGGCGGATGGTCCAGAGCACCATCACCAGCATGGCGAGCGCCACGATCAGCGCGGCCCCGAGCGCATGCGCGGCGAAGAAGACCGGCGTCCAGGCCGCGTTGAGCGCAAGCTGGGCCAGAAAGGCGGCAAGCGCGAGCCACCAGCTGCGCCGGGCCGGTCCCGCAACGGGCTGCGCACCGAGAAGCCGCCATAGCGCCCATGCGTTCAGGACATAGAGCAGCGTCCAGGCGAGCGGAAAAACCCAGTTCGGCGGCGTGAACCAGGGCAGCTGCAGGGTCGCATACCATCCCTCGATGGCCGCCTCCGCCGCAAGGTTGCCGATCGCAGCCGCCAGGGCGACCGGCAGGATCGCCGCGGCGAGGCGCGGCACCGGGCCGAGAACCGGTCCTTCGGGAACGACGAGGGTCTGCGTCATGGTCGGCCTGCTCCTTCGACGTTGCTGTGCCTTGCATCGCGACCGCGCTTGCCGGAAGTCGGAGATGAGACGCGGCACCCGGCTCGGGACGCCGCCCGGCAAGGATCGTCATGTTGTCCAACTCGCAGGAACCCGACACGGATGCGCCCCCGCGCGCTTTCGCCAAACGCAGCCTCGCGGCGCAGGCGATGGGGCGGATCGATCCGCTGACGCGGGCGATCGTGCCGCCGCTTCATCTCTCGACCACCTATCAGCGCGATCCCGACAATGGTTATTCCTCCGGCTTCACCTACGCGCGGCCGGACAATGCGACGATCCGCGAGGCGGAAGACGTCATCGCCATGCTGGAGGAGGCGCAAGGCGGCGCACTGCTGTTCGGCTCAGGGATGGCAGCGGCCTGCGCCGTTTTCTGCGCGCTGGAGCCGGGCGACCACGTCATCGCGCCGCGCGTGATGTATTGGGGCCTGCGGCGCTGGCTGCAACGGGAGGGACCCCGCTTAAGCCTCTCGGTCGAGTTCGTCGCGATGGAGGACCCGCAGGCGATCCGCGCCGCGATGCGGCCAGGGCGCACGAAGCTCGTCTGGGTCGAAACTCCGGCCAACCCGCTCTGGACCATCACCGACATCACGGCCGCCGCGACGATCGCCCACGAAGGCGGCGCACGCCTCGTGGTCGACTCGACCATCGCCTCGCCGATCCATACGCGCCCGCTCGACCTCGGCGCCGATATCGTCATGCATTCGGCCACGAAAGTGCTGAACGGCCATTCGGACGTCATCACCGGCGTGCTCGCCTTCCGGGAGGCGGATGCGTTCGCCGAGCGGATTACTGGCATCCGCGCCAATTGGGGCGCGATCCTCGGGCCGTTCGAGGCCTATCTGCTGCTGCGCTCCCTGCGCACGCTTCCCTTGCGCGTTGCGGCCCAGAGCGCGAGCGCGGCCTCGCTCGCCGAGCGACTGGCTGGGCACGAGCATGTCAGCACGGTGCTCTATCCGGGTCTCGAGACGCATCCGGGCCACGCCATCGCCGCGCGGCAGATGGAGGGCGGGTTCGGCTTCATGCTCTCGATCCGGATCGCGGGCGGCGAGAAGGCGGCGATCGCCACGGCGGCCTCGGTGCGGCTGTGGAAACGCGCGACCTCGCTCGGCGGCGTCGAGAGCCTGATCGAGCACCGCGCCTCGGTCGAGGGCGAGGGCACGCCCTGTCCGCCCGATCTCTTGCGTCTCTCGACCGGCATCGAGGATCCGGACGATCTTTTCGGCGATCTCGATGCGGCTTTGCGCGCGGCTCATGTCTGAGTTCGGGACCATGCGAAGGCGTGTCACGCTTTCGCATTCCGCGCGTTGTCGATGCGGGAACCCGCTTCTACCGGGCACGACTTCCATCGCGCGAGACGATGAACGCCATGCGAGACTTCATGCCGCTCTTTGCCACCCTCGGCCTGGCTCTCGCCAGCACCCTTGCGGGACCGGCCGGTGCCGAGGACGGGCCGCCAAAACTCGATTTCGACAAGACCTGCAAATCGACCTCCCGTGCCGAGGTCGCACTCAACAACGAAAGCTCGAGCCTCGATGGCTGCCTTCGCTCAGAGCGCCAGGCCGAAGACGATCTGAAGCGGCGCTGGCACTCGTTTCCCGCCGCGGCCAAGAAGCAATGCGCCAACCAGTTCGAGGCCGGCGGCTATCCCTCCTATGTCGAGACCCTGACCTGCCTCGAACTCGCGAGCGATACCGTGCCGAAGAAGGCCGACGATACCTTCCAAACGAAAAACGCGCGGGGGAGCCCCACGGAAGAGGGCGAGCCCTCGCCGAAGCAGCGAACCGATCCGCTCGAAGTGCTGCACGACAAGAACAAGTGAGCCGCCGCTCAGGGCGGAAAGCTCTCGCGCTGACTTGAACGTTTGCCAATTCGGCGCGGCCCGTCCGAGGCGATTCCCGCAACGAGATCGGCGATGTGGCGCAGGGCTTCGCTCGGCAGGCTGCGCTCACCGGTCTCGCCGCGCGCTTGCGGAGTCACCGCTTTGCTGAAGCCGAGCTTTTGGGCCTCCTTCAGCCTTGCATTACTCTGCGAGACCGGGCGCACGGCACCCGACAGGCCGAGTTCGCCGAAATAGACAGTCTCGGCCGGCAGCGGCACGCCCGAGAGCGAGGAGACGAGCGCGGCGGCCACAGCGAGATCGGCGGCGGGCTCGCTGATGCGCAGGCCCCCCGCGACGTTGAGATAGACGTCATGCGTGCCAAGCCGGATGCCGCCATGAGCCTCGAGCACCGCGAGCACCATCGAGAGCCGGTTCGGATCCCAGCCGACCACCGAGCGGCGTGGCATGCCGAGGCTCGAGGGCGTGACCAGGGCCTGGATCTCGACGAGAAGCGGGCGCGTGCCCTCCATGCCGGCAAAGACCGCCGTGCCCGGCGCGGCGTGGTCGCGCCCGGCCAGAAACAGGGCCGAGGGGTTCGGCACCTCGGCGAGGCCTCCATCGGTCATCTCGAACACGCCGATCTCGTCGGTCGGGCCGAAGCGGTTCTTCACCGCGCGCAAAATCCGGAAATGGTGACCCTGGTCGCCCTCGAAGGAGGCGACCGCATCGACCATGTGCTCGACGACGCGCGGCCCCGCGATCTGCCCATCCTTGGTGACATGGCCGACGAGGATCACCGAAGCGCCGGTCGTCTTGGCGAAGCGGATCAGGCTCTGGGCGGAACCACGCACCTGCGTGACCGTGCCGGGCGCGGATTCGACCGTCTCGGTCCACATGGTCTGGATCGAATCGATGACCACGAGCGCCGGCGGGCGCCCCTGCGAGAGCGTCTCGACGATATCCTCGACATTGGTTTCGGCGGCGAGTTCGACCGGATGCGTGGTGAGACCCAGCCGCTCGGCCCGCAGGCGTACCTGCCCGACAGCCTCCTCGCCCGAGATATAGGCGACGCGCTCGCCCTGGAACGCCATCGCGGCGGCGGCCTGCATCAGCAAGGTCGACTTGCCGATACCGGGATCGCCACCGAGCAGCAGCACCGAGCCGCGCACGAAGCCGCCGCCGGTGACGCGGTCGAGTTCGGCGATGCCGGAGGCCTTTCGCGGAGCCTCCTTGGCCTCGCCAGTGAGGCCCTCCAGCGGAAACACGCGGCCGCGCGCACGGGACGGGCGTGTGGCAACCGGACCGGTCTGCGGCCTCGCGCCGGTTTCCTCGACGATGGTGTTCCAGCCGTTGCAGGCCTCGCAGCGCCCGCGCCAGCGATTATAGACCGCACCGCAGGACTGGCAGACGAAGGTTTGCTGGTTCTTGGCCATAAACGCCTATTGGCGAAGGAACGGCGCTCCCACCCGAAACCCTCATCCTGAGGTGCTGCAGCGAAGCGGAAGCCTCGAAGGAGCCCTCCAGAGTTCACGGAGGGTCCTGGAAGCCTCCTTCGAGACCCGTTGCACGGGCACCTCAGGATGAGGGTGGTGGGTGGGCGAAACCGGGTTGCGTGGAACGGATGTCCTCAACCGCCACCATAGCTGCGAACATAACGAGAACCTAGCCCCGTCAGAATCTCATACCCGATCGTCCCCGCCGCGCGGCCGACCGTATCCACATCGAGGCGGTCGCCGATCAGGGTCGCGATGGCGCCGCGCTGGGCGCCGGGAACATCGGTGACGTCGAGGATGATCAGGTCCATCGAGACGAGGCCGACGATCGGGCAGAGCACGTCGTCGACGAGCGCGTGTCCGCCGCCGCTCGCCGAGCGCGGATAGCCGTCGGCATAGCCGATCGAGAGCGTCGCGAGCCGGCGCGGCTCTGGCGCCGTCCAGCGGGCACAATAGCCGGCGGTCTCGCCCTTCACGACCTCGCGGACCTGCAGGATCGCCGCCTCCAGCCGCACGACCTCCCGCATCGGGTTCCTGTCGAGCGTCGGCGTCGGGTTGCCGCCATAAAGGCCATAGCCCGGCCGCACCATGTCGTGCTGGGCACCGGGCAGGTAGATGCCCGATGAATTGGCGAGAGAGCCGGGAATGCCCGGAAAGGCCTCGCGCAGCCGCGCGAAATCCGTGATCTGCCAGGCGTTGGCCGGCTTCTCCGGCAACTCCGCGCTGATGAAGTGGCTCATCACCAGTTGGATGCCAGCCTGGGTCAGGATGGGCTCGCGCGTCAGGCTGAGCGCCTGCGGCAGCGGGATCCCGAGCCGGTTCATGCCGGTATCGACATGGAGCGCCGCAGGCAGGGCGCCGTCCGAGAACAGGGCCCATTCGGCAAGCTCGTCGAGCGAAGAGAGCACGGGGCGCAGGGCGGCATCGCGAAATTTCGCCCCGACGCCCGGCAGCAGCCCGTTCAGCACGTAGATCTCGGCGTCGGGCAGCAGTGCACGCAAGGCCTCGCCTTCCCCCAGATGCGCGACGAAAAAAGTCCGGCAGCCGGTCTTGCGCAGGAGGGGCGCGACCCGCTCAAGCCCACAGCCATAGGCATCCGCCTTGACGACTGCGGCGCATTCGGCACCCGCGGCTTGCGCCTTCAGCCGCCGCCAGTTCTCGGCGATGGCCGAGAGATCGATCGAGACGCGCGCTCCATGACGCACATCCCAGGCGGCGGCGCGCGGCATGGCGCGCTGGCGTTTTCGGGTGGAGGCGGGTGGGATGGCGAGGGCTCCCGGCGGCGAGACGACGATCCTAGCACAGTGCCGGCGCTATCAGGCATGAACGAGGCCGTTGGCTGGCGCGGAGTATCGTCATGGCGTCACGACGAGCGCCGGATCGAAGCTTGCATTTCCGGGAACGCCGGACGTCACGTAACCGCGAGGGTTGGCCACCACGCGCGTGTGGCCGAGACGATAGTCGGAACTGGTATGGACGTGGCCGTGAATCCAGAGAGCCGGGGCATTTGGGCCTTCCAAGGTGGTGGTGAGATCAGACGCATAGGCTGCGTCGAGGACGGCTCGCCAGGCTCCGTTCCGTAGCGAGCGCTCGTTCGGGGCATGATGGGTGATCACCACGCTTGGTCCCGCGAAGGGCTCGGCGAGAACGGCTTCGATCCGGGCACGCTGGACGGCATGGATTCGCGCGGCAAGCACCGGCCGAAAGGCGTTGTAGCCACCCTCGACGATGGCCTTGATGCGGCGGTGGTCGTTCATTCCGGCGATGCGGTCGTTTGCGGTGGCCATCGCATGGGCACGCAAGTCCGGCCGTAGCGCGTAATCCGTCCAGAGCGTCCCACCGATGAAGCGCGTGCGATCGAGTATGACGCTCTCGCCCTCCGCCAGCAGATGCAGGCCGAGTT
The DNA here is from genome assembly GCA_044227265.1 of Methylobacterium sp. GTDB lineage: Bacteria > Pseudomonadota > Alphaproteobacteria > Rhizobiales > Beijerinckiaceae > Methylobacterium. The sequence goes on from JBGAFL010000028.1 coordinate 20,032, forward strand.
CGGCCGCAATAGTGCGCGCCGCGACGATCTCGCGCTGAAGCGTCGTCCTGTAGAAATCATGATTGCCCGGGACGTAAAGAACGGGTTGCGGCCCGGGAAACGTCGCCCGCAGCCAGGGCAGCACCCGGCTCGCCAGCCGCTCCCCGACATCGCCCGCGACAATGACGGCATCGTGCTCGGGCACGGGATCGGGCGGAGCCCAGCCACCGAATTCAACATGCAGGTCCGACAGGATCCAGAGGTGCATCGGGCCTCGCTGCAATCAAGAGACGTACCGGGTTGCCGCAGGAAATTCCGCAGGGCAGACTTTCGGCGATGAACGTAATTCCCGCCAAGCAGATCTGCGCGGTCCACGACGATCGCACAAACCGAGTCTATCAGGCCTATAACCGCGCGATCGCCGACGCGGCTCTGGCGCGCGGAACCTTTGTGACGCCGCCCTTCGCGCGCAGCCGGATGACGTGGATCAAACCGTCCTTCCTCTGGATGATGTACCGGGCCGGCTGGGGCCACAAGGACGCGAACCAGAGTCGCATCCTGGCGATCGACATCAGCCACGAGGGCTTCGACTGGGCGCTCGACCATTCCTGCCCGAGCTCACCGCCCGCCTCATCGAGTGCTGAGGAATGGCGTGAACTGAAGGAGCGTTCGCCGGTGCGGATCCAATGGGATCCGGAGCGGGATCTGCACCTGCAACCTCTCGGCCACCGGGCCATCCAGATCGGCCTGTCCGGTGAAGCCGTCGAACGCTACGTCGGCGAATGGATCATAGGGATCAGCGACGTGACCGCGTTGGCGCATGAGATCCACGCGCTGGTGAAATCAGGCGCGATCGGCGCAGCCGTGAAAAAACTGCCGGTCGAGACGATCTATCCGCGCACCATCTGGTAGGACCCGGATCGGCCTTCTCGCCATGGAAGCCGAAAGACATGTCACCATCCAGCTTGCAGGCTTAGCTCCGACATTGCTGCCGAAAGGGCTGCGAAGAGCGGCGGGGCCGAGTGTAGATTCGGCAGGCCGGACACCTGCCCGTCGCCGACTTCGAGCAGCCACCATCGCCCTTCGATATCCCGTGCCAGATCAGCCGATGCGAATGGGCTCGGCATCGCGGCGGCGATCTCGTCGAGCAGATCGCGCGAGGGCGGGGGTGATGGGCCATCAGAACGCGGCCAGCATCCGACGACGCGGTTGCCGACGATGAAGGCACGATGTTCGTGGGCCGAAGAACTCTCGGGGAGGAGCGGGACATAGGCCTTGAACACCAGGCCACCTTCCAGGCTCTCGCCCTGCAAATCGCGAAACCGGGCAATCACCCGAATGGCGCGCTGTATGTCGGAGGCATCGGGAATGAAGCAGGCCTCTTCCCAATAGCCGGTCGCTTGCGACTTCACCCAATCTTTCAGGATGACCGGCGCCGACCCGAAGGCCGAAAGGACCTCGCTCAAGGCCATGGGATCGTCGATCCGGGCCAGCGGCAGCCACGCGGTTTTGGGCATCCAGCGGGACAGCGCCGAATAGGAACCAGGAGCGTGGTGGCAGGCCGCGTAGGCAGCCGGCGCAGTTAGTAGGGTTACGCCGCGTCGTGCGAGTTCTTCGAACAGCCTCTCATAAGCGGCATGGCGCAGCATCCAGCCCCGATAGATGGCGGCGCAGGGAACCTCGAACTGCGTCTTGCGCAAGGCTGCGGTGGGGGAGATACGCCGGTCGAGTTCATCGTGATCGAGCAGAGCGACCTCGAATCCGACTGCCCGCGCTGCCTCTGCATCGAGCCGGAACGATGGTTCGACTTTCCTCAGCTCGAGTGGATCCGAGCAGACAAGCAGAAGCGGCGGCATCGCGTTCATGGGCCCACTGCCCGATCGTGTCCCGATGAGGGTCTCTATATCCGCTCCGGCATCCGCTCGTCGCTCGCCAAATTCGAAAACCGCGTCACATTCGCATCGAACTGCAACTCCACCGTCCCCGTCGGCCCGTGGCGCTGCTTGCCGAGAATGACTTCGGCCTTGCCGTGGACGCGGTTCATCTCCGCCTCCCAGGCGAAGAATTCTTCGGTGCCCTCGCGCGGCTTCTTGTTGTTCACGTAATATTCCTCGCGGAACACGAACATCACCACGTCCGCATCCTGCTCGATCGAGCCGGATTCGCGCAGATCCGAGAGCTGCGGGCGCTTGTCGTCGCGGCTCTCGACCTGGCGGGAGAGCTGCGAAAGCGCGATGATCGGCACCGAGAGCTCCTTGGCAAGCGCCTTCATGCCGGTGGTGATCTCGGTCATTTCCTGCACGCGGTTGTCGCCGCGCTTCGAGGAGCCGGAGAGCAGCTGCAGATAGTCGACGATCAGCAGGTCGAGGCCCTTCTGGCGCTTGAGGCGGCGGGCGCGCGCGGCGAGCTGGGCGATCGAGATGCCGCCGGTCTGGTCGATGTAGAACGGGATGGTCTGCATTTCCCGCGCGGCATCGGTAATCTTGTAAAAATCCTCGGGGCGGATGTCGCCGCGGCGGATCTTGTAGGAGGGCACGCCGGATTGCTCGGCGATGATGCGGGTCGCGAGTTGCTCTGCCGACATTTCGAGCGAGAAGAAGCCGACGATGCCGCCATTCACCGTCTCGGTGGTGCCGTCCGGCCGCTTCTCGCCGCGATAGCCCTTGGCGATGTTGAAGGCGATGTTGGTCGCGAGCGAGGTTTTGCCCATGGCCGGGCGGCCGGCGAGGATGATCAGGTCGGAGGGCTGCAGCCCGCCCATCTTGGCATCGAGATCGGACAGGCCGGTGGCGATGCCTGAGAGCTTGCCGTCGCGCTGATAGGCCTTGGCCGCCATGTCGACGGCGGCGGTGAGTGCGTCCGAGAACTTTTGGAAGCCGCCATCGTATTTGCCGGATTCCGCAAGCTCGTAGAGCCGGCGCTCGGTCTCCTCGATCTGGTCGCGCGGGGCCGCCTCGACCGGGGCCTCGTAAGCGCCGTTGACGAGGTCCTCGCCGATCGTGATGAGCCGGCGGCGGATGGCGAGATCGTAGATGGTGCGGCCATACTCGCCCGCATTGATCACGGTCGTCGCCTCGGCGGCGAGGCGCGCGAGATAGGCCATCACCGTGACGCCGCCGAGATCGGCATCGCCGAGATAGGTCTTCAGCGTGATCGGCGTGGCGAGCTTGCCTGCCTTGATCAGCGAAGAGGCCGTCTCGAAGATGCGGCGATGCACCTCCTCCATGAAATGCTCAGGCAGGAGGAAATCCGAGACGCGGTAATAGGCGTCGTTGTTTACCAGCACCGCGCCGAGCAGAGCCTGCTCGGCATCTATGTTGTGCGGCGCGACGCGGAATTCCTGCTGGACCGCATCGAGCTTCGCCGTCAGGGCATTGGGCAGGGCCATGGCGACGCATCCTCTCAGCACGCTGCCGGAAGATCATGCACCGCCAGCGTGAAATGATCCTTAGCCGAAGGGGCGCACGGAGACTGCATCCCCGACGCCACGACGGGGCAAATGCCGATGCCGCTCCCGCCCCATCGGAATCGCAAGGACCATGCTGGAACGAATAGCGAACGAGTCAATGCCGAGGAGGCCGGTTTCACCGTTCTCCCCGGACTTCACGGCTCGTGCCTTGGCCAAGCCGGTGCTTCCGATCAGGCGATGCCCTCGAAATCGGACAATTCGTAGAGCGGCCGGATTTCGAGTTCGCTCGGCCCGGGCATCGGGTTGGGGCAGCGCTTGGCCCATTCGATCGCCTCGTCCAAGTCCTTGACTTCCCACAGCCAGAACCCGGCGACGAGTTCGGAGGTCGCGGGGAAAGGACCGTCGATCACCGTGCGGCTCGGCCCGTCGAAGGCGATGCGCTTGCCCTGGGAGGAGGGTTTCAGGCCCTCGCCCGCCTTCATGATGCCGGCATCGATCAGCGCGGCATTGAAGGCGCCCATGGCGGCCAGAAGCTCGGCGGAGGGCAGCGCCCCCGCTTCGCTGTCCGTCGTCGCCTTCACCAGAACCATCACGCGCATCGTTCAGCTCCCAATCGAGATGCGGGCACCGGTTCGGCCCGCTCGTCATGAAAGACGAACTGGCGCCCCGTGGGCCGACAGCGCCGAGGAGATTTCTCGAAGTATTCGCCGCGTCGTTCCCTCTCCCCGCACGCGGGGAGAGGCCTGCATGGACCTCGTCGTCCATGCGGGGAGCGTAGGCGAAGCCGAAGCGAGGGTGAGGGTGAGGGTGAGGGGAAGCCACCGGATGAGACTCTTCCTGCGCCGCCCCCTCACCTTCGGCTGCCGCCTCGTTTTGCCGAGGACAAGCTCGGCAAAACCCTCTCCCCGCAAGCGGGGCGAGGGAATGCGCACGGACGATTGAGCCTCAGCCGCGGTCGTCGGCGCCTTCGCCGGCATCGGCCAGGGCCTGGCCGACTTCGAGGCCGAGATCGTCGAGGTTGAACTGCTCGCGCTCGGTGACCGATTCACCGCGGGCCTGACGCTCGGCCTCTTCGGGGCTGCGGGCGACGTTGACGGTCACGGTGACCTCGACCTCGGGATGCAGGCTCACCGGCACGGTGTGCAGGCCGAGCGTCTTGATCGGGTGGTTGAGGATGAACTGGTCGCGATTGACCGAAAAGCCGTCCTTGGTGACGACCTCGGCGAGATCGCGGGTCGAGACCGAGCCGTAGAGCACGCCGGATTCGCCCGACTGGCGGATCAGTACGAAGCTCTTGCCATTGAGGTTCTCGGCAACGCTCTCGGCGTCCTTCTTGCGGTCGAGGTTGCGAGCCTCGAGCTGGGCGCGCTGCGTCTCGAAATGCTTCTTGTTGGCTTCCGTCGCGCGCAGGGCCTTGCCGCGGGCGAGCAGGAAGTTGCGGGCATAGCCGGGGCGGACCTTCACGGTCTCGCCCATCTGGCCGAGTTTGGCGACGCGTTCGAGCAGGATGACATCCATGGCTGTGTTCCTTCTGTCCAGGTCTTGAGGTGAATGGGATTAGCGGGCTGCCGGTTTGGCGCGGCGGCCCAGGGCGGTATCGGCTATGCCGAACAGGGTGAGTGCGAAGAGCGCGAGCCCCTGCGTGACGAACAGGAAGACGTAGAGGCCGATGAGCAGGGCCATGCGTCCCGGGCGCCCGCGCGAGCGGTCGTGAAAGGCGGCAAGGCCCTGCAGCGCGAAGGCCGCGCAGAAGGAGCCGATCAGCGCGACCCCGAGCACGCCCGGATAGCCGGGAATCAGCGTGAGGCCGAAGGCGCCGGCAAAGACCAGGAGCACCTGGCGCGGCATCGCGGTCGAGGGAATGTCCGGCCAGGGCCGCAGCAGGCGTCCCGAGACCTGGACGATCCGCCCGGCCAACCAGAGATAGAAGGCAAGCAGGATCGCAAGACCCTGGGCGGCGAGAGCGGGGGCGACCGCGACCAGCGCGTCGGCGACCTCACTCTGCAGATCCTTGTTCGGAAGATCCTTGTTCGGATCGTCCTTTTGAGGTTGATCCTTGGTCGTCTGATCGGGCGCGGGCTCTGTCGCCGGAGCATTCTGAGCCGGCGGCGCGGAGCCCGGCTCGGCCGGCTTGCCGGGTGGGGGCACGGCGCGCCCCTGCATCTGCGCCTGCACGACGCGCTTGGTCATCGCGGAGAGCTGCGTGCGGAAGGTCTCGTAATTCGGCGAGGCGACGACCGCGATGGCGACGAAGGCGAGCGCGGCGGTTGCCGCGATCCAGGCGAGAAGCCGCCCGGTCGGATACCATTCGAGGCTGCCATCGGCATTCGGGCGCCCGAGTAAGGCGAGATAGGCGAGCCACCAGGCCGGCAGGGCGAGATAGAGCGCGAAGGCGATGCCGAGATAGGCCGAGGCGCCGATCGCCAGCGCGAGGCTGCCCGAGACGACGGCGGCGAGCGCGGCCCTATGGCTCCAGCCGAGCCCGGCGATCAGGATCGGCAGCGGCGCGAGCAGATAGAGCACGATGGCAAGAGGCGTCGCCTTGAGCAGCACTCCGAACAGGAGCGCCGAGACGAGGCCGGCCAGAAGGCCGATGCCGAGATCCTTGGTCATGGTCCGTTTGCGCTGTCCCGCTGTCCGCGATGGGCAGGGTTAGAGGCGAGTGGCCCCAACGATCGGCCGGCCGCATGGCGTGGTCGGCCTCGGGTGAGTTCCCTCGCCCCGCTTGCGGGGAGAGGGTTTTGCCGAGCTTGTCCTCGGCAAAACAAGGCGGCAGCCGAGGGTGAGGGGGCGATGCCGGGAGACTCACATCCGGTGACGTCCCCTCACCCCCGCTTCGGCTGCGCCTACGCTTGCCTTACCCCCAACGAGGGGGGCAAGGCCCTCTCCCCGCAAGCGGGGAGAGGAGACAAGCTTAGCGGATCACATACGGCAGCAGGCCAAGAAAGCGGGCGCGCTTGATGGCCTGGGCCAACTCGCGCTGCTTCTTGGCCGAGACCGCCGTGATGCGTGAGGGAACGATCTTGCCGCGCTCGGAGACGTAGCGCGAGAGCAGCTTCACGTCCTTGTAGTCGATCTTCGGCGCGCCGACGCCCGAGAACGGGCAGGTCTTGCGGCGACGGAAGAAGGGACGACGGCCACCGCCGCCACCAGCGCCTGCGCCGGCACTTGCACCAAAAGCCATGATCAGTGCTCCCCGCCGAAGCTGCGCTCGCCGCGATCGCCGCGGTCACCCCTGTCGCCACGATCCCGATCGCCGCCGAAACCGCCGAAATCGCCATCGTCACGACGGCGCGGACGGTCACCGCGCTCGCCCCGGTCGCGATCCTTGCGGTCGTCGCGGTCGCGCTTCTGCATCATCGCGGAAGGCTCGGCTTCGAGCGTCTCGACACGCACGGTCATGAAGCGCAAAACGTCCTCGGAGATCTGCATCTGGCGCTCCATCTCGGCCAGAGCCGCCGGCGGGGCGTCGATGTTGAGCAGGGTGAAATGCGCCTTGCGGTTCTTCTTGATGCGGTAGGCCAGGGACTTGACGCCCCAGGGCTCGATCTTCTCGATCTTGCCGCCATTGGCTTCGATGACGCCCTTATAGGTCTCGATCAATTGCTCGACCTGCTGGGACGTCACGTCCTGGCGCGCCAGGAAGACGTGTTCGTAGAGAGGCATGCTGCCGCCTTGTCCTCGGGTCACAAGAGGCCCGGCCGCTTGGGAATGCGGAGGATCGGGCCGGTTCGACTCGCTTGTTCTTCCGGCGCCAAGCCCTTCGAGCCGTGATGATGGCCCGAGCGGTTGATCGAAGGCGGAGACACGGGACGCCGAGGTTATTGAGCCTCTATGCCGCAAACGGCACCGTCCGTTCAGCCCCCGGCCGGAGCGAACGCGAAGCGGGACGTATAGGGGAAGTGGGGGCGGGGGGCAAGGGGCAGGATGGGAACATTGACGCGGTCAAACATCTGCAATCGTAGAACGATCACGGCTGCATCGCCTGTTCTTTTTCCCAAGGCCCGTCTTCGAAAAACATCAGGCCATCATCGTCAAGTTCTTTCGCGCCGGCACAGTTTGATTTTATAAAACGTTGTGTTGACTCTTTAGATTAGCGATCGACAAGATATGTATATCAGAATTGTCGGAAAAAATTGCATATTCAAAACCTGTTTATGCTTCATTTTCTTTAGTAAATTAAGCATAAACATAACAATTACAACATAATCATCTTTGCAAATCAGATTTTTGCTTGCAGAATTCAATGCAAAGAATAGACCGAAAATGAAGCACGATATATGGAGTTCGTCCATGTATGGCATAGATGATAACCGATAGATCTTCCGCGAACCAATCGTACGGTCGGATTATGTCCACTCGCGGGATTGGGCGTACCGCAAGTCAGGAATGCCGGTCACCGAATATTTTGTCGGCGCCGTGACCGCCGAAGCCTTAGGCAATTCCTGTGCCCCATAATTTGGGATCGCGACGTTTCTCGACTTCTTTCGCGGGATCGGTGGAAGCGACGACATTTCGGATTTGGCCATCGAGATCGACGAAGATTTCTACGAGGGTTGGCCGGGCAGCGGCTATATCTGCGGGCGGCCGCAGGGCTGAGGCATCCGTGACGAGGAATTTACGGTGCCCGAAGGTGGCGGCAATGGGCGCTCCAATTGTAGCCAGATCTGTGAGAGAACAGTCCGGGTTCCACCAATCTCTCTTTCACACATTCGCCCGTGCGAATGGTGACACGACAAGAGAACGGCATGACGATCACGCTCTACACCTTCGGCCCGATGTTCGGCCTGCCCGATCCGAGCCCTTTCGTGATGAAGGCCGAGATCCTGCTCAAGATGGCCGGCCTGCCCTACGCCACCGATACCGGCGGTTTCGGCAAGGCGCCGAAGGGCAAGCTGCCCTATCTGCGCGACGGCGATACCGTGATTGCGGATTCGACCTTCATCCGCTGGCATCTCGAGAGCGCCCATGGCATCGATTTCGACGCGGGCTACGACCCGGCGGACAGGGCGCGCGGCTGGGCGATCGAGCGGATGCTCGAGGATCATCTCTATTGGGCGGTGGTCGATTTGCGCTGGCTCAACGATGCCAATTTCCAAAAGGGGCCGGCCCGGTTCTTCGACATTGCACCCGCACCGGTGCGACCCATCGTCCGGGCCATGGTCAGGCGCAAGATCCGCGGCAATCTCAAGGCCCAGGGGCTCGGTCGTCATGACCGCTCGGATCTCGAAAAGCTTGCCAAGCGTTCGATCGACGCGCTTGCGCTCCTCCTGGCCGACAAGCCCTACCTGCTCGGAGAGACGGTGTCGGGCGCCGATGCGACGGCCTATGCCTTCGTCACCGGCACGCTCTGCCCGCATTTCGACTCGCCCCTGCGCACGGCGATGGAAGCGCATGCGAATCTCGTCGCCTACGATGCGCGGATGCGGGCCCGCTACTATCCGGAAGGGGCAGCCACGGCGGCAGCGTGAAGTGGCGCGGGGAGGCGCGTGCCGCGGTGAAACGCCGGATCGCCCTTACGGCTCGATCCGGCGCAGTTCCAGCGTGGTGCCGACATCGGGGTCGCGGCGCCAGCGTCCCTCCCCCTTGAAGATGAGATTGACCGTGTGGCCGCGCCGCGCCTTGAGCGTCAGGTAGCCATTGGCGAAATTCCAGGAGACGGGATCGAACACGGTGATCCCGTTGTCGCGGCAGCCCGGCAGGATGCGGACCGGCGCGGTCTCGCCGGCGGCTTGCGCGATCGCGGTCGGTTTCAACAGGCTCGCCTCGGCTGGCGGTGCCGGGCGCGGATCGAGCACGAGCCGGCAGACATCCTTGTTGTTGAAGCGGTCGAGCGCATAGGTACCCGCGCCCGGGCGATCGGCGAGTGGCACGTCCGGAGGCGACAGCGTGTCGGCGCGCAAGGCCGGCTGCGCGCCCTGAATCGTGCGCATCGGGGTCGGGCTCTGAGCCGGCATCGCGGCCGGAGTCAGATCGGCCGCGGGGGCGCCCAGCGGCAGGGCCTGCGTGGCGTCGGGCTGCGCTGTGCCATCTTGCGCGGGAATCGCGATCTGGATCGGCGCCAGCGTATAGCGCTCGCCGCTCTCGGCCTTGGCACCGAGGCTCTTGGGTACAGAACCGGGATCGAAAGTCAGGAGCGGACGCACATTCCGGTCGACGAAGCGGATGCCCTTGTCGGCGTAGAGCCAGCCATCGATCTTGGAGAGGACCGGCAAGGCGCGGCGGCAGCCTGCCGGAAAGCGCAAGACCTTCCCACTCGGCCCGCTATCGCCGGCAAAGGTGAGGACGCAGCGCCGGTTGCTGCCCTCGAGCGCCATCTCCCAGGTGCCGACCGCCTCGTTCGGATTGTCGGGCAGCCTCGTGGGAGCAGGCGGCGGCTCGGAAGGCGGCTGTGCCGCTTCCGGCGAAGGCGCCGGTTCTCCCGCATCGTCCTGCGCGAGCCCCGCGACGCTGCCCGCAAGGAGCAGGGCAGCAGCAAGGCCGGTGCGGCCGGCCGTGCGTCTCGTCCAGGCAAGTGCGATCACGACAGGGCGCTCCGGCCTGCCGGCGTCTCGGGAACCGGCGTGATCGCGCCCCTGCCCTCGAACCACGAGAGAAGATTGTCGACGAGAAGTTGTCCCATGGCCTTGCGGGTCTGCACCGAACCCGAACCGACATGCGGCAACAGCACGACATTGTCGAGCGCGAGGAGTTCCGGCGCGACGTTCGGCTCATTGGCGAACACGTCGAGACCGGCGCTGCGGATCGTGCCTGCCTTGAGAGCGGCGATCAGGGCGGGTTCGTCGACGATGCTGCCGCGCGCGACATTGACGACAATGCCCTCCGGCCCGAGCGCTGCGAGCACGGCCTCGTCGACGATGCGATCGGTTCCGGGGCCGCCAGGCGCCACGATCATCAGGGTGTCGACCGCCCGCGCCATCTCGATGAGCGACGCGAAATAGTCATAGGCGACACCCTCTTGGCGGCTGCGTCCGCAATAGGCGATCTCGATGCCGAACCCTTCGAGACGCCGCGCGATCGCCCGCCCGATCCGCCCAAGTCCCAAAATGCCGATCTTGCGCCCGCGCAACGAGGCGGTGAGCGGATAGGTGCGACGTCGATCGTGTCGTAGCCGACGCCGAAGCTCGAGACGATTTCGAGCTTGGGGAGCTTTTCGAGGAGAGCGCGGTCGATCGGCGCCATCGCGCCGACCGCCATGCCGCGGATCGCCGGGCCGACCAGCGCGAAGAATGCCGTCCTGTCCTTGGCCTCGTCGAGCCGATGGAGCCGGAAGCGGGGCGCCAGCGCCGCCATGATCTCCGGCTGCATCGCCTTGAGGAGCAGAATGTCGGGCGTATCGGTCTCGGCCACGGTTGCTCCGGGTCGGTCTTGCCTCATCCCGAATTACCGCCCGGCCGCATCCGGGTCCACTCGACTTGCGGGGGTGGGCGGCACGCCTTCAGGGCAGCGTCCCGGCGGCACCCGTGACCTGATCGAGATAGATGGCCTCGTTCGGCTTCTCCCGGCCGATGCGGCAGGCCGAGAGGGCCATGAGCGGGAAATAGATGCCGTAGCCGTGGTAGAGCAGGTAGAGCACGCGCGGGAAGCCGACGGCATTGTAGGCCGTCTCCGGCCAAGTCCCGTCCGCCTCCTGGTGACGCAGGAGCCAAGACTCGCCGCGCGCAACCGCGGTCGAGCCTGCCCGGCCCGCCGCGATCAGCCCGAGCATGGCCCAGGCAGTCTGCGAGGGCAGGCTCTCAGGGAGCGCGGCATAGGCGTCGACCGCGTAGCTCTCCGCATCTTCGCCCCAGCCGCCATCCGGCTTCTGGATCATCGCCAGCCACTCCGCCGCGCGGCGCACCGTCGGATCGTGCGGCGGCACGCCCGCGGCGCGCAAAGCGACCAGCACGGACCAGGTGCCGTAGATGTAGTTCATGCCCCAGCGGCCGAACCAGCTGCCATCCGGCGCCTGCTCGGCGCGCAGGAAGGCAATGGCGCGGGCTATGGCCGGCAGGTCCTCTGCGCGGCCGAGGCCCGCGAGGAAGGTGATGCAGCGCGCGGTAACGTCGGCGGTTGGCGGATCGAGCAGCGCGCCGTGATCGGCAAAGGGGATGTGGTTGAGGATGTCGCGATCGTTGTCGGCGTCAAAAGCGCCCCAGCCGCCATTGCTGCTCTGCATGCCGAGAATCCAGGTCCGCGCCCGCGCCACCGCCGCGCGATGGGTCGGCCCGCCATGCCGGTGCAGCAGCAGCGCGACGAGAGCCGTATCGTCGACATCCGGGTAACGGTCGTTGCGGTACTGGAAGGCCCAGCCGCCGGGCGCGATATCCGGCCGGAGCACCGCCCAGTCGCCGCGCACATCCCTGATCTCTCGATCAGCCAGCCAATCGCAGGCTTTCTCCAAGGCCGGCCGAGCCTGCGCGATGCCGGCCATCTCCGCCGCGACGCAGGCCCAGGCGCACCATCCGGTATCCCAGACCGGCGAGACGCAGGGCTGGATATAGGTTTCGTCGCGCGCCTCGCGCTCAACGAGCAGGCCGTCGAGTGCGGCCCAGCAGGAGGAGACGCGCGGATCATCCGCGGGAATCCCGAGCGCATCGAACATCATCAGCGAATAGGCGATCGGCGGATAGATCGCGCCGATTCCGTCCGTGCCGTTGAGGCGCTCGCCGACGAAGGTGAGCGCCTTGGCGATGGCCTTGGTACGCGATCGACGCGGGGCATGCGGCTCGATCTGCTTGAGCGCGGCGTCGAACCATTTGAAGAGCCGCCCCCATTGCGAGCGGAATGGTCCCGGGTACCAATCGCGGATCCGCTCGGGCGGCTGGGAAAAGATCTCGTCGACGGTAATGCCGCGCGGGTTTCTGGCGCGCGGGCGCAGGGCCTGCAGCACGACGAGCGGCACGATGAAGGTGCGCGACCAATAGGCGACCCGCCAAAGGCTGAAGGCGAAACGGTCCGGCAGCAGCAGGATCTCGACCGGCATGGCCGGGATGCCGTGCCAGGGAATCGCGCCGAACAGGGCGAGCTGGATGCGCGCAAAGGTATTGGCGCGCTCGGCCCCGCCTGCCTCCAGGATCAGGGTCCGGGCGCGGCGCATATGCGACGCCTCGGGAGAATCGCCGATGGCTTTGAGTGCAAAATAGGCCTTCACGCTCACCGAGAGGTCGAAACGCCCGCCCGGAAACATCGCCCAGCCGCCCTCCGGCCTCTGGACGCGGCGCAGATAGCGCCCGATCCGGGTCTGCATGCCGTCATCGATCCGGCCGAGATAATGCTGGAGCAGGGCGTAATCGGCTGGAATCGTCGCATCGGCTTCGAGTTCGAACACCCAATGTCCATCGGGCTTGCATCGCTCGAACAGGGCGTCAGCGGCCCGCCGGATCGCAGCGACGCGGGATGCGACCGCAACCCCGGCGTCGCCGGCCTCGGCCGCGTCCAGGCGGGCGAGGCGATGATGAGAGTCGGGCTCAAGCAATCGGGACATTCTGCTCAGTCCAACGGTTCCCGGATGGCGATCATCCTGATCGGTATATTTCATCAATAGAATGCGCGTTCCGGGCCAGAGGTGCAGAGTGGCACGGCCCGGCGACGGTTTCATCTCGGGTTTCGCGCGGATCCGCATCGAATGGTCAGAATCTGAAGCGTGCCATCCACCGTCAGAGAGGGGTCTCGGCCAATGCAGGCATTCCAAACGATCCAACGGAGGCCGGTTCACGCCGCAGAAGGTGACGTTCTGAAACCGTGCAGAAATCAGGATTTTACGCGGCCCCACTCAATCGATCGGTCGTATTAACTCGTGTATTGTTCAGCTTTGAAAGACATCACCGATTAATCATCAATAAATATTTCACATGACTCTTCGTCGAAGAGAAAGCAGTTAAATCCCTGCAAGCAATTATGGACATTGGTACGCCACCAATTCGCTGCGTCTGGGCGCGTTTCACTAAGAATTTCTACAGAAGTTTTAGCATGAACAACATATCCACTATAATAATCAGATTTTTTTCTTAATATTGACCATAATCTAGGGATGAGAGTGTGGGGACCCTTTGTCACGCTAAAGCCGGCGTGCGACGTGGCTTGGGTCTTTGCAACTGGTAGACGCACTCCGATCCACGCATCCTTTACCCATTCCGGCGCATCACCAATTGGGCGACGAACCACAATTATGTATTTTGGTTTTGTTGACCTTCTGAACATTGAACGGAGCGCCCTACTGCATCGGCTAAAGCGACAGCATCAAGCAAATTAGGGTGGCGTGCACAATCAGAGCCGGTACCTTTTCCATCGGCAGTTTAGCCGATATGCGCGGGGGCCGCGTGTGCTACCAACTTCGTGCAGAAATTTGCTTTTTTTGCGCGGGGCCATGCGTACTGCAGAAGCAACAGTCTACATCGTGCAGAAGTCCAGTGCGCAACGTCCGCAAAGGTGCTCGAACCGGCCCCGCTTGGTCTCGGGGTGGAGATCTTGCTCCTTGGCGTGGAGTAGCTGACTCGGTGCGGCTCTTACCGGCAGTCATGGAGCGGACGCGCTGGACGGTCCACTCGTCGTTCTGTTCGAGCAGGATCGCGCCCACGAGTCGGGTGAAGGCGGCCACTTCGCGCGGCCGCCCTCCTCACAAACAAAGGGTACTGGATCAGGCCCCGGCGACGGCTAAGCCCGCTGGGGCCTCGACCGCCCGTTCTGCGAGGGACATCACACCCTTCATAACGCCAGTTTTGGGATGGCAGTTGATATATTCGAAGTACTGGTTCGACGCATCGAAAACCGAAACTTCATGATAAAGCGTGAGTTCCTTGAACTTTTTGGCAAGGCGCGTGAACGTCACGAAGATCGACAAATGGGTGTGGTGCGACTCCGCCCAGGTCTCGAGCTTGGACAATGAATGCCATAAGCTGACGCCAAAGCCGCGCTCTTCCAGATTGCCGTTCTCGTCCATGTGGTAACAATAGCGGTTGTTATAGCAGCCGACTTCGAGACCTTCGTCGCGCAGGAAGTCCATCCCTTCGAGCAGCACGGGCTGGATCTTCTCGAACCAAGTGTCCCGCTCTTCTCCTTGCGTCTTGCTCCAATCCTCTCCCGAACGGATCAGGGCGAGGTTGTCGTGCCCCGTGATGACGATGCGTCCGCCCTGCGCCGGATCGCCCTGCTTCACGGCAAGCTCGCCCGTCGGGTCCAGCGTATCGGTCTGCGACAGCGGAAGTCGGTCGCGCATCGACCCCCAATAGCCGTGCTCGATGATCGGCTCGCTCATCGAGCCCATCAGGATGCTGACGCCTTCCAGGGGCCCATAATCGTGCGTGTAGATGGTCTCAAACTGCTCCATGCGCGGGCTGAGCACCTCGCGGAAGTAGCCGACGCCTTCGTTCAGGCGCTCGTCGGACGCCCACCACTTTGAGATCGCGGGGCTGTTGTTCCAGCGCTCGTACTGCGCCGGGTCGGTCCAGTAGGCGACTGCGATGAGATTGAGATAACCCTGCCCATCCGTCTGCTGCACGAGGTCGTGCCGGGCGGGCCCATCGGGTTGCTTGAAGCTCTCCAGAATCGTCTGGTACGCCGCGCAGGCGCGCCCCTTCATCTGGTCGCCTTTCGACTGAACGCCGAAATAGGCCATGACGAGGTTTTCGATGGAGGCGTCGCCTCTCGCCGAATACATCGGCGATGCCGGTTGCCACGTGTCGCTGACACGCCGCGACCGCGTACGGGGGCAACGCAAGTGGCTGGGAATCGAAGAGTCGAGTTGCACTGGACGTCCTCTTTAGAAATGGAACGCCCGCCGCTTCCGACGCGCGTTTCCTGCCCTATGGTGCGCGGGCTTTGCGCCCGCGCTTTTTTAGAACCTTTTAAGACACCGTTTTCCTGGACGTTGGCAAGGGTTATGTCTGTTGGGATATAGCGATGGTTGTTCTGACCGCGCCTGGGTCGGCGTCGCTGACAGGCGGAATGGGAGCCCTGCAAAGCTGCTTCGGATTGTTCGGCTCACCGCTTCGACTGCGTGTCATGCCGCCTCGAACCGGCGCCCCTTCCGAAACGCGCTTCGCGATATTACTAAGTGGTCATCCCCGGCGCGATGATCCGCCAGACCCGGACCTGCTCCAGGGGAGCCCAACCCATCCCGTCACTTGGCCATTCGAACCATGAGCGCGCCCCGTACCCTCTACGACAAGATCTGGGACGACCACGTCGTCGACGTTCTCCCGGATGGCGCAGCGCTTCTCTATATCGACCGCCACCTCGTCCACGAGGTCACCAGCCCGCAGGCTTTCGAGGGTCTTCGCGCCGCCGGGCGAAAAGTGCGCGCGCCGGAAAAGACGCTCGCCGTCGTCGACCACAACGTCCAGACCACGGATCGCTCCAAGGGAATCGAGGACCCCGAGAGCCGTATCCAGCTCGAGACGCTCGCCGAGAACGTGCGCGATTTCGGCATCGAGTTCTACGATGCGCTCGATCGGCGCCAGGGCATCGTCCACATCATCGGGCCGGAACAGGGTTTTACCTTGCCTGGCCAGACCATCGTCTGCGGCGATTCTCACACCTCGACGCATGGCGCCTTCGGCTCGCTTGCGCAGGGCATCGGCACGTCCGAGGTCGAGCATGTGCTTGCCACGCAGACCCTGATCCAGCGCAAGGCGCGCAACATGCGCGTCACCGTCGACGGCATTCTGCCCGACGGCGTCTCGGCCAAGGACATCGTGCTGGCGATCATCGGCGAGATCGGCACGGCCGGCGGCACCGGCCAGGTCATCGAATATGCCGGCGAGGCGATCCGCGCCCTCTCGATGGAGGGCCGCATGACGATCTGCAACATGTCGATCGAGGGCGGCGCCCGGGCCGGCATGGTCGCGCCGGACGAGACCACCTTCGCCTATGTCGAGGGCCGCCCGAAGGCCCCCAAGGGCGCGGCCCTCGCAGCAGCCCGCCGCTACTGGGAGAGCCTCGTCACGGACGAGGGGGCGCATTTCGACCGCGAGGTGCGGTTAGACGCCGCCAATCTTCCGCCGATCGTATCCTGGGGCACCAGCCCGGAGGACGTCGTCTCGATCCAGGGCGTCGTGCCCGACCCCTCGATCATCGCGGACGAGAACAAGCGCCAATCCAAGGAGCAGGCTTTGGCCTATATGGGCCTGACCCCCGGCACGCGGATGACTGACATCGCGCTCGACCGGGTCTTCATCGGCTCCTGCACCAATGGCCGCATCGAGGATTTGCGGATCGTCGCCAGGATGGTCGAGGGCCGCAAGGTGCATGAGGGCGTCTCGGCCATGGTGGTGCCGGGCTCAGGGCTGGTGAAGATCCAGGCGGAGCAGGAAGGTATCGCCGACATCCTGAAAGCGGCGGGGTTCGACTGGCGCGAGCCGGGCTGCTCGATGTGCCTCGGCATGAATGCCGATCGGCTCAACCCGCTGGAGCGCTGCGCCTCGACCTCGAACCGCAATTTCGAGGGCCGCCAGGGCCATCGCGGCCGCACGCATCTCGTCTCGCCGGCCATGGCGGCGGCCGCGGCGGTGGCCGGCCGCTTCGTCGACATCCGCGCCTGGCGCGGGCAGGCATGAAGCTTTGCTCTAAAGTGTCGCCAGAGATCTGGTCTCTGGTCATTCCGGGGCCGCGCAGCGGAACCCGGAATCCAGAAACGCCCCGCGCGCAAGACATGACGCCTCGGCGGTTCTGGGTTCCGGGTTCGCTGACCGCGCCCCGGAATGACGTTTAGGTTGTTGAGATCGCTATTTTATACTCTTTAGTTGTGCGTCGATCATGAGTTCCAAGCTCTGCCGCATCGGAACTTGCGATTGACGCTGCGCGCGGCGCCCCCTAAACGGAGCGCCGTGCCGACCCGAAAAGGTCCGCGCGCCCAGGTGGCGGAATTGGTAGACGCGCTGGTTTCAGGTACCAGTCTTGCAAGAGGTGAAGGTTCGAGTCCTTTCCTGGGCACCATCAGCAGCCTGTCGCGCTGATTTTTTCTCGCCAATTCGCTCAACGCTTCCTCGCCGCACCGGCCGACCCGCCCGATGCCGGCCCTCGCGAAAACCAGTTGCCGAAAAGCTTGGCCGGTAGCATCGTTCGCGGCTGAATCGCGGCTCTCACGAGCCGGCATCGCCCTGGCGCCCGACCGGCCTTCTCATTTGGTGTCGCACCGTCCCATGATTGCTCCCGAGCCGCAGAGACGTCCGTATTCCCTGGCGATCGGCGCGGCCGTTCTGGGCCTTCTGCTGACCGCCTGTGCGTCCACGGCCGACATTCGGGCTGCAGATAACGGCCGGTGCCGCTCTTACGGCTTCCGGCCTGGAACGGATGCCTATTCGCAATGCCTGCTCGACATCGACCTGAACCGTGAGGCCCAGCGCCGGGCCTATCTCAACCGGCCCTATGTCGGCTTCGGCTATGGAATCGGCTACGGATTCGGGCCGCGCCGCATGTTCTGGTGACGGCGGGCGGGAGACCGCGACCGCGTGGGTCAAGGCCGGTTAGTGAACCCGGCACGCTCCGTTGCGGCGGTGCAAGGCTCTGCGACCTGAATTTTCTTTCTGCGCCGAAGATCTGCGGGTTTTAGGCTTCTCGGCGGGCTGAACCCTCAGGTTCAGCTCCTCACGCGCTGGACCTGCGCGCCGCAGCGGCTGAGCTTGGCTTCGAGGGCCTCGAAGCCGCGATCGAGATGGTAGACGCGGTTGATCTGGGTCTCGCCCTCGGCCGCCAGCGCCGCGATCACCAGCGAGACCGAGGCGCGCAGGTCCGTCGCCATCACCGGCGCGCCCTTGAGCCGCTCGACGCCCTCGACCACGGCGAGATCGCCCTCCAGCCGGATCTTGGCGCCGAGCCGGGCCAGTTCCTGCACATGCATGAAGCGGTTCTCGAAGATGGTCTCGCGGATGTTCGACTGGCCCTTGGCCAAAGTCATCAGCGCCATGAACTGCGCCTGCAGATCGGTCGGGAAGCCGGGGAAGGGATCGGTGGTGACGTCGGCCGCTTGGATGCCGCCGCCATTGCGGCGCACCCGGATGCCGTCCTTCACGGAGCTGACCTCGGCACCGGTCGTCTTCAGGACCTCGAGCGCCGAAGCGAGAAGGTCGGCGCGGGTATTCTCCAGCACGATGTCGCCGCCGGTCATCGCCACGGCCATCGCGTAGGTGCCGGTCTCGATCCGGTCCGGCAGGACCTCGTGGCGGGCGCCCGAGAGACGGGCTACGCCCTCAACCACAATGCGCGAGGTGCCGGCGCCCTCGATCCGAGCGCCCATTTTCGACAGGCAGGCTGCGAGATCGACGACTTCCGGCTCCCGCGCGGCATTGTCGATCACCGTGGTGCCATAGGCGAGGCTCGCCGCCATCAGCGCGACATGGGTCCCGCCGACCGTGACCTTCGGGAAGGAGATCTCGGCCCCGCGCAGACCGTTCTTGGTCTTGGCGACGACATAGCCGCCATCGATCTCGATCTCCGCCCCGAGCTTTTCGAGCGCCATGATGAGCAGGTCGACCGGCCGGGTGCCGATGGCGCAGCCGCCCGGCAGCGAGACCTTGGCCTCGCCGAACCGCGCGAGCAGTGGCGCCACCACCCAGAAACTCGCCCGCATGGTCGAGACGAGCTCATAGGGCGCCGTGGTGTCGATGACGTTCGAGGCGGTGAGGCGGATGGTCTGGCCGGTCTCCGAGGTCTGGCCGGGCCTTTTGCCGACGATCATGTGGTCGACGCCGTGATTGCCGAGGATGCGCAACAGCGCGTTGATGTCGGCAAGGCGCGGCACGTTGATGAGTTCGAGGGTATCGCCCGTCATCAGGCTGGCGATCATGAGGGGCAGGGCCGCGTTCTTGGCGCCCGAGATCGGGATCGTGCCGTTGAGCGGGGCGCCGCCGGTGATGTGGATGCGGTCCATATCCGTTCCTCGAAATCCCGCCGGGCGGGCCGACGCCGAAACGCCGATTCGCAAAAAATCCGGGCGCGAAACCGCACCCGTTTCATCGCCACCTAATACGCATTTCCGGCGCGATTGAGATGTTGGCGCAAGGCGGAACCTCTCGACTGTGGCGCCCATGCATCACTCGAGCCGCCTTACGCCAAACCCGCAAGATGCAGCGCCATGCCCACGGCTGCGCTGGCCAGGAGGACCGGAATCATGCCGATCCGGAAGGACAGAATCGCGGTCATCGCCGCCGCACTCAGCAACAGAGCCGGCAGGTTCAGGCTCGCCGGAACCGGCATCTCGAGTTTGAGACCGAGGCCGGGACGCACCGTGTCGACCTGCCCGAACACAACGTGCAGGCCGAACCAGAGCCCGAGATTGAGGATGACGCCGACGATCGCCGCAGTGATCGCGGCGAGCGCGCCCGACAAGGCCCGATTGCCGCGCAGAGCCTCGACATAGGGAGCACCTGCAAAGATCCAGAGGAAGCAGGGCGCGAACGTCACCCAGGTCGTCAACAGACCGCCGAGAATGCCGGAAAGGTAGGGGTTGAGCGCGCCCGGCGCGCGGAACGCCCCCATGAAGCCGACGAATTGCGTGACCATGATCAGCGGCCCCGGCGTGGTCTCGGCCAGCCCGAGCCCATCGAGCATCTCGCCGGGCTTGAGCCAATGGTACGTCTCCACCGCCGCCTGCGCGACATAGGCGAGCACCGCATAGGCACCGCCGAAGGTCACGATTGCCATTTTCGAGAAGAACACGGCGATATCGGCGAAGACGTTACCGGAGCCGAACAACACGACGAGCGCGACGACCGGCGCCAGCCAGAGCACCAGGAATATCGCTCCGATGCGCAGCGACCAGGCCGGATCTGGCCGGGCATGGGCCGGCACGTCGATCCCGAGCAGGGAATCGGCATCGGCAAGCGCGCCCTTGGCCGCGGCGTGAGCGTCACTTCTGAAAGCAGGCAAACCCATGCGCCCGCCGAGATAGCCGATTGTGCCGGCAGCGAGCACGATCAGCGGAAACGGCGTGCCGAAGAAGAAGATGGCGATGAAGGCCAGACCCGCGATCGCGCGCATCGTCGCGTTCTTGAGCGCGCGCGATCCGACCCGGATCACCGCCTGCAGCACGATGGCGAGCACAGCGCATTTGAGGCCGAAGAACAAGCCTGCGACGAGGCCGACGCCGCCGAAGGCTACGTAGACGAGGCTCAAGGCCATGATCGCGACAAGGCCCGGCAGGATGAACAGGCCACCCGCGACGAGGCCGCCGAGCGTGCGATGCATCAGCCAGCCGATATAGGTGGCGAGCTGCTGCGCCTCCGGGCCGGGCAGCAAGGTGCAATAGGAGAGCGCGTGCAGGAAGCGCTCCTCGCCGATCCAGCGTTTCTCGTCGACCAGAATGCGGTGCATCACCGCGATCTGACCGGCCGGGCCACCGAAGCTGAGCAGCGCGATCCGCGCCCACACCCACGCGGCTTCGCCGAGCGAGACGCCATGCGAGGCTGCCAGGTTCGGGGGGCGCGGCAACGGCACAGTCATGGCATCGGAATCCACGGACGTCTCCGATCAGGCTTGCCGCGTCGCGGGGCGTCCAGAGCCGCCGGCCACGGTTGCGTCAATCGGCCTCGTCTGGCGTGCGAGACGGCGATGAGAGCCGGGCATCTGGGGTTGCAGGGACGTCTCCCGTGCCGGTTCCGGCCTCCGAGCGCCCGCGCTGCTGCGTCTTTCGACGGCGCAAGTTGTCGCGCAAGGCCGCCTTCAGCCGGTCTTCGCGCGAGGATTTCGGGGCCTCCGTCATGCTGCGTGCAATCCTCCTCGCCGCGATTTTGCGCCGATTTGTACCCCCCATTCGGCCCATGCGGGGCAGAGATGACGAGAAGTCACCTTGAACCGATTCCAAATTCGCATCTATGGTCTTTGCGGCAGGATCACGCCAACCGGATTCGGCCGGAGGAAACGTAAACCAGCCCTCGCGAGATCGGGTGCAGCCGCGCTCCTGCGACCAGCAAGGTGGTGGGCTGCCTCGAAACTGCGCCGGGGCGAAGCTTCGGACCGTGGCTGAGTTCATCGCCCGGCCGGGCCAAGAAGCGTCGAGGAAGATGCCCGTGGACCTGATGCCCGTGACGACCGACGAGACTGGAACGGCCGCTCGCTCGATGGCAGGCAACTCGATGGCAGGCAACCAGCGCGCCAATCGCGACTACGATCGATACTTCAACAGGGCCCTCAAGCGTCTGCACGAGGAGCGGCGCTATCGCGTCTTCGCCGATATCGAACGCATCGCCGGCCATTTCCCGCACGCGCTCTGGCGCCGGCCGGACGGCACCAAGCGCGAAATCACGGTGTGGTGCTCGAACGACTATCTCGGCATGGGCCAGCATCCCGACGTCGTCTCGGCCATGACCGAAACCGCCAAGCGCTGCGGCGTCGGCGCCGGGGGCACCCGCAACATTGCCGGCAACAATTCGCCGCTCGTCGATCTCGAGCGCGAACTCGCCGATCTTCACGGCAAGCAGGCCGGGCTCGTCTTCACCTCGGGCTACGTCTCGAACCAGACCGGCATCTCAACCATTGCCCGGCTGATCCCGAACTGCCTGATCCTGTCGGATGCCTTCAACCACAATTCGATGATCGAGGGCGTGCGCCACTCGGCCTGCGAGAAGCGCGTCTTCCGACACAACGATCTCTGCCATCTGGAGCAATTGCTGCGCGAGGCCGGGGACCGGCCGAAACTGATCGCCTTCGAGTCGGTCTATTCGATGGATGGTGACATCGCCCCGATCGAGGCGATCTGCGATCTCGCCGATACCTACGGCGCCATGACCTATCTCGACGAGGTCCATGCGGTCGGACTCTACGGGGAGCGCGGCGCCGGCATCGCCGAGCGCGACGGTGTCATGGATCGGGTCGACGTGATCGAGGGCACGCTCGCCAAGGGCTTCGGCTGCGTCGGCGGCTACATCACCGGCTCGGCCGCTCTCTGCGACGCGGTGCGCAGTCATGCGGCCGGCTTCATCTTCACCACGGCGCTGCCCCCGGCCATCGCGGCCGCGGCGCGGGCCTCGGTGCGCTATCTCAAGGGCTCGCAGACGGAGCGCGCCGCGCACCAGCGTCAGGCTGCCCGGACCAAGGCGGCGCTCGATGCGGCCGGCCTACCGCTCCTTGCCACCGACACGCATATCGTTCCGGTGATGGTGGGCGATGCCGAGCTCTGCAAGGCAGCGGCCGACCATCTGCTCGATCGCCACGGCATCTACATTCAGCCAATCAACTACCCGACCGTACCGCGCGGCACCGAGCGCCTGCGGATCACGCCGAGCCCGTTCCACGACGACGCCAAGATCGCAACGCTCGTTTCCGCGCTGACCGAGACCTGGGACACGCTCGACCTGCCGCGGGCCGGGACGATTTTCGCGGCAGCGGCGGAGTAGCTCGCCACGGCGCGTTCTGGATGGTGCGCGCCGCGATTCGATGAATCTCAAGGCTTGGCGGTGCCGCCGGTCCAGCCATGCGCCTCGGCGGCCTTGGCGATCTTGGTCTGCAATTCCGGCCCGATCGAGCCCATCCATTGCCGCATGCCGGTGAGCAGGGCCTGCGCGAATTGCGGCTGCGCCTTGACGAGGTTCCGACCCGCAGGAGTGCCGTAGAAGGCGGCGACCGCCTGCAGATCCTCCTTCGAGAGCACGGCAGCGAAGGCGAGGGCCTGGATCGAAACGAGTTCGTCGTAATGCTCGGCGAGAGTCGGCATCACGACCTCGCTCACCATGACCTGGGCCTTGTCGCGATCCTTGAGGCCCATCTGTTGCACCATGCCGATCATCGGCGGCTTCATGGCCTCGAGAACGGCCATCCGGTCCCCCTGCGCGGCCTTGATCACCTCGCGGGCAGCAGCGAGGCGTTCGGGATCGACGGCGACCTGGGGCACGCCGCCGGGCTGCGCCGGAGCTTCGGCAAGAGTCGGCACGGCAGACAGGCCGATAGCCAGGCAAAGACAGATCGCGGCAATCCGCATGGTCCGATTCCCCAATGATCGCGGGCACGCAGTATCGGCCACGGACGATGACGAAGCGAGGACATTCGAACCACAAAGGATCCGTCGCCCTATCGGCACTGCTGGTTTACGGCATAGGACCAGCATCGGGATTGAATCCGATGCCGCCGGGTATCGTACTGCATCGGCCATTTCCGAAAACCGGTTCCCACTTTTCGGGCCGATGCTCTAACAAGCTCGCATGGCGAGTTTTTTCGATCGCGATCGCCTGGTGCAAGCCTTCGAATTGCTCGGCGCTGATCTCGCGCGCCGGGGCGTCTTCGTTGAGCTTGCCGTCTATGGCGGTGGAGCGTTGATGCTGCAATTCGCCTGGCGGCGTTCGACCCAAGATGTCGATGCCGTTTTGCGAGAGGGCTATGACGAGGCCGTGCTGGCCCCCTCGATTGCGCATGTCGCCGATGAGATGGAACTCGGACCCGACTGGCTGAACGATGCCGTCGGCATGTACACGCCCCTCGAAGAGGACGAGACATTATTCGCCTTGTCCGGGAGTTATCCCACCGGGCAGGCGCCGGGCCTGCGGACCTTCCTTGCCCGTCCGCATTACCTGCTGGCGATGAAGCTGCAGGCTTTGCGGAGCCACGACCGGGGCAGCCGCGACCTCGACGACGCGCGAGCTCTCGCGCGCCATCTCGGAATCTGCGACGAGGCGGCTCTGCAGCACCTCTACGTCTCGATCTTCGACGAGGACCCGCATCCGGACGCTCGCTCCCGCTTCAGGGCGGTTCTATCGGGCGGCCCGATATGAGGCCGCTTTCGCTGCGTGAGGTGGTCGAGCGGACCCGCGCCGACCCGCAACGCGACTGGGACCATCACCTTCGCGAATTCCTGGACGCCTTCTACGGCGCGGATGGCGACCTCGCGCGGCAGGCAGCGTTCATCGCGGAGGAACCCGGTTTCCTCCAAGATGCGAAGGCCGATGCCTTCCTCGGCGGTGTCGGCGAGCATCTCGCCCGGCGCTGGGGCCGGCCGATCCCGGCCTGGGTGCGCGATGATGCCCGCTACCTCACGACCGCGATGTTCGTGCCGGATGAGAAGAACCTGCGCTCCTATCTGATCTGCGTCAGCCCGGTCTCGTTCCGCGCCCGCCTGATCTTCACCGGGCCCGACCCGCTGCAACGCGCCCGGTTTCCCTATCATCGCGGGGTGATCGAGATCCCAACGACCTATCCGGCCTGAGCGGGTTCGATCGCTGCCCGGATGCCAATTCCGACGAAGATCACCGCGCCGAGCCCGATGCTGAGGCTCAGCAGCCGGTCGAGCGGGAGCCCGAAGAAGGTCGCAAGGGGCAAGCAGCCCCATGACGCCGTTCGCCATGCCTGCGAATACCAGCAGCCGCTCCTCGTTCTGCGCCAGGGCGAGAAGCGCGCCGATGGCGAACAGGGCCGTCCCGACTAGAAAGAACGCCGCGTAAAGATGCCGCAGGGCGAGAAAGACCGGCCCGCCACCCGGATCGGCCGCGACCTACGACAGCACGAAGCCGAACAGCCCGTCGATGATTTCGAACACGACGAGTGACATCAGGATCGCGGCCCATCCCCCGGCCGCGAGCGCGCAAGGCCCGGTCGATCGCCAGGAGCACGCAGCCGACCGCATCACCAGATTGCCGAAGACCCCGAAGCTCCCCGCGATCCGCATCGTCGCAAGCCCCTCGACGGCCCCGGCAGGCGACAACACATAGAACAGGCTCGTCAGGATGACGCCGAAGGATCCGATGGCGACCGCGATGCCGCCTATCGTGTCAAACCTTAACGATTTGGGGTGCATACCCGCGCGCCCATCGGCGAAAGCTGCCGAGGCCATGTCGCTATCCTGTTGCCGGGACAGCAATTCGGTTTCATAATGAAACCGTATCCAAAATAGTTTTGATTTGCAACCATGTCGTCGAAAGTCGACCTCGCCACCTTCAATTGCTCCCTGGCGCGCACCCTCGGCCTCGTCGGGGACGATTGGTCGCTCATGATCATCCGCGACGCGTTTCTCGGCCTCACCCGGTTCGGCGAGTTCCATCAGAGTCTCGGCATCGCCAAGAACATCCTCACGGACCGTCTGGAGCGCCTCGTGCGGGGCGGCATTCTGCTGCGCGATGGCAGCGACGCCCGGCCGGTCTATCGTTTGACCGAACGGGGCCGCGACCTGCTGCCCGCTCTCGTCGCCCTGATGCAATGGGGCGACAAATGGCTGTCGAACGGAGCACCGCCGATGCTGCTCTCAGGCCCCGATGGGGAGGCTTTGCTTCCGGTCGAATTGCGGACGCGGACCGGCGCGGTGCCCTCGGGCCGGCTCGGCATCCGCGCCGGGCCGGGCGCCGATGAACGAACCCGGAGATTTCTGGGCTAGATCGCGCAGCGCTTACCTGGCAGCACGATATACCACACCGGGGGCTTCAAGCGGTTTTCCCATCCTTCCCCCTCATCCTAAGGTGCCGCGTCAGCGGCCTCGAAGGAGACCTCCAGAAGCCTCCGCGATCCCTGGAAGGCTCCTTCGAGGCCCGTTGCTTAAGGCAACGGGCATGTCAGGATGAGGGGGATCGGTAGGGTCACGGGCTCTGCACGCCAAACTGTCGTGTGCCGCGACCCGGCAGAGGCAACGCATTCCAAACTACTGATACAGATGATGTTTTCAGAGACCGGGATGTCCCTTCACCGCTTCATGCCCTAGCCGAACTGCGAGCGTATCCGGCTTTCGTTTCTCGGCAGCAGCAATCGACGCCTTGCCGATTCGATCGTGGGGGGCTCCGCGATGGTTGTCCGGCTCGCGCCGAAGAACTCCAGGACCATCTCTTCGAGTTCCTGATACTGCTGCTCGGCCTGCTTCGCCCGCTCGATGGCCTGAACGGCAACCATCTCGGCCTCGTTCCGCCGCAGGCTCTCCTGGTCGACGAGGGATCGGGCTTCTTCCATGCCGGCCTCAACGGCCAGCGCACGCTGCTGCCAATGCTGAGCATTCGTGCGCGATGCTTCGAGTTCGGATTTCAGACGCGCGCGTTCCTCACGCGTGCGCACCAGCAATTCGCTCGCATAGCCATTCACGACAGCGGCATTGTCCTGCAGCGCGACCAGCATCAAGCCAGCCTCCTTGACGAGACTCAGCGTCTCGACCGGGTCGCGAGGAGCGACTACCCCGAGCCCCTGCATCACGGCAGCGGGCGGGTGCCGCGGTTCCTCCTGTTGCGTGGTGCCCGGCTCGACCATGGTCGCTACGAGCGGGCAGCCTGCGGTTCGCTGCTGTCCTCACGCTGCTCGGCGGGCGGGTTCGAGCGGGGAAACGCCTCGAAGACCGCATCGTGCAGGCGGGTGAGCCAGGATTCGGCCACGCTCGCTCTCTGCTCGGCGGCCCGAACGCGCTCTTCCGCCTTGGCCAGCCGTTCCTCGCCTGCCGCAAGACGCGCCTCGAGCCGCTGGATCTCGTCCGTCGCCTGTCGGGTCAGATCCTGAAGCTGGCTCTCGAGATCGACCACGCGCTCCTCGCTGAAGCGGATGGCCTCGCTGGCCTCCCGGATCAGCTCGATCGCCGAGGACCAGTCGCGATGCCTGACCGGCGTTTCGCGCAAATCGCCGCCGTCCCGACCGGTCTCGCCCGGCGGAGTGACCAGCGTGATGATTTTGTCGGAGGGTTTCATGATGGACTCGCCTCGATTCCGCATCATCCAGGTCACCGAGACCGGTGACCTGCCGTCCTTCGCATTCAGATCCGACATGCCTGCATCCCCCCGATCGTACGAGAGCACGCTCCGCCCGGTGCCCGGCGCGGGCGAGCGCGAACCAACCCCTTCAATTTCCCTTGCCCGGCGCAGTGAATGGCCTGACGTTGGTATGCGCATCGGCAGATTCGGCCGACGCGTCATGACGTGACCCCTCCCCCGAGGCATCGCCGCGCCAATCGCGCGCCGAGCGCTTGAGGGATTCGTATTGCTTCTGCAGCGACGCGCGACTCTCGCGCGCGATTTCGAGCGCGCCCAGCGCCATGACGCGTTCCGAGCGTTCGGTCTGGAGTTCCTCGATCAGGCGCCGGTTGGCGATTTCGAGTTCATTGCGGTCCGTTTCATGCCGGCGGGTGATCTGGTCCATGCGATCGGTGAGCGCGGCGATCTGCGAGGCACCTTGCTCGAGTGCCGCATCCTTCGCAGCCATGGCCTTGGTCAGCATGTCGCAACGATTGGTCAGTTCGGAGCGCAGCCGCTGAAGCTCCACGAACCGCTCGGTCTGGCGCGCGATATCGGCCTGAAGGGCTTCGACGCGGCGATCGGACGTCACCCGCTCGATGCTGACTTCCTTGAGCGTGCGCTCGACGACGCGCCCGGCCTCGTCCTTCTCCCGAAGCTGATTGCGCAATTGTGAGACGAGTTGCTCGGTCGAGGTCAGGCGGTTGGTCGCCGCCTCGAACTTCATCGCCAGGCTGGCGCGTTCGGTGCGGTGGGTTGCGATCTCCGCCTCGTATTGCGCATCGTTCTTCTCGCGCGTCGCTTTCTCGGCGACGAGGAGCGCCTCGACCTCGCGCAGACGTTGGCGCTCGTTATCGGCCGCGGCCGCAGCCTCGCTGTGACGCGCATCGAGATCCGAGAGCTTGACGCCCTGCTCCTCGCTCAGAAGCTGAAGGCGCCGATTGTCTTGATCGGCCAGGTTGTGGCGCTCACGCAGCTCGGTCAGCTCGTGTTCAGCGCGTATCAAGGCCTGGTCCGTCGCCTGCGCTTCCAGGCGCAGTGCCTTGTTCTCGCCCTGCAGAGCCTTCGCCTGTTCACTGACAGAATAGAGCTGGCGCTCGAGATTCTCGAAGCTCAGTGTTCTGTCGCGCAAGGATATGCGCAATTCCTCGATGGCGTCGTCCCGCTCGCCGAGCCCGGCCTCGATCTGGCTCTTGCGCGCCTGGGCAAGCGCGAGTTCGTTCTCCGTCGATGCGATCCGTCGCGCCAGTTCGCTGAGCTCGCGCCGCGCGCTCGTCCCGCTCTGCTGTTCCTGAGTCAGAAGCGCTTCGAGCTCCATGTTGCGCCCGCTCGCGCGCGACAGCTCGTCGGCCATGGCCGCGAGCGGCGTCATGATCGACCCGAAATCGTCCTGGAGCGACTTCAGATCGTCGAGCCGATCCGCCATCATCTGGATGCGGTGCTTCACGATCTCGCTGCGCTGCCCGATCACGTCGAGAGACAGTGACCGAGGCTCCGCCGCACGCGGATCCGGTGCGGTGTCGCCACGCCTGGCGGCTGGTGCCGGCTGATCGGCCTCAGAAAAGAACGACTTCCGGAATTGCGACCAGGCCATCGCGACGCCCCGAATCATGATTTGGTTTGCGGGATCATCCAGGTTGAAACCTATGCAAGATTGCACCGATGCAAGCAATTCTTAAACGTATGGTGGCAACGCCGTGCCCGCCGCCGAGGGCGAATCGGGGATATTGTGCCAAAGCACTGACATACAACAATTCTTGGTTGGATTTGCCGCGGCTGGGCCGGGCGGGGCCGCGCGGCGCGTCGCCCGGTGCAGACGCGAAGATCGAGAAAATGTCCAATCGGCCGCCGAGTGATGCCTGCAAGTCACAACCGAAAGGCTGATCGTGATGTCTGCTCTTTAGAGCGTGAGGACCAGCCCATCTTCGGCCGCAATATAGCCATCGGGCGCATGAGCGATCATTTCGTTGCTCATATGGGTCAGCATAAGGCGCTTAGGAGCGATTTCAGGCAAGCGGCTTTTCAGTATCGCCCAGTCGAGATGAAACTTGACCGGCCGCTCGATTGTGTAGCCCTCGGCAATCATCAGATCGGCCTCGCGCCCCGCCTCGATGATCGCCTCGACCCATTCGGTATCACCGGTATAGGCCAGGACTTTGTTCTCCGATTCGAGCCTGAGCGCATGCGCGGGTGCGCCCGAGGGATGGCGCATCAGGAAGGCGGTTACGGCGACCGGCCCGATCTCGGTCCGCGCACCCGCCTCGATCTCGCGCACCTCGACCGTAAAGCGGCGCTCGATCGTGCTCGAGCCGGGAAACAGTGCCTCCATCGCCGCCGTGAGCCGGTCCCGCGTGCCCTTGGGGCCGACGATCGTTAGCGGCGTGGTCCGGCCGCTGACGAGCTGCCCGTCGAGGATCAGCCAAGGCAGCCCGCCGAAATGGTCGCCATGCAGATGCGTCAGGAAGACCGTGTCGATCCCGTTCGGGTCGACGCCGAAACGGCGGATCGCGATCAGCGAGGAGGCGCCGCAATCGACGAGAAAGCACCCTCGCCCGGCGGTGACGTGGAAACAGGTGTTGAAGCGGCCGCCCGATCCGAAGGCATCGCCGCAACCGAGAACCTGAAGCCGCATCTCTTCCCCTCCCCCGCCACCCGGTTGGGCGACGGTGGGTCAATGCATCCCTGCGCGTTGTGTTGCTTTTGCGCCGAACGGAAGGGAAGGAGGGCGCCGAAACGCCCTCCCCTCTTAAGTCAGAACAGACCTTCGATCTGGCCCTTGTCGTCGAGCCGGATGGTGTCCGCCGCCGGCACCTTGGGCAGGCCGGGCATGGTCATGATCTCCCCGCAGATCACCACCACGAAGCCCGCGCCGGCCGAGAGCCGGACGTCGCGCACCTCGATGACGTGATCGACCGGCGCGCCCATCAGGTTCGGGTTGGTCGAGAACGAATACTGCGTCTTGGCCATGCAGACCGGCAGATCGCCGTAGCCGTCCTTCTCGAAGCCGGCGAGCTTGGTCGCTGCCTTCGAGTCGATCGCAACGCCCTTGGCGCCGTAGAGCGTCGTGGCGATCGCCTTGACCTTGTCGGCGAGCTTGAGGTTCACGTCGTAGACGAAGTTCAGCGGCTTCTGTTCGCCCTCGGCGAGCTTGACCACGGCCTTGGCCAGATCCTCGGCGCCGGCGCCGCCATCCGCCCAGTGCTTGCAGGTGATCGCCTCGACGTCGAGCTTCTCCTTGCAAAGGCGCTTCAGCGCGTCGTGCTCGGCATCGGTGTCCGTGTAGAAGTGGTTGACGCCGACCACCACCGGCAGCCCGAAGCGGCGCATGTTCTCGACATGCCGGGCGAGGTTGACGAAGCCCTTCTCGACCGCCTCGACATTCTCGCCGCCGAGATCCTTCTTCGGCACGCCGCCATGCATCTTCAGCGCGCGGATCGTCGCGACAATCACCGCCACCGAGGGCTTGAGGCCGGTCTGGCGGCACTTGATATCGATGAACTTCTCCGCGCCGAGATCGGCGCCGAAACCGGCCTCGGTCACCGTGTATTCAGCGAGCTTGAGGCCCGTCGTCGTCGCGATCACCGAGTTGCAGCCATGGGCGATGTTGGCGAAGGGGCCGCCATGGATCAAAGCCGGGTTGCCCTCCAGCGTCTGGACGAGGTTCGGCTGCAATGCGTCCTTGAGCAGCACGGTCATGGCACCGGTCGCCTTCACCTGGGCCAGCGTCACCGGCTTCCGGTCGCGGGTCTCGGCGATGACGATCTTGCCGAGGCGCTCTTCGAGGTCTGCGAGATTCTTGGCGAGGCAGAACACCGCCATCACTTCCGAGGCGACGGTGATGTCGAAGCCGTCCTCCCTCGGAAAACCGTTGGCGACGCCGCCGAGCGACTGGTTGATGGCGCGCAGCGCCCGGTCGTTCATGTCGACCACGCGGCGCCAATGGATGCGGCGCACGTCGATGTTGAGCTCGTTCGCCCAGTAGACGTGGTTGTCGATCAGCGCGGCGGCGAGCGAGTGCGCCGAGGTGATGGCGTGGAAATCGCCGGTGAAATGCAGGTTGATCTGCTCCATCGGCACGACCTGCGCCTTGCCGCCGCCGGCAGCGCCGCCCTTCATGCCGAAGCAGGGGCCGAGCGAGGGCTCGCGCAGGCACATCACGGCGGTCTTGCCGATGCGGTTGAGCGCGTCGCCCAGGCCCACCGTCGTCGTGGTCTTGCCCTCGCCGGCAGGCGTCGGCGAGATCGCGGTGACGAGGATCAGCTTGCCGTCCGGCCGACCGGACACGGACTTGATGAAGCCGTGGTCGATCTTGGCGATGTGCTTGCCGTAATTGTGGAGAGCCGAATCCGGAATGCCGATCTTCGCGGCGACCTCGGCGATGGGCTTCAGGGTCGCCGCGCGGGCGATTTCGATATCTGAGGGCATTTCTCTCCTCGTCTTTATCGTTGGCGTGGCGTTCGCTGGGATTTGTCGCGCAGGGGTTTCTTGCGCGGAAACGTCTTGGCGGAAGGACATTTTGTCGCTGGAACGGCGGCGGCAATCCCTGTCCTTCAAGAGGGGGAGAAAGACCGATGCCGCTCCAGCGCGACGATCTGACCTACGGCATTGAGCGACCGAGATAAACCGATCCGTCCACTCTGATCGAGACCGCGCGAAAAAGCGCGTCGGATTTTTTGTAGGTGGGAGCGAATTTTTTTCCGCCAGTCCGACGCGGCGCCGGCTGCCTGAGTCGTCTGAAATTCCGTGGCCTCTCTCTGGATCGCCGAGGAGAAATCACGCATGCCTGTGCCGGTTCGCCAGAGGCGGGTCCGGTGGCGGGGGCATACGTGTCGAAGCTGAGCGAACGCACCGTCCGTCTGCAGCAGGTGATCGGTCCCTTCACGGGACTTGCGATCCTGTTCGGACTGATCGGCCTTCCGATCGCGGTCTGGCTCGACCTGCGCAGCCTGTCCGAACAGGTCCTGACCCAGCAGGCGCGCGAGACTGGCCGCGTCATCGACAACATGCGCGCCTTCTACGCCAACGAGGTCGTCGACCGCGTGCTCAAGGCGGACAAGCCGATCACCACGACGCACATGTTCCGCGGCACGCCGAACGCGATCCCGATTCCGGCGACGCTCTCGATCGAACTCGGCCGCCTGATCAGCGCCGACAATGCGGCGGTGAAATATCGCTTCGTCTCGGACCTGCCCTTTGCCGGGCGCGAGACGCATTCGCTCGACGATTTCGAGCGGAACGCGCTGGCCAGCATGCGCGAAGAGGTTGCGGCGGGGGAGTCGCCGCAAGCCGTCTCCCGGACCGACGGCATGCTGTTCGACCGGCGCGTGCGGGTCGCCTCGCCGGTGCTGATGAAGCCGGTCTGCGTGAGCTGCCACAATTCCCATGCCGACAGCTCCAAGCGCGACTGGAAGGAAGGCGACGTGCGCGGCATCCAGGAGGTCTCGATAGAACAGCCGATCGCGGCGAACCTGTTCTCGTTCAAATACCTGCTCGGCTATTTCGCCCTGTCCGGTGCGGCCGGGGCCGGCCTCCTGTTGATGCAGCGCCGGCAATCACGCCAGATCGCCTCGATCAACTATCTCTCGCCGCAGATCTACCGCAGCATCTTCAGCGGCGCCCGCGACGTCGCCATCGCCACCGAGCGCAAGAAGCTGACGATCTTCTTCTCGGACATCAAGGATTTCACCGCGACGACCGAGCGCCTGCAGCCGGAGGAACTGACGGGCCTTCTCAACGAATACCTCACCGAGATGTCGACCATCGCGCTGGCGCATGGCGCCACCGTCGACAAGTTCATCGGCGATGCCATCCTCGGCTTCTTCGGCGACCCCGAGACCAAGGGCGTGAAGGAGGACGCGCTTGCCTGCGTGCAGATGGCCGTGGCGATGCAGAAACGGCTCGCCGAACTGAACCTGCAATGGCGCAAGCGCGGCATCGAGCAGCCGTTCCGGGCGCGGATCGGCATCAATACCGGCTATTGCAACGTCGGCAATTTCGGCAGCGACGACCGCATGGATTACACGATCGTCGGGGCCGAGGCGAACCTCTCGGCCCGCCTCCAGGCCATCGCCGAGCCGGGCGCCATCGTGCTCAGCTACGAGACCTATTCGCTGGTGCGCGAATTCGTCGACGCCCAGGCCCAGAGCCCGATCCACATGAAGGGCATCAGCCGCGAGATCGTGCCCTATCGGGTCAAGGGCCTGCATGGCGAGAGCACCGAGGCGCCGACGATCTATTCGATCCAGTCGGCCGGGCTCGATTTTTATCTCGATCTCGACGCGATCGACCCGGCCGGCCTCGAGCGCGCCCGCAAGGAGCTTGCCGAAGCGCTGAATGCCCTCAATCGCAAGGCAGGTACGGAGCCCTCCCCGCTCGCACCAGGGCAGGCAGCGGCCGAGTGAGCCGAGCACCGAAACGCAACGCCGGAGTTCGGGCAGAAGGACGCCGCCGGACTCCCCCTTCGCACGAAATGCTGTAGACGGACGCGCATCCGATCCCCTTTTCGCGCATCCACGCATCATGTCCGCCGCTTCCGACCGACCCGTTCCGCGCCCAGGCGTTCTCGCGATCGACCCCTATGTGCCCGGCAAGAGCGCAGCGCCGGGTGTCGCCAAGGTCCACAAGCTTTCCTCCAACGAGACGCCGCTCGGCCCGAGCCCGAAGGCGCTCGATGCTCTGCGCGGAGAGTCCGAAAAACTCGCGCTCTATCCCGATGGGGGCGCCACGCTGCTGCGGAAGGCGATCGGTACGCGCTACGGGCTCGACCCGGACAGGATCGTCTGCGGCGCGGGCTCGGACGAATTGCTGACCCTTCTTGCGCTGGCTTTCGTGGGACCAGGCGATGAAGGCATCTATTGCGCGCACGGATTCCTGGTCTACCGCATCGCCATCCTGACGGCGGGCGGTAGCCCGGTGATCGCGCCGGAGAGAAATCTCACGGCCGATGTCGACGCGATCCTCGCGAGCGTCACGCCCCGCACCCGCATCGTCTTCCTCGCCAACCCGAACAACCCGACCGGCACCTACCTGCCCTTCGACGAGATCCGCCGCCTGCAGGCAGGGCTGCCCGGCAACGTGCTGCTCGTGCTCGACGGCGCCTATGCCGAGTACGTGCGCGCGAACGATTACGAGGCGGGCCTCTCCCTCGCGCTCGAGACACACAACACCGTGATGACGCGGACCTTTTCCAAGATCCACGGCCTCGCCGCCCAGCGCATCGGCTGGATGGTCGGCCCTGCCGAGGTGGTCGATGCGGTCAACCGCATACGCGGACCGTTTAACGTCTCGGGCGGCGCCATCGCGGCGGGCGCAGCAGCCATCGCCGACGAGGCCCATGTCGCGGCAGCGGTCACGCACAATGCCGAATGGCTGCCCTGGCTGGCGCAGCAGGTCGAGGCCCTGGGGCTCACCGCGACGCCGAGCGTCGGCAACTTTCTGCTCGTGCATTTTCCGGAGGAGCCGGGACAGACGGCGGCTGAGGCCGATGCGCATCTGACCGAGAACGGCGTGATTGTGCGGCGCGTCTCGAGCTACGGCCTGCCTAATGCCTTGCGCGTCACCATCGGCAGCGCCGAAGCAAACCGCGCCTTCGTCGCGGCGCTCCAATCCTTCCTGGGGCCACGCCGTGGCTGAGATCGGCCATCTCGCGATCGTCGGGCTCGGCCTGATCGGCTCCTCGATCGCCCGTGCCGCCCGTCTCTACGGCGCGGCCCGCACGATCACGGCGATCGACCGCGATCCCGGCGTGATCGAGCGGGTGCGAGCCTTGGAGCTCGCCGACCACGCCACGGACAACCTCGCGGAAGGTGTCGGCGCGGCCGATCTCGTCATCCTCTGCGTGCCGGTCGGCGCGATCGGCGCCGTGGCGGCGGAACTCGCGCCCCATCTGAAACCCGGTGCCGTTTTGTCCGATGTCGGCTCGGTCAAGGGCTCGGTGGTCGCGGCTGTGGCGCCTCACCTGAAGCCCGAGAACGTTTTCGTGCCGGCCCATCCGGTCGCCGGAACCGAATATTCCGGCCCCGATGCGGGTTTTGCGACCCTGTTCCAGAACCGCTGGTGCATCCTGACGCCGCCGGAGGGCGCCCAGCCTGAGGCGATCGAGACTGTGACCCGCTTCTGGGAGCGCCTCGGCGCCATCGTCGAAACGATGAGCCCCGAGCATCACGACCTGGTTCTCGCCATCACCAGCCACGTGCCGCACCTGATCGCCTACAACATCGTCGGCACGGCCGCCGATCTCGAAACCGTCACGCAATCCGAAGTCATAAAATTCTCGGCCGGCGGTTTTCGTGATTTCACGCGCATCGCCGCCTCCGACCCGACCATGTGGCGCGACGTCTTTTTGACCAACAAGGAGGCCGTGCTGGAGATGCTCGGCCGCTTCAACGAGGATCTCGCCGCGCTCACCAAGGCGATCCGCTGGGGCGACGGCGAGGCCCTGTTCAACCTGTTCACGCGCGCACCCAACAAGGAGGCCGTGCTGGAGATGCTCGGCCGCTTCAACGAGGATCTCGCCGCGCTCACCAAGGCGATCCGCTGGGGCGACGGCGAGGCCCTGTTCAACCTGTTCACGCGCACCCGCGCGATCCGCAAGAGCATCGTCGCGATGGGGCAGGAAACGGCGGAGGCCGATTTCGGGCGCACGCGCCCGGATGGGAAGAAGCCGGAAGGCGGATAGGACGGGATGGTCTTGCGGGTTCAGGCAACGTCCGAGCGCTGCAGCAACTCGATCCGCACGCCGTCCGGCCCGTCGATGAAGATCACGCGCAGGCCCGGGCGCACATCCGTGACGCCGGAGACGATGCGGGCGCCCCGGGCCTTCAGTTCGGCCATGGTGGCGTCGATGTCCTCCACCGCGAGCCCGATATGCTCGATGCCGAGATGCGGCGGCCGGGCGGCCGGGCTGGTCGTCTCTGGCGCCTGCTCGATGAAGAGGCGCAGGCCGCCAAGATCGATCGTGACCCGGCTGACGACGGGCGAACCGTCGCGGCCGAGTTCGCGCGCGCCGAGCGTCTCGACATAGAAGGCAGCGGCCGCCACGGCATCGCGGCTGCGCAGATGGATGTGGTCGCAGCGATAGGCCATCAGGCGTTCCCTCCTCGATATGTCGCTTCTTATCTCTGAGCCGATTTGCCGAGCGCGGCGACAGATTCCGCGACGGGCGTGACCGGCCCTTTGCCGGCGAACCACGATTTAAGGTTCTGCACGACGAGATCCCCCATCATCCGCCTCGTACGATGCGAGGCCGAGCCGACATGCGGCAGCAGGACGGTGTTGTCCAAGCCGATCAGCGCCTCCGGCACGCACGGCTCCTCCGCGAACACGTCGAGTCCGGCGGCGAGGATCGTGCCCTGCTGCAGGGCGGTGGTCAGGGCGGTCTCGTCGACGAGGCTGCCGCGCGCCACGTTGATCAGGATGCCCTCCGGGCCGAGCGCCGCGAGAATCTCCGCATTCACCAGGGCCTTGGTGTCGGCATTGCCCGGCGCGACCACGATCAGCACGTCGCAGGCCTCAGCCAGCCCGACGAGGCTGTCGTGATAGGCGTAAGGCACGTCCGGCTGGCGCCGTCGGCCATGATAGGCGATCGAAACGCCAAACCCTTCGAGACGCTTGGCGATGGCGCGGCCGATGCGGCCCAAGCCGACGATGCCGATGCGACGCTCCCGCAGCGAAGCCGTCAGTGGAAACGAGGCTTTCGGCCATTTGCCATCGCGCAGATAGCGATCGGCCTGCGGGATGCGCCGGATCGTGGAAAGCAGCAGGCCGAGCGTGAGATCGGCCACCTCCTCGGTGAGCACGTCCGGCGTGTTGGTGACGGTGATCCCGCGTTTCGTGGCCGCCTCGACGTCGATCGTGTCGTAGCCGACGCCGAAATTCGAGATGATCTCCAGATTCGGCAGCCGCGCGAACAGATCGGCTCCGGCCGGAGCCTGGCCTCCGACTACGACGGCCCGGATGCGAGGGCCAATCTCAGCAAGAAACGTCTCCCGATCGCTCGCCTTGTCGAGGCGATGGAGCAAAAAGTTCTCTTCCAGCGCCCGGATCGTGTCGGGCAGGATGGCCTTCAGCAACAGCACATCGGCTTTGGTGCCCGCGGCCATGAATCGTCTCCTTCGTGATGGCGTATCGCAGCCTGACGGGTGTGGGAATGGCGGGGGCGAGCCGGTCTCCGGGAACGCCCTGCCCCGGCTTCACTCGGCCGCCGATGCGGACGCCTCGCTTGAGTGTCGCGCCAGCTTGGCCGAGCACCATTCGCTGAACTTTTCCATGTAGAGATAGGTCACCGGCGTCGTGAACAGCGTCAGGGCCTGCGAGACCAGGAGGCCGCCCACCACCGCGACGCCGAGCGGCTGGCGCAGATCCGCTCCGGCCCCGAGCCCAAGCGCGATCGGCAACGTGCCGAACAGGGCCGCAAGCGTCGTCATCATGATCGGCCGGAAGCGCAGGACCGCCGCCTCGTAGATCGCCTCCTCCGGGTCCTTGTGCTCGACCCGCAGCCGCTCCAGCGCGAAGTCGATCATCATGATCGCGTTCTTCTTCACGATCGCGATCAGCATGATGATGCCGATCACCGCCATCATCGACAGATCGAAGCCGAAGATCTTGAGGAAGATCAGGGCGCCGATGCTGGCCGAGGGCAGGCTCAGGAGAATCGTGATCGGATGCACGAAGCTCTCGTAGAGGATGCCGAGCACGACATAGACGCAGAACAGGGCCGCCGCGATCAGGAAGGGCTGGGTCGCGAGCGAGTTCTGGAACTCCTGGGCCGTGCCCTGGAAGGCGCTCATCAGCGTCGAGGGCTTGCCGATCTCGGCCTCCGCCGCGCGGATGCGGTCGACCGCTTGGCCGAGCGAAACGCCGGGCGCGAGGTTGAAGGAAAGCGTCACCGAGGGGAACTGGCCCTGGTGGTTCACCGAGATGGTCGAGGGCACCGGCTCGAGCTTGGCGAACTGGCTGATCGGGATCATCTTGCCGGCCGCGCCATGGACGTAGATCCGGCTCAAGGCCGAGAGGTCGCGGCGGTATTCGGGCGAGACCTCGAGCACGACGTGATAGGTGTTGAGCGGCCCGTAGAGCTGCGTGATGAAGGGCTGGCCGAAGGCGTCGTAGAGCGTCTGCTCGATCGTGGTGACGTTGACACCGAGGCGCCCGGCCGCATCCCGGTCGATCTTGACCATCAACTGCGGGCTGCCGGTCTGCTGGTCGCTCGCCAGATCCTGCAGACCCGGAACGCTGCGCAGCCTGTCCAGGATCTTGGGAGCCCACGCGTTCAGCTCGTCGAGATTCGTGTCCTGCAGGGTGTATTGATACTGCGTGCGGGCAAGGCGGCCGCCGATCTGGATGTTCTAGATCGATTGCAGGAAGGTCACCACGCCGGGCAGTTTCGCGAGCTGCGGGCGCAGCCGCGCGATGATCTCGTCGGCCGTCGCGCTGCGCTCCGCGAAGGGCTTCAGCTGGATGAAGATCCGGCCGGTATTCATGCCGGAACTCGTCGCCCCGCCGATCGAGGAGCCGAAGGAGGCAACATCCGGATCCTTGGCGATCACGGCCGCGACCGCCTCCTGACGCTCTGACATGCCATCGAAGGAGATGTCGGGATCGGCCTGGGTGAAGCCGAAGACGAGGCCTGTATCCTCCTGCGGGAAGAAGCCCTTGGGCATCGAGTAGAACATCCAGCCCGAGGCGAGGACGAGCAGCAGGTTCAAGACCATGACCGGGCCGCGCCAGCGCAGCGACAGCTTCAGGAGACGCTCGTAGCCGGCCACGACCCGCTCGAACTGGCGCTCGCTCCAGGCATAGACGGGGCCGCGCCTGGCCTCATGCGGGTTCTTGAGCACCAAAGCCGCCATCATCGGCGAGAGCGTCAGCGCAATCACGGCCGAGAGCACCACCGCCACCGTCACCACAACGCCGAACTCGCGGAACAGGCGCCCGATCACGCCGCCCATGAACAGCAGCGGGATGAAGACCGCGATCAGCGAGACCGTGATCGAGACGATGGTGAAGCCGATCTCGGCCGAGCCGGCGAGCGCGGCCTCGCGCCGGCTCATGCCCTGCTCCAGGTATCGGTAGATGTTCTCCAGCATGACGATGGCGTCATCGACGACGAGGCCGACGGCGAGGGTCAGGCCCATCAGCGAGAGATTGTCGAGGCTGTAACCGAGCAGGTACATCACCGCGAAAGTACCGATCAGCGAGAGCGGTACGGTGATGCTCGGGATCAGCGTCGCCCAGACGCTGCGCAGGAAGACGAAGATCACAACGATCACCAGCACGATGGTGCCGATGAGCGTCAGCTTCACATCGGAAAAGCTCTCGCGGATCGAGATCGAGCGGTCGCTGACCACGCTGAGATCGACCGAGGGCGGGATCGCCTTGCGCAATTCCGGCAGCTTGGCCTTGATCTGGTCGACGAGATCGATGGTGTTGGCATTGGGCTGGCGCCAGATGCCGATCATCTCGCCGCGCTGGTTGCCGACCCAGCTCGCCTGGAGCGGCTGCTCGGAGCCGGCAACCACATTCGCCACGTCGGAGAGATGCACCGGCGCGCCGTTGCGATAGGCGACGATGACGCGGCCGATCTCCTTCGGCGCGAAGATCTGGCCGTTGGTGCCGATCTGGTAGGATTGCTTGGGGCCTTGCAGGGTGCCGACGGGGAGGTCGGCCGTGGAGCTGGTGATGGCCGTCGCGATATCGTCGAGCCCGATGCCACGGGCGGCAAGGGCGAGCGGATTGACCTTGATGGTCGGCGCGAATTTCTGCTCGCCGAAGATCACGACCTGGCCGACGCCGGTCAACATCGAGATCTGCTGCGCGATGTTGAGATCGGCATATTGGTCGAGATCGGTCAGCGTCATCGCCTGGGACGTCATGCCGAGGATCAGCACCGGGTGGTCCGCCGGATTGACCTTCTTGTAGGTCGGCGGCGTCGGAAGGTTCTTCGGCAGATAGCCCTGCGCGGCATTGATCGCCGATTGCACGTCGCCCGCCGCCCCGTCGATGTTGCGCGACAGGTCGAATTGCAGGGTGATCTGGGTCGAGCCCAACGTGCTGGTCGAGGTGATCTGGTTGACGCCCGGCAGATCGGCGAATTGCCGCTCGAGCGGCTGGGCGACCGAGGAGGCCATGGTTTCGGGATCGGCACCCGGCAGGCTCGCCGAGACCGAGAGCGTCGGGAAATCGACCCTCGGCAGGGCCGAGACCGGCAGCAGGCCGTAGCCGACGAGGCCGCCGCCGAGCAAAGCCAGCATCACCAGCACGGTGGCGACGGGGCGACGGATGAAAGGGGCCGAGACGTTCATCGCGAGGCCACCGGCTCGGCCATGGGCGTTACGGGATGGCCCCCGCCATCGGCGATCACGACCTTCACCCCTGCCCGCAGCCGGGCCTGGCCGCCGGTGACGACGCGCTCGCCGGCCTTCAGGCCGCTCGTCACCAACGCCCTGTCGTTCTCGGTCTGGCGGATGGTGATGGCGCGTTGCTCGATGCGAGAGTCCGGCGTGACGACATAGGCGTAGCTGCCGTTCGGGCCGGTCTGCACCGCCGCGGCGGGCACCGTGATGCCGTCCTTCGCCCGCGCGATGACGAGATGAGCATTGACGAATTGCCCGGGCCAGAGCCGCTCGTCCGTATTGGCGAATTCGGCCTTCAGCTTGACCGTGCCGGTGGTCTGGTCGACCTGGTTGTCGACGAGCCTTAGCGTGCCCTGCGCGATCATTTTCTCGTCCGCGGGATCGAAGGCCTGGGTTTCGAGCGCGCCTTTCGCCATGGCCCCTCGGACATCCGCGATATCGGCCTCGGGCACCGTGAACACGACGGTGATCGGCTTGATCTGCGTGATGACGACGAGCGTCTGTGCATTTGCCGCCTCGACGAGATTGCCGAGATCGACCTGGCGGATGCCGGTGACCCCGTCGATGGGCGAGCGGATGGTCGCGTAGTCGAGATTGAGCTTGGCTGCGTCGATCTGGGCCTGATCGTTCTTGATCGTCGCCTGATCCTGCGCGACCGTCGCCTGCTGGGTGGCGAATTGCTGCTCCGGCGCGAAGCTCCGCTTCAGGAGGTCGGCATAGCGCGCCAGATCCTTCTGGGCATTGTCGAGGCTCGCCTGGTCACGGGCGAGATTGGCCTGCGCCCCGTCGAGCACGGCCTGATAGGGCCGGGGATCGATCCGGAACAGGATGTCGCCGGCCTTGACCTCCTGGCCCTCGCGAAAATTCACCTGCGTGATGTTGCCCTGGACCCGGCTCTTCACCGAGACGGTGTTGTAGGCGGTGACGCTGCCGAGGCCCCGGATGATGATCGGCACGTCCTCCACCTGCGCGCTCGCGACCTGGACCGGCACGGGCGGCATCTG
This sequence comes from Methylobacterium sp., assembly GCA_044227265.1. Taxonomy (GTDB): domain Bacteria; phylum Pseudomonadota; class Alphaproteobacteria; order Rhizobiales; family Beijerinckiaceae; genus Methylobacterium. Next base: position 61,370 of record JBGAFL010000028.1, read on the forward strand.
CGGCGCGGTACCGGTTTGAGTCGTCGTGCCGAACGGCAGGAGCGCGTGCGAGAACCCGTAGAAGCCGGCGAGCACCGCGATCAGGGCTATGACGAGAAGGATCTTCGCGCTCGTCCGCATGATGGCGTTCTCGACCTCAGCCGTTTTCGGGGATCAGGTCGTGAACGGAGACGGCAAACCAAAGTTCCCGATGATCAGAACAATAAAGAGTATATACCCTTGTTTCTGGATCGTTTCTCAAGGTTTCTGATTGGTGATTGTCTTTTTCTGTTCTTGAACGTGCTACATCACGTCTGCTGATATACCGCGATAACCCGATCGAAGCGTCGCTCCGCGAGATCGCTGCCACGGATCAGGACATAGACTGTGCCCTCGGTTCGAGTCTGGTGGAAGTCGCTGAGATCGATCTGGAAGAGCAGGCGCCAGGTTCCGGCTTCCCGCTCGATCTCGGCCTTGCGTGCTGCCCAGACTTCCGTTCCGGGATGCTGCCGTCCGGTCAGGTGAAAGGCGGCTGCCTCGTAACGCGGATCGTCCTGCTCGGGCAGCGGCGTGCCGAGAAGCTGGTTGCGATGGCCGGAATTCTCGGGTGCGTAATAGGGATCGTAACGGCGCTCCAGCAGTTCCGATAGCGCGCGCTCGCCGTCATCACCATCCTGGTAGAGCGCCTTCAAACCCGGTCGAGCCTGCACTTCCAGGCTGGAGGCATGGGGTGGCCGCCATTCGGCGCGAAGCTGCATGGCGTGGCCCGCAGCGAAATAGGGCGTGCTGAACTCCCCCGCCGGCGGCTTCAGCTTCATGCGGGCATAGGCTTTCGTCATTTCGTCGCGATAGGCAGCCTCGGCCTTGGCGAGCGCTTCCGGCTTGTCCTGCGCCACAAGGGATTCGCGCGAAGCCTGATCCCAGATCACCCGTACCGCCTCGCGGCTCTCGTCCCAGGGGCCGGCCATGAGATCGTAGAAGACAAGCAGCCGCCCGTGATCCGGCAGGTCCGACCCGGCCGGGCCGAGCGCATGCGCTTCCGCGAGATCGACCTGCGCGAGGAAGGCCAACGGCGCTTCCAGCTTGAAATGCGCGCGCATCTCGGCTGCAGCGGACTCGTTTCCGCGCTTGGCGATCTCCTCGACATTTTCCGGCATGGCCCGGCGTGGCCAGATCAGACCAGGCGGCAGATCGGGCGTGCCGCCGATGCGCGTCGCGCCGATCACGATCTTTCCGTCCTTGATCGGATGGAAGCCGAGGGTCGGAACCAGGGCCTCGACGATCGTCTCGATCTGGGCCTGCGAATAGGCGTTCTGCAGCTGAAGACGGGCATCGTCAGGCGAATCGAACATCGGGCCTCCTGTTGCTCGCAGCGTCCTTGCGGGGTTTAAGCGATCCGAGCCGATGCCGGCCCTGCTCGAATTGCCCCGGCCAACGGCTCGCACCGCCAAAGGATGCCATGACCGACGAGCCCACAAAGACCCCTCCGGTCGGCCAGGCGGATGTCGCGGCCGGCCTTGCGGAGGTGCGCGCGAACATCGCGCGGGCCGCGCGGGATTTCGAGCGGGCGCCGGACGACGTCCGGCTCATCGCCATCTCGAAGACGGTGCCGGAGGAGGGCATCCTGCCGGCTCTGGAGGCCGGACAGCGCCTGTTCGGCGAGAATTACGTGCAGGAGGCCAAGGCCAAATGGCCGGCGCTCAAGGAGCGCTACCCCGATGTCGAGCTGCATTGCGTCGGGCCGCTGCAATCGAACAAGGCGCGCGAGGCCGTGCAGCTCTTCGACGTGATCCACTCGCTCGACCGGCTCTCGCTCGCTGCCGCACTCGCCAAGGAGATCAAGCGGGAAGGCCGCAGCCCGAAGCTGCTGATCCAGGTGAATACGGGCGATGAATCCCAGAAGGCGGGCATCGCGCCCGACCAGCTCGGCACCCTGCTCTCCGAATGCCGCGACAAACACGGTCTGACGATCAGCGGGCTGATGTGCATCCCGCCCTTCGACGATCCGCCCTCTCCGCATTTCGCGCTCCTGGCGAAGCTCGCCGAGGAACACGATCTGCCGATTCTCTCGATGGGCATGAGCGCCGATTACGAGGCGGCGATCCAGATGGGGGCGACCCATGTCCGCGTCGGAACGGCGATTTTCGGGGCGCGCGCGAAGAAGGGGTGAGGACGTTTCAGGATGACCCGCGTTGCGCTGTGTGCGTCTCCTCGCCCCGCTTGTGGGGAGAGCGACTGTCTTTCGGATCAAGCGATTTTTGACTGCCACGGTGTTTTGCTCCGGATCATGGCGTTGAGGATGGTGAGGAGCTTTCGGGCCGTTGCGACGATGGCGACGATCTTTGGCTTTCCGGCCGCGACGA
>JBGAFL010000029.1:0-63809 GCA_044227265.1 Methylobacterium sp.
GTTCATGAACCCCTGGATCCACCTCGATACCGGCGATGTCCCTGGCGGCGGCATCGCGCCGCGCCTGATGCAGCGGGGGCACGAATTCTCGATCGTCGTCGACGCCATCGAACTGATGAACAGCACCCGTGGCGGCTCCGAGGAGGCTCTGGCCAGGCTTGCCTGCGCGCGCCTGCGCAACCGTCAGAATGCCCACGTGCTGATCGGCGGCCTCGGCATGGGTTTCACGCTGCGTGCCGCTTTGGCCGAGCTCGGGCCGGATGCGCGGATCGTCGTCGCCGAGTTGGTGCCGGCGGTGGTGACTTGGGCACGGGGCCCGCTCGCGCCTTTGTTTGCCGGCAGCCTGGATGATCCGCGTGTCACGATTCGCGAGGCGGATGTGAACGCCCTGATCCAGTCGGGCCCTGAAGCATGGGATTCCATCCTGCTCGACGTCGACAACGGACCCGACGGCCTGATGCGGCGATCGAACGGCCGGCTCTACGATACCTGGGGCCTGAAGCGAGCGAGCTGGGCTTTGCGGCCGGGCGGAGTGCTCGGCGTCTGGTCGGGCGCGCCGGACCGCAAGTTCAAGGCACGCCTGCAGCATTCCGGCTTCGCCGTCGAGGAGGTTCGCACGCCATCGAATGGGCGCAGCGGACCTCGGCATGTGATTTGGTTTGCTACGAAGGGTTGATGGTGGGTTGAAGCGAGACAGCGCGTTGCGTTTTGATCGTCGCGTCAACACGCTCGAAGTTGCTATTGACGCATGATGTTTTCGGTTAGCTAGGTTCCGCTCCGCCGCATCATGCTCCCGTAGGCAACATCCGACTGAAGGTCCCTTGCATTGGGTTCGCTTGCGACCCGCTGTAGATCTTCAATCGTCGCGTGCAATTCTGTTTCGTAGGGCTCGTGCAATATGCCTAAGCTTTTGCTCGGACCGTGGTCCATTTTCCAGTATGGCCAGTTCAGGCAGAAGCGATCTCTGATCACTGTTTGACAATTGGGGTATCCAACCGACCGCACAACCTGCCCAATTTGTCGACACTTTGAGGCCACATCTGACGATTTCGACAAACGCAATTTCAATACCAGCCTGTTCGAAGGCATTGACAACTTCGGAAAGAGGATTTTCCAGTAAAGCGACCAGTCTCCAATATTCTCTACTGTCCGATAATTGAAACCAATTTCCGTTGCCGCCCACTTCCAGTGCACCGTCACCCATGCGGCGCAGCGTCAAATTGTAGCTGAAATGCACAGCAGGCGGATTGGTTGATGTTTTCAGCGTCCAGTCCATGGATGCTCAGGTGAACCATCGGCGATGGGCAAGCAAGACCGACTCCCAACCATCAGACGTCTTTAGGTTTGCGGATTACAGAGATAGATCGATCCACCAGCAGATGCGTGGCGGACCGATTTTCCAAACATTCGCGACCTTCAAACGTCTGGGTCGAACGTCTAATAATGAACCGACCTAGCGCTCTGAGCCGACTTCGGCGGCGCGAATTTTGTCAGGTCTATTCCATCGACAGCGGCCCTGTACTCCTCGATGTTCGGCGTGCGGCCGAGGATCGCGGAGAGGACGACGACCGGGGTGGAAGCGAGCAGCGATTCACCCTTCTTCGCGGCGGAATCCTCGACGACGCGGCCCTGGAACAGGCGGGTCGAGGTCGCGAGCACGGTGTCGCCCTTCTCGGCCTTCTCCTGGTTGCCCATGCACAGGTTACAGCCTGGGCGCTCGAGGTAGAGAATGTTTTCGTATTCGGTTCGCGCCGTGCCTTTCGGTGCCGCGTCGTCGAACTCGAAGCCCGAATATTTCTGCAGAATTTCCCAATCACCTTCGACCTTCAACTCGTCGATGATGTTGTAGGTCGGGGCGGCGACGACCAGCGGCGCCTTGAACTCCACCTTGCCTTCCGCCTTCTCGATGTTCTTCAGCATCTGCGCGACGATCTTCATGTCGCCCTTGTGCACCATGCAGGAGCCGACGAAGCCGAGATCGACCTTTTTGGTGCCGCCGTAATAGGAGACGGGGCGGATCGTGTCGTGGGTATAGCGCCGGGAGACATCGGCGTTGTTGACATCGGGGTCGGCGATCATCGGTTCGTCGATCAGGTCCAGATCCACGACGACCTCGGCGAAGTATTTCGCGTTGTCGTCGGGGGTCAGCGCCGGCTTCTCGCCCGAGCGGATCTCGCCGATGCGCTGGTCCGCCTTGGCGATCAGGCCCTTCAGCGTGCCGACGGCGTTGTCCATGCCCTTGTCGATCATGATCTGGATGCGCGACTTGGCGATCTCCAGAGACTCGATCAGCGTCTCGCCCTGCGAAATGCAGATCGACGCCTTGGCCTTCATCTCGGCCGTCCAGTCGGTGAAGGTGAAGGCCTGGTCGGCGAGCAAAGTGCCGAGATGCACTTCGATGATGCGTCCCTGGAAGACGTTGTCGCCGTGCTGCTTCAGCATCTGCGCCTGCGTGGCATGCACCACGTCGCGAAAATCCATGTAGGGCTGCATCGTGCCCTTGAAGGTCACTTTCACCGATTGCGGGATCGGCATGGTCGCCTCGCCCGTTGCCAGCGCCAAAGCCACGGTGCCGGAATCGGCGCCGAAGGCCACGCCCTTCGACATGCGGGTATGGCTGTCTCCGCCGATGATGATCGCCCAGTCATCCACGGTGATGTCGTTCAGCACCTTGTGAATCACGTCGGTCATCGCGTGATAGGCGCCCTTCGGGTCGCGGGCGGTGATCACGCCGAAATTGTTCATGAAGGACATGAGCTTGGGGATGTTCGCCTGGGCCTTCTTGTCCCAGACCGAGGCCGTGTGGCAGCCCGACTGATAGGCGCCATCGACCAGCGGCGAGATGATTGTCGCCGCCATCGCCTCGAGTTCCTGCGCGGTCATCAGGCCGGTGGTGTCTTGGCTGCCGACGATGTTGACGATGACGCGCACGTCCGAGCCGGCATGCAGGACCTTGCCCGGGGTGACGCCGACCGCATTGCGGTTGAAGATCTTTTCGACCGCGGTCAGGCCCTGGCCCTCGATCGAGATTTCCTTGTTCGGGGCGAAGACTGGCGTCGCCTCGATCCCGAGGGTCTGCGCCGCGAAGGTCTGGAGCTTCTTGCCGAAGACGATGGCGTAGGACGAGCCCGCCTTCATGAACTCCACCTTCTGGGGGGTGAAGGCCGCGGCCACATCCACCAGTTCCTTGCCGCTCTCGTCGCGCAGCTTTTTGTTCTTCGCGTCGATCTTCAGGACGGTGCCGGTCTCGACCGAATATTTCTGCTCGAGAATCGGGTTGCCTTCGTTGTTCAGGAGCGGCTTGCCATCCTCGCCGGTCTTCTTGGCCCAGTTCTTCAGGTTGATCCCGATGCCGCCGGTCACGTCGACCGTCGTCGCGAAAATCGGCGAGATGCCGTTCGTGCCGGCGACGATCGGCGCGTAATTGACGAAGGGAACGTAGGGGCTGGCCTGCTTTCCGGTCCACAGCGCCACGTTGTTCACGCCCGACATGCGCGAGGAGCCGACGCCCATCGTGCCCTTCTCGGCGATCATCATCACGCGCTTGTCGGGATGCTGGGCCTGGAGCGCCTGAATCTCTTTCTGCGCTTCCGGCGTGATCATGCACTGGCCGTGCAGCTCGCGGTCTGAGCGCGAATGCGCCTGGTTGCCCGGCGACAAGAGGTCGGTCGAGATGTCGCCTTCGGCCGCGATGAAGGTCACGACCTTGATCTCTTCCTCGACATCCGGGAGCTTGGTGAAGAACTCGGCCTTGGCGTAGCTTTCCAGCACGTCCTTCGCGATGGCGTTGCCCGCCTTGTAGGCATCGCGCAGCCGGAACATGTCGGCATCGTAGAGGAAGACCTGGGTCTTCAGCACCTCGCCTGCCGCCTTCGCGATCGCTGCGTCGTCACCGAGTGCGATGTCGAGCAGCACCTCGACCGAGGGGCCGCCCTTCATGTGCGACAGGAGTTCGAGCGCGAAAGCCGGCGTGATCTCCGGCACGACCGCTTCGCCAAGGACGATCCGCTTGAGGAACGCCGCCTTGACGCCCGCCGCGCTCGTCGTGCCTGGCAAGGCATTGTAGATGAAGAATTTCAGGGCCTCCGAACGATGCTCGCTGCCGGCATCTTCGATCAGGGCGATGATCTCGCTCAAGAGGGCGCCGTCATCGATCGGCTTGGGAGCGAGGCCTTGAGCTTTGCGGCTTTCGATCTCAGCCAGGTAGTTCAGATAGAGGCTCATCGCGATCCCAACATCATGCGTCGTTCGAGGCTCGAACGCAGCTCAAGCGTGAGGCACCATAGCACGTTCAGGGCCATTGAGGGGCCGAGTCGGCCAACGAAGTCGTAGGTCCGCTTTCCGGCTTCGGCCTCAGTCGATATCCTCGACCACCTCGGTGGCGCCATAGACGCGAGCAGCGAGCGAGGCTTCCATGAACGGGTCGAGATCGCCGTCCAAGACCTCGTCCGGATCGGTCGATTGTGTGCCGGTCCGCAGATCCTTCACGAGCTGATAGGGCTGCAGCACGTAGGAGCGGATCTGGTGGCCCCAGCCGATATCGGTTTTGGCGGCCGCCTCGGCATTGGCCTTCTCCTCGCGCTTCTGCAACTCGGCCTCGTAGAGGCGCGCGCGCAGCATGTTCCAGGCGGTGGCGCGGTTCTTGTGCTGAGAGCGCTCCTGCTGGCAGGCCACCACGATGCCGGTCGGGTTATGCGTGATGCGCACCGCCGAATCCGTGGTGTTGACGTGCTGGCCGCCCGCGCCTGACGAGCGATACGTGTCGATGCGGCAATCGGATTCCTTGATCTCGATCTCGATGCGATCGTCGATCACCGGATAGACCCAGACGCTCGCAAAGCTCGTGTGCCGCCGTGCGTTCGAATCGTAGGGCGAGATGCGTACCAGCCGGTGCACGCCGGACTCGGTCTTGAGCCAGCCATAGGCATTGTGGCCCTTGACGAGCAGGGTCGCGCCCTTGATCCCGGCCTCTTCGCCCGGGCTCCACTCGACCACCTCGACCTTGAATTTTCGCCGCTCGCCCCAGCGCGCATACATGCGCTGAAGCATGTTGGCCCAGTCCTGGCTCTCGGTGCCGCCCGCGCCCGCATGGACTTCGAGATAGGTGTCGAACCCGTCGGCTTCGCCTGAGAGCAAAGTCTCGACCTGGCGGCTCGCCGCTTCCTTCTCGACGGCGAGGATCGCGGCTTCGCCCTCCTTGATGGAGGCCTCGTCCTCCTCCATCTCGCCGAGTTCGATCAGCGTGGCACCATCCTCGAGCTCGCGCTCCATCTTCTTGATGGCGGCGACGGCCTCATCGAGCTCGGTGCGCTCGCGCATGACTTTCTGCGCGGCGTTGGGGTCGTTCCACAGGTCGGGGTTCTCGGAAGCGGCGTTCAGCTCCGCGAGGCGTTTGTCGACGGTATCCCAGTCAAAGATGCCTCCTCAGCAGCCCTATAGACTGCTTGGCGGCATCCGAGGCTTGCTCGATCTCGGCGCGCATCTGGTGTTGGCTCAGCGGTGACGTGTTGGGCGGGGTGATAACCGGGAGCACCGGCCAGTGTAAACCACTCAGGCCAACTGCCCTGTCGCTGAATGCGAGGGCGACCCAAACGCGATTGATCGTTAGTCGCGCCTGCGATGCACTTCCGCGCCTCTGGGACAATTTCCCGTTGATTTCGAGAATGATTTCCGAAACTCTCAGGTCATGAATCAGACGAGAATGACCGTGTCGGCTTTTGAATATTATATTCGAGATGCAAGACGCTGTCCAATTCCGGGTCGGGTGATGAATTCCAAACGATTTCCATGGAGCCCAGCCAAAAACGCGATGCGTCCTGCGAGCGAAATGCCGAGATGGCATCCATCCATCGAGAACGGATCGACAGCATAGGCACAGTTCACTGCGTTGAATGGTCCATCGTCTTCAATCGAAGAGGAGAGCTTCAATGACTGCAACGATCGTTCTAGAAAGTATCGACATCAAGAATGACGGTGATGATTGGCCAAGTGGAAAAGGCGATTTCCACTTTCTTTATAGGCTCATCGAAGGGTACGAATCGGGCTTCGAGCGGCGGCAGGGCGCCTCCGATTACACCGACCAGGACTTTCGGGATATGGGATTCATTGACCTGAACAGCAAGACGGTCGATCTCGGCAGCGGTGAGCGATACGTGTTGAACAGGACGATCGCCGTCGACGTCCCGTTCCCCTTCGAGATCTCCTGGGCGGCAAGCGATCTCGACCCCGAGCTGGCCGATGCGGGTGCGTTGGCCGTCTATTGCTGGCCAACAACCCCCGAGCACCACCAGTCTACGGTCGCGGACAGGGACGGCGGCAAAATGAAGGTCGTCTTCAACTGGCGCGTGACGTTCGAACCGCTGAACTGGGACGATTTCTTTGGCCGACTGAACGGCGACGCCTATGTCTTCGTGAAATGCCTCGGGACGACGGACGGGCCACGATGGCTCGACGGGCTGACGCAGACGGGCGGAATCCATCTTGCGTCCGACCTCCCCGGCCTGTCGGGCACGCTCTGGCGCTGCAGGCGGCTCCCGCAGGATGCCACATCGGGGGCATCCGTTGTGACGCTTCAGTGCCAGGGCAACATCGAAGGCAACCGCGTGCTCGACGGGAACACGGTCGACGGCGGCGTCTACCTGTCGCCGGCGAACGTGTCGGTCAACGAACGGTTCTCGGGGACTCGTTGGGAGGTGCTCCGCGACGTTGATCGCAACGGCACGAATGCTACGGCCCTGCGCTGCCTCGGCACCGTACCGGGCTATGAATATCTCGATGGCAACACGATCGACGGAACGCTCCGCTTGCAGAATACACTTGACTCCGGCTTCAGCGGGGCGCGGTGGCACTTCTTCGAAGCGAACCATCTGTTGCCTAAGACGATTCCCGCATAGCGCGACAGCCAAAACCGGCGGCATCCAGGCGCGTGTGATGCCCCTCCGCCGTGATCATATACGAAGCGAATCCAGCCAATTTCGCTTCTCCACGCAACGGCGGTCCCACCGAACTACGCCCTCGATGCCGGCCGGCTCTGGATCACCGGCGCGGCCGCAGCGAAGATCGCTTCGCGGTCTCCGTTCCGCGGCGGATGGATGCGCTCGCGGTTGATGATGCGCTTTACCGCCTTGGCCTCGGCCCCTTGCGCGACGAGGCGGCCCCGGTCCCAGCCGCTGGTATAGACCGCGCCCCAATCGCCGAGATCGAGCACGGTCACGTAATCGGGTGCGGAGAAGGCGATGCGCTCATTGGGACAGCCGAGAAGATCGCAGGCGGCGTTGTGCCCGGCGATCCGGCCCATCGGGCGGGCATGCTGGCAGGACATCACGGTGACATGGCCGGCCTCGTCCGCCTTTGCAGAGGCGACGTCGCCGGCCGCATAGATGCCGGACACGCCCTCGACCGCGAGACAGGCATCGACCGGGACGCGACCCATCGCGTCATGCGCGACCGGCAGGCTTTTCGCGATTGGGTTCGCTCGCATGCCCGTCGCCGCGATCACGGTCGCAGCCGGAATGGCCTCTCCATCGGACAGGGTGAGCGAGGCCGCCTCGATCGCCGAAACGCCGAGGCCCGGCCGCAACTCGACCTGTGCCGCTTCCAGCGCCTCGCGGATTGCCGGAGCGGCGGCCGGGCCCATGCCGGCGCCGATCGTCTGGCTACGGTCAAGGAGGATGACGCGCACGGGCGGCTCGCCCTCCGGCGTGCTCGCACGCGCGGCCTCCAGGCGGCCCCGCATCTCGCAGGCGAGTTCGAGCCCGACGAGGCCGGCCCCTATGATCACCGCGGTCCAGCGACCCGCTTGCGGCGCCGAGCCGAGCGTGGCGAGATGGGCGGCGAGACGCTGCGCGCCGGCATAGGTGTCGACGTCGAAGCAGTTTTCGGAACCGGGGCAGGGCGGGCGCACCAGCACGCTGCCCGGAGCGAGCACGAGCCGGTCGTAAGGCAGCGTCTCGGTCGCTCCGCTCCGCACCAGCGTCAGGCTGCGCCGCGTGGGATCAATCGCGTCGACGTCGGCTTCATGGCGAAGCACCCCGATCGGCTCGAGCACCTCGTCGAGTGGGACGCGGATGCCGCTCAGATCATTCTCGTAGCAGCGCACGCGGATGACATGGAACGGATCGGGCGCGACGAGGACGATCTCGACATCGCCATGCTTCAGCGCCCGAAGGCGCGCTGCCGCGGCGGCCGCCCAAAGGCCCGCGAACCCGCCTCCGATGACGACAATGCGGCTACGCATGAGGCCTCCATCCGCATCTTGCATCTCCGTTCAAAGCAAATCCAACGTCATTGTGCGCGCAAGCGAAGCAATCCAGTGATGCGACATCAGCTGGCGTTGCGCCGTCCTGGGTTGCTTCGCTTGCGTTCGCAATGACGGTGTGGGGATGAGGGAGGTCGAGAATGCGCGAGCCGGCCGTCTACATCATGGCGAACAAGCGTCATGGAACGCTCTACACGGGCGTGACGTCAAATCTCGCACGGCGGGCATATGAGCATCGCGAAGGATTGGTTCCGGGCTTCACCTCTCGCTACGCCTGCAAGCTTTTGATCTGGTACGAGCCTTATCCGACGATGCTTGAGGCAATTGCGCGCGAGAAGCAGATCAAAGGCGGATCTCGAAAAGACAAGTTCACATTGATTGAGGCGATGAACCCGGCTTGGAGAGATCTTTATTCCGATCTGGCGTGACGGTCTTGGGCTCGTCTACCCTTGCGAGCCACACCGAAGGCGGAAGGCACGGTGGCACTGGATTGCTTCGCTTCGCTCGCAATGACGATGCGGAAACACAGACCGTCATTGCGAGCGAAGCGAAGCAATCCAAGACCCGGTTGCGGCTTTGAGCGGTGTCCTCGGAATGCTGAGCATGAGGCGAGGCGCCGGCAACACGGCAAACTGCAAGCCAATCTCAAGAAATGACATGTCGCACCTTCACCTGCCTCGCCGGCTCACCCTCCTGGCCGCATCCCTCCTCGCCATCGCTTCAGGCAGCGCGCTGCGATTGACGCGGATCGGTCTGCCCTGGTGGTTCGTGAAATACGGCGGCGGCATCATCTGGGGGATGATGGTCTATGGAATGGTCGCCTTCCTCATGGCCGGCGCCCGTACGAGCCGGGTCGTCGCAATCGCCCTGGCGACGGCAGTCGCTTCCGAGCTGTTCCGGCTCTTTCACACGCCCTGGCTCGACGACTTCCGGCTGACACTCGCGGGCCAGCTCCTGCTCGGCCGAATCTTTTCGGGTTGGAACATTCTCGCCTATGCGGCCGGGATCGGGCTCGCGGCCTGTCTCGACCGGAGCCTGCGCCGGACCGCCGACGTTTGACGCTCTCGCGCTCTACCGCATGGTCGATGTTCGGCGTTGTGCGAGCCATTCCTCGTTCTTGAAAGGCGGTATCTCAGGGTGCGTTCGCTGAGGCCTTTCAATACACTCAAAGCGTCTAACGACTGGGGGAAATGGCGAGGTGCCCATAGAGGATTTTGTCGGTCGCTGGGTCGCGGGAAATAGCCGGCGCACGAATGTTACGATCGAGATCACGATCGTGAATGATAAGGTCGTCGTGCGCGCCATCGACAATTGCGAGGGCGAGCTGGCCGAGATCAGCGACGTTGATCGTGACGGCAATGAGCTTCGGTTCGCTGCCCGCTGGTCTTCGGGCAAAGCGACCTCGTATCGGCTGCGAGTGGTGAATGGGCAGCTGGTTGTCGATTTTACGGTTTCCGATACCGAGCATTTTACGAGGGATCTCAACCCGGACGGAACGCACCGGCGGCGCAGCGGCGTCCTGCATGTCGCGCCGTGTCATTCGGCGGGATATTCACTTCGCCATGCAATTCACATGAGCGGACTTACGGACCACGTGATCACCTTTCGCGATGATCTGAGCTGCGGTCCGATTGATTCCGAGGACTCTTCGGTACGAAGCAATTGGTGGGTATCGATGTTCGAGGAGCACGACGTCGATCTCGACGATTTCTGGCGGCATATCGCGTCGACGTCCGACCGCCTCGTCGTCTGGTTTGGACGTCACAGCGCGCGGGAGCACGCCTTCTTCCTCGCGCTCGCAGATCGGCTCGGCGACCGCCCCTACGACATCATCGACGTCACCGGATTGCAGATGCCAACGACGAAGCCCGGCGGCGAGCCGGGATTGTCACGGCCGATGGGGGCCGTTTCTATCATGGATGAGGAAGCGCTGTGCTCGTTGTTCGGCATGGAACGCGCGATAACGAGTCAGGAACGAGACGCTGCCGCCCAGTCTTGGCACAAGCTGAAATCCGAGAATGCGCCGTTCCGTATCGTGACGGAGACCGGGTTGGTGTCGGCCCCTGCGGACGTATTCGATGACCTATTGCTGAGGCGCGCGACCAAGGATTGGCGCAAAGTTGCGCGGGTTATCGGAGAAACCATGGGAGTCACCATGGACCCGTATTTTCAGGTCGGCGATATGATGTTGCTGACCCGGATCGTGGCCCTCGTCGAGCAAGGAAAGCTTCTGGCCCACGGCGATCCCTGGATCATGCGACGGTGTGAGGTGCGGTTGCCCGATTAGGACGGCACCTGCCTTTCGATCGACTCTCTGACGATCCAGGCGTTCTGTTGCCGGCCTCGCGCCGCCCTGGGTCGCTTCGCATCGGCTCGGAATGACGACCGTCACACGGAGGTGCAATTAGTCACAACACAGGAATATTAGCAAAACAGCGTCGCGCTGTCAACTGCCTCTCATGTCCGCTTCGCGCGAGCCGAAGCGCGGCCGCTCGCGGTGTTTCGGGCCGTGGGACGCCCTGGGACAGGCGGGACGGGCGTCCCGATCGTCCGTCGATCCGAACGCCGCGCGGCCTCACGCCGGCTCAGCGACGAAGGCTCCCTCCAGCGCCTTGCCGATCAAGGCGCGCGTCTCGGCGACCCCATACAGCGCGATGAACGAGCCGAAGCGCGGCCCCTGCGCTTCGCCGAGCAGCACGTTGTAGATCGAGGCGAACCAGGTTTTTGCCACGCCGGGCCGCCCATCCGGGCTCTTGGCCTTGCCGGAGAGATCCGGGAAATGCCGGCGGCCGACTTCGTAGACCACGGCCTGCAGCTCATCGGGATCGGTCGAGCCCTCGTGGCTCTCAAGTGTCTGAGCGAGATCGCGAAATGCCGCCGCTTCCTCCTCGGTCGCGGCACGGTAGCTTTTCTGCGGCCGCACGAAGTCGCGGTAATAGGCCAACGCCCGCTCGACGAGCGCGGCGAGGCGCGGATGGGTGCCTGGCCCGACATCGGGTGCGTAGCGGCGGATGAAGCCCCAGAGCACGTCGGGCGTCTCGGCATTGGCCACCGAGACGAGGTTCAGCAGCATGCCGAAGGAGAGCGTGGTGCCCGAGGCGTCGATCGTCTCCGGTGCGGGCGGGTTGCCGGCATGGATGTGCCAGACCGGGTTGCCGAGGCGCAGCTTGGCATCCTGCTTCGCATAGCGCTCCAGGAAGCTGCCGTATTCGTCGACATGGCGCGGAATCACGTCGAAAAACAAGCGCTTGGCCTCGCGCGGCTTGTTGTACATGAACAGGCTCAGCGAATCCGGCGTGGCGTAGGTCAGCCATTCGTCGATGGTCAGGCCGTTGCCCTTCGACTTCGAGATCTTCTGGCCGTTCTGGTCGAGGAAGAGCTCATAATTGAAGCCCTCCGGCGGCTCGGCGCCGAGCGCGCGGGCGATCTGGCTCGAGAGCTTGACGGAATCGATCAAGTCCTTGCCGGCCATCTCGTAATCGACGCCGAGCGCGACCCAGCGCATCGCCCAATCTGGCTTCCATTGCAGCTTGGCATGGCCGCCCGTGACCGGCGTCTCGTAAGCCTCGCCCGTCGCAGGGTCGCGCCAGAGAATCGTGCCGGCGGACGCCTTCACCTCGTCGATCGGCACCTGCATGACGTGACCGGTGACCGGATGGATGGGCAGGAAAGGCGAATAGGAGGCGGAGCGCTCGGCCCGCAGCGAGGGCAGCATGATCGCCATCACCGCCTCGTAGCGCTCGGCGACGAGGCGCAGCGTGTCGTCGAAGATCCCGGCGCGGTAGCACTCGGTCGCCGAGCGGAATTCGTAGTCGAAGCCGAAGGCGTCGAGGAAGCGGCGAAGCTCGGCATTGTTGTGCGCGCCGAAGCTGTCATGCGTGCCGAAGGGGTCAGGCACCCTGGTCAGGGGCAGGTTGAGCGTCTCCTTCAGCAGAGCCTTGTTCGGCACGTTGTCGGGGACCTTTCGCAGGCCGTCCATGTCGTCGGAGAACGCGATCAGCCGTGTCGGGACCTGGTCCTTGGTCAGCACGCGGAAGGCATGGCGCACCATCGAGGTGCGCGCGACCTCGCCGAAGGTGCCGATATGCGGCAAGCCCGAGGGGCCATAGCCGGTCTCGAACAGCACTTCGGATTTCGGCTTGCGCTCCAGCCGCGCGACGAGCTTTCGCGCCTCCTCGAACGGCCATGCGGCCGCAGAGGCGGCGGCCTCCAGGATGTCGGGATCGAGGGCGAGCGGGGACGTCATGATGAGCGCAATTCAGGGCTAAATCGGATGGCCCGCGGGATCGGCCGATCCACCGCGGGAGGGTGCGGACCCTATGGGGCTGCACCGGCCCGGTCAACGGTTGAACACGATAGCTATTCAACGAGCGCGTTGGCGCTATCGGCCAATGGAGATCGCATCAGCCGGTCGATCGCGCGGAATCCGCAGGCCGCGCTCGGCCATGTCGCGTAGCTGGACGTAGATCATCGCCGTCATCAGCGCGTCGTTGAAGGCGTCGTGCTGGCCGCGCATCGGGATGTTGAGGTCGCGGAGGATGGCGGCGAAGCTGAGGTCGATCGGCCCGTCCTCCCAGCGATGCCCGTATTTGCGATCGTAATAGAGCGTCGAGACATCGATCGCCTGATTGGGTAGCCCGATGCCGATGAGGGCGCGGGCCGGCCGGCTGATCATCTTGACGTCGAATTCCGTGTAGTAGCCGACGATCGGGCGGGGGCCGATGAAGCGGAGCAACTCGGCGATGATCTCGCGGATCGGCCGGCCCTGCTTCGTATCGGCATCGAGCAGCTGGTGGACCTTGATCGCCGCCACGGGCGATTTCCGCTCGGTATGGGCGGTGGCTTCGAAGCGCTCGCTGGTCAGGATGCGCCGTCCCCTGATCGGGATGGCCGCGACGGTGATGATCTCGTCGGTCCTGGTGTCGAGGCCGGTCGTCTCGCAATCGAGCGAGACGGCCTCGTCGGATGGCGGGACGTCGAAAAGGAAGCGGTAGCGCACGTCCTTGAGCCGCTTGAGATCGACCCAGCGGCGCAAAGCCCCCATCTCAGATGGCTCCGAGATTGTAGCGCACGCCGATCAGCGTGCGGAAACGCCCGACGATGCGCAGGGCATCCCGCAAGACGTCGCGCTCGATCGTCGTCATCGAAGCGGAATCGACGACGGTCTCGTCGGCCCTGCGCCGCCTCGCGGCCTCGAGCTGGGCGCGCACGCGAAGGCTCATGAAGACCTGCAGCGCGCCGACGAGTTCCCGCCCGAATGCCCGGTCGAGCGCGCCGCATGCGGCCAGAGCGTCGATCCTCTGCGCGGTCGAGCCCGGCAGAACCGCATGCTCGATCGCGAGGACGCGTACGCCATGCACGATCGGGAAGATACCATCGCGCTTGAGGTCGGCCTTGTCCGAGCGGATCCCGAGTGAACTCAATACGTTGCCGACAAGGCCGATCTGGGTGCCGGAGCCGAGATCCGTCAGGCTGGCGAGCTGTGCGAGCAGCCGGGTTTCACCGCGCATCATCTCGACCAAGGCCGTCCGCGCCCGATCGACGAGATCGCGGTTTCCCGCGACCGGGGCGGCATCGGCGAACATGGCAAGGCGCATCGAGGCATCGGGCGAGCCAGCCTGGATCCAGTCGCGCAGCTGACGCAGGAAGCCGTCGAGCGGCTGCGACCAGATTGGATTGCGCACCATGATGTCGCCAGGGCAGGGCGGAAAGCCGCAGCGTTCGAGGGCTTGCGTGAAATCGGCCCGGAAGGCGTTGAGCAACCTGGCGGGCACCGGAGCGGCCAGGAGCAATCCATTGTCCTGATCGGTGCGCACAATCTGCTCGCCGCGCCCCTCCGAGCCCATCAGGAACAGGCAGCCTGCCGCCTGGATCGGCTCGGGCGCGAGGATCGCGAACAAGCGCGCATGCAGGCGCTGGTTCAGGTCTGAGGTGATGCCGGCGATGGCATCGACCTTGACGCCGCGATCATGCAGTCGCGCCACCTGCTCCTCGATGTCGCGCGCGGCGAGGACCAGATCGTCGAGGCTGGTTGCGCGGGCGATGCGGCCGGGAATCAGCTGCGAGTTGCCGGCAAACAATCCGAGAATGTCGATGTCGCGCAGAAGGCCAGTGAAGCGGCCCTCGCTCCGCACCGCGATCCGGCGCTTGTTGCCGCGCGTCATGATCAGGAGCGCGTCGACGACCCGGCTGTCGGCATCGATCGCGACGACAGGGAATTGCGCGATGTCGCGGACCGGGGTTTCGGCCGGCAGGCCCTGGATCATGGTTGCCCGGGTCAGCTTCAGGCCGGTGACGACGCCGATGCGCTCCCCGTCCTCGACGAAGACCGCATCGATATCGGCCTCGTACATGCGCTCGGCCGCCTCCCGCAACGTGGCGGTGCCATCGAGAAAGGCGGCAGGACAGTGACGCACGTCGCGCACGCGCGCGGCGAAGACCGATTCCGAGAGATCTCCGCCAGGCCTTGCGGACAGGGCGTCGAGCTTCTGTGAGACCTCGGCGTAGAAGAACGCCCCGAAGGAGCGGTTGCTCCGGACCAGCTCAAGAATGGCCTCGCGCGGCAGGAGCAGGCAGAGGGTTTCCTCGATGGCGACGAAATCCTCGCCGGCATCGCCATGCACGACCGCCCGTGCATCGAAGGTGTCGCCGGTGCCGAGGACCGCCAACAAGGACGCACCGCTTCGGACTTCGACCGAGCCCTTGAGCAGCACGTGCAGGAAATCCGAGCGTTGGCCTTGGGCGACGATCACCTCGCTCGGCCGGAAATAGCCGATATCTGCGCGCCGCTTGAGCGCCTCGGCCTCGTCGTGGGTGAGCCGGTCGAAGGGAGGCGTGAGGGTGTCGAAGCCCTGCATCGACCTGTCCGTGCAGAACCCGCGCACATCGCGACGCGCAGGATGCCCTGCAGCGTATGGAGGGGTGCCAACTCGGTCAACGCTTCGCGCGAAGGGTCGAACTCCCAAAACACGAAAATGCCGGCGCGAGGGACCCGCGCCGGCACAGAAAGTCGTTATTTCGTCGTGACTTAGTTGTTCGGCAGTGCGAACACGGTCAGCTGGCCACCGAGGTTGGTGTACTGGGCGAGAGCGGCATAGCCACCCACCGCGCCGAGGCCGGCATTCGGGTCGGTCAGACCGGCCGCAAGGCCGATGCCCGCCCAGCCGCCGACGCCCGAGAGCACGCCGATGTACTGCTTGCCCTTGTTCTCGTAGGTCATCACGTTGCCGATGATGCCCGACGGGGTCTTGAACCGGTAGAGTTCCTTGCCCGTCTTGGAATCGACGGCCTTCAGGTAGCCTTCGAGCGTGCCGTAGAAGACCACGTCACCGGCCGTGGCGAGCGCGCCGCCCCAAGCCGAGAACTGTTCCGGGATCGACCACTTGATCTTCCCGTTGACGCCGTCCCAGGCGATGAAGTTACCCATGCCGCCGTGCGAGTTCGGAGCCGGGAACATCGACAGGGTCGCACCGACATAGGGCTGGCCCGGGGTGTAGGTGACCCGGAACGGCTCGTAGTCCATGCAGACGTGGTTGGTCGGCACGTAGAAGAGCTGCGTCTTCGGCGAATAGGCCGCCGGCTGCTGGTCCTTGGTGCCGAGCGCCGCCGGGCAGATGCCCTTCGAGTTCACGTCCTCGCCGTTCTGCTCGGTCGAGTACTTGGAGACGACGAGCGGACGGCCATAGGTCTTGGAACCCTTGTCCATGTCGACCTTGGTGGCCCAGTTCACGACCGGATCGTACTTCTCGGCAACGAGGAGTTCGCCGGTGGCGCGGTTCAGCGTGTAGCCGAAGCCGTTACGATCGAAGTGGGTCAGGAGCGGCTGCTCCTTGCCGTCGATCTTCTGATCCGTGAGGATCATCTCGTTGATGCCGTCGAAATCCCATTCGTCATGCGGGGTCATCTGGTAGACCCACTTGGCCATGCCGGTATCCGGGCTGCGGGCGAAGATGGTCATCGACCAGCGATTGTCACCCGGGCGCTGCTTCGGGTTCCAGGTCGAGGGGTTGCCCGAGCCGTAATAGAACAGGTCGAGCTTGGGATCGTAGGAGTACCAGCCCCAGGTCGAGCCGCCACCGGTCTTCCACTGCTCGCCTTCCCAGGTCGAGATGGAGGAATCCTTGCCGACCGGCTTGCCGAGGTTCGTCGTCTTCTCCGGGTCGAGCAGGATCTCGTCGTCGGTGCCGACCGAATAGGCACGCCAAGCCCGCTTGCCGTCCTTCAGGTTGTAGGCCGTGACGCTACCCTGGACACCGAATTCGCCGCCGGAAATGCCGACGATGACCTTGTCCTTCACCGGGAGAACGGTGGCGGTGTTGGTCTCACCCTTGCCCGGATCGCCGTTCTTGACCGACCAGTTGACCTTGCCGGTCTTGGCGTTGAGCGACACGAGCGTGGTATCGGCCTGGTGCAGGAGGATGGCGCCATCGGCATAGGCGAGACCGCGGTTGACCGTGTCGCAGCACATCACCGGGATGACGGCCGGGTCCTGCTTCGGCTCGTACTTCCAAATGATCTTGGCACCCTGATCGAGATCGAGCGCAAAGACGATGTTCGGGAACGGGGTGTGGACGTACATCATGTTGCCGACGACGAGGGGCGAACCCTCGTGGCCGCGCAGCACGCCGGTCGAGAAGGTCCAGGCGACCTGGAGATTCTTGACGTTCTTGGCGTTGATCTGGTCGAGCTTCGAGTAGCGCGTATTGGCGTAATCGACCGTCTGCAGAACCTGCTGCGCCGGATTGGCGGATTGCTTGAGGACGTCGTCATTGGCGAAGGCCGGGGCCGAAGCCGCGAGCCCTGCACCGAGTGCAAGAAGATGGACCGCTCTCATGGATTCCTCCGGCAGGTCTTGACACATCGCCCGATGCAAAAAGCCTCGGACAAATGTTGCAGCCTGCTGTTTGCGACTGGGACCGAATTTGCCTCGATAGCACTGCCGCCGTCGGCAACCACATGATAAATCATGGGTTTTGCGACGACCCAGGCTGGGCCCGCCATCCCTTTACGGCACCCTCAGAACCGAAGCCTGTGAGAACTCTAAGAGATTTTTGAGCGCCGTCAACTCGCTTTGACGGGATATTTTGGCAATTCGATCAAGTCCTGGTGATCACTTCGGAGGACCTCTCGAATACTGCACTGCACAAACAGAAATGTTGCACCGCAATGAATCTGATTTCTTATCCAAACGGTGCTTGATCTTTACGCATTTGGTTCAACGAAATTCGCATGGCATGCTCGCATTTGCGCCAATGTTATGCATCGCGCGCGGTCAATTGGACTTTTTGGGGAAGGAGCCCGGAGAAGCGCCTTCGAATGCGCTTGCGGCACCGCAAAATCCGGGGCGCCGGAAGCTGGCGGCCGGACCCGATAATCGGCGTTCGCAAATCTGTCGGACGCGATTGAATCGGGCGTGGGAATTTTCCTGGAAGCGGGAGCCATGTCTCGACGCGGCGAAACGCCTCGGGAATCGCCTGGCTACTTTAGGTCGTGAACTCATAAGATCGTAGCCAGATGCTCATCGCGGCGAGCTGGACGCTGGCGCCATGCTGGTGGCGTCGATCATCTGCAGCTCGCCGTCGTAAGCCTCTGACACGGCAACCAGAAGCCGGTCCTCGATGCCGCGCGCACAAGCGGACGAAGCTGTTGCAGCAGGACGTGGTCGGGCCATGGCGCGCCGGAATATCGGCCCATGGCGCGCCCGTGCGAAGCCGCCGGAAAATCGCATTCAGAACACGCCGATCGTCCTCACGCTCAACGCCACGCACGTCCGTCGGCAAAACCGGCTCGATCGCCGCCCATTCCTTGTCCGTCAGATCAATCCGCGCCATCCATATCCTCCTGCTCCCAGGAGAATCCCGCTCAACCCGATCCGATCCATGCCAGCCGTTATGGGTCCACGACCTAGCCTGCTATGACATCCGGGTAGCGCGATGCGAGCGCCCGGCGGGTGGCTTCCGCCCAGCCGCGCGTCCGTTCAGGGCGCCCGAGGTCGAGTGCGACGCTCGCGACGAGGCTTGCCGGGCGCGGAGACAGCAGCAGAAGGCGATCGGCGATCTCGATGGCCTCGCCGACATTGTGCGTCACCATGAGGACGCCGGTGCCGAACCTGCCAACGGTGTCAACGACAATTCGCCGCAGCCCCGCCGCTGCTGCATCGTCGAGCGAGACGAACGGCTCGTCGAGCACGAGGATGCGCGGCTCCGAGGCAAGTGCGCGCGCCAGCGCCACGCGCCGCTGCATGCCGAGCGAGAGCGCGTCGGGATAGCGGCTGCGCCAGGGCGTCAGGCCGAGCGAATCGAACAGAGCGTCGAGAGCGCGCCCGCGCTCGGGCCGCGGCAGGCCGAGCCTCACATTCTGCTCGACGCTGCGCCAGGGCAGCAGCCGCGGGTCCTGGAACACCATGGCGATGCCGACCTGCGCCGGATCGGGCGTGACCGCGCCCTCGAAGTCGCGGTCGATTCCGAGCAGGATGCGCAAGGTCGTGGTCTTGCCGGCGCCGGACGGCCCGATCAGGCAGGTGATCTCGCCGGCAGCGACCGAGAAAGCGAGATCGCGCACCGCCTCGACGGGGTCCGTGCCCGGGCGGCGATAGATCTTGCGCGCGATCGAGACCGTCAGCAGGGATTCGGGGGCTGCTTTCGGCAGCGGAAGGGCCTCAGCGCCAGCGCCGGACATGGGTATCGATCGGCTGGAGGATCAGGGTGTCGATGGCGAGCATCACGCTCATGAAGACGAGGCTGTAACCGAGGATCGCAGTGACATCGAAGAGCTGGAAGTAATAGCTGATCGCAAAGCCAACGCCGTTCGGCCGTCCGATCAGCTCAACAACAAGAACGATCTTCCAGGCGAGCGAAATCCCGGAACGTGCCGCCGCGATCGCAAAAGGCTGCAATTGCGGGATCAGAACGTCGGCAATCCAGGTGCGGCGGTCGAAACGGTAGGTCTGCGCCATCTCCTCGAGGCCCGGATCGAGCCCGCGCGCACCCTCGCGCATGATGACCGCGACGTTCGGCAGCTTGTTGAGCGCCACCGCGACGATCGCCGCCGTCTCGGTGAGGCCGAGCCAGACATAGGCGAGCACCGTGAGCACGAGCGCGGGCGTGTTCAGGAGAACGAGCAGCGGCGTATCAAGCAGGCGGTCGGCCATGCGCGAGCGGCCGAGCGCTATGCCGAGCAGGCTGCCGAGGCTCATGGCGAGGAGAAACGAGACCCCGACACGCGCCAGCGTGATGCCGACATTGGAGAACAAATTGCCCTTGCCGGCTTCCTGCAGGATGAAGGAGGCCACCGCGCTCGGCGCCGGCAGGGTGCGCACATCGGCATAGACCGAGACAGCCTGCCAGAGCACAAGCAGGACAACGAGCGAGACGAGGCGGGCAATGACGGCCATGCGGCTTTAGACGCGTCCGCCACCTGTCGGGCCTGTCGAGACCATTCCGGCCTCAGCCATTCGACGCACCATCGAGATAGAAATCCGCCGGCAGCGTCGTGGCCGTGCCGACGAGCTGCGCGCCGCCGAGCCGGGCGAGCGTCTCGTAGATATGGGTGCCGTCGAGGCGCTCCTCCGCGATCGGGCGGCGCGGTATGCCGGCGAGGAAGTCGCGCTTGAGCGTCTCGAAGGTCGCCGTATCCTCGGCCGCCATCAGCGGGCGCACCACCTCCCAGGTCTCGGGCTCACTGGCGAGCAGCTCCTTGGCGGATTTCGAGGCGCGCAGGAAAGCGCGCACCGCTTCGCCGCGATTCTCGACCAGGGAGCCCTCGAAGAGATAGCCGAGCAGCGACACCGCACCCTTGGCGCCGAAGCCGCGCATGATGTCGTCGGCGCCGGTCACCCGCTTGAAGCCCTTAGCTTCGAGCCGGGCGCAATAGGTCCAGTAGAGCAGAGCCGCATCGAGTTCGCCGCTCTCGAGTTTCTGCATCAGAAGCGGCGGCGCACCGAAGGCGAGCTTGGCCCCGCTTTCGAGATCGAGGCTATAAGATTCGCGCGCCTTGGCCTTGAGCAGGATCCAGGTCTTGTCGAGAGCCCCGCCCGCAATACCGAGCTTCTTGCCGGAAAGATCGGCGATGGAGGCGATGCTGCTGCCGGGCGGCACCATCAGCGCGCCCTCGGTCGAGGAATAGGGCGAGAACCGTACCACCCTCCCCTCGGAATTGATCCGCGCCGCCCAAAGCAGGTCGCTGACGATGGTGTCGATCTGGCCGCCCTGAAAGGCGATGCGGGCGGCATCGTTCCCGGCGAGCTTGACGACGTCGAGCGTGAAGCCGTTTGCCGCATCGAGCCCGCGCGCCTTGATCACGGCGGCTTCCCAGGCGGCCGTGCCGAAGGGAAGCGTGCCGACCCGGATCGTCTCGCTCGCCGCGCGCGCCGACAGAACCTTGGGAAGCGGAAACAACGCCGCGGCCGCGAGCAATCCGCGCCGTGACAGCATGAAGCAACCTCCCTGTAGCGGCGTTCGGTTCCGTTCGACGCCCGGCGGCCCTGCGGCCGGTCCTTATTGGAATTTCATAAAGGTTCGGCCGGTGCCCGTCCACCGCGACAACCTGTGTCCGGCCGCGCCTTGTGGCCGCTCTCCGGCGCGTTAGGTGATGGGCCGCAAGATCTTTTCCGGACCGAGATCTTTTACAGACGAGGAGGCGACGATGGCGGCCAAGGTGATCGACAATGCGACGGTCGAAGAGCGGCTCAAGGCGGAGCTGCCGACCTGGCGGCTTGAAGACGGCTGGATCCGGCGCACCTACAAGACCGCGGGCTGGAAAGGCACGCTGATGGTCATCAACACAGTCGGCCATCTGGCGGAGGCCGCTTTTCACCACCCCGACATCACGGCCTCCTATGCTTGGGTCGAGGTGCGGCTCGTCAACCACGCCGCCAAGGGCATCACCGAATCCGACTTCGCGCTCGCCAAGAAGATCGAGGACGTGATCATGTGGCAGCCCGGCAAGGAGGATGGTCCACTGTCGGGCACGCCG
Source organism: Methylobacterium sp. (assembly GCA_044227265.1). Classification (GTDB taxonomy): domain Bacteria; phylum Pseudomonadota; class Alphaproteobacteria; order Rhizobiales; family Beijerinckiaceae; genus Methylobacterium. The sequence goes on from JBGAFL010000029.1 coordinate 21,230, forward strand.
GAGGATGCGCGCTTCGCCTATATCAAATACGACAAGTCCTGAAGCACCTCACTCCGCCCGCTTCACCCGCCGGCATTCGGTCTTGAGGTAGCTCGTCTTGCCGACCTCATCGCGCAATTCGGTGCGGGCGATGATCTCCTGCCAGCCGCTGGTGCAGCCGAGTTCGTTCGCGACCCGCACCTTGCGGACCTCGCTCGCCTTGTCGTCGGTGCACTCGCCCTTCGGAATGGCATTCGCGCAGACCAGAACCACGGCGATGAAGGCGTTCATGTGCTGGCTCCCATAATCTGCGGCGGGGGCATTACGCGCGGGAAGCGGCTCCGGTTTCGCTGCTCCCGCAGTGTCCCGTCCCTCGGGCCTTGTTTCGAGATCCTGGCCGCCTCCATGTCGCAGCCTTTCCTCACCAGGCATCGCCCTGTCGCTAGCCCCGACGGGAGCAGATTTGCGGTGTCTCGCATACGGAGTGCGGTCCAAGCGCGTGGTCTCGATAGACATTGTGGCCGGACGGGCGCTCAACAAAGATCTGCTCCGGACGAGGTCCGGTCGCGGGGGTTTGCGAGAGTCGAATGGCCCACAATTCGCCGGAGCTGAAGGCGTTCTTGGTCGAAACACCGTTCTTCGGCGGCCTCTCGGATGCGAGCCTCGATCTCCTGATCGGGATGCTGGCCGAGCGCCCATTCGAGGCGGGCGCGACGATCGTCGCGGAGGGCCAGCCCGGACATTCGATGTATGTGGTTCGCTCCGGGACGCTCCTGGTAAGCAAGAGCGGCGAATCCGGTGAGGCGATCACGCTGACACGTCTTGGGCCCGGCGACTTTTTCGGTGAGATGACGCTGATCGAGATCCAGCACCGCTCGGCCACGCTGACGGCTGAAGGCCCGGTCGCTCTCTACGAACTCACGGCACGAAATCTATACGGATTCTACAAAGCCGACATCCACGCCTATGTCATGGTCCTCCAGAACATCAACCGCGAGCTATGCCGGCGGCTTCGCAGGGCGGACGGGCGCTTGGCCGAGTTGACGGGTGCTTCGCCTCACTTGGAGACGTAGTATCAAAGGCCGTGGCCTTCGATCCTCGGTCCATTGGCAACTGCGGTGTCAGTTCTGAACTGCATCTCCGCAATGAGACGGTGAAATAGGCAGCAATCTTCTCGTGAAGACGCCGACTCAGGTCGTCGCCCCTCGTGGACCAGCTTGAGTGCAAGGGCGTTCAGGATCATAAATCGGCTGCGAGACGGGATCAGTTTGCTCAGTCGGCAAGGCCCAGGGCTCATGCTCGCTCGAAGCTTTGCGATCGGGCGCGAATGCTGCCATCGATCGGATCTGCGAACGAGCGCATCCGTACGGAGGGTGCGAAAAGGACGGCCCATGCATATCGAACCAAACGTCGTCACCGGCACCAAGCTCGTCCTGTCCTACGCGACGGGGGCGGCAGCCATCGGCCTCGGTTTGAAGATGGCGATCGATACGGTCCGCAAGGATGGCGGTGTGACCGCCCTGCTCGGCCGCAGCCTCGTGACGACGGCTCTCGTCTTCTCGTTCTTCGAAATCCTGCCGCACCAGCCGGTCGGCGTCTCCGAGGTGCACCTCATCCTCGGATCGACGCTCTTTCTGCTGTTCGGGGCCGGGCCGGCCGCGATCGGGCTAGCCTTGGGACTTCTGATCCAGGGCGTGTTCTTCGCTCCGTTCGACCTGCCGCAATACGGCATGAACGTCACGACGCTGCTCGTACCGCTCTGGGCCCTCAGCCTGCTGGCCAAGCGGATCATTCCGCAGGACAGCACCTATGTCGAGACGAGCTATGTCCAGGCGCTCAGCCTCTCGAGCGCCTATCAGGGCGGCATCGTGCTCTGGGTGGCGTTCTGGGCCCTGTACGGCCATGGCGCGACAGCAGCGAACCTGTCTCAAATCGCCGCCTTCGGTGGCGCCTACATGCTTGTGATCGTCATCGAGCCGCTGATCGATTTGGCCGTTCTCGCGATAGCCAAGTCGTTTTCCGCAGCAACGTCCGGGCAACTCTTCAACGCGCGCCTGCATGCAGCCGCTGCGTAGAGAACGGACAGGCTGCCAACCGGGCTGATCTGAAGTCGGCCGCGTTGCATCATCCGCGATCCGAAATACGGGTCGCGGATGCGCCTTGCGATCAGGACCACACCAACCTGCCCTATCCCTGCCGCGCGTGACGCGCCAACACGAGCGGCGAGATCTCGTCCTCCGAAAAACGCCGGTCGTCATTCGTGACGAGCCAAGTCTCGCCGGTACAGGCGACACAGATCGAGAAATCGCCACCGCAGCGTGTGAGCTGCGCATCGGCAAAGCGCAAGCCCTCGCGCCATCCGCTCGCCTCGAGCGCCGAGACGACACGGCTCGAACAGCTCGGGTGGAACAAGCAAGTCCGGCCTGTGTGCCGGCTGAGACGACGCTGATAGAAGCGGATGACGCGGATCGCGAGCTTCGCCAGCGGGCGATCCAGACGATCAGGGCAGGCACCATGGCGTGCGCCGATACGGATCAGCCCGCAACAGACCGATGCCAGCATTTCACGACTTCAGTTTGATCGCGGTTCCCCAGCCATAGACCTCGAACACGGCCTGGGTGGAGTTGCCGCAGCCGACGCTCTGGCTGGCCATCCTGTAATCGTAGTGGACGTGGATGAGCCCGTCGCCTCCCGAGGCTACCTTTCGGCGTTCGAGAAACGGTTGCGTGGACGACACCGATCACAACGTAGTCTTGATTGATGTTCCCAGCGGCGATGAGCATTCTGTATCCTTAGGTCGAGATCGAATCACAAAAACTACTTAGATCAGCGAATCATTAAAGCAGCTTCCTTCGCGGGTCTTAGCCACCGCCGCAATGACGTCAAGGTGGACGCATTAAAATTATAAGATATAGTTTTGTTCTTTAGTATTTTTTCAAGAATAGAAGCAGTGTTTATGAAATTTTAGAAATATTTGTGAACTGCGTTGTCATGAATTATTTGAGATGATTTCAGCTCCAGGAATTAGGATGAAGAAGCCCCGCCTCCCTTTTGGGAGACGGGGCTCTGTGCCGAAGCGGCGGGGCGCTCGAAGCTTCCGCTTCGGCAACCTCTGAAAAAGCTCAGCAGGTCGGGACGCGCTGCATGCCGGCGCGGTTGCCGTATTCGTCGAAGACCGGGCGCAGACGGAAGCCGCAGCCATTGTCATAGCCGCCGCGGACGGGGCGGTAGCCTGCATCATCGTCCGACGCGGCGCGGGCAGCGGCACCGACCGCAGCGGCGCCGATCACCACACCGGCAACACCGGCGACGACTTTTCCGAGCACACCCGCCTGGGCCGAAGAGGGGATGGTGAGGGTGGCGCTTGCCAGCGTGAAGGCGGCAACCGTAGCGGTGAGGGTCTTCTTGAACATGGCACGATCTCCTGTCTGCGATTGGAGGCGGTGCCTTTGCGAGCGCCCCGCCTGTCGGGTTCGGCCTGCTGTCTCGCTGGCCGATGCAGGAGAGATATCCGCGGCTTGATCGCCCTTCCGTGATCTGGATCACACAAAACCGTCTGTGCAGAAGTTCTCAGTTCGACGTGCGTTGCGACACGCGAGCGCCTCTGTCACGCGACCGTCACAGAAGCCGGGTGAATGCTTCACGCCCCCGACCGCGACAAGCCCGGCTCGCCCACCCATATGTCCGATCGGATTGCAGCCCCGCTTGCGCATCGCGCCTTGGAGAGACCGATGGCCGACACGATCGACGCCGGACGTGCCCTGCCCACGCTGCCGGCCGAGCGCGCGAATGCAGTGCTTGCGCCCGATCCAGCCCTGGTCGAGCGCATCCGGCAAGAGATCCGGCTCGATCAGCGCTCCTCGCTGACATCCTACGGCGACGAAGCACAGCGGGGCGTTGCCGCCTTTGCCGATGCGATCCTGCGCGACACCATGAACAAGGATTCGGGCGCGGTCGGCGAGTTGCTCTCGGACATGATCGTCAAGGTCAACGGGCTCGATCCGAATTCGCTGACCAAGGCCGGTTTCCTGGACAAGCTCTGGGGCGGCGCCAAAGCTCGGGTTGTGCGCTTCAAGGAGCAGTTCACCTCGCTCGCCGGCCAGGTCGATCGCATCGCGCTCGAACTCGAGAAGCGCAGCGACGGGCTCAAGCGCGACATCGCCATGCTCGACGGCCTGTTCGAGCGTAACCTCACCCAGATGCGCGATCTCGAAGCCTATATCGTCGCGGGCGATGCGGTCGTCGACGAGGCCAAGAATGAGCGGCTGCCCGCCTTGCAGGCCAAGGCACGCTCCGCCGGCGAGGGTGTCGACGGCCAGCTTCTTGCCCAGGAAGCGGCCGATCTCGGCCAAGCCGTCGAGCGGCTGGAGCGCAAGGTGCACGATCTCAAGCTCAGCCGCGTCATCGCGATGCAGACCATGCCTCAGATACGCCTGCTCCAGAATGGCGATGCGGCTTTGGTCGAAAAGCTGCAAAGCTCGATCGCGACCACGATCCCAGCCTGGAAGAACGGCATGACGATCGCGCTGGCTATCCACCGCCAAGGCGAATCGCTCAGCCTCCAGCGCGAGGTCGCCAACACTACGAATGCGATGCTCAAGGCGAATGCCGACAAGCTGCGCGCCGGCACGGCGGGGATCGAGCGCGAGGTCCAGCGCGGCATCGTCGACATAGAGACGCTGACGCACGTCAATCGCCAGTTCGTCGAGACGATCGACGAGGTGCTGGCGATCCAGCGCGAGGGCCGCGCCAAGCGCCAGGCAGCCGAGAGCGAACTCACGCGGATCGAGGGCGAATTGAAGAGCAGCCTGCTGCGGGAGCGCGCGTGAGACGCGCTTCTCTCCGCTGGATCGCAGCGGCCGCCCTTCTCGCGCTTGCGGCCTGCGGCGGCCCGAAGCCCGAATTCGTGATCGCCTCCGGCTCCGAGAACCGCTCGCTCGAGCCGATCGTGCAGGCCTTCTGCGCCGAGCAAAACGTCGACTGCAAATTCGCCTATCAGGGCTCGCTCGATATCGGCCTGGCGCTCGCGGATGCGACGCCCGCCTTCGATGCGGTCTGGCCGGCCAATGCGATCTGGATCGACCTGTTCGACCGCGACAAGCGCGTGCGCGACCTGACGCCGATCGCGCGCTCACCGGTTCTGCTCGGCCTGCGCAGAAGCAAGGCGGAGCAGCTCGGCTGGATCGGGCGCCCGGTCAGCACGGGCGACATCGTGGCGGCGGTCAAGGACAAGCGCCTGACCTTCCTTGCGAGTTCAGCGACCCAGTCGAATTCCGGCGCCGGCGCCTATATCGCGATGCTCTCGGCCGCGCTCGGCCATCCCGATGCCATCACGCTCGCCGATCTGAACAAGCCCGACATCCAGGAGACCGTGCGCGGCCTGCTCGCCGGCACCAGCCGAACGGCCGGATCGAGCGGCTGGCTCGCCGATCTCTATCTGAAGGGGGTCGAATCCGGCTCGGCCTATGATGGCATGTGGAACTACGAGGCGGTCCTGGCCGAGACCAACGCGACCCTGAAGGCGCGCGGCGCCGAATTGCTCTACGCGATCTATCCGAGCGACGGTGTCGCGGCGGCCAATTCTCCACTCGGCTTCGTCGATAGAGGTAAGGGCGAGACGATCCGTGCCTTCTTCGAGGCCTTGCAGAAGCACCTGCTCTCGCCCGAGATCCAGCAGAAGCTGGTCGCGCTCGGCCGTCGCCCGGCGCTCGGCGAGGCGACCGGTGCCACGCCCGACCCCACCTGGAACTACGATCCCGCCCGGCTGGTGCCGCTGATCCGCATGCCTGAGCCGGCCGTGGTGCGCGCCGCGCTCGATCTCTACCAGGAGACCCTGCGCCGCCCCTCGCTCACTGCCTATTGCCTCGATTTCTCGGGCAGCATGAAAGGCGCGGGCGAGGATGCGTTGAAGGAAGCGATGCGGTTTGCGCTCAGGCATGACGAAGCCTCGAAGCTGCTGGTCCAGAACGGCCCCGGTGATCGCATCGTGGTGATCCCCTTCGATGGCTGGGTCCGCGGCATCACCCGGGCGACCGGTGCGCCGGCCGACGAACCGGCTCTTATCGCGGCGGTGGAGGCCAACAAGGCGGGCGGTGGCACCAACATCTATGCGTGCGCTCAGGCGGCCCTGAAGGAGATCCGCGCGACACCCGATCTCGGCCGCTATCTCCCGGCCATCGTCTTGATGACCGACGGGCGCAGCGAGAACAATGCGCAAGGCTTCCTCACTGAGTGGCGCAATGCCGGTGCCGACATCCCCGTCTTCGGCGTGACTTTCGGCGACGCCGATAAGGCACAGCTCGATGCGCTGGCCGAAGCGACGCGCGCGCGCGTCTTCGACGGCCGCACCTCCTTGCGTGAGGCGTTTCGCGCCGTGAGGGGGTACAATTGAGACGGCGTCCTGTAGCTCTCCTCGCTCTCTGGGCGAGGGGGACCGCGCATCGCGCGGTGGAGTGGGCAAGACACGCCGAAGTGGAAACTTTGGCGGCGCTGCCCCCTCCGTCCGCTTCGCGGCCACCTCCCCCAAAGGGGGAGGAACGCCGTGCAGCCGTCACCATCCGAGCCGACTTGCTGGAGGCGGCATGAGACCCTTTCGGCTCTCGAGCTCCGGCGGCTCGGCCGATCTCTGGGCGGGTCTTGCCGGCGGAGTATTCGCGCCACTGGCAAGCTTCGGGTTCGGCCTGCCCCTCTGGGTCTCGCTGCCGGGCGCGGTTCTGGTGTTCTTCGGTATCCGGCTCGCCCTCGCGCCGCGTGCCCTGTTCGAAGGTGTCGATCTCGATGCGCTGGATGCGGCAGGGCTCGATCTCGCCCGCGAAGTGCTCACAGCCGCCCATGCTGACATCGACCGTCTTCAAGCCGCCATCCCGCAGATCCGCGATCAGGGTGTGCGGGCCAGGCTCGACGGGCTGCGAACCGTCGCCGACCGCGTCGTCGCGGAAGTCGAGCGCAAGCCTGGCCGGTTGTCGAGCGTGCGCCGGCTGCTCACCTACTATTTGCCTGCGGCCGTCCGCCTCGGCGAGGGATACCGCGTGCTGGAATCGGCCAACACTCCAGACCCGGTTAGGCTCGACGCGGCCGGCGCCATGATCGCCCGCCTCGACCCGGTCTTCGGCCGTCTTGCCGACCGGATGAGCGCCGAGGAGGTCGATGGCCTCGACGTCGAACTGAAGCTCCTGGCGGACTCGATCCGCACCGAGGAGCGTTACGAAAAGCCCGCAACGCCGGAGCCCTCGCCATGGCGCTGAACCGGCGCAATCTCGGGCTCGGTCTGCTCGCGACCGGCCTCGTCGGCACCGCTGGTGTCGCCGTGATCGGCCCGCGCCGGATCGAATCGCTCATCACCGGCGTCAATCCCGATCAGGTCTCGCTCTGGGGCTTCATCGGCGGCGAAAAGCTCGATTTCGTGCGCAACCCGAAGGTCCGCGACCTGCTTGCACGGCGCTATGGACTCAGCCTCGATGCGCGCCGCGCCGGCTCGGTCGAGATGGTCAGCGATGCGGCCCTGACGCGCCAGCAGCCGCAATGGCTCTGGCCGGCAAGTTCCGTGATGGCGCAACTCGCGCGCCGTAACGGCCTGCCCGTGCGCCGCGACGACGTCGTCTTCAACTCGCCGCTCGTGCTCTATTCCTGGTCGCCCGTCGTCGAGGCGCTCGAAAAGGCCGGCTATGTCGAGCGGCGCGAGAGCGCCTATTACATCGTCAAGATGGCTGAGCTGATGGAGGCGATCGTGCGCGGCCTCACCTGGCGCGAGATCGGCATTTCCGATCTCTACGGCCGGGTGATCGTGACGACGACCGATCCGGCCAAATCGAATTCCGGCTTCAGCTTCGCGGCCCTGCTCGCCAACCTGTTCTCTGGCGATGTCGCGACCTCGGAATCATTGGCGCGCGATGGCGCGAAGATCGCCACCGTGTTCGAGCGGATGGGCTACAAGGAATCGTCCAGCGGCACGCACTGGAACAGCTACCTGACGGAGGGCATGGGCGGCAAACCGCTAATCGCCGCTTACGAGAGCCAGCTCGTCGAATTCATCCTGTCCAATCCCGAACGTTGGGACGCGCTCAAAAACGCGAAGATCCGGCCGGTGATGCTCTATCCCACCCCGACCGTTACCTCGTCCCATCCGATCCTCTCGCTGACCGCGCCCGCCGATGCGCTGGTGGGCGCACTGACAGATCCCGATCTCCAGGAACTCGCCTGGAGCGAGCACGGATTTCGCGGCAAGCTCGGCAGCGTCGGCAAAGGCGGCCCGGCGGTCGAGGGCCTCAGCCCGCAGGTCGCGAGCCTGGTGCCGATGCCGGATGCGGCGATCATGCTGGCGCTGATCGATCGGTTGCGGGCGCCGACCTGATGAAGGGCAGCTGCCTGGATCGGCAACCCGCCATCACCGCGCTTTCCGAATCGCAAGTCATCCTCTCGACCGGGCTTGCCACCCGACGGGTGCGGCCGCCCGGCGGCGAGGCATCCGGACCGGATCGAGCGCCTTCTCGAGCGCACGGTCCGTCGGGCCAGGCGCGGTCGGAAATCAAGCGGGCTGGAGTTCGAAGCCTGACGGCAGGACAGGAGCGACGGGATCGAGATGAGCTTGGGGCTTGGGCAATCGCTTGATACAGCCTTCGATCGTTCACCCCGTCAGCCGTTCGCGGCGCTCCTCTTCCTCGAAGAGCGTTCGTCCCGGCTCGACCAGGTCGCTGCGGCTGATGATGCCGAGCAGCTTGCGCGTATCGGGGTCGGAAACCACCGGCAAACGCTCGAATTGATGGACCGCCATGCGCGAAGCTGCGCTGCGGCAGGTTTCGTCGGGTAGCACGAACAACGGAGACGTACCCTCGAAGAGCGAGCCGATCATGGCATCTTGCGGCATACCGCTCGCCTGCAAGTGCGCGCGGTCGATGATTCCGAGCACGGTGCCGTCGCGCGTCACGACCGGATAGCCACGGTGCCGCTGCGTCGGTCCGAATTCATCGGCGAGGACCATTGCGATGGACTTGTCCGCGGCGATGGTGACCGGATCGCGGATCATGACGTCCTGCACGAACAGCCGCTCCATCGGGTCGACGCCGTATTCGCGGTAGGTGTGCAGGCCACGGCGGGCAATCTTCTCCGTCATGATCGAGCGGCGCATGGTGAGGATGGTGAGCCCGTAGGCTACCGAGGTCGTCAGCAGCACCGGCAGCAGTGCGTTCATGTTGTGGGTGAGTTCGAGCGCGAAGGCGACGGCGGTCAGGGGAGCGCCGAGAACGGAAGCGAGCATCGCGGCCATGCAGACGAGCGGCCAGACCTGCGGGTCCGCGCCCGGGAGCAGTGGGGACAGCACCAGGCCGAGGCCGGCGCCGAGCATCAGGAGCGGGGCCAATACGCCGCCGGATGTGCCCGAACCGAGTGCACAGACCCACATGATCGCCTTGGCGAGGAGCAGGGCCGAGGCCGCGGCGAGGGCGAGGCGGTTGTTCAGAAGGTCGGAAATGACATCGAAACCGATGCCGAGCGCGCGGGGCTGGAGATAGCCGCCGATGCCGACGACGAGGCCGCCGAGCAGCGGCCACCACATCCAGTGGATCGGCAGGTGCTCGAAAACGTCTTCGACCCAATAGAGCGCCCGCGACAGCATTCCCGCCAGCGCGCCGGTGAGAAGGCCGGCGAGCACACAGGACAGGAACGCGATCGTCTCGACGGGCGCGGTGGCGACCGGAAACAGTGGCCCCTCTTCCAGCAGGAAGGGGCGGCAGAAGGCGGCGACGCTGCAGGCGAGGACGACCGGCAGCAGGCTGCGCGGGCGCCACTCGAACAGCAGCAACTCGACCGCCAGCAGCACGGCGGCCAGCGGGGTGCTGAACACCGCCGTCATGCCGGCCGCCGCGCCGGCGACGAGGAGCGTCTTGCGCTCGGCGGCGGAGAGGTGGAAGCGCTGCGCGACGAGCGAGCCGATCGCGCCGCCCGTCATGATGATCGGCCCCTCAGCGCCGAACGGGCCGCCGCTGCCGATGGCGATGCCCGAAGCCAGCGGCTTGAGAATGGCCACGCGGCCCGCGATTCTGCTCTTTTTGAAAAGGATGGCTTCGATCGCTTCGGGGATGCCGTGACCGCGGATCTTCTCCGATCCGAAGCGCGCTAGGAGGCCGACGATCAGGCCGCCGAGCACCGGCAGCCCGATGACCCAGGCGCCGAGCGTATTCGCCGAGGGCGCCGTGTTGGCAAAGGACGGCGTCTGGAAGAAGAACAGATTGGTGAAGAGGCGGATCAGATTCAGGAGGACGAAGGCGGCAATCGTGCTGAACCCACCGATCACGGCCGCGATCAACGCGATGCTGAGAAGGCGGCGGTCGACGGAGAAGTCGCCCTTGTGGTGTTCCATCGACATCGCCCTTCCGTACAGTCGCCTCCTGCGATCTTAAGACGACGACGCGGCCATCCGTAGTTGTTTTACCGCGATGGTTGACTCTGTCCCCGCTGCGCCAAATGCCCGGCCGGGACCGCGTTGCCGACGAGGTTGTCTCCGGACCTCGTCCCCGCCTCACGCGGCGGGGAACCCGGCACGGAACCCTACAAGACTTCACCGTGATCCTTCGGCTCTGGGCCGATCTGCCGGGGGCGATCCCCGAGCCGTTCTTCGCCCGCGAGGCCGCGAGCCCGATTACCCGACCGTCACGATCAGCCCCGCATCGAAGGTCTTACCCTCGACCGGGTTCGCGACCCAGCGCGTGCCACCGAGTTGCATGTCGTGGCCGGCATGGAAATGGCCGGAGATCCACAAGACCGGCCGGTGCGCCTGGGGCAGATCGTCGAGCACGGTCGAGGCGTAGAAGGCCGGTACCCACCAGGGCACGCCAGGCGCATCGCGAAATGCATCCGCCGCAAGCGGGCTCGGCGGGTGGTGGGTCAGCGCGACGGTCGGGCCGGCGTACGGGACGGCAAGCGCTGCCATCAGGTCCGCCCGGTCGCGCTCATGCGCCTCCATGGCGTCGGCGGGTGACCAGATGCTGTCATCGCCATTGCGGATCGAACCACGATATTCGCGCGAGCCGGTGATCGGGTCGGTCATGCGCGCGGCGGCAAAGGCGACCGGATCGGCCGGGCGCTCGGAATCGGCCGGTCGCAGCCAGCGGCCGGCGAGCGACCAGTCGCTCCACAAGGTCGCGCCGACGAAACGCACGCCTCCGATCGTCACGCTCTGCCCAGCCTGGAGCAGGTGGATCGGCGGACCGATCTCGTTCAGCCGCGCGACTTCCGCCTCCAAAGCCGCGATCAATTCCGGCGCGGTGCGCTCGTCGCCGGTCGGCGCATAGCGCTCGTGATTGCCGGCGGTGAGCACGATCGGCTTGTCACCGGCGAAGTCCCGCAGCACGGCAAGGCCGCGTTCGGGATGCCCCTCATGGAGATCGCCGGCGCAGACCAGCACGTCGAATTCCGCCGGCGGTCTCGGGATCAGGTCGGGGTGGCGACGTTCGAGATGAAGATCGGAGATCGGGAAGAGACGCAGCATGGTCAGGCTTTCGATCGTGCTGCAGGTCCACGGACGCGGCGGCACGCTTCGAAGTTTCGTCGCCACATGATGTCCCCGGAAAACCGGAATCTACTTTTCCGCATCATGCTCTCGGCTCGGCCGCTTCGCGCCATTCGGCGCGGGCCGCCTTCAAGATGTCGGCAGCCGAATCGAGGTTGAGCAGCGCGATGCCGAGCCCAACCACGAGATCGGGCCAGGGCGAGAGCGTATAGGCCGTCACCAGCCCCGCCGCGATGATCGCGAGATTGGCCGCGACATCGTTTCGCGCGGAGAGATAGGCCGCGCGCGTCAGGCTGCCCGAATGTTCGCGATGCTTGGCGAGCATGTAGGCGCAGGCGAAATTGACGGCGAGTGCGCCGAGGCCGGTCAGTGTCAGCGGCAAGGGCGCGGGCGGCGCCATGTCCTGGAACTTCTCGTAGGCCGCATAGGCGGTGGCGAGGGCCGGCACGAGCAGGATGCCGGCGAGGACCGCGCCGAGCCGTGCCCGGTTGCGCAGGCTCCAGCCGAGCCCGGCGAAGATCAGCAGGTTGATCGCCGCGTCTTCCAGGAAATCGACGCTGTCGGCGATGAGCGCGACCGAGCCGATCGCCAGTGCGACGACGATCTCGATCCAGAAATAGGCGAAGTTCAACCCCGCGACGCGGGCGACGACAGGGCGGAGCGTGTTGGTCTCGCTCATCGCCTCGTCATACCATTTCTCCCCGCCCCGATCCCCGAATGGGCGGGTTTGACCCGCTCCAGCCCCACTGTCGAGGGGTCGGAGCGGATTGTGCTGAATTCGAGCCGGTCAGGACGTCGCGGGACCGCCTCGGGGCCGAAAAGCTCCGTCAGCGATGGTGGTGTCCGCCACCACCCCAGCCGCCGCCATGGTGATGTCCACCACCCCAGCCACCACCGTGGTGATGTCCGCCCCAGCCACCACCACCGAAGCCGAAGCCGATGACCCGAGGCGGACCGTAGAACCTGCGGCCGCCGGGCCGGCAATCGCCATAGACGTTGCGATACCAGCCTGGACCGCAGCCATCGGCTGCCTGTGCGCCGCCGCTCGTCATGAGCGGTCCGCCGACAATCCCGCCGAGGGCCAAAAGTCCGATGCCTGCGTGTTTCCAGCGCATCGTGAAACTCCATTCGTTGTTCGCGAGAGCCCCACTAATGCCCAAGCCCGGAAGATCGATCCCTTTTTCGCGGCAAAACATTTTCGGAACCCGCCCTTGCAGAGCGGATCCGTGCTGAATTCCAGCATGGCTCGAGGCGCGCACTGGATTTGCGCGCGTGCCTGTGCGAGAGGCCACGGCTTCCTGACGCTCACCACCAGCCGGGCGCGACCGGAGAGACCGAAGATGTTGCCCGAACTGCGCATTCTGTATTTCGAGGACCTCACGGTCGGTCTGAAGGAAACGCTTGCGAAAGCCATCGCCTCGTCGGACGTGGTCGGCTTTGCCGAGATCACGGGCGACCGCAACCCGATTCACCTCTCCGAGCATTTCGCGGCGCGCACGCCCTTCGGCGCGCGGATCGCGCATGGCCTCTACACGGCCGGGCTGATTTCCGCGGTCCTCGGCACCCGCCTGCCCGGTCCGGGCGCGATCTATATCAGCCAGACGCTGAATTTCCGGGCGCCGGTGCGGATCGGCGACACCGTCGAGGTCACGGTCGAAGTGGCCGAGCTTATTCCCGAGCGGCGACGCGCACGCCTCGCCTGCACCTGCAGAGTCGGTGAGGAAATCGTGCTCGACGGCGAAGCCTGGGTGAAGGTGCCGACCAGAGAAGAATCCGATCCCATGAAGATGCGGATGGGCGGCGGCCGGCCCTGACCCTCGCGCCGGTTCCGATCGCCAATCCGGACGATCCGCGCCTCGAACCCTATACTGCGATCCGAGAGCGCGACCTCGTCGGGCGTCAGGGCCGCTTCATCGTCGAGGGCGCAGTCACCTTGCGGGCGATGCTTTCGGACCGCGCGCGCTTCTCGCTCGAGTCGATCCTGGTCACTCCCGAGCGACTGCCCGGCTTGCAGGATCTTTTCGCCGGCCGGCCTGAGCTACCGCCGGTCTATCTCGCCTCGAAACCAGTCATGTCCGCCCTGGCCGGGTTCCCGATCCATCGCGGGGTGCTCGCCATCGGCCAGCGCGGGGCGGAGCCCGATCCGTGCACCCTCGTGCCGCCGGCGCCCGCTCCCGCGGCCTGCCTCGGCCTCGTCGGGCTGACGAACCACGACAATGTCGGCGCGCTGTTCCGGAACGCCGCCGCCTTCGGCACCGATGCCGTGCTGCTCGACGGGCTGAGTTGCGATCCACTCTACCGCAAGGCGATCCGGGTCTCCGCCGGCGCCGCGCTCACCCTGCCTTTTGCCAGGCTGGCGGATGGTGAGGCGCTGATCGCCTTCGCCGAGCGGCAAGCGCTTGCGCCGATCGCTCTGTCGCCGGGGGCGGCCGAGGAGTTCGACGCAGCGGCCTTGCCGGCGCGGGTGCTGCTCATCGTCGGAAGCGAAGGACCCGGCCTGCCCGAGGCCCTGTTGTCACGCCTGCGCGGCCTGCGGATCGGCATGGTGCCGGGCTTCGACTCGCTCAACGTGGCCACGGCAGCCGCCATCGTGCTGCAGCGCCTGTGGCGAGAGCGTACCGGCAGCGCGACGGCGGGCGCAGCTCCTATTTGACGCCGCAGCCGATGCAGATGCCCTTCATCACGTCGTCCGTCTTCTTCTGCTCGACGGTGCGGGCATCCTGATCTTCACGCTCGCCGGCGCCCGCGGCAGCGCCGGGAGGTTTGGTCTTGCCGACCGACGACGTGTTCGGCGCATAGATCGTGGTGGCCGGGCCGCCGCCCGTTCCCGTCTCGGCCGGCTCCTGTGCACGGACGGCGGAGGCACCGAACGCTCCGACGAGAATCGCGGCGATGAACGCCGTTCGCTTGATCATCGCAAATCTCCTCATGTGAGGAGAACGCTGCAACACCAAGGACTTGTTCCAGCGCTCGGTCCTGTTGCCCACCTACGGCGTGCGATTTTCAGCCGATCGATCGAATTCGATCGGTCCCTGCAACCACTCATTGAGTTATCGCGTGCTTTGATCCAGCGAGGAGGTCAGGACCATGACGATCGGTTCCCTCAATAGCGTCGGCCCCGTCCGCGCCGCCGAACTCGGGCTGATTGCGCGCAACGATACAGCCTCCCGCCGGGAGGACGTCCGCACCGCGACGGTCGAGATCGTGCGGCCGGTCGATGCCGCGACGAAGCGCAAGGCCGATGCGGATGTCTTGCGCAGCGTGCCCGAAACCGAGCGGCTGAGCATCGACATCCGGGTTTGAGCGAGGCCTGCAGCTTTCGACTTTTGCCGAACACGAAGAAGCCCCGCATCGCTCGCGCGATGCGGGGCTTCTTTGTCAGGCTATCCGCGGTTTAGCGGGTCGCAGGGGCCGAGACCCAGCGCACGGCCGCAGCCGTCGTACCGGTGCCCTGGCGACGGACGTCGGAGGCGCTGGTCGCGCGGCCACGCGTCTCCAGCAGCATCGCGCCGACCGTGCCGACGCCCGAGACCGCCTTGGCTTCGATAGCGGGCTTGGCGACCCACCGGATCGCGCCGGGGACGAGGAGGCCGCCCTGGCGACGCACCTGGTCCGGGCTTGTTGCGCGGCCCTGGGTCTCCACCGCCATCGCACCGATGGTCTTGGTGCCATTGGCGACGGCATTGCTCGTCAGCGTCACGGGAGCGGAGGCCGACCACTGCGCGGTTGCGGCCGTAGCGAAGCCACCCTGGCGACGGATCTCGGCCGGCGTGGTTGCGACACCGCGGGATTCGATGCTCATCGCACCGATGGTCTTGGTATCGTTGACGGTACCGGCGATGGCCGAAGTTCCGAGAGCGGCGAGCGTCAAGGCGGCCGCGGTCGAAAGAGAGATGATACGGTTCTGCATGGTTCGGTCCTCTGTGGCGCGGCCGGTTGTTTCCGCCGCGTCTTGAGGTCGAATGTGCTGATGCCCTGCCCATGAATCAAACAGATCACGTTCATAATGAGTATCGATCACGCTAATCTCGCAAAGCTCGATCTCAATCTGCTCGTCGCGCTCGACGCACTCCTGACCGAGCGCAGCGTGACACGCGCCGCCTTGCGTATCGGCATCGGCCAGTCGGCGATGAGCCATGCGCTTGCGCGCCTGCGCGCGACGCTCGCCGACGAAATCTTGACGCGATCGCCGGACGGGATGCGACCGACACCGCGCGCGCTGGCCCTGATCGCGCCGGTTCGCTCAGCGCTGTCCCAGATCGAGGCGATCGTCGCCCCGCCCGCCGCCTTCGATCCGGCCACCGCCGACGTGACCTTCCGGCTCGGCATCCCGGATTCGACCGAGATCCTGCAGATGCCGCAGCTCGTGGCGCATCTGCAAAGGGTCGCGCCGGGCGTGAAACTGCTGCTGCGCAACGTCGATCGCTACCGCATTCTCGATGATCTCGACAGCGGCCGCATCGATCTCGGCATCGGCGTATTCGAGCAGGGCCAGACGCATCACAAGCGCCGCATCCTCAACAAGGAGAATTATCTGTGCGTGTTCAATGCCGAGCTTGTCGGCGTGAGCCCACCGATCTCTCTCGAGGATTACGTCCGTATACCGCACATCCTCACGAGCCTCGTCGAGACCGCCCATGGCGTCGTCGACGAGGCGCTCTCCAAGATCGGCCGCACCCGCGTCATCGCGCTGACCTCGCCGCGTTTCACCGTGATGCCCTTCGTGGTGCAGCAGGCCCCGGTGATCGCGACCATGCATTCGCGGCTCGCCTATTTCTTCGGGGATTGCCTCGGCCTCACGGTGAGCCCCCCGCCGATCGACCTGCCCGACGTCTCGATCTCGATGATCTGGCATGCCTCGAACGACGACGTGCCGAGTCAACGCTGGCTGCGCGAGACCATCGTCGCACTGCGGCGCGATCAGGAGCGCACAGGCATGGCTGGGGGCAAGCCGATCAGGAGTGCAACGACGAAGGAAGATAATTAGCCGGCGAAATCATGCACTCGGCGCTCGCTTGCGACTCCCGCAGCAGGTGAGAAAGCCGGCGGCAAGACGCAGTCACGCTTTGCCGATTCCTTGATTTGTAGATGTTCGAGGCACGACCGAGCGGGTCGAGGGCACGCTGTCAGGCGCTCGCGCCGAGGGAGAGGAGAAGCTCGTCCAATTGCTCGAACTGCTCGGGCGTTCCGTCTTCCATGCCGACGAAAGATTCGTCGAGCGCTTCCTTCGAGGGATAAAGTTCGGACAGGATCAGCAGTGTCCTGCCGCCCTCTTCCTCGAAGGTCACCGTAGTGATGGCGCCCTCCCCGCCTTCGTCATTGGTCCAGACGAGGCGCTTGGGCGGCGATACGTCGAGATACTTGCCGAAGAAGGCCCTTGAATTCGCTTCATCGTGTCCGAACGCGACGCGATAGCCGCCCCCCGTGCGGACATCCATCTCGCAGGACAGCATGGGGACGCCGCTCGATTTCGGCGCCCACCACAGCTTGAACAGTTCGGGCTTGGTCCACGCATCGAACACCAGCCGGACCGGCGCGTCGAACCTGCGCGTCACGACGAGTTCGCGCTCGGACTTGCGTTCGACCGCCGTGCGGCCGTTACTCGCTCTGTTGCCCATCGAGTGTCTCCTTGCGTTTCAATGCTTCGACGACCTCGTCCAGCGCGTCGAAGCGTGCGTTCCAGATCCGACGGCGCCCTTCGATCCAGGCCGCCTCTTCCTCGAGCCCGCGCAGGCTGAGCCTGCAGGTCCGCACGCGCCCGACCTTCTGCGTCGTCACCAATCCCGCCTGCTCCAGGACACCGACATGCTTCTTCATGCCCGTGAGGGTCATGTGGAATGTGTCGGCAAGCTCCGTGATCGACGCATCCGCATGCTCGAGTTGCTCCAGAACGCCACGACGCGTGGCGTCCGAAAGCGCGGCGAAGGACGCGTCGAGGCGAGCTGGCGAACACTGAACCATATAGTTCAGTTTCTAGCGTGCAGATCGGCGTCGGGCAAGGGGGCTCATACCACCGGCCGTTACCTTGGGCTCCTGTTGCATTCGGCCGATTGCAAAGCGTGCGAGCGTGTTGCCGCTCGCGGGCATCGCGCTGACCTCGTCGCGTTTCACGACGTTGCCCCTAGTGGTGCAGTAGGCGCCGGTTATCTTCGCGAGCCGAAATGGCGGTTCGAGCACCGGGATGCAGCTCGACTGAATTGCAAGACGCGGCTTCAAATGTAGTCGGCAACCACAATCTTGAGATACGATTTTTGTTCGACCAGACATGTCTTGCTGGACCTCACCGCACAGAGCGGTGCACGGGCCGGCGGTTTCCGGACCGTGCCCTAAGGCGTCTCACGACGCTGTGGCCGGACGGTACCGCCGCCGCAGCACCTCGATCAGATCGATGGAATCCGAGACCCGAGCGCATTGCCGCTCGCCGGTCCTTGCGATTGTGGGACAACCATGAACGAACACGACATTGTCCGGGGCATTCTGCTCCAGACGGCTGGCACCCTGCCGGCCTCGGCGCCTTATGCGAAAGCGGCGCTGGAATGGGCGCAGCGGCATACCGAATGGTTGCTGCCCGGCCTCGAGGCCGAACTCACCTGGGACCTGCTCCTGGCGTGCCTCAAGGCGCCCGGACCTGCGGACGCGCGCCCGCAAGCGCTGGAACTGGCCGACGCGCTTGGCGTGCAGCTCGGTCTCTCGACGATCGATGCCGCTCTGCTCCGGCTCATGGTGGCCTGCGATCAGCTTCCGCGTGTCGGCACGCTGGCGGAGATCGCCGGCCGTCACGGGCATGACCTGATCCTGCTGCTCGGCCTTCTCGCGGGGGCCGCATCGAACGAGGCCGAGCGGGCAGTCCGGCGCAGCGCCGTGATCCGGCTCGGCCTTGCCAGTTTTGCTACGAATCGTCGGGGCGAGGTCGAGGTCGACATCGGCTGGGCGCTTCGGCGCCTGCTCGATCTCGCCCCGCCCACCGGGCCCGAGATGATGGAAACGCTGATCGGCAAGCGCCAGCCGGCGATGCTGGACCTGGGCAGCTTCGCGCATGTCGAGTCCGCAGAACTCCTGGTCCGCCTCCTGCGCGGCGCGCTCGGCGAGAATGCCGCTGGCGTCAATGTCCTGATTCATGGTCTGCCGGGCACCGGAAAGACGGAACTCGCCAGGACGCTCGCGGCAGCGGCCGGCGCGACCCTGTACGGGATCGGAGAGGTCGACGAGGACGGTGACGAGCCGAGCCGGTGGGAGCGCGTCCAGGCGCTCGGGCTCGCCCAGCGCCTGTTGGCGGGGCATGGCAGGGCCGTACTGCTCTTCGACGAAATGGAAGATCTGATCGGCGATGCGCGCCCGACCAAGGGTGACTGGTTCGCCGGCCGCGAAGGCAGCAAGGTCTTTGTGAACCGGCTTCTCGAAGCCAATCCGGCACCCGTGATCTGGACCACGAATGCTATCGGCAATATCGACGGCGCGATCCTGCGCCGCATGAGCTTCGTGCTGAAGCTCGAACTGCCCTCCCGCCGCGCTGCACTCGCGATGCTCGATCACGTCACGCGCGATGAGCGGGTCGCGCCAGGCGCGCGTTACGGCACCCTCATTGATGCCGCGCCCGAGACTGCGACGGTGCTTCGCGTCGCATCGCGGGCCGGGCGATTGGCCGGCGAGTCGGATGGCGGCGCGAGTGTGGCCGAGGCGCTGGTGCGGGCGCTGCGCAGGGGCGAGTTGCCCCCGCCCGGTCCGGGCCTGCTCGATCTCGATCTGTTCGAGACCGATCTCTCGCTGGAAGAAGTCGTCTCCACCATGATCGAGGGCGGCGCCTCGGACACGTCCCTCTTGTTGACCGGCCCGCCGGGAACCGGAAAGACCGCTTTCGCGCACCATCTCGCACGCGCGCTCGACCGGCCGCTGCTTGTGAAGCGCAGTTCCGATCTGCTCTCGAAATGGCTCGGAGAAACCGAAGCTCAGATCGCGGACGCTTTCGCCGAGGCGCGGCGGCGCGAGGCCCTGCTCCTGTTCGACGAGGTGGATTCCCTCCTCTTCGACCGCAGCACGGCCCGCACCAGTTGGGAGGTGACGCAGGTCAACGAGCTTCTGACCTGGCTTGACACTCATCCCCTGCCGGTGGTTGCGGCGACCAACCATCCGGGCCGGCTCGATCCGGCGGCGATGCGGCGGTTCGTGTTCAAGCTTCGCCTCGAGCCGCTCGGTCTTCAGCGCGCCGCGCACGCGTTCCAACACTTCTTCGGGCTGCCCGCCCCTTCAGCGCTCGCCGAACTGAGAAACCTCACTCCCGGCGACTTCACGTTGGTCGCGCGCCAGCTTCGTCATTCCCCGACGCGCGATGCGGGCATCCTTCTGGAGCGGCTGAGAATGGAAGCCGAGGCAAAGCCGGGGGTCGCTGGGCGGATCGGGTTCTGATTCTGCCCTCAAGCCCCCGTTTCAGCCAGAATCCAAGCCGCCGTATCTGCATCTGCCCCAGCGACCGGCAGGTGCAAAATGATCGGCGTCTCGTAGGGATGACGCTCTTTCAGCGCCGCCGAGAGGCGCTCGGTCAGGCCCTCCCGGCTCTTGACGATGGCGACGACTTCCTCGGCCCGCTCAACCGCTCCCTTCCAGGCGTAGACCGAGCGCATCCCCGGCAGCACGTTGACGCAGGCGGCGAGCTTTTCACGCACGAGCGCTTCGCCGATTTCCAGCGCGATCCTTGCATCGGGGAAGGTGGTGTAGACGAGGAGCGGGCGCTCCATGCTATGCCTCTCGCAATCGCGAAACTGCTCCGAGCAGGACGCCTTCCTTCACGCGACGTCAATGAGGCCGACCCGGATGTCGCGGCGTTACGAGCGGATCGCCTTCATCGCCAGCCCATCCCAAGCCTCCCGCGAGGCGGCTGGCGCCTTGATGCATCGCTACGACCATGTCCCGCCGGACGAGGCCGACGTCATCGTGGCGCTCGGCGGCGATGGGCTGATGCTGCAGGTGCTCCATCGCTTCATGGGCAAGGATAAGCCGATCTACGGCATGAACCGTGGTACCGTCGGCTTCCTGATGAACGAGTTCCGCGAGGATGGCCTGATCGAGCGGCTGGAGAGCGCGCATCGCAGCGTGATCCACCCGCTCTCCATGGAGGCGACCGATACGGAAGGCCGCCAGCACCGGGCTCAGGCGCTGAACGAAGTCTACATGCTGCGCCAGACCCACCAGACGGCGAAGCTCAAGATCACCATCGATGGCCGCGTGCGCCTGCAGGAGTTGATCGCCGACGGCATTCTCGTTGCGACGCCCGCGGGTTCGACCGCCTACAACCTCTCGGTCGGCGGGCCGATCCTGCCGCTCGAATCCAAGCTGCTGGCGCTGACACCGATCTCCGCCTTCCGGCCGCGCCGCTGGAACGGCGCGCTGCTGCCGAACTATGCCCGCATCACCATCGAGGTGATCGACCCGACGCATCGCCCGGTCGCGGCGGTCGCGGACCAGACCGAGTTCCGGCGCATCGCCTCGGTCGAAACCTGGCTCGACCAGTGCAACGAACTCGTCCTGCTGCACGACCCCGGCCACGGGCTCGACGAGCGCATTCTCCGAGAGCAGTTCGGGTGAGGGTTGCGCGAAGACACGCTTCAATAAAGAATTTAGCTTGCAACAATCCCTTCCGTAATCACGCGGCGATGCGAACCTCGCCGGAGGCGCCGCGCACGCGCGGCATCATGCCGGCGACGACCGCGAGCGCGACATCTCTCGGCCGAAGCGACATCTTGCGGGCGGGTTCCGGCTCTTCCACCGGCGCGGGCTCCGCAACCAGGGCGACTTCGCGCACGGGCTCCCACACGGGTGCCCCCGGTAGGGTATCCGTGGCCGAGGGAGCTTCGGCTTTCCGAGCCTCTGGCATCCCGAGATTGATCGTTGCGGCAGCGATGGTCTCGCGGCTCACCGCCGAAGGAGCCGTCGCGGCGAAGTAGCTCGACATCAGCTCGGCATCCAACCCGTCGAGAACCTGCTC
Source organism: Methylobacterium sp. (assembly GCA_044227265.1). GTDB lineage: Bacteria > Pseudomonadota > Alphaproteobacteria > Rhizobiales > Beijerinckiaceae > Methylobacterium. The sequence goes on from JBGAFL010000029.1 coordinate 42,691, forward strand.
GGTGGCCGCCTTCTCGCGGCGATCCTGCTCGGCCCGGTAGCTCGCGACGATGGCCTCCGGCAGCGCATCGAGCACGGGAGCGAGCGCGGCATCCGTGGCCTCGGCACTCTCGAAGCCCGGCCAGGCGCCGAGGCGCTCATGCGGCTGCGGTGCCTGCGGACCTTCGATATCGTCGGGCGGGGGCAGCAGGTCCTGGGCCTCGAGACGCAGGATCTCGGCCTGCTCGGCTTCGATCGCAAGAGCGTGCGCGGCCTCGCGCGCCTCGTCGCGTGCGGCTTCGGCCTCGAACCGGGCGAGCAAGGCCATCAGGCCGCGTGCCTCGGCAAAGGGCAGATCCTCGCAGGCCGTCAGCGCGCGCTCGATCATCCGGCGGGCGAGCCGGGCGCCGTGATCGCTGCTCTGCCCGGTCGCTGCCTCGCGCCAGGCACCGAGCGCGGCCTGGATCGCCGGCATCAGCAGGGGTGGCAAGCCAGCCCGGCGATGCAGCGCGGCAAAGCCCGCTCCGCGCGGCTCAAGCATCAGCCCGGCGACGCGGGCACGGCTCAAGCCGCTGAGATCGGACAGGGCGGCCTCGGCAAAGGGCATGCGCAGAGAGAGGATTGCGCGCAGGATCAGACCGGCGCTGAGCTGTCCGGTCGCGCGCAGATGCGCGACGAGCCGCGCCAGACCCGTCTCGCCGGCCTCGTCGCCGAGCAGCAGGGCGGCGCAATCGCGCGCCTCGCGGCTGACCCGCTCGCCGCGCTCGGGGCTGAGCCAGCCGCAATCGCGGCCGAACTGCGAGAGCGACTGGGCGACATGCGCGGCGATGGCGTGGCGTGCCTCGATGCCGAGATCGTGGCGTGCCAGCATCGCCTCGCGCAGTTCCGCCACCTCGCCATGCCGCTCGATCATGCGCAGGCAGGCCGCCTTGCCGATCTCGGCATAGGGATTGCGCGCCATCGCGATGAGCGATTCCGGGCCGGCGACTTCCGCTAAAGCCGCGGCGACGGGTTTCGAGAGATCGGCTCTCCCGGCGATCGCCGAGCGCACCGTTTCGCAGCCCACCGCCGCGCAATCGACGAGATCGGCCTCCATCAGGACGGGAGAGCGGGCGAGCACGAGGCAGGCGATGTCCGGCTGGTCCGAGGCCAAAGCGACGATCAGCGGACGCGGTGCCCGCGATGAGGCGGCACAAGCTTCGGCAAGCGCCCGCCGGACGATCGCGGAAGGATCGTCGAGGATCGCGAGCAGAGCGGTCTTGGCTTCCCAGGCCGCATCCGGCCCGAGATCGCCATGCAGATAGGCCTTGGCGAGCGCCGAGGCGGCTTCGGCACGCCGACCGGTGGTGGCGTTCTGCGTCGTGAGGAGGAACTGCCGGAGCATCATTGACCGTTCCTAAGCGTATAGGTTGCGAGATCGGGAAGGGGCATCGGCCGCAAGCGGCTCGCGGCCGGAGCCGACGAGGAGGAGGCGGCGGCAAATGTCGTCGCGAGAGGCGTCGCGGGCGCGGCTGGCGTCGCGGTAAACGCGGCCGGCCGCTGCGGCGGCAGCGGCACCACGACCGGATCGCGGCTCGCGGCGGACGCGACGTTCGCCACCGGTTCCGGCGCAGCGGAAACCGTCTCCTGCGAGGAATCGCTGCGCGGAAAATAGCTCAGCGCCGGCGCCGCGCTCGCGGGCGCCTGGCGGTTCGAGAGGCTGGTCCCTTGCCCGCTCGCCTGACGATTCTGCCAGAGCGTTGCGACACCGGGCGAGACCGCGCCCTGGCGCTTGTCGGTCTGGAACAGGCTGCGCAGCCCATCCTCGAGCGAGGCGTAGGAGGTCGTCATTTCCGGCACGCTGGAGGTGGCAGCGACCGCCGTTTTGCCGCCGGAGGTGCTGGTCGCGAGCAAGGCGTAGAGTTCCGAGGAACTGCGCGGCCGCCCTGCCTTATCGTAGAACAGGCTGCGATTGGCGCTCGCCGCGTCGGGCAGATCGATCGCGGCGGCGCGGGCCGGCGTCGATTGGGCCGAGGCAATCAGGATCGTCGCGCCCTTCGCGCCGAGTACATGGGCCGCATAGAGATCGCCGCTTGTCGGCTCGCGCCCGAGCGCGTTGCTCAGGGCCTCGCGGTTCTTCTGGGTCAAGGCACCGGCCATGGCCGCGGAGACGCGCGGATCGCGGCGCAGATCGAGGATGGCCTGGCGCGCGGAAGGATCGGCCACGGCATAGGTGCCGTCAGAGCGCGCCGTGATCGCATCGGCATAGGATGACAGGCCGAGTTTCGGGCCGGCATTCTTCATCACGCCGAGCCAGGTCTGCTCGATGAACTGGTAGAGACCGGTCGCGGAGGAGGTCGCAGCTTTGGCGGAAGGATCGAGGCTCGACTCGCGCTGAGCGGTGGCGAGCAGGTAGTCGAAACCGACCCCGGTCGTTTCCGCGCCCTTGCGGATCGCGTCGACCACCGCGCCGCTTCCCGGCGCCGTCGCACGCCCGGTTCCGGCCGTGGTGCCGGTGTCGCGGGTGCCGACAGGAGCGTTGTTGAACAGGACATGGTAAAGGAAGCCTGAAGACGGGCGCCGCAACGCCCTCCCGATTCGGCATGTTTCGGCACGGTGTGATGCAGGCCTATCTGATCGTCGCGAGCGCCGACGCGGACGCCATCGACGCGGCACTGGCGAGCGGCGCCGACGCGCTCGTCGTCCACGGGGAAGGCCCGGCACTCGCGACCCTGAGCCAGGCCGCCAAGCGTCCGCCGCTCCTCGTGCGGATCGGCCCGATCGAGAGCCAGGACGAGCAAAGGCTCAGCACGATCGTCACCGCGCGACCCGAAGCGATCTTGCTCGATGCCGCCCATGGCCGCGACCTCGCCCATCTCGGGGCGCGGCTCGCCGTTCACGAGGCCGAACAGGGGCTGCCCGACGGCGCGATCGCGAGCATCGCGCTCCTTGCACGGCCAGAAGCGTTCTTGCACGCGGCGAGCTTCGTGGCGGCTAGCCCGCGGCTGCGCGCCATCCGGGGGGTGGCAAGGGCCGCTCGCCCAGGCGCGTGCGCAGGTGCGGCTCGCCGCCGCCGCCGCTGGAATCGAGGCGATCGAGACGGTCTATGCTGGAGTGGACGCGGACACGTTCACGGCCGCAACGTCGGCGGCACTGCGCGATGGCTTTGCGGCCATGTTGGCGTGGGATCCGGCGCAGGTCATGCCAATCAGTACCGCTCCCGCGAGGAATGGCACCTATCTTTGGCCTCAGCGTTCTTGAGGTTAGGGCCGGGTCGGCCACCATGCGACACTGAATTGTCAAAGTTTCGGTACGTGCTGAATCGAAAACAAAACTCTGGGCAAGGCAAGCCGCTCGCTGTTTCGTCAGATTGCTCGTGCAGAATTTTGCTCAACACCTTCCAGTAAACATGACAAAATTCCGATCGTAGTTGAAGATCAGGAAATTTCTTATCATGATTTCAAATGCAAACGACCGCGAGAATTTTGCACAACTACAGCTAAGACGAGCAAATTATAAACTAAAATGGCTCGAAAGCAAAATAGATGCTTGCGAAAAATTTCAAGAACTTGCGATGAATACATACGATTTTATAGTATCACACAGAGCCGATTTTATTCTGACATTTGATCCTTGGCCAGAGTCTTCGGGCAATGGTCTGTGGGGACATTGGGGAAAAGGACCTAACGGGGCGGACATTCCCTTGCCCAAATATCTTATGGAGCGATGGCACGAGTGGAACGACGAATACTATGTCCTTCGGTCTCGGAGCCCTAAGCTAGAGTTGCGTGATTTAATGCAAAATATCAGCGAGAGCCACGATGCTTCATCTTGGCCGTCGGGTTACGAGCGCAAGATCCAGGATTGGGTCGATGCAGGCGACCCGTTCGCGCGTCCGCCCTTTGATGATCGCGCCAACATCGTTACTGAGGAGCTATTTTGGCAGCTTGTTCATCTGCGTAACCTCTTAAATGGATGGATGTTTTTGGATAATAAAATTGGAGAAGTGCGATTTGCCTCCGAGCCAGAATGGCAAATGATTAAGACAGTACAAGAAAAATCCGAGTTGAGACAACGCCAAAAGGACCAGATATCTCGCCTCCTCTCGGAAAATATTGCGGATCGTCTTCCAAAAATACTTGCACTAGCTCGAACTGATCAAGAATTCTGGTCAGTACTTCAAGAGTGGGAAGGATGCCGAGAAGCAAGCCGTCCCGCAGAGCAGGAAGCACCAACAGTGCCTCGAATGGTGGGTCCGCTTAAAATTTGCAAGCCCCCCCCCGAAGAGCAAATGAAGCACGACAATCCGCCAATGGACGCGCTTTTTGTTCGCTTCTTTGAGCGCGTCCTTGAGCCCAATGACGTTATTACGCCATTGATGCTAGTCATTAGCCTCAGAGCCGAAGTACGACGAGAACTCGGATACGACAACGTTCTGAGTTGGGTAGGCGGCCCTAGTTTCGGTGAAGCATAGCGATGCGAACGGCATGCAATACCGCCGGCATGACGCATTCTCCGAATCCACTATCGCGTCGATATCCGAAACGTGCCGCGCCCGTCATTGCGAGGCGAAGCCGAAGCAACCCCGTGCACCGGTGCGCTCTACGGGTTAGGCTGGATTGCTTCGCTCACGCTCGCAATGACGGGAGCAAACCATCATGCCGATCGTCTACGGCGACCCGATCTCCGGGAATTGCCAGAAGGTGCGCTGGGTCGCCACCTATCTCGGCATCGCTCACGAATGGCGCGAGGTCGATCTCCTGAAGGGTGACACGCGCAGGCCGGAATTCCTCGCGTTGAACCCCGACGGTCGCGTGCCGATCCTGGTGCTCGATGACGGGCGCGCCCTCGCGGAATCGAACGCCATCATCGCCTATCTCGCGCGCGATTCCGCTCTCGTGCCGGAGGAGCCGTTCGCGCGGGCCAAGATGCTGCAATGGATGTTCTGGGAGCAATATAGCCACGAGCCATACATCGCCGTGCGCCGCTTCCAGATGCGCTATCTCGGACGGGATGCCGACTCGCTGGAGCCGCGCCTGCTGGATCGTGGCAACGCCGCGCTTGCGCTGATGGAGGCGCATCTGCGCGCCTCACCCTTCATAGTGGGCGAAGGCCCGAGCCTCGCGGATGTCGCGCTCGTCGCCTATACGCGGCTCGCGCCGGAAGGCGGTTTCGACCTTGCCGCCTTTCCCGCCGTGACGGCCTGGATCGCGCGCGCCGAAGCCGCCATCGGCATCGGGAATTGAGCGCCGCGCGATCACGCGACGCTCGATACCCTCAGGACACCACGGTGCGACGATAGAGGTGCCAGGTCGCGTGGCCGAGGATCGGCAGCACCACCGCGAGCCCGATGAAGAGCGGCAGCATGCCGAGGACCAGCATCCCGGCGACGATCATGCCCCAGACCAGCATCGTCAGCGGATTTTCCTGGACGGCGGCGATCGAGGTATCGATCGCGGTGCGCGCATCGACATGGCGGTCGACGAGCATCGGCACCGACACCACGCTGATCGCGAGCGCCACCAGCGAGAAGGCGAAGCCGATCACGTTGCCGATGATGATCATGCCCCAGCCGCGCGGCGTCATGAAGGTCTCCTGCAGGAAGCCCATGATCGAGCCCGGCATCTGATCGCCATAGAGCATCCAGTAGAGGCCCATCGCGCACAGCACCCAGGCGCCGAACAGCGCCATCAGCACGAGACCGACCGCGGCGAGCCCGCCAGCGGAATCGGAGCGGAGCGAGTCGTAGGCATGCGACCAGGAGGTATCCTGGCCCTGCTCGCGCCGCCGGCTCAATTCATAAAGGCCGATCGCCGCGAAGGGGCCGATCAGAGCAAAGCCGGAGGCCAGCGGAAACAGCAGATGCAGGAGCTCATTCTTGAAGACCGCAGCTGCAAGCAGAACTCCGACGACCGGATAGAGAATGATCGCGAAGATCACGTGGGTCGGCATCGCGAGGAAATCGTCGAAGCCCTCTCGGAGCGACGCCTTGAGATCGTCGATGCCGATGTGGCGCACCGATCTGCGGGCGGCATCGGTGCCGACCGGAAATGCCTGTGTGTTTGCCATCGCAATACCTCCGCGAAATGGAAGCGCCCGCGATGAGCAGCCGGAACTCAGGTCTGCCTTGGGATCAGGAAGCCCAACGTGGGCATGGGAGATTGATCGTCAGGTTCACTCTCGTCCTTGTCTGTTTCGCCATGCTGCCGAAGGGCCGCACGACGCCGAGCGCATTCCGCGCTCTCGGCTGAGTCAATCGCCGCCCGGGCGGCTTCGTTCCGTGGCGCAGCAACTTCTCGTCACGTTCACCGGCCCTTCGGGCGATGCATCTCGAAGCGGGTCTCGGATTCGATCGTGAAATAATCGAAATAGCCGGCACGCAGGATCGGGCGCATCGCGCCGGTATCGACTCGCCCGTCGCGCACGAAACGGTCGTCGACGTAAATCGAGACCACCTGCCCGATCACCATGAAGCTCACCGGCTCGCCGCCGCCGAGAGGCACGAGCGGGATCGTCTGGAGCCACTTGCATTCGATCGCGGCCGGTGCCTCGGCCACACGCGGCGGCCGCACCTTTCGCGATGGCGCGGCCGTCAGGCCGGCGAAAGCGAATTCACTGTCGCCGCGCGCGAGCGGCGCCGAGGTCGCGTTGACCGCCTCGCGCAGCTCGAAATTCGCGAGGTTGCAGACGAACTCCCCGCCCTCCTCCGCGAAGGTCATCGCATCCTTGCGGCCGGTCGAGGAGAACATCACGAGGTCGGGATCGCCGCAGACGGCGTTGAAGAAGGAATAGGGCGCGAGATTCAGCCGGCCCTGCCTGTCCATCGCGCTGATCCAGCCGATCGGGCGCGGCGCGACGATCGCCTTGAACGGGTTGCGCGGCAGGCTGCGGGTCTCGGGATCGTAATGCACGTTGGCCTCTTCAGAGCCGCGTGACGATCTGATCGAGATCGGGCCTCGGCCGGTCGCTCGGCACTTCGCGCGCCCGGCCGATATGCACGAAGCCGGCGATCCGCTCGTCCGGCGCAAGCCCGAGCACGTCGAGGATGCGCCGGTCGAAGGAATACCATTCGGTGAGCCAGGACGTGGCGTAGCCGGCGGCATTGGCGGCGATCACCAGATTCATGCAGACGGCCCCGGCCGAAAGAAGCTGCTCCCATTCCGGGATTTTGACATGCGGGCCGGCGCGGGAGACGATTCCGACCACCACCGGCGCACGGAAACGTGACCGCTCCAGATCGAGCCGGCCCAGATCGGCCTTAGGGAAGTCTGCGGCGTGGGCCGCCGCGAGCACTTCGCCGATGCGGGCACGGGACTCGCCCTCGATGACGATGAAGCGCCACGGCGCGAGCTTGCCGTGGTCGGGCACCCGTGCCGCGATCCTCAGCCAATCGTCGAGTTCCTCGCGCGAGGGGCCGGGCCCTTCGAGCAGAGCGGGCGGCACGGAGCGGCGTGTGCGAAGCAGATCGAGGGTCGCGTTCATGGTTTGCGCCGGTTGCAGGATGTGGGAAACGGACCAGAGCGGAGAACCCGGCAACCGATGGCTCGGCCTTGCGGCCGCCATCCTCCGGTTTCAGGAAGGTATCGGTCTCGAGGGCCAGATGTGGCGCAGGGTTGCGGGAATGGCAATCGCAGATGGTCGGCCGAGCGACGGCGAGGATATGGGAGCATGAGGAGAGCCGGACTTGGCCGCCTCTGGCTGGCTGCCGCGCTTGCCGCGCCGGCGGGCATTGCAACTGCGCAAACCTCCGATCCGTTCGCTGAGCCTCTGCCTTCACCCGGCATCACGGGCCCGGTCCTGCCTCCGCCCGGTCCGGCCGAGAGTGAAGCCGAACTGACCCTGTCGGCCGGCCTCGCCGGCCAGACGCAGCCGCTGAATTCCGGTCTCGCCTGGCGGATCTACGAGGATCGCGGCGATTCCGAAAAGCCCGTCATTCTCGCCCGCTCGACCGACGCGAGCGCGCATTTCAAGCTCGCCCCTGGCGCCTATGTCGCGACGGTCACCTACGGCTATGCGAGCGCCTCCAAGCGCGTGACCATGTCCGGCACGCCGGTCACCGAGATGCTGAAGCTGAGCGCGGGCGCGCTCAAGCTGTCGGGCGCGATCGGCACGGACCCGATCGCCCCCGCGCAGCTCGCCTTCTCGATCTTCGTGCCGGTGGGGACAAATTCCGAAGGGCGGCTTGTTCGCAGCGGCGTCAAGGCCGGCGAGCTGATCCGGCTGCCCGAGGGCACCTATCACGTCGTCTCGACCTACGGGGATTCGAACGCGATCCAGCGCGCCGATCTCAAGGTCGAGAACGGCAAGATCACCGACGCGACGCTGAACCACCGCGCCGCGACGCTGACCCTCAAGCTCGTCGCCGCGCCGGGCACCGAGGCTTTCGCGGGCACCGCCTTCAGCGTACTGACGCCGGGCGGCGACACCATCCGTGAGGCGATCGGCGCCTTTCCCTCCGTCACTCTGGCCGAAGGCGACTATGTGCTGATCGCCCGCCATGACGGGCAGGTCTATACGCGCGACTTCAAGGTCGAGAGCGGCCGCAATCAGGATGTCGAGGTGATTGCGAAGGGGAGCTGAGCCGAACTCGATCGGTTTTCGGCCCCAGCAAACGAGAACCGGCGGCTTGCTGCATGCAAGCCGCCGGTTTTCTTGGGTTCTGTCGCCTAGCGGTGTCTACCGCCGCCGCACGCTGTCGACGAGCGTGCCCATGCCGCCGAGGAAGTTGCCCATCTCGCCGAGCGAGGGGCCGCTACGCTGGGGCGGCGGCGGCGCCGCCTGGGCGACCGGCGCCCGCTCGGGGGCAGCGGCCCGCACCGGGCGCGGGGCCGCTGCCGGCCTGATCGAGCGCTCGACGGGGGCCCGCACCGCGACCGGCGGCGCTGCTGCGGCGACCTTCTGATACTCGCTCTCGCTCTCTTCCCAGAGCGCGCTCTGCTGCGCCTTGGTCAGGAAGCCGGTGGCGGGGATGTCATGCGTCTTCTGCCAATTGACGAGGGCGCGGCGCGTGCCGGGTCCGAAGGTTCCGGTCGTCCCGCCCGGATCGAAGCCGAGCGCGCGCAGGCGCTTCTGGGTCTCGACGCGATCCTTCACCGACAAGCCAAGCGAGCCTTCGCTCGCCGCATTTCCGGTCTCCGCTTTGAGATCGACGGCAGGGGTAGCGGCCACGGCGGCAGCCGTGGCGGGCGTGATCGAGCGCGCGATCCGGTTCTTGGCGATCTGCGCGAAATAGCCGTTCGGATGCGCGTCGAGATAGGCCTGATAGTCTTCCTTGCTTCCCGATTTCTCGGCCGATTCCCAAAGCCGGATTTCGAGCGATTGCGGGCTCGCCGCCGCGGCCGGGACAGCCGCCGCGACAGTGGCACCCTCGGCGGCGGCAACCTTGGCAGCCACCGGCTGGGCCGGGTTGAGATAGAATTCGCCGATGATCGAGGTGTTGACCCAGGGGCGCTGCTTCTCGTTCGTCGAGCGCCAGACATCCTCGCGGACGCGGTCCATCACAGTCGAGATCGAGACGCCGGGCGTCTCCATGTGCTTGAGTAACGCGGTGGTGAACGGGCTGTTCTGGCCACCGACCCCATCGAGCGCGGTTTTGCCCGGATCGGTCGCGAAGGCGATCATGGTGCCTGCGGCCGAGTTCACCGTGATCTCACTGAGGCCCGACCCCACGGCAGCCGAGCGCGTCTTCATCGAGCGCGCCAGTTCCTTGGCGAAGGGATTGTCGCGGCAGGCATCGAGGATGACGACGTTGACGCGATCCTCGCGCTGCATCTGGCGCATCACCAGGTTGATGTTCATCGTGCGGAAATCGAGATCGGCCTCGCTCTTCAGCACAGTGTCGGTCGGCAACAGATAGTTCTCGCCGGCAACCGCGACGCCATGGCCGGCATAATAGACGAAGGCGACCTTGGCGCCGTCGAGCTTGGCCGCATAATCGCCGACAACCTGCCGCATCCCGTCGAGCTTGAGGTCGTAGCCTTCGACCACATCGAAGCCGATGCGCTTCAGTGCGGCCGCGACCGCCTTGGAATCGGTCATCGGATTCTCGAGAACCGGCACGTTCTGGTAGGCGCCATTGCCGATCACCAGTGCGACGCGCTTCTCACCCGTCGCAGCATCGGCCACCACGAAGAGCGACACGCTCATCGTCAGCCCCGCAACGCAGGCGACGCCGATGCGCCGCAGGCTGCCATTCATGCGCGAGACGATTCCCCTCATGCTCCGCAAACCCTCTTGATTGTGACTGCGGACGGCTTTCGGAGCCCGCCCGCTGAAGCGGCGCGACCTTCGAGGAAGGCCCCGCCCGGCTCAACCCTACGGAGCTTGAGTGGAAGTGAGTTGCGGCGACATTGCGTCACGGTGTGACCGTCAAGCCATGATCGACAGTGAAAGCGACAACAGCCGCCCAAAATTCAAAAGTCACTCTGCCGGATCATCCCGGGACGACGAGGCGAAGCTCGTGCGATAGGCGCACATGCTGAATCGGAGCCAGGGAACAGCCGAAATGAACTTGCGGCCAACGCGCTCCGGTACCGCTTTTCTGGCGACGTTGCTGATTCTCGCTGGCGCAAGCCTTCAGCCATCGGCCGAAGCACAGACTGTCATCGACGATTCGCGCGACAAGCTCGGAGCGGCATCGACCGATGCGGCGATTGCGCTCCTCGGCAAGACGATCAAGGACCCGTCTGCCGCCCGCTACTCGCTCCTGCACAAGGGAAAGGCCGGCGCCATCTGCGGGGAGATCGACCAGCAGAACCGCATGGGACGCTATACCGGCCCCCGTGGTTTCGTCGCCGATCTCGACGGCAAATTCGCCGGGATCTTCCCGGACGCACCGGAACTGCGCTACGCTGGCAGCATCAGCGAGTATCAGGCCATGCAGCGCACGCTCGCCCTGTTCGCGGCCAATTGCACGACGGAGTGATCCGCCGCGGCCTCAGGCGAAGGGCAGGATCAGCGGCAGCGCGAGCGCAAGGCCCGCCGCGAAGACGGTCGCGTCGAGCGCGATCCGGGCCAGTCTCGCCTTGTTCCGTGTCCAGTTGTCATTGTGTGTCATGGTCCGCTCCTCGTGTCTTTGTGCACGGCTGAAATGGGGATCGGCGGCCTTTCCCGACAGGGACGGATTCGGTACAATTCCAACGAACTGTCCTGGATGATGAGCAGTACAGCTGATGGACGCGCCTATCGATGAGGCACTGACCCGCGTCGAGGCCGTGATGGCGGCGATCGAGGCCCGGATCGAAGCGCGTGCGTTGTCGCCGGGCGCGCGACTTCCCTCGATCCGCCGCTTCGCAGAGACGATGGGCGTGTCGAAATCGACCGTCGTCGAGGCCTATGACCGGCTGCTCGCCCAAGGTGCGATCCAGTCGCGGCCTGGCTCCGGCTTCTACGTCGCGGGCAAGGCGAAACCGCTCAGCCTCGCCGCGATCGGCCCGCGGCTCGACCGCGCCGTCGATCCGCTCTGGATCTCACGGCAATCGCTCGAAGCGGGGCCGGACATGCTCATGCCCGGCTGCGGCTGGCTGCCGGCAGACTGGATGCCCGAGGAGGGCCTTCGCCGCGCGCTCCGCCAGGTTGCCCGCGAGCCCGGCGGAAACCTGACCTGCTACGATGTCCCGCTCGGCCACCCCGCCTTGCGCCAGCTTCTCGCCCGCCGCCTGACCGAGCGTGGCATCCCCGCGCATCCCGATCAGATCGTGCTGACCGATTCGGTCACGCATGCGCTCGACCTGATCTTCCGCTTCCTGGTCGAGCCGGGCGATACGGTGCTGATCGACGATCCCTGCTATTTCAGCTTCCAGGCCTTGCTGCGCGCCCACCGCGTCCAGGTGGTCGGGGTGCCCTTCGGACGGGACGGGCCGGATCTGTCCGCCTTCGAGCAGGCGCTGAAGGAACACCGGCCGCGCTGCTACCTGACGAATTCCGGCCTGCACAACCCGACCGGCGCGTCGCTGACCCCGACGGCGGTCCATCGCGTGCTGCGCCTCGCCGAGGCGCACGACACCCTGATCGTCGAGGACGACATCTATGCGGATTTCGAAGCCGAGCCCGGCCCGCGCCTTGCCGTGTTCGACGGGCTGGAGCGCGTGATCCAAGTCGGCGGCTTCTCGAAGACGCTCTCGGCGGCGGCCCGGGTCGGCATGATCGCGATCCGGGCGGATTGGGTCGAGCGGCTCGTCGATCTCAAGCTCGCGACCTGCATCAGTGACAACCGGCTCGCGGCGAGTCTGATCCACCGCTTCCTGAGCGATGGCAGCTACCGGCACCATCTCGACACGATGCGCAGGCGCCTCGCCGAAGCGCGTGGCCGCACCGTCAAAAGCCTCGCGGAGGCCGGCCTCACCGTCGCGCAGGTGCCCGATTCCGGCATGTTCGTCTGGGCGCGCCTGCCGGACGGGCTCGACGCGGCCGAGGTCTCGCGGCGGGCACTTGCCAAGGGCGTCGTGTTCGCCCCCGGAAACGTGTTCAGCCTCAGCCAGAGCGCGAGCGATCACCTGCGCTTCAATGTGGCACAATGCGCGGATCGGCGGGTTTTCGCGGTGCTGGAGGAGGCGATGGCAGAGTTAACCCCGGCATTGCCGATGCTTGGCACTATCCAGTAGACCAGACCAAAGCCGAACGACACGTCACACGCCAGAATCTGATCCCACAAGCCTTCCGCCAAACTTCCGGGGATTTGCCGAGACGAGCCGCTGCCCGCTCGACACTCATGCGAGCGCACGGGCCGCACTTGCGACCTTTTGCACGGAGCGATCCACGTCGAGCGAAGCGAGCGCAATCCCATCCATATTCTCTCGAACGACTTCAACGCTCGCGGCCGCTGTCTGCATGTTCATGGCCATGTCGCGCGTGACCGCCGCCTGCTCGGTCACCGCGGAGGAGACACTTATCGAGATCTCACTCAGATTCCGGATCGTCGCGGCTATGGCGCCGATCGCATGCACCGCCTCATCAGTCGAGTTCTGGACACCGGAAATCTGTGCGCTGATCTGCTCGGTGGCCTGCGAGGATTGCGTTGCGAGTGCCTTGACCTCGCTCGCTACCACGGCGAAGCCGCGACCCGCCTCGCCGGCACGTGCCGCCTCGATCGTTGCATTGAGCGCGAGCAGGTTGGTCTGGTCCGCGATGGAGCGGATGGCTGTTACGATCGCGCCGATCTTATCCGCCGCAGCCGTTAGACCTGCAATGATCATGCTCGCGCTTTCGGCCCGTTGGACTGCCTCATTCGAGGCATTGCGGGCCCCATCGGCGTGGCGGCTCAATTCCTCGATTGAGGAGTTGAACTGGTCAGCCCCCGCGGCGACGGCCTGAACGTTGTGCGATGTTTGCGCCGCGGCCTCGGCCGTGATCGACGCCTGTTTGCTGACCTCAGACATCGTCTGCGTGATTGCAGCGAGATCGGCTTCGATTTCACGCTGGCTCAGAGCCCTTTGTATCCGATCCTTCACTTGTTGCGTCACATCACTGGCAAACTTCACGACTGCGTAAGGCTTTCCATCGGAATCGAAGACGGGGTTGTAAGAGCCGTAGATCCAGATCTCCTGTCCGGCCTTTCCAACCCGCCGAAACTCACCGCTCTGGTAGTCGCCGCGCGCGAGTGACTTCCAAAATTCGGCATAAGCCGCGCTATTCCTATCGGCGGCGCTCACAAACATGCGGTGATGCTGGCCTTTGATCTCCTCCAAGCTGTATCCCACCACATCAAGGAAATTAGTGTTGGCATCGGTGATGGTGCCATCGAGCTGGAACTGGATCACGGCCTGAGAACGGTTGATGGCAGCGATCTGCGCGGCATCGGCGATGCTTCGCAATTTCTGATCCGTAATATCGCTAGCAAATTTCACAATCTTGCCGAGTCTGCCGCGCCGGTCCAAGACCGGATTGTACGACGCTTGGATCCACACTTCACGGCCGTCCTTGGCTATTCGCTTGAACTCGCTTGATTGAAACTCCCCTCGACGCAAGCTATCCCAGAATTGCAGATACGACTGACTTTCACGGAAGGATGGCGTGAGGAGTCGTCCGTGAAGAACGCGGCTCAAGCGGCCTGACGGCGCTGGTTTGACTGGCTGGCGGAGGCAAGGGCGGCCCAGATGAGGGCACACAAGAACTTGAGCCAGGCGAGGAGGCGTCTGAAGTTGTAGCCGACGGCGGCGAGGACGGTATTGGCGGCGTCTCCGATGGTGCCGGCGAGGTGGTTTCGGCCCATGCGGTGGTCGCTTTTGAGGTGGCCGATCACGGGCTCGACGGCGGCTCTCCGGCGCAGGGCACGCTTGATGGCGGGGGTGACGCCGCGCTTCTGCCCGCTGGTATAGATTCGGAAGCGGTGGGTCGGCGGCGCGTTGTGCCCCTTGTAGCCGGCGTCGGCGACGATGCGGGTCAGGGTGGCTCCGACCTGTGCCTCGATGGCGGGGATGACGGAAGCCAGCGTGTGGCCGTCATAGGGCTTTCCCGGCAGCGCCTTTATGTGGGTGACGAACTGGCCGCCCCTGGACCTGTTGAGCGTGGTGGCGACCGAGACCTTCACTCCGAACTCGTAGGGCTTGTGCGCTTTTCCCTTGCCGATGCACGCGACCTCCGGGGCATGCAGGCTGAAGACGCGCAGATCGGCATCGGCGGGCTTTCCGCGCACGGGTCGCAGGTTCCGGTTCCGTTGCTGGACGCGGCCGGCCAGCATCAATTCGTGCGCGAAGGCGGCCTCGAGATCGAGCTTGCCCACGATCTTGCGGGCGATGTCACGGCGCACGCGCCCGAGCTGGATCTGCAGGCGCTTGAGCATGCGCCCAGCCCGCCTGAACTGCTTGGCATGCGCGTAGCGCTGCTGCCGGATCAGCGCCTGCTTGCCGACCCGCTCATAGGATTGCCGAAGCCGCACGCCGTGCTTCCTGGCGAGCCGCACCAGCCGCTCGCGGGCCCGGTGCATCAGCCGGGCGTCGGTCGGGAAGGCGACGGCCTTGGGCTGCACGGTGGTGTCGACGATCGCCTGCGTGAAGTCGGATGGCTTGGCAGCCCCGGTCCGGGTCGCCGTCGCCAGGCTCTCCTGCAACAGCGCATTGAGCTTGTCCTCACCCATCCGCTGCCGCCAGCGCGTCAGAGAGGAGCGATCGAACGGCAGCGTGTGAACGAAGAATTCCTCGCCGCAGAACAGTTGGAAGTACGGGTTCTCGATCCAGCGATCGCACAGAGTCTCGTCCGAGAGGTCGTGAACCGACTTCAGGATCGCCAGCCCGGCCATCAGACGGGTCGGCAGCGGCGGATGCCCGGGAACGTCGCTGTAGGCGGCGCCGAACCGTGCCTCCAGAAACCGCCAATCGATCGAGCGGCCGAGCTTCACCAGCGCGTGATCCGGATCGACGATCTGGTCGAGGCGCGCCTTGAACAGGTCGCTCTGCCCGCTGTCGCGACGCTCCTTCGGACGCATGACTGGCTCCCTGGCTCGGCTCGTCAGAACCAGGGAATCACGCCGTCCGACGCCGCGCAATTTGCAAGCTTTCAATCTCCACAACTCGCAAACCCGGCAAACCCAAAAGCGAAAAATCCGAAAATCACATCACAAAATCAGACGCTTGGGTGTTCTTCACGGACGACTGAGGAACATGCTGTGATGCCGCCCTTTCACTTCATCAAGTGAATAGCCCATCAATGAAAGGAAGATCGTATTTGCGGTCAGAATAGTTCCATCAAGTGCAAATTCGATAATCCCCTGCGAACGATCAAGAGCAGCCAATTGTTCACGTGCATTGCGATCTGCAAACCCAATCATAATCTGTCTCACAAGTTTTACTTGAATTATGCCATATACATTTGAAGCATATGAACTGGCCTCAAATGTTACGCTCCCCTATCAATCAATATATGAATTAAATATATATTAATTTCATGCACAATTTGAGGATTGACCTTTGAAGTATCCCGGCCTGCATCTTGGCCCGTACCGATCCACTCCGATCCTGACACTACAGGCCTTTGGTGCGTCGCGGCTGCCGCTTCAAGAGTTCGGAATAGGACGTTGCAAACTCGCCTGCCGGGTGTCCACGACGAAGTTCTCGTCGACGATCGATGACACCCGGCCCAGACCGATGCGACCACCCAATCACGGTTTCGGCGCCCCTGAGCCGAAGAACGCAGGCATCAGGTCGCTATCAACCATGACTTTCACGGCATTGTCGGTGAGCGCATCGCCCAGGACGTCGAGACCGTGGGCCGCTTCCGTCAGTAGCGCCCGCAGGTCGTCCTCGGACAACAGGTTCTTCTCGACGAGCTTGCGCACGAGCGACCTGAGGATCAGGTCGTTGATCTGGTCACGGCCGAGCTGCATGTCTCATCTCCCGGAAGCCTCGAATGGCGCGCAACCGCCGCCATCCGCACAGAGCGATACTAGAATGGACTTGGGCATCGGCCCGAGAAGAGCATGCCGCTCTTCGGGAACGCCGATGCGACACGAGAAACGGGAGCCTCCGGCTACGCCGCCTTGACGTCGCCCTTGGCCGACTTCTTCTGCTTCTTCTTCGAGGTGGATCTCTTGCTCGTCTCCGCCTCGTTTTCGGCGGGCGCTTCGGGCGCTACTTCTTCGGCCGCCGGCTTCGGCGGCGGCTTCGTCACCCTGAAATCGACGCCATTGGTCTCGTCGTAGAGACACTCGACGCCATCACCCTCCTCGATCTTGCCCGAGAGCATCTGCTTGGCGAGCGGGGCCTCAAGCAACCGGCGGATCTGGCGGCGGAGTTCCCGCGCGCCGAATTCCGGCTGGAAACCCTCCTCGCCGAGATGGTCGACCAGGGAATCCGCGAAACTCAGCGTGATGCCTTGGCCGAGCGCGGTCTGGCGGATCTGGTCGAGTTGAAGCGTCACGATGCTGCGGATCTGCGCCTTCTGCAGGCTGTCGAAGATGATGATCTCGTCGATCCGGTTGAGGAATTCCGGCCGGAAATGCTCGCGCAAGACCGCCATCACCTCCTTCTTCACCTTCGGCAACACGATGCCGCCGACGCTCGGATTAGCCATGATGATGCTCGAGCCGAGATTGCTCGTCGCGATGATCAGCGTGTTCTTGAAATCGACGACACGGCCCTTGCCGTCGGTCAGTCGGCCATCGTCGAAGACCTGGAGCAGCACGTTGTAGACGTCCGGATGCGCCTTCTCAATCTCGTCGAGCAGGATGACGCTATAGGGCCGCCTTCGCACCCGCTCGGTGAGCTGGCCGCCCTCGTCATAGCCGACATAGCCGGGCGGCGCGCCGATCAACCGGGCGACGGCGTGGCGCTCCATATATTCCGACATGTCGATGCGGATCACCGCGTCCTCGTCGCCGAAGATCACTTCGGCCAGAGCCTTGGCGAGCTCGGTCTTGCCGACGCCGGTCGGCCCGAGGAACAGGAAAGCCGCGATCGGCCGGTCGCCGCGCTTCAGGCCGGCGCGGGCAAGCCGCACCGCATCCGAGACCGCCTGGATCGCCTGATCCTGGCCGATCACGCGCTCGTGTAGGCGCTCCTCCATCTTGAGGAGTTTTTCCTTCTCCTCCTGGGTCAGCTCGGCGACCGGGATGCCGGTGAGCTTCGAGACGATCTCGGCGATGTCGCCGACCTCGACCTCAGCGCTGCTCGACCCGATCTTGGTGCGCCAAGCGTCGGTCTGCTCCTCCAGGGATTTTTCCTGCGCGGCGATCTTGGTGTCGAAATCCTTCGCCTTGTCGAAAAGCTTTCGCGAGGTCGCATAGGCCTGCTCGCGCTTGAGTTGGGCGAGTTCGGCCTCGGCCTCCTGGATCTCGGCCGGCCGCGAGGTGGTCGAGAGGTGCACGCGCGCCGCCGCCTGGTCGATCAGGTCGATCGCCTTGTCCGGCAGGAAGCGGCCCGAGATGTAGCGGTCAGACAATTCCGCCGCAGCGACCAGGGCTTCGTCCTGGATGATGACCTTGTGGTGCGCCTCCATGCGATCGCGAAGGCCGCGCAGGATGTTGATGGTCTGGTCGACCGTGGGTTCGGGCACCATCACCGGCTGGAAGCGGCGCTCCAAGGCCGCGTCCTTCTCGATGTACTTCTGATACTCGCTCAGCGTAGTGGCGCCGATCAGGTTCATCTCGCCGCGCGCCATGGCCGGCTTGAACGTATTGGCGATGTCGAGGCCGCCCTCGCCGCCGCCCTGGCCGGCGCCGACGATGGTGTGAACCTCGTCGATGAACAGCACGAGCTCGTCGCGCTTCTCGGTGATCTCGTCCATCACCTGCTTGATGCGCTCCTCGAACTCGCCGCGGTATTTCGCGCCGGCGACCATCGAGTTGATGTTGAGCTCGATCAGGCGCTTGTCGCGCAGCACTTCCGGCACCTCGCCATTGACGATGCGCTGGGCGAGGCCCTCGATGATCGCGGTCTTGCCGACGCCTGGCTCGCCGATCAGGACCGGATTGTTCTTCTTGCGGCGAGCCAGGATCTCGATCGTCGTCTCGATCTCCTTCGAACGGCCGATCACCGGATCGAGCTTGCCGTCCTTCGCCATCTTGGTGAGGTCTCGGCTGTATTTGTCGAGGTTGGGCGTGTTGGACGGCTCGTCGACGCGACCCTCCTCCGCGCCCTTGCCGACGACCTTCACCGCCTGCTGCCGCAGGGCTGGCACCGTCAGCCCGTATTTCTTCAAAAGCGTGCCGGCGGCGCTGTCGGACACCCCGGCGAGGCCGATCAGCAGGTGCTCGGGCCCGACATAGGAATGGCCGAGTTCGCGCGAGGCGACATAGGCCTGCTCCAGCGCGCTCTTGACCCGCGGCGAGACGCCGATCTCCTCGCCTTGCACCGGCTTGCCCTCGGGTTTCGGCGCGGTCTTCTCGATCTCGGCCCTCAGCGTGGCCGGGTCGATCTTGAACTGTTTCAGGATGGTCTGGACGACGTCGCTGTCGGGCAGGACGTAGAGGAGATTGTCGGTATCGACCTCGCGCCGCCCGGCCTCGGCAGCACGCTCGGCCGCGCGCTGCAGCATCTCCTTGGCCTGCTCGCTGAACTGCTGAATGTAGCGCTGCTCGCCGGCATTGTCGGGCGGGGCCGCGCCACGCCGGGCAGCCGGAGTCGCCCTCGATGGCCGATCCTCTCTAGGCTCCCCTCCGAGTCCTCTCCCGCCGCCGCCGAAAAAGCCTTCGAACGGGTCCGAGCCGCCGAACAGGGATTCGAGCGGCGATTGGTATTTCTGATGCCGCGTGAGCTGATTGTAGTCGTATTCGCAGACGTCGAGATTCTCTCGATGACCGTCGCGAAGTACCGTCACGCGCACCGCCGCCGGGCGGACGCCACAGATCTCGCAAAGCTGTGCGGCCATCATCGTCTCCCTGATCGGGCCCGTATTCTGGGTTGGCGATCCGGGCCTGTTGTTAGGCCACCTGGTTTCTAGTGTCGATCGAACGTTTGTCGACGCTTCAACCTGCATGAAAATTCACTATCGCGCTTGCACGATGCCGAGTCGGGATCGCTACCGAGCCGCCTGGCTCACGATCGCGCGCCGGCAAGCCTCCGTGCGCGCTTCGAAATCAGCCTTTTTTTTACGGATCGTCCCCAGTGTGCTCCGAGCGGAGAGCGGACGAACCATGGCGACGATCGACGGCGTGCGGGAGCAGGCAGGCCCATCCCGGCTCGGTGCGATTGCCGTGCCTTCCGGAGCCTTGCGCGCGCCGAATTTCGCATCGGGGCTCGGTCTCGTCAGCCTGTTCGCGGGAACGCTGCTGCTGGCCGCCTTCCTGCTGTTCAGCGTGCAGCCGATGTTTACGAAACGCGTGATGCCACTGCTCGGGAGCACCCCGGCAGTCTGGTCGATCGCGATGGTCGTTTTCCAGACGCTGCTGCTCGCAGGCTATGCCTATGCCCATGCGATCACGCGCTACCTGAGCCCGAAATCCGGCGCCTTCCTGCACGGAATCGTCCTGCTCCTTGGCTTCTCCGCCCTGCCGATCGCAATCGCCTCCGGCTTCGAGACGCCGCCGCCCGAGACCGAGGCGCCCTGGCTGATCAGCCTGTTCCTCGCCTCGATCGGCATGCCGTTCTTCGCGCTCTCGGCGAGCGCCCCGCTGGTCCAGGCCTGGTTTGCCCGCACCGGCGATGGGCGCGCCAAGGACCCCTATTTCCTCTATCGCTCCTCGAATCTCGGCTCATTCGCCGCACTCATTGCCTATCCGCTTCTGATCGAACCGCTGATCGGCCTCGATGCCCAGGCGCGGCTCTGGACCTGCGGCTACGCGATCCTGATGATCGTGGTGACGGCCTGTGCGCTCTGCGCACGGGCTCCCTTGCAATCGGCCGCGACAGCCGCACCCACCCGCTCGCAGGTGCGTGCGAGCGACCGCCTCGCCTGGATCGGCCTGTCGGCGGTGCCGTCGGGGCTGCTGGTGGCGGCGACCTCCCATATCTCGATCGACGTTGCCGCGATCCCTCTGATCTGGGTGCTGCCGCTGGCGCTCTATCTGCTCAGCTTCGTCGTCGCCTATCGGCAGGTCGGAGCCTGGCCGCAACCGGCGCTCGCGGCGATCCAGGTCGCTGGCACCAGCTTCGCCTTCCTGTGGATCGTGCTCGGATCACCGACCCTTCTGCTCGATCTCTCCGCGACGCTCGGCCTGCTTTTTGTCAACGCTCTCATCGCCCACCGCGCGGTCTATGAGAAACGGCCGGCGAGCGACCGGCTGACGGAATTCTACCTCTGCACCTCTCTCGGCGGCGTCCTCGGCGGCATTTTCGCGGCCCTGATCGCGCCTCATATCTTCTCGGGCACTTACGAATACCCGATCCTGCTGGCACTCGCTTTGGCCTGCCGGCCCGGGGCGCTGGCCGGCAGCCTCGCGGCCTGCATCGATGAGGGTAAGAAAGTGCTCGCGGTGCTCGGCATCGTGACGTGCTTCGCCGGGGCTGCGGCGCTGATAAGCTTTTCCGGCTATCTACAATCGATACACCACCAGGCGCTCTCGCTCGCTACTTTCCTGATAGGCCTGCTCTTCGCTTTCGGCGTGAGCTGGCGCCTGCCTTCGCGGGCCGCCTTGTTCGGGGCAAGCGCGGGCCTGGCTTCGATCCTGCTGCCGGCGATCCTCGCCAGCGACATCCATCAGGTCCGCAGCTTCTTCGGCCTGCACAAGGTGATCCCATCGGCCGACGGCCATTTCCGGCTGCTGGCGCATGGCACCACCGTTCACGGCGCGAT
>JBGAFL010000030.1:0-62277 GCA_044227265.1 Methylobacterium sp.
ATCGTTCGCTGGCTGCGGCGCACGAAACAGGCCGCATTCGGGCGCGGCATGCCGATCTGGATGCGTCGCGCCGCCTATGCGCTGGCGCTCGCTCGGCGTCGCCCCTCGCTGCTGGCCCCGCGCCGATGACAGCCTCAGGGGCCCCGCGCCGGGTCTATGTCGATCTGAGCAATATCCGCAACCATGTGACCGGCATCGAGCGGGTCGCGCTCGATCTGTTTGCGCCCGAGAACCTCGCGCCGCACGACGTGCACACGATCCGGGCTCCGAGCCTTGCCCGGATGATCGCTGCGCAGCACTTCGGAATTCCCGCCAAAGGCTACGCCGATCGATCTGCGCTGTTTCTGTTCCCCGGTTTTCCGCCTGGGCCGCTTGCGCTGGGTCTCGGCGAGCGTTGCCTCACCTATGTCCACGACACGTTTCTCGTGACCCGCCCGCAGGAGCTCAATTGGCGCGCGCGCGCCTATATGGCACCGAGCTTCGCACTGGCGATGCGTTTCGGACGGATATTCCTCGTCAATTCGCGCACCACCGGCAAAGCCTTGCGCGGCCTGTGCCGTCCCGACGCCCTGATCGGCCTGCTGCGGCCTTCCGTGAGGGACGTATTCGGCCTCGCCGGTCTTTCGGGGCCGGCTTCCTATGCTCCGGGTGAGACCCTCAAGCTCCTTGCGATCGGCACCATCGAGCCACGCAAGAATTATCCGGCGGCGATCGCCCTGACCGCCGCGCTCAATGCGGCGGGCATCCGCGCTGAACTGCACGTCGTGGGAAGAACGGGCTGGGGACGGCACGCCTTCCTCGAGGAGCCGCCGCCATTCCTGATCCTGCACGGGTTTCGCGACGATGCCGGATTGCGGGCACTCGCTGCGGAGTGCCATCTCCTGGTTTCGACAGCGAAGGCCGAAGGGCTCGGATTGCCGCTCCTCGAAGTTCAGCACGGCGGGCTGCCCGTGGTCGCGCCGGAGGGGTCGGTCTTCGCGGAAGTCCTCGGGCAATCCGGGTTGTTCATCCGCCCCGACGATCCGGCAAGCGCCGCGGCAGCGATCCTCGCCTGGATACGCGAAGGCGGCCTTGCGTCGGCTCCGGCCGCGTCGCGGGCGAATGTCGCGCGATGGAACCAGCTCGCGGCCGAAGATGCCGCCCGATTTCGCGCCTTTCTTGCAACAGGAAAGCGTGCGTACACCGACACGGCGGATGCCACGGTGCCGGCGGCCTGACCACCGTAGCGGCGCATGTCCGGCAATCATCTTAAGTATTTTCTGCGGACGTCCATCTGCCACAGCGTAGAATCTACCTAGATTCGTTCGCCAAGCGGGCGCATCAACACAAATATGCGCGACAAAGATTTCGGCGATGAGCGAGACTGCACATATTATTCGATCCGATTAACCATATCGGGCCAGAATCTCGCAACAAGACAGTGATTTGGGTGGATATCTCTACCGCCGGTTCTGTGCGCATCTTGGCATCGGCGTTGCGCATGGTTTCCCATTCGTTACCGGAACGTGTCGGGCTGGCACATCTGGAACGCGAAATGGGACGGGCGCGAAAGCAAGGCCGGCACCCCAATGCCAGCGGCCGAGCGTGAAGTGAGGCACTGAAGAGATGTTCGATTTCGCCAGTCCGTTGCGCGGCGAACCCGTGCGGATGGTGATCCAGGAATCGGAATCCTCTGGTCCGAGTGCCGCAACGATCGTGCGGCGCCTCTGGAGAGGCTTGGGCTTCATCGTGCTGAGTGGCCTGTTCATGGTCGCGGCCTCGGTCGGGATCCTGGGGATGCTGACTCCCGACTACACCTCCAGCATCCAGGTCCTGATCGACCCGAACGATCTCAAGAGCGTCAAGGACGAGGTGATCGAGCGACAAAATCAAGCGGATGCGGGCGTCTCGCTCGCCGAGAGCCAGACCCGCGTCATCCAGTCGGACAGCGTCCTGAGGCGGGTCATCGAGAAGCTCGGCCTGAACAAGGACGAGGAGTTCATCAAACCCGATTCCGCCAACCCGATTGTCGGGCTCCTGAAGCATGCACTCGGAATGGTGCCGCCGCCTGCGAGCCGCAATCCGACGAATATCGCGCTCGACACCCTTCGCACGAAGCTGACCGTGCGCCGGCCGGAACGGACGTTTGTGATCGACGTCTCAGTTCAGTCCCAGGATCCGCAGAAGGCGGCCGATATCGCGAACGGCATCGGCGAAGCCTATTTCGCGGAAGAGGCAGCCGCCCGTACCGATGCGGCCCGGCGCGTCTCCGATTCGCTCGGCGCTCAGCTCAGCCGCCTGCGGCAGGATGTCGAAGAGGCCGAAGGCAAGGTCGTCCGTTATCGCGAGACGAACCGGCTGACCACGTCGAGCGGCCGGCTCCTCAGCGATCAGCAGCTCGGCGACCTCAATCAGCAGCTCGTCTCCACCTCGATCCGAACAGCCGAGGCGAAGGCAAGGCACGAGCAGGCACGCATGATGAAGGCGGGCGATGCCAGCACGGCTCTGCCGGAGATGCTGCAATCGCTCGAGATGCAGGCTTTGAGGCAGCAATACGCGACGCTGTCGCGGAATACGGCGGAACTCGCCACCCGGCTCGGCGCCCGGCATCCGGCAATGGCCGAGCAATATGCTCAGCAGAATGACCTGCAGCGTCTCATTCAGCGTGAGAAGGAACGCATCATCGAGACGACGAAGAAGGATTACGACCGTGCGGCCGCGAGCGAGGCGGCGATCAGGCACAACCTGGAGCAGGTCAAGTCGGAGATGTCCGCCAATGACCGCGCGAATGTCGGCCTGCGCGAACTCGAGCGGGCCGTCGAGGCGCGACGCAATGTCTACGAATCGTACCTGCGCCGCTCGCGCGAGGTCGACGAGCAGAAGACGGTGAACAGCACCAACGTCCGCATCATCTCCGCGGCGACGCCCGCCCGCCTGCGTTCCTGGCCGCCCTCGCCCAAGATCGTTCTGCCGGTCTCGCTCTTGCTGGGATTGTTGCTCGGAGCGGGGATTGCCCTGATGCTCGGAGCCGGTCGCGAAAAGCGGCTTGAGAAAGTGGCAAGACGCCGATCGGTGGACATCGCGCGTTCATTGAGGGCGACCGATGTCTGAGCCTGCTGGGACTCTAGTCGGCCGTGAGGCCATGGTGGCGTGCCGCATCCGCCATTGTCATGACCGGGACGCCGTGCTCGGCCAGCACCTCGAGCGCTTCTCCCAGGAGCCGTGGCGAAGTGCCCATCACGGTCGGCTCGGCGGCAACGTCGTGTGTGTAGAACACGAGCCAGCCGCGCTGCGCGACGGCGGCTCGAACGAGAGCTTCAAGCCGACAGCGGTTCAGGACCGAGTCGAACAGCCCGAAGGCTCCGATGAGCGCAGGGTCGACCCATCCCGTATTGTGATGCTCGTAGATCGTACGGCAGGTCGCGAAGCGCTCGCCGAGAAGACGCTTCTGCCTGAGCCCGACATCTCCGAACGGATAGCAGAAATTCCGCGGAGGCCGGCCGGTGATCTCCGTGAGCAGGGCGCTGTTGAGATCGCATTCGGCGGCGAGCGCGCCCGCGCGCAGCGATTGCACGTTGACGTGCCTCGCAGTGTGGCACCCGATCTCGTGCCCGGCCCGGGCCAAAGCGCGGACCTGATCGCGGCTGGCGACGCGCCAATAACGATCCTGCTGTCCGCAGATCCCGGCCGCCACATAGAACGTACCGCGAAGTCCACGGCGCTCGAGCAGCGGCGCCCCGATCGAGGCAGCGCTTTCGGGAACGTCGTCGAAGGTGATGGTGGCAACGGCCGCGCGACCAGCCAACACCACGCGACCGCTCGGCAAGCTTCGCGCGAGAAAGCGCCAGAGCTGCCGTTCGCGCCCTCGCGACCAGCCTCGTTCGACCATGTTCGCCGCGGCGTCGTCGGGCCCCAAGGCAGTCATGGCCGGATTAGGCACCCATCCGAAAGCGACGGTGCGCGGCTGGAGCGCTTTGCGCGGCGAACCCACCACCAATGCTGCGTTTCGGGCCTCGCGAACCCATCGGTAGGATCGCCGGCATGACCCTGAGGCTGTTCGGCACGACGTTCTCCAGAGACGCGGCCGACGAGGTGATCGCAGCGGTTGCAGCGCAACCGCGCAGCCGCCCCCGCCTCGTCGTCACGGCCAATGTGGACCATATCGTCATCCTGTCTGAAAACGCAGCATTTCGGAAGGCTTACGACGGGGCTGCAATGCGCACCCTCGACGGGGTGCCCCTGGTCTGGCTGGCCCGGCTGACCGGCGCCCGGCGCGTCCGGCGCGTGACCGGACACGATCTACTCGCCGCAGCGTTGTCTGCGCCTCCGCATCCCGATTGCCGCGTCTTCCTCGTCTGCTCCCATGCGACGGTGGGTGAGCGGGTCGCGGCCCGCTTCGTCGATCACGGACTGGTGGCGAGCGCGGTGCTCTTCGAAGTGCCTCCCCTCGGATTCGAGCATGACGAGGTCTTTGGTGCCTCGCTCGTGAATCGTATCCGTGAACACCGTACGAGCCTGCTCGTCATGGGTGTCGGCGCGCCGAAATCGGAGATCTGGGTCGATCGTCACGGAGCGGAATTGGGCAATCCGATCGTGCTCGCGGTCGGGGAAGCCCTCAACGTTGCCGCCGGGATCGTGCCGCGCGCACCGATCGTGATGCAGCGTCTCGGCCTCGAATGGCTATTCCGGTTCCTGCATGCGCCTCGGCGGCTGTTCCGTCGCTACTTCATGCGCTCGTGGCGCTTCTTCTGGATCCTGGCGATGACACGCGCCCGCGAGCCGCTCGGCAAATCCGCCGATGGGCAGGCGCTCCACCGCGGCTGGCTGCTGCCGACTGAAACCAAGCCGAAATGACGGCAGCCTCTCCGTCGCAATCCGCGCTACGATCCGGAGAAGAGGTCGCCGTGGCGTAACCGGAGCGTCTGGACCAGCACCAGGGTCTTGACGTCGACGATGCCGCCCTCGTCGGCGAGGCGGGCAAGCTCCGCAAGCGGCATTTCTAGCACTCTGATGTCCTCGCCCTCATCGGGCAGGCCGCCCCCGGCACCGATCCGATCGGCTTCGGTATAGGCCGCCAGATAGAGGTGCATGCGCTCGGTCGAGATGCCCGGCATCGCCCAGACTCGCGAGACCGGCTCCAACTGGCCCAGTTGAACGCCTGTCTCTTCCAAGGCCTCGCGCCGCGTGCCCGCCTCGGGATCCTGCTCATCGAGGATGCCCGCCGGCGCTTCCAACAAAGCCGGAACCGATTCCGCGTAGAAGACTGGGGCCCGGAACTGCTCGATCAACAGCGCGACGCGACGCGCCGGATCGTAGGGCAGCACGCAGACCGCAACGCCGTGATCCTCGATCTCGCGTTCGTGCCGCTCGCCATTCGGGAAGGTCACATCGGCGATCAGGAACGTGCTCCAGCCGCGATGGAGGATTCGTTTGCCGTTGATGCTCGCCGGCATGCTCGTTCCGCTCGTCCTGCATTGCCGCCCACCGGGGAGCGGAGCGTTCGAATTCGACGCGAACGACTATCGGATTTCGAACGCGATGTCGTGCGCAACGACCACCCAGCCGAGCGAGCGCCATGGGTCCTGACAGACCGGCCGATCGCCTACGGGCGCCGGATCACACACCGAAACACGGTGCCGTTCCAGGATTGGGATTCTATCCGCGCGCATTCCTCGCGGACGACGTTCGGAATGTCGATTGCCGCCAGCCGGTCCGTCGCCGTCACGCAAAGCGCGGCATTGCGGTCGAGGGCGCGCAACGCTTTCCGGGTCCGCAAGGCCGGCAACGGACATTTGAGTCCGGTCAGATCGAGATCGACGAAGTCCCCGGAACTCATCGAATGGCCGATACCAAGGTCCGGGTTCAGACTGCAAGGCACAGCATCAATGCTGGCTCGACCGGTCCATGACGGACCGGCCGAGTATCGACAAAGTCGGCCCGATCGCTACCAGGCGCCGGGATAGCCGCCGTAACCGTAGGCCGGGTATCCGTAGCCATAGGCAGGGTAACCATAGCCATAGCCGTAAGCCGGGCGGGCGTAGCCGTATCCGCCGTAATAGCCGTAGCGCGGCCTCGCGCTCGCGGCGATCGCAGTGCCGATCAGGCCGAGCGCGGCACCGGCAACGAGAGCCCCACCGATACCGCCGCCGCGGCGATATCCGTAGCCGCCGTAATAGCCGCGGCGCCAGCCCACGGTCTCAACGGTCGCAATCGGGCCATCGACCTGCATTCCGGCCTGAGCTGGGAGCGGCGCCGCCTGCGCGGGCAGGGTTCCAGCCGCAAGGCCGGCAATGGTCACACCTGTGAGGGCGAATTTGAAGAACTTCGACATTGGCGAACACTCCACGATCGGGTGAACACCACAATCAACGAAGGCCCGAACTGCACCGTTCCAAGGAACTGCAGCGGGGCGACAGCATGCTTAAGCTTGATGTGCGGCCGCACACATCACGTTGCCGCATTTCAAACTTTTCGGCGGATATCGGCACGCCGTTCAGAATTTGCACGCCTCGAAGGCGGGCTCGACCGACTTGTTCCAGACCCCTTCGTAGTCGCGCAAGCGATCCTCGGCCTGGGTACGACCGGCCGCGACGATCGCTTCCAGCGGCTGCAGATAGGTCGTCTCATCATGACCGAGACCGTCGTGCCTGGCGCGCGCCTTGAGCCCGGCCCGAGCGATCGCGAGGGTTTCCGCGGCGATGGCGCCGACGCTGCGCCCGGCATAGGTCGTCGCAAGCCCGAGACGCGGGACGCTGGCGCGCGCGCATTCGCGCTCTGCTGCCGTCCATGGCTTCACGAGGTCCCAGGCCGCGTCGAGCGCGGTCGGGTCGTAGAGCAGACCGACCCAGAACGCCGATTGGGCTGCGATCATCTCGGGACACCCGACATCGGCGCCGCGCATTTCGAGGAAGCGTTTCAGGCGCACTTCCGGAAAGACCGTCGAAGCGTGGTTCGCCCAGTCCGATACCGTGGCGTATTCGCCCGGCAACTGGTCGAGGCGGCCCCGCATCAGGTCGCGGAACGAAGCGCCGGCGACGTCGTGATAGGTCTCGCCACGCTTGACGAAATACATCGGCACGTCGAGCAGCCAATCGACATAGGCTTCGTAGCCGAACCCCTCCTCGAAGGCTTGAGGCAACATGCCGGTCCGGTGCGGATCGGTATCGCGCCAAATCTCAGAACGGCGAGACAGGAAGCCGTTCGGGCGCCCGTCGGTGAAGGGCGAATTGGCAAACAGCGCGGTCGCTATGGGCTGCAAGGCGAGCGAGACCCGCAGCTTCTTCACCATGTCGGCTTCCGAGCAGAAATCGAGGTTCACCTGCACGGTGGCGGTACGCAGCATCATGTCGTGCCCGAGCTTGCCGACCTTCGGCATATAGCCATGCATGATCCGGTAGCGGCTCTTGGGCATGAGCGGTGTTTCAGCACGCGTCCATTTCGGGCTCATGCCGAGGAAAAGGAAGCCGATGCCGAGCGGGTCGGCCGCGCGCGCCGTCGCTTCGAGATGGGTGCGCAATTCCTCGACCGTTCCATGGAGGTCAGGCAGCGGTGCGCCGGACAATTCGAATTGCCCGCCGGGCTCGATCGAAATCGCGCCGCCGCCCGCAGCATTGGCCAGACCAATGATGTTGCCGGCATCGCAGATCGGCTCCCAGCCGGTCTCGCGCCCCAAACCTTCGAGCAGGGCCCTGATGCCCCGATCACCGCCATAGGGAACCGGCGTATGGCCGTCACGATAGAAGGGGATCTTCTCGTGCTCCGTGCCGATCGCAAAGGTATCGCGCGGTTTCTCGCCGGCTGCGAACCAGGAGATCAACTCGTCGCGTGTGCCGAGCGGTGTCGTATCGGACGTATCGCGCGCCATGCGCCGCCTCGTTGGAGAGAATCGGTTCGGGAAGGAAGCGGCGCGCCAGAAGGCGAGCAAGCGGTATTCCGTGGAGCCCGGTCGGCCCTACGCAGATGTCGTGTTCATAATCCACGCCGCAAGTGCGAACAACGCCGAGTACCGAGCGGGGGGTTCCGAATTCGGGTTAGGGTGTCTCGTCGGAGCGGAAACCGAGGAAAAGCCGTCGCTCCGGAGCGTGCCGCAAGCGAAGCCGGGATGGCGTCAAGGTTGTTGTATTCTGTGGTATAGCTACCAAACGTTGAATTTCGTTAACTTGAGTTCGGAGCCCTGCGGGCGGCAGGAGAAGTGCGGCTAAGGTAAATTTGCAGATCGGGCAAAGGGTCGCCGCCGGATCGAACGTCGTCATTGCGAGCGCAGCGAAGCAACCTAGGGATGCGCGGCGCTCTACGAAAAGGGTTGGGTTGCTTCGCTGCGCTCGCAATTGACTGCAAGGAGCCCACACCGAATTCTCAACGCGCCCCTACGCGGGGAACCGGTTCGCCGCCCATGGGTCACCCCGGCCGGCCCACCGCAAGGGCCCCCTGACGCTGAAACCGATCCCTCGATCCTTACGGATCTCAGGCTCGGTGCTGGCGGCGAGCGGCAGATTGGATAGCAGAACGAAACGAGAAAATAGAGATTTATTTCTTATTCTTGCGACTGACAGCTGGCTTCGCTCGGCACATTCTCTTCATCTCCCCTGCTCTCCGGGCGCTACGAATTCACATGAGGGATTTCCTCGCCGCGCTACCTAATTCGGTCGGATGAGGCCGCGCACCTCGCGGCACCAAGTCGAGTGACGACGACAGGCGGCAACGCACTTGAAAAGGAGGGTTTAGCAAACCGTCATCGTAACACGCATTCAGACTTCATCAATCGGACCGCACCAGCCGGGCAAATAACTTGCCGCTTGATCCTTCGCTAGATTGAGGGCACGTTCGATTGCTTTTTCATAATCCTCATCAATAAGAGACGCCTTGATATTTCTACGAAGATAATCCGCCCACAAGAACTCACTGAACGGCGTGGTATCTTTCGCATAGCCTCCAACGCGGCGCAGTTCGCCGGCGAGCGAACGATACGGATCGTCGACCAGGTCGGTGACAGATTTCGGGATGTCCGAATACGGACGCCGCTCGCCGTGAGCATCAAAGGGATGCATCCAGCTTCGATTGTCGAGGACGACCCAGAAAGCATCTTTATCCAGATGGCTTAGATCGCTGACGACCGTCGTCAGTATTTTCTTGACGCCTTCATTATGGAGAGCGAGCGCCAAATGATGGTGATCGATGACGTATGACCGTTTTTTTGGGCCAAGGATGACCGGAATCATATAGCGCCCGAGGAACTCCGCTGCGTCTTTTCCCTCCTTTTCACGCCAACGCTTTTGTTTGCTCTTAACCTCTCGCAGACCGACAGTAATTTGTGTCGGCCGAAGTTCGGCGATTGCCACCGGCGTCAGAAGCGGTTCACGAGCGGTCATCGACGGCGTCCATTGGCGTTCTTACCGTCAGATAGGGCAGGCTAAAACGGGAGAGCACCCCTGCAAAGAAATACCGAAAAGAAACACGGTCTTCTCGTAAGGAGGCTGTCACGGCGGCGGACGATCTGCGGCAGCGCAGCTGGGAGTTCGAACTCTCGCTACTCGAATGGAAGGCGTGAGCGTGGGTCCTCCATCGCCGAGGTGCGCCCGAAGCGCCTTCAGGACGGCCGTCTCATCGTCCAGCATACTCAGTTCCGCTCGGGCCGAGATTGTATCGCCGATGGCAGCCGCTTAAGGGTCCAGGATCCGAGGATCGGAGGGTCACAGGATCAGAGGAGGCGAAGATGGCACGCCGCGTTCACTCAGACGAACCGCCTTGCTTTCGAGGTGATGTCGAAACGCCGGAAATCCTTTCCCGAGCGAGACGCGGGTAAAACGAGGCGTCAGGATCGTGCATGGCGAGGTGCTTCTCGCGGAAAAGCTCGGCCGCAACGATCTCTGCCCCTGCGGCTCCACACGGAGCTTTCAAGCGCTGCTGCCTGCGTTCCGGCCGCCACGACGGCGTCAACCGGCACAGCTATGTCCGCGACGAGTGAGCTCGGCCGAACATCCGGCCAATCGCTGATGCGCGGGGCGCTGCGGACGCCTCACCGCGCATCGCCGAGCACTGCCTGAACCAGCGCGAGCACCGCAACCGCGGCCGTATCGGCCCGCAGGATCCGCGGCCCGAGCGAGACGGCGACTGTGTTGACGCGTCCGATGATCGCCGCGCGTTCGTCGGGCGCGAAGCCGCCCTCGGGCCCGATCAGAATCGCGAGTGACGGCGGGCGGTTAGCGTCGGCCGCCGCGCGCAACGCCGCGACCGGATCGGCGACGGGCGCGTCCTCGTCGCAGAAGATTAGGAGCCGGTCCGGTTCGAGGGCTTCGAGGGCAGACGCGAGACGCATCGGCTCTCCGATCTCCGGCAACGCGAGGATGCCGCATTGCTCGGCAGCCTCGATCGCATTGGCGCGTAGACGGTCGAGCTTGATCCG
Source organism: Methylobacterium sp. (assembly GCA_044227265.1). Lineage (GTDB taxonomy): Bacteria > Pseudomonadota > Alphaproteobacteria > Rhizobiales > Beijerinckiaceae > Methylobacterium. The sequence goes on from JBGAFL010000030.1 coordinate 10,382, forward strand.
TTCGCCCTGCGTATAGCGCGTAAAGACCGGGCGGATCAGTCCGGCCCCCATCTCGACCGCCTTCTGCGCCATGTAGTCGAGCCGCCCTGTCTTGAGCGGCGCGAACAGGTAGTGGAGATCGGCGCGCGAGCCTTGCGGGCGCGTCTGCTCGCGCAGGTGGAGTTCGGCATTCTTGCGGCCGAGCGGCACGAGTTCGGCGCGCCATTCACCGTCTCGCCCGTTGAAGACGAGAACCGGATCGCCCTCGTCCTTGCGCATTACGGTCAGCAGATAACCGGCCTGGGCCCGATCGAGAGCGAGGACCTGCCCGGAGCTCAGATCCGCATCGACGAAAAGGCGGGGCGCATTGAAATCGTAGGCAGCCATGATGGGCAGGAGGCTCCATTAACGCAGCGCCGATGGGCGTGATGCAGAAACGACACGCTTCGAAGCTTTCGCACGCAGATGCGCTTCATACAGCTCGGCTCACAGTCGCGCTCGATTGACGCCACATTCCTATGTGGAATCGCCATCATCATCGCGAAGGGCTGAGGGCAGGTCGCAGGCGCTGCAAGCGCGAGGTACCGGGCCCGGCTGTTGAACAACATGCGGTACTGCACCGAACCGGGTGCGGGCGTCCGGCGCGGCTTTGGGGAGAAGGATCAGGGCAATGGCGTACAAGACGATCCCGACTTTGGCATTCGGTCTGTCCGTTCTCGTCCTCGCGACGGCGCCGGTCGCCGCGCAGAGCATGTTCGAGCAGATGCCGTCGATTCCCGAGCCAGGAGCCGCTCCGGCGCCGTCTGACGCTGCCGCTCCGGCGGCCGCGGCCCCTTCCGCCTCGGTGCCCTCCGCTTCGATGATGCCGCTTCCGAGCATGGAAGCCAATGCCGCAGCGCCCGTCCCCGTGCCACCGGCTCAGTCGCTCGCGCATCAAGCTCCGGGTGGAACCGATTGCAGCGCGATCCAGAAGACGCTGATCGAACGCAAGAACCTCGTCGCGAAGGCGAACACGGCATCCCAATCGAAGCAGAAGATGACCCCGCAGCAGGCTTGCAGCCTGTTCGGGCAATTGCAGGCGAACGGCCAGCGCGGCATGAAGTGGATCAGCGACAACAAGGAATGGTGCTCGATCCCGGATTCCTTCTCCGAGGGCTTCAAGGCCGACCACGTGAAGGTCAGCGGCATCCGCACCAAGGTCTGCGGCATGGTTGCGCAGTACACGAAGATGGAAGCCCAGGCCCGCGCCCAGGCGCAGAATGGTGGCGGCGGCCTGCTCGGCGGTCCCGGCCTGAGCGGCAGCTTCAAGATGCCTCAGGGCGCGCTCTGATCTTAGAGCGCGGAGGCCGTACGCGTACGGCGCGTGCCGTCGGATAATTCGCTGGAAGAAGCGCGTCGAATGCCATCGGATCGCGTCGCCGATGCAGTCTCGGGCCATTGGGCCGACCATCTCGCGCCGAGACCGTTCCGCCCGTTTCTGCGCCTTGCCCGCATCGAGCGCCCGATCGGCTGGTGGCTCCTGCTGCTGCCGTGCTGGTGGTCTTCGGCCCTCGCCGCGATCGCCGCGAATCGGCCCCTGCCCGATTTGTGGCACCTCGCCCTGTTCTTCGTCGGTGCCGTTGCGATGCGCGGTGCGGGCTCGACCTATAACGACATCGCCGACCGCGATCTCGATGCCCGCGTCGAGCGCACTCGTTCGCGCCCCCTCCCCTCAGGTCAGATCAGCACCAAGGCGGCTGCCGTCTTCCTGGCGGTCCAGGCGCTCGTCGGGCTCGCCGTCCTCTTGCAGTTCAACGCGACGGCGATCGTCGTCGGTTTGGCTTCACTGATCCCGGTCGCGATCTACCCGTTCATGAAACGAGTCATGCCGATCCCGCAGCTCGTGCTCGGCCTCGCCTTTTCCTGGGGTGCGTTGATGGGCTGGGTCGCCCTGTTCGGGCAGCTCGATCCGCCCGTTCTCTGGCTCTATGCCGGCACCATCGCCTGGGTCGTCGGCTACGACACGATCTACGCCGTTCAGGATATCGAGGATGACGCGATCGCCGGGATCGGCTCCTCTGCCTTGCTGTTCGGAAGACACCTGATCGCCAGCGTGGGGCTTTGTTACGCGGCTTGCCTGGCGCTCTTCGTGCCGGCGCTTGCGGGGGCAGGCGCAGGGCCGCTCGCCTGGGTCGGGCTCGTTCTCTTCGGCCTTCACCTGGCGTGGCAGGTATGGCGCCTGAAGCCCGATGATGGCGCCGGAGCTCTCCGATTGTTCCGGTCCAACAGGAATGCCGGCCTGATTCTGTTTGCAGCACTCGTTGCCGATGCGCTGTGGCGGCATCTCGGCCCGAATTTTGGCGCCGACTAACTGGGCGGCAATCCGCCCCGGTTCAGGAGCGCGCGATGATCTCGTTCTCTCCACGGTGAATCAAAGGACGCGCCGGCAGACGAGCCGATTTACGGCGGGTGAGGAAGCGCGGCCGGCGTCCGTTGAGCAAACCGTGCTTCCGGCGCTGATGCTTCGTGCCGAGCGCGACGCGCCCGATCTGCCGCGACACGACGCTGACGCCGCCGCCCTCGCGAAGAATCATCCGAGGCAGCCCGGATCTGGCCGAAAGGTCCCGCCACAGGGCGACCACATCGTCCTCATCGAAGGAGCCGAGCCGGTTCAGGACCTCGCCCTGCTCATCGACCACGAGAAGCGAGAAGCGATCCTCGCCGCAGGCATCGGATTCGGACGCAGCAAAGGCTAAGGCGATGCCCGCCGGCTTCGCCGCGCCGGCGATGCGGCCGATGATCGGCAGCGGTGCCGACACGAACAGAAGGGCCTCGAGGTCGACGCCGTCCTGGATCGGCGCCAATGCCTCAGAGTCCTGCCGACGGGCTTCCATGATCTCGGAGGTGATCATTTGCTTGATGCCTTGTTTCGTGCGGCGATCTCTGGTGGATCGTCCGTTATGCCAAGCAGAATTGCGTCTAACCTCCTCAGAGTGCCTTAAGAGCGAGCGTTAAGCGTTGGTGGACAGCGAGAATGCTCAATATTTCCTTGCCCGGAAATCCGTAACGTTTCGGTATCGCTTGTGATGCACCGGTTTGCCCGGCGATCCTTGTGGTGACGGTGCATGGCAACGTACAACGGATTCCGCACCCTCGGACCGTTTGGCGAGAGGCGGACGCGCTCCGCCTGCAACGATCGATCCGTCCCTCCTGCCGTTGGGGCCGCGCGATTTCCGGAACTCCGAGGCCGAAGCCTCGACGGGTTGCGAATGCAGGCCCCTCCACATTTGCGACAGAGCCGGAACGCATGACCGATACAGGCCCTCCGAATAGTGCGCAGGGCTTCGATCACGGCTTCCTGCCGCGCGTGCGCGAGACCATTCGCGAGGCCGCGACGCTCGCAAAGCCGCTGTTCCGCGAAGGCGGGCAGACGCGTGCGCGAGTCTGGTCGAAAGCCGGCGGATCGCCGGTCACCGAAGCGGACGTCGCCGTCGACACCTTTCTCAAGGTCCGGCTGAGCGAGATCGAGCCGCGCGCTGCCTGGCTCTCGGAGGAGACGAGCGACGATCCCGTGCGGCTCGAGAGCGATCTCGTCTGGATCGTCGATCCGATCGACGGGACACGCGCGTTCCTGTCGGGACATCGCGACTGGTCGATCGCCGTCGCCCTGTTGGCGAAGAATGTCCCGGTGCTCGGCTTCGTGCACGCCCCAGCCCTCGGCGCCTTCTACGAAGCGGTGGCGGGCAGCGGCGCTTGGCGCAACGGGAGCCGCATCGCCGTCTCGTCGTGTACGAGCTTGGATGGCGCGCGCGTCACCGGTCCGAAAGCGATGTTCGAGCGGATGCAACGCGGGGCCGCACGGCTTCGGCCTGCGCCGAAGATGACCCGCCTCGAGCGGGTTCCTTCCCTGGCGTTACGCGTTGCGCGCGTTGCGGAAGGCACGATCGATCTCGGGCTGATTTCGAAAGATTCCCGCGATTGGGATCTCGCCGGGGCCGATCTGATCCTGCGCGAAGCAGGAGGTACGATCGTCGATCTGGATGGGAATGCCGTGGTCTACAACCGCGCTGATCCCAAGCACGCGGAACTCATCGCCGGGCCCGGGGCCCTTCGAGACCCGACTTTGGCCGTCCTCGGCGCAGGCTGATTCTCAGGCGGTTTCGCGAAGCGCGACGGTATCGGGGGCCAAGCCAAAGCGATCGGCGAGATGCCAGCGCAATTCCCGCGCAGAGTGATAGTCGTAAGAAGAATCGATGAGATGGCTGAAATCGATCCCGCGTCCGCCTTGCGCCTGAACGCGGCTGAGGCGCCCCACCCGGAATGTCGTCGCATCCGTAACGGGCGAGCGGCGTCCGGTGCGCCGCGAATACTCAAATAACATGTCTTTTCTCTTGGTTGGCCGATTTTCGCATTGCGGCCGTACGGCAATATTTCTGATTCTCATTTCAGCGGTGCGACAGCCGCAACTTATCTTTCGTCGCCAACAGCCCTTTCCAACCGTGAGGATTGGCGGAGGATTGGCGCCCGCCGCTTCAAAGCCCCCGTGGAACGGACGATGTCCGTGATCGTCAGAAGACGGTCATCGTTCCGCGCAGTCGTTCGTACCGAGACGGCGGCAACCGTTTCCACGGCTCGCCGCCGGTTTCGGCACCAGGCTCGTCAGACGGCCTGAAGGTTGCCGGCGGCATCCTTGCCGCTGCGCTTGTCGGTCTGGATCTCGTAGGAGACCTTCTGGCCCTCGACGAGATTGCGCAGGCCGGCGCGTTCGACGGCAGAAATGTGCACGAACACGTCCTTGCCGCCGTTATCGGGCTGGATGAAGCCGTAGCCCTTGGTTTCGTTGAACCACTTCACAGTGCCGGTATCCACGTAGCAGAGTCCTTGTCATAGTTCGTCGCAGTCGCGCGCGTCTCATCGACGCGAGCACCCTGCATAGTCAGATGTTGACGGTTGGGCGGGACCTGACACGCAGCCTATAGGGTGCGCCCGTCACATCGAATCCCGCTAGCTTGTATGTAGGCCAGGCATGCGGCCGCAACAAGGCGTTTTGCGCTCGCCCCCGATCGGGATCTATTAAGCCACGGTAAGAAAAGGGAAAGCCTCCGTGGATCGCACGGCCAAGTTGCCCCACGGTCAAGGCGCCCCACTGTGACTTTTGCGCATGCGGGTGCATATAGGGTGCAGCGACAAAAGGTTTCCGTCACCGCAATCAGGCAGTCCATGGCAGGAATCTCGGTTTCCCTCGAAGGTGCCAACATCCAGCTTTCCTTTCAGAAAGACGATCAATCGACCGCGGTGGTGATGGATTCCCGCGCGGCCCGTGCGCTCGTGCGGGCAGTCGGGCAATTGCTCACGGCGATCGACGATCCGGATGATGGCGATATGGCCGAGGAGATGGGCGATGAAGAGATCGCCATGCTCGACGTGACCTCGTCGGCCATCGAGATCGGCACCGACGGCCAGGGCCAAGCGGTCGTCGCCTTGCAAGCCGGGGCTCTGCCGCCCTTTCAGTTGAGGCTGACGGACGAGGAGGCGCGCCATGTCGCGACGAGCCTTGCCGAAATCCTGGCCGCCCCTCGAGACGTTCGCAGTTCGCACGGCGGCCATTGAACGCAGCCTATCGCGAAAGCCCTGAAAGGAGCGAGGCAGCGTTCCGACGGAAGCGCGGCCTCGCAAGTGAGTTCCATTCGTTCAGAGCCTGATCCCCGGATGGGTCGGACCGCCAGGCAGGTGGTCGGGCTCCGAACCGGGACCACGGGGCTCATCAATGGCAGGATCGTCGATCGGATCGGGCAAGACCGGTCCGGTTGGTCCGATATCGGGTTGCTCGTCGGGATCCGGTGGCAGAGGCACATCGCCCGGGATGATGCCTCCGGGCAGCGGATCGGGGGTCGGTAGGCCGGGATTGGCCACGCGTCGCCTCCTCTCAGCGGTTGCAGGGTCTGTTGGTCAACCGGGCCCGGTGAAGACGGGTTCCGTTCCTTCACGACACCGAAGGCAGGCCGGAAGGGTACCGGTCGGATCGGTTCGCCGGGCGTCTACGCCTTGTTTGGGTGCTCCAAGCTCCTTTTCATTCCTCCCACGCCCGCGCTACAGCGCGTTGCGCCGGCGGTTTGCGACGCTTTGCGCCGCGTGGCTTCAGGAGATGGCATGACACAGACCCTACGCCTCGGCATTGCCGGTCTCGGCACGGTTGGCGCGGCCGTCGTCCGAATGATCGCGCGGCGCGGCGAACAATTGTCGGCGGCGACTGGGTGCGCGATCCGGGTCACGGCCGTTTCCGCCCGCGATCCGGGCCGCGACCGCGGCCTCGACCTGTCAGGCATCCGCTGGTTCGACGATCCGATTGCCCTTGCCAGTTCGGACGAGGTGGATTGCGTCGTCGAAGTGATCGGCGGTTCGGAAGGGACGGCGAAATCGGTGGTCGAGGCGGCGCTTGCGGCCGGCAAGCATGTCGTGACGGCCAACAAGGCGCTGCTTGCTCATCATGGTGGCGCGCTTGCGAGAATGGCCGAGTCGCGCGGGGTCGCCCTCGCCTACGAGGCCTCGGCGGCGGGTGGCATTCCCGTCATCAAGGCCATTCGCGAGGGGCTTCCCGGCAACGAGGTCAAGCGGATCTACGGTATCCTCAACGGCACCTGCAATTACATCCTGAGCCGCATGGAGGCGGAGGGCCTGACCTTCGAAGCCTGCCTCAGGGATGCGCAAAAGCTGGGTTACGCCGAGGCCGATCCCACTTTCGATGTCGAGGGGTACGACACGGCTCACAAGCTCGCGATCCTGACGAGCCTCGCCTTCGGCGTGGAGATCGACGCCGAAGGCGTGTCGGTCGAGGGCATCTCGGCGATCCAGCCACTCGATCTGGCGATGGCCGACGAATTGGGCTTCCGGATCAAGCTCCTCGGCGTCGCCCAGGCGACCTCGGACGGCATCGAGCAGCGGGTGCATCCGACGATGGTGCCCAAGGCGTCCGCCATCGCGCAGGTGATGGGCGTGACCAATGCGGTGACCATCGATGCCGACGCCGTCGGCGAGCTGACGCTGATCGGGCCTGGCGCCGGTGGAGAGGCGACCGCCTCCGCTGTCGTCGCCGATATCACCGACGTCGCCGCAGGGCTGGTGCGTCCGACCTTCGGGCGTCCGGTCGGGCGCCTTTCAGCCTCGCGCCGCGTCGCCATGCAGCGACACGAGGGCGGCTACTACGTGCGGCTCACCGTCCACGATCGCAAGGGCGTCGCGGCGGGTGTCGCAAAGCGCATGGCCGAACGCGAGATCTCGATCGAGAGCATCGTGCAGCGTCGTTCGGCCACGGCGGCATCGAGCGATCCGCATGGCTTGTCCGGCCAGCCCGTCCCGCTTGTCCTGATCACGTACGAGGCGACCGAGGGCAATGTCCGCGCTGCGCTCGATGCCATCGCATCGGACGGCCTTTTGGCCGAGACGCCGCAATTGATCCGGATCGAGCGCGAATAGTCGCAAGGGCTTCCGGCAAAAAGAAGCGATGCGTTTACGGTCTGTGTTCCGAACATGAGTTAAGGGATATCGGGGCGGCCGTGCCGATGGGCTGGCAACGCCTCAAACCCTCGGTCCGATCATCTGGGACCGGGAGAAGGACGACGAGCGATGCCCTTTGTGGAATCCGGGATCTTCAGCGGAGGTGCCGCGCGCGGGCTGACGCTGGAACTCGTACGTGTGACCGAACGCGCGGCGGTGGCTGCCGCGCGCTTGCGCGGGAAGGGCAAGGAAAAGGAAGCCGATCAGGCCGCTGTCGATGCGATGCGGGTTGAACTCAAGGCCCTTCCGATTTCCGGTACCGTCGTCATCGGAGAGGGCGAGCGAGACGAGGCGCCGATGCTCTTCATCGGCGAGAAGCTCGGCACCGGAGAAGGGCCGGAGGTCGACATCGCCGTCGATCCGCTCGAAGGCACGACCCTTTGTGCCAAGGACATGCCCGGCGCGATCGCGGTGATGGCGCTTGCGGAAAAGGGCACCCTGCTGGCGGCACCCGACGTCTACATGTCGAAAATCGCGATCGGACCGGGCTATCCTCCCGGCACGGTGGATCTCGACTTAAGCCCTGCCGAGAACATCGCGGCGCTGGCCCGCGCCAAGGGGGTCGATCCGTCGGAAATCACCGCGATTGTCCTCGACCGGCCTCGGCACATGGATCTCATCGCGGCGATCCGCGCCACCGGCGCCGGCATTCGCCTGATCTCGGACGGTGACATCGCCGCGATCATTCACACCACAAAGCCAGAAGAGACCGGCGTGGACATCTATCTGGGATCGGGAGCCGCCCCCGAAGGCGTGATCGCCGCCTGCGCTTTGCGGTGCATCGGTGGCCAGATGCAGGGTCGCCTGATCCTCGACAGCGCGGACAAGCGCGCGCGAGCGGCGAAAATGGGGATTACCGATCCCAAGCAAAAATACGACATGCACGACATGGCGCGCGGCGACGTGATCGTTGCCGCAACCGGCGTGACCGATGGCGCGCTTCTGAATGGCGTGCGCTTCAGGCCGGCGATGATCGAGACCGAAACGATCGTCTACCGCTCCAACACCTGCACGACCCGAAGGATCACGTCGCAGTATCGGCTCATCGAACTGATGGGCGGGTGATCTCCGCGTCGGGCGGAGACACCGTATTCAGGAAACGGCTTGGGGGAGGCTACTCCTCCCCACGCTACAGGACGCGGCCGAGGCCCTGCTTGGCAACCGGGTTGCTCGGGTCGAGCCGCGCAGCCTGCTGGTAGCTCTCGGCAGCTTCCTTGCGGCGGTTCGACTTTTCATAGGCGAGACCGCGATAGGCCCAGGACGAAGCGTCCTTCGGGTTCACGTTGAGGGCCGCGTTGTAGTCTTCGATCGCCTTGTCGTACTGGCTCACATTGAGCAGGCTTTGCCCGCGCGCGGCGTAGGGAGCCCCGACGAAGGGATTGCGATCGATCGCAGCAGCGAAATCGCCGATCGCATCGGCATCCTGACCCTGCTTCTGCCGGACCAGGCCGCGCGCGTGGTAGGCCTCGGCGGATTCGGGAGCGAGGCGAATGGCGACGTTCAGGTCGCTCAGCGCGCCACCGAGATCACCCTGCGCCCGCTCCAGATTGGCGCGCCCGATATAGGCCGACGAGAAATTGGCGTCGTTGGCGATCGCCTTCGAGAAATCCTGGAGCGCCGCGTCGTTGCGGCCGGTCTGGCGATAGGCGAGAGCGCGGTTGTTGTAGGCCGAAGCGGAAGACGGATCGAGCTGGATCGCCTTCGAGAAATCGCCGATCGCATCGCTGAACTGGCCGGCCCGGGCATAGGCGGCGCCGCGTGTATTGTAGGCGCCGGCATCTGACGGGTTTCGGGCAATGACGTCGCTCAGTGACGAGATGTTGACGTTGGTCGCGCCGGTCGTATCGGTTTCGAGCACGGCATATTGGCGCGGCACCAATGCACTGTCGGTCGTGCAGGCGGCCAGCGCGGCCGTCAGGGCGATCGCGCCGATCAGCGACGTCTTCGAGGCCCGCAGCTTCATCGCCTTCATCCCCGCTTTCCTCGAACCGGTCGCACACACAAAAGTGCCTGTCGGCGATCGAGCTGCCCTATGCCGCCCCACATCGCCAAGCGCTCTCCACGATCCCCGATCGCAGTGAACACGCGCTTAAGGCGGCCTCGTATCTCCGCTCAAGCGTCCGGTTGTGGCGAAGGTAAGGCCCATGACGATGAAGCGCGAACACTCCTGCTGCAGATGCTTTGCGGCGCGCCAGTGTTACTGTGAAGTCACGGATTTTCAGACTCCAGGACGGCCCCGGTCAATTCATCCAGCGTATTGTCAGCCCGGAGGAATCAGGCGCGTGACATGCCCCATCTTCCGGCCAGGACGAATTTCGTCCTTTCCGTAGAGATGCAGGTGAGACCCCGGTTCGGAGAGAATCTCGAGCCATTCCTCCGCCTCCGCCCCGATCAAATTGCGCATCTCGACGCGAAGTCCGGCAATGCGTGAAGGGTCGCCCAGCGGCCAGCCGCAGACCGCGCGGACGCATTGATCGAATTGCGAGGTCAGCGCGCCCTCGATCGTCCAGTGCCCGGAATTGTGCACCCGTGGCGCGATCTCGTTCACGACCAGGCGACCAGCCCCGACCGGCCCGGCGATCTCGAACATCTCGACCGCGATGACGCCGACATAATCGAGCGCATCGGCAATGCTTCGAGCGATCCCGATCGCTGCCGCCGCCGTGGCGGAATCGAGGCCCGGTGCAGGGACTTGCGTGCGGCTGAGAATGTGATCGCGGTGCTCGTTGGCGCAGGGATCGAAGGCAGCGAAACGCCCATCGATTCCGCGCGCGGCGACGACCGATATCTCGCGCTCGAAGGGAACAAAACCTTCTAAGATACAGGGAACGCTGCCGAATTCCGCAATCAACGCCTCCGGATCGGCTCCGTCGCGGATCATGCGCTGGCCCTTGCCGTCATATCCGAAACGCCGCGTCTTGAGGACGGCGGGCCGGCCGATCTTCTCGAGCGCCTCGGCCAAATCGGCGCCCGTGTCGACGGCGCGGAACGGTGCGGTTGGAATGCCCAAACCATTGACGAAACGCTTCTCGACCAGCCGATCCTGCGTCGTCAGCAGAGCCTCGGCGCTGGGCCTGAGAGGCGCGTAGGTCGCGAGGATCGCGGCCGTCTCGTGCGGGATGTTCTCGAATTCATAGGTCACGACGTCGACGCTCTCCGCAAAGGATGCGAGAGCGGCGGCATCGTCGTAGGCCGCGACGGTCGTCGCGGCGGCGACTCCAAAGGCGGGGCTGTCCGCATCGGGCGCATAGACATGGACCTTCAGCCCGAATTCCGCGGCAGCGAGAGCGAGCATCCGGCCGAGCTGGCCACCGCCGAGAATGCCGAGCGTACCGCCGGGGCGCACCGGACGTGTTGGTTGAGCCTTCGTCATCGTCATCACATCAGTTCGTACCGTCGTCTGGCCGCTCGGCAACGGCCTCCGTCTGACGCTGGCGCCAGGAATCGAGCCGTTCGGCCAAAGCCGTGTCGGACAATGCCAGTACTGCGGCTGCCAGAAGCGCAGCGTTGATGGCGCCTGCACGCCCGATCGCCAGAGTGCCGACCGGGATGCCGGCCGGCATCTGCACGATCGAGAGCAGACTGTCCTGACCCGACAGGGCCTTCGATTCGACGGGTACGCCGAATACCGGCAGCGGCGTCATCGCCGCCGTCATGCCCGGAAGATGGGCCGCTCCCCCTGCCCCGGCGATTACAACTTTGTAGCCGGCGGCGCGCGCACCTGTGGCGAATTGGACGAGGCGTTCAGGTGTCCGATGAGCCGAGACGATGCGTGCCTCATAATCCAGGCCAAGTGCCTCCAGGGTCTCGGCGGCATGACGCATCGTCGACCAGTCGGACTGGCTTCCCATGATGATCGCGATTGGGGCGCGGCCCTTCGTGGTCGTCAAAACTGCACCGTCGTCTGGCTCCGGCGTCTCATGTGCGATGACGAAAGAACGAAACAGCACGCCTCGACGGCGACGGAACCGCCGAATGCAGCGCCCACCCCTTCGCAAGTCACGCTCAAATATCCCGGCACGTCTCTCTCACCGAACAAACCGGCGAGGGCAGCCTCGTCAAGCGATGATGTCGGGATGGAGCTGATCCTCGATGTGGGAAATCCGGTCTCTCAGGATGAGCTTCCGCTTCTTGAGCCGCTGGACCTGAAGCTGATCGCAGGCGACCCCGAGCTTCAAGGCCTCGATCGCACTGTCGAGATCACGATGCTCTTCCTTTAGGCGCCCGAGTTCCGTCTGAAGATCGACAGACACATTCGCTCCCGGATCGTGTCCGTCCTCTCCCTCCATCATCGTCCTGACGCTCGCCGACACACATGGCCGGACCATGCGCCATACCCCCAGCCGGGACAAGGCGCGGCAAGCGGCCAAACGCAACAATTGGGCATGTGTCCACGAAGGTCTGGAGCGCCACGAACTGGCGAGCACGGCTGTGCCAGGATGCGTCGAAAGAACCCGCTCGGACGTTGACGAAAATGTGACAATGACCGCTTTTTGATTTCGACAGGCGGCCAATCCTGTGCCAGTCTGCGTGAGTCGCAAAGATGACAGGAGAAACGCCTCATGTCCTTGGAGACCCATTTGAGCCAGCTGGCTCGCAAGCACGAAGCGCTGGAACGCGAGCTGCACGACGCGATGCAATCCCCCTCCGCCGACGACCTCCACATCGCCGAGCTCAAGCGGAAAAAATTACACCTCAAGGACGAAATCAATCGCCTGCAGAGTGACGAGCAAACGCTCCACTGAAAGGCCTGACGGCGCGACATTCGATGTTGCGCGCAGATAGATTGTAGAAGCGCACAACCCGCCGCACCGGAAGATGGTGCGGCGGTTTTTGTTTGCGACCACGAAACTCGACGGCGCCCTCGGCCGTGATCCGCGCTAAGTTCGAGCCGAAACGGCCGGCACAAGGCGGCCGATAAGGAGGGAACGCCATGGTCGCCGCAAAAGCCGGGGAAACCGTCTACTCCGCCGTCCATGATGCCTCGATCCGCGACCCGGAGACGTTCTGGCTCGATGCAGCCGAGGCGATCGACTGGGACGTGGCGCCGACCCGCGCATTTGATCGGGAAGCCGGGGTTTACGGCCGCTGGTTTCCGGACGGGAAACTGAACGCCTGCCAGAATGCGGTCGACCGGTATGCCGAAAGCGAACGCGCCGACCAGGCAGCGATCATCTACGATTCGCCGGTAACCGGCACGAAGCGAACCATCACGTACCGCGAATTGCGCGATGCCGTCGCGACGCTCGCTGCCGTGCTTCGCGATCATGGCGTCGGCAAGGGCGATCGGGTGGTGATTTACATGCCGATGGTGCCTGAGGCGCTGTTCGGCATGCTCGCCTGCGCACGGCTCGGGGCCGTTCACTCGGTCGTGTTCGGCGGCTTTGCCGCGAACGAACTCGCGACCCGCATCGAGGACGCAGCCCCCAAATTGATCCTCGCCGCCTCTTGCGGCATCGAGCCGACGCGTACCGTCGCCTACAAGCCGCTGCTCGACGCGGCGATCGCCCGCTCGGCGCACAAGCCGGACGCGTGCCTGATCTTGCAGAGGCCGCAGGCGCAAGCGAGCCTGCAGGATGGCCGAGACTACGACTGGGCAGATGCGGTCGAAGCCGCGCGATTGGCCGGGCACAGCGCGGTGCCTGTTCCCGTCGCGGCGACCGACCCGCTCTACATCCTGTATACGTCCGGCACGACGGGAAAGCCGAAGGGCGTCCTGCGCGATACCGGAGGCTATTGCGTCGCGCTCAGTTGGTCGATGTCGAACCTCTATGGCGTGAATCCGGGCGAGGTCTATTTCTGCGCATCCGATATCGGCTGGGTCGTCGGACATTCCTACATCGTCTACGGCCCGTTGCTTCATGGCTGCACGACGGTGCTCTACGAGGGCAAACCCGTCGGTACGCCGGATGCCGGTGCATTTTGGCGGGTGATCGAGGAATACGGCGTCAGCACGCTGTTCACGGCACCGACCGCCTTGCGCGCAATCAAGAAGGACGATCCGAAGGCGGAACGTGTCCGGGATTACGATCTGTCGCGCTTCCGCGCCCTGTTCCTTGCCGGTGAGCGCGCCGACCCGGATTCGGTCGCCTGGGCGGAAAAAGCGCTGCAGCGCCCCGTGATCGATCACTGGTGGCAGACCGAGACCGGCTGGGCGATTGCAGGCAACCCGCTCGGCATCGAACGGCTTCCGGTAAAATACGGCTCTACTGCAGTGCCGATGCCCGGCTACGACCTCCACATCCTCGACGAGGCCGGCAAGCCGCTGCCTGCGGACACGATGGGCACCATCGCGTTGAAGCTTCCGCTTCCGCCGGGCTGCCTGCCGACGCTTTGGGGCTCCGACGAGCGTTTCCGATCGAGCTATCTCTCCACCTTCGTTGGTTATTACGACACTTCGGATGCTGGCATTCGCGATGCCGATGGCTACGTGACAGTGCTCGGGCGAACCGATGACATCATCAACGTTGCCGGGCATCGGCTCTCGACCGGTGGCATGGAAGCCGTGATCGCCGCGCATCCCGACATCGCCGAATGCGCCGTGATCGGCATCGCCGACACACTCAAGGGAGAGGCACCCTGCGGCTTCGTCGTCTTGAAATCGGGCGTCGACAAGGAGCCGGAGACGATCGAACGCGAACTCGTGGCAAAGATCCGCGACGAGATCGGCCCGGTCGCGGCTTTCCGGCTGGCACTGACGGTCGATCGTCTGCCGAAGACGCGCTCGGGCAAGATCCTCCGCGCGACGATGAAGGCCATCGCCGACGGAAAGTCCTATACGATCCCGCCGACCATCGAGGATCCGACTGCGCTCGACGAGATCGGCGCGCGGCTGAAGTCGCGCGGGATTGGAGCCTGACGGCGCGCCGGCCGCTCGGTCGGGTGATCTGCACCCTCACCTATCGTGAAACGGCGCCGACCATCGGTCCGAGTGGACGGCTGAGATCGGAGCGACCGAGGCCGGGGGCGTAAAGGCTAGAGACCGACCCATCGAGGAACAGCGCATTTCTGCAGCCGAGCTCGTCCTTGAACAGCCGCGCGAAGGCACCGAAACTCACGGGACGCTCGGAGATCGCAAACTCCACGATGCGTCCGTCATCGTGCACGCCGACGCCGTTGCGGATTTTCAGGCTTGGACCATCTGCCGAGAATTTCGGATGCGGCTTGCCCTCGATGACCAGCATCGGTCCGGATTGCGTCGCGAAATCGGGCTTTAACTTCGCGCTCAGGTAGCGGGCGGTATCGAGAACGCCGGCACGGTCGCCCTTCACATAGAAGATGCCGTTCGGCTTGAGATGGAAATTGCCGGGTCCGTTCGTGGTCGAGACGCCCTTCATCTCGCGTCCGTCTTCGATGTAGAGGCCGACCGGTGCCTGGCCGTCATCATACATCCCGGCATTCATGGCGAAGCTGAGCCGTGAGCCTTGCGCCCGTGCCAGGCTCGACAGCGAAGTGTAGGGCGCACCGTCCGCCGCGAGCCAGAACAGGCGCACGCGCTGCGAACGCAGATCGACGGTACAGACCGTGTACTCGTCCCCCTCGGCTTGAACCGCACGACAGGGCCCAGGCGCCGAAGCAGCCTGCTTCGCGCTCGCCGCATCCGGTTCGCGGGCGGAGGCACTCCCGAGGCCTGCGGCGAGGAGCGCAGCCGCGACGAGGCACCGAAAACTTCCCTTGCGCATCCCGAAATCCCGATCCCACGCCCGGCCGCTCGGCGGCTTCCCAGCCAATCTCCGAAAGGTTCTCCTCGTCGCAAATCGCGGCAGTTTTCAAGCTCGCGAGCGCCCTCCGTGGCAAAGATTGGCGATAAGGCTTCCCGGAACGAGGCGCCGCATTGCGAGGCTTGAACCGTTTCGGCCTGTTAGGAGTTTCTGGAGATCGGGGGAGATGCAGCATTCCCGGAGGGATTGAGATGAAGGGCGTAGTTATGGCCTCGGCGCTCGCATTGAGCGCCTTGACGATCATTCCGACCACTGTCGAAGCCCGTGGCGGCTTCGGCGGCGGTGGTTTTCACGGCGGCGGCGGGTTCGGCGGCTTTCATGGCGGCGGCTTCGGCGGCGGCGGGTTCCGAGGCGGTGGCTTCGGCGGTGGCGGATTCCGTGGCTTCGGTGGTGGGTTCCGTGGTGTCGGCGGCGGCTTCGGCGGCAATGCGATAAGCGGGTTCCACCGCGGTGGCTTCGGCGGTGGCTTCGGCGGCTTCCGGGGCGGCGGGTACGGATACCGTCCGATATACGGCGGCGGCTATGGCGGCCATGGCTGGCGCCACAGAGGCTACGGTGGCCTCGGACTGGGTCTCGGCTTGGGTCTTGCCGCAGGCTCGCTCTATGGCGGGTACGGCGGGTATGGATACGGCTATCCGTACGGCTACTCGAATGTCGGCTATTACGGAGATTGCTACACGGTTCCGCGTTGGCGCTGGACTCCGTTCGGCTACCGCCGCGTGCTCGTCCAACAGTGCTACTGACGGACTGGCACTCGATCATCGAGATCGCACACGTACGGGGCCGCATCTGCGGCCCCGTTTGATTTGGAACGCGCGCTACACTCGGCTCGCGATCGCCAGACCCCTTTTCCGCAGAGGCGGCGGCTTAGATCGACTTAAGCTGCCACGCGAGCGGCGAGGTAGCTGGCCAAGCGTACCGCTCCTTCGCGCTCGACCCGCAAACCGAGCTTGGAGCGCCGCCAGAGAATATCGTCGGGCGTGCGGGCCCATTCGACCTGGGCGAGATAGTCGACTTCGCGCCGCGTCAGGTCCGCCGCGAAACGCTCGCCAAGATCCTCGAGGCGCCGGGCATCACCCATGAGTTCGTCCGCCCTGGTTCCATAGGCTCTGACCAGCCGCACCACGGTCGTCGGATCCAGGAATGGATAGCGTCCGGCGAAAGCATCCACGTACCCATCGAAGCCGCCCGCGCCGAAATCGCCACCGGGCAGCGGGACACGATCCGTCCAGGGTTGCGCGAGGTTTGAGAGAAAGCGTGCAAGCCGTGAAAGCGCATGCTCGGCGAGCCGCCGATAGGTCGTGATCTTCCCCCCGAACACGGACAGAGCCGGCGGCCCGTCCTCGCCCTCGTCGAGGTTGAGCACATAGTCGCGTGTGACGGTGGATGCGGTCGTCGCGGCGTCGTCGAAGAGCGGCCGCAAGCCCGCATAGCTCCAGACGACGTCGCTCGGCTTTATCGGCCGCGCAAAGGACCGGTTGATGCAGTCGCAGAGGTAATGCGTCTCATCCGCCGAGATCGAGACCGCGCCCGGCGCACCCTCGTGGGCGACTTCGGTCGTGCCGATCAGGGTCAAGTTTCGCTCATAGGGAATCGCGAAAACGATCCGATGGTCGGGCTGCTGGAGGATGTAGGCCTGCGCTCCTTCGTACAATCGAGGCACGACGATGTGGCTGCCCTTGATCAGGCGCAGCTTCGACCGGCCGGCAAGCCCGAGCCTTCGCGTCACGATCTCGCTGGCCCAGGGACCTGCCGCATTGACGAGGATCCGCGCCTTGATCGTCTCGCTATGCCCGGTTTCCGTGTCCCGGATCGCGGCGACCCAACTGCCGCCTTCGCGCCGTGCGGATTCGACGGATGTGCGGGTTCGGATCACAGCGCCGCGTTCTGCAGCATCGAGTGCATTCAGCACGACCAGCCGGCTGTCGTCGACGAGGCAATCCGAATAGAGGAAGCCGCGCTTCAGCCTCCGCTGCAGCGGCGCGCCGATGCCCTCGCCCGCAATGAGACGCGTGCCCGTCGAGGCCGGCAGGGTCTTCAGCGGCGACAGGTGATCATAGAGAAAGAGGCCGAGCCTCAGCAGCCAAGCAGGCCGCAATCCCTCGTCGTGAGGGAGGACAAAACGCAATGGCCGAATGATGTGCGGGGCGAGCCGCATGAGCCGCTCGCGCTCCGCCAGGGCTTCACGGACGAGACGGAATTCGAAGTTCTCGAGATAGCGAAGACCGCCGTGGATCAACTTGGTCGAGGCGGACGAAGTGTGCTGAGCGAGGTCTTCGCGCTCACACAGAAGGACCTTCAAACCGCGTCCGGCCGCATCGCGGGCGATACCGGCGCCGTTGATGCCTCCACCGATGACAAGAAGATCGAACATGTCCGCGTTCATGAAGCGCGGGACCTGCAAGGCGCCCCGAGAAACACTGACGGATCGTCAGGTGCCAGCGATTTGGGGATGAGACGGCGCGACCAAAGCAGCGCCGTCCGCAGCGCATGCGACTGCCGATCAGACCTTGTCGGTGCTTCCGGCTTTGCGGATCGGATCGCAGATTTGTGTGCTGACCTTATCGAGCGTCGTGCAGGCATTTTCGAGATACCAGGCTCGCAGCTCGGGCTGCGTCGGTGCGACGTACATCGCGACGAGCACGAAGCCGCCACCGAGAAGGATCAAAAGCAATAGGAGGTTGCGCATTCTCGACTCCGGGCCTGTTTCGATTGCCCAATTTTGGTGCAGAGGACGCACCGATAACACGTTGATCTGCCGATACGGTTCCAAGCGGCAAATGGGATTTCCCCCGCGTGGATCACAGCCCAAAGGCCCGCGCACACCGTTGCCGTCGGTCAGCGTACGCCATCTCCGCCGATCGGCGTCATCGGCCGCGGACGTGGGGGCCCGGCGATGTCGTCTGGCCAATAACCATTATCCGCCAACCAGTTCATCAGCAGGAGGGCTGCGAGTATAGCGGCTATGGACGTCAGGGCAGATGCAAAGCGGCGCCATATCACCGCCGCCACCATCAGCGCGATGAAAATGACGATACCGAACCAGTACAGCATGGTGACGACCATGCCATTGCTTGCCTCGCCTGGCAGCCCCCGCTCAGGCAAAATTCCGCGCGCAGCCGTTATTCCAGGCACTTCGAGACGATCAGGAAGCGGAGCCCGCTCGATACCGGCCATCACCGATTCCAGTCGCGCCGGTTACGGCCGACTACCGAGTCCCTCTATTTTGGAGTGAATCCAGGGATTGGCTCAGACGAAATTCTTGCGAATCGGCGCGAGAGATTCTTGATTGTGACAAAAGCGCGACAATAAGAGCCGCGCCGCCGATACGTCTCCGGAAACGCCCCGATGAACGCCTCCATCGCCGAGTTGGAGGTTCAGGCTTTTCGCCTGGACCCCGTGGCCGATATTCGCCTTCGCGCCGCGGCCGATGCCCGCTTCTTGCTGGCCTTGGCCCGCAAGGCCCGCCGGGACGGGCTGCCCAATTCGGAACTCCGCGCGACCAATGCCAAGGCCGCGGCACGGAAAGTCGTGGAGCACGCCCGGCGCTCGTCTTTGCGGACCGGCCTCCAGGACATCGTCTATTCGCCGACCAGGATGGTCTCTTTAGTCGCGCCGTCAGAGCTTCAAATCTGTCCGTGATGATGCGCATCAGAAGGGCGCAGCCTCGGCCTTATGCGCCGGCCTCCGACAGGCAGGCCTCGACGGCGGGCCGATAGCCCGACCCGAACAGCCGGTAATGCACCAGAGCCGGCCATAGCCTGTAGATCGGCGACCGCTCGCGAAACCCCGGCTCCGATGGGCCGTAGGCCTGCCGGAGCGCGACGCTCGGCGAATCGAACATGTCCAGCATCGCGAAATCGACTTCCGCGTGCCCAAAATAGCAGGCCGGATCGATGAAACCGACGACCTGGTCGCCGGAAGCGAGCACATTGCCTCCCCAAAGATCACCATGGAGCAGGGCGGGCCTCGGCCGCGCGGGCAGGCGATTGGCGAGATCATCCGCCAACAGCTCCACCCTGCGGGCCAGGTCGACCGGCAGGTGCGGGACATTGTTGCGAAGCCGGTTCGATGCCCAGAAGTCGGGCCAGTCGTCGCTCCAGGTGCTCCTGATAGAAATCTCGCCGAATGCGAGATCGTCCGGCCAGCCGTAGGCTGATCCCGTCACGGCATGGAGGCGTGACAGTGCCATACCCAGGCTCGACCAGGCGCCCGACACGCTCCCAGTCGCGCGGAGGAAGGCGATCACCAATAGCGCGTCATCGAAGGCAAGCACGGCCGGCACCGGAGCACCTGACTGCGCAATCGCGGTGAGCATTGCAGCTTCGCGGCGCGCGTTCCGGCCGCCTTTGACGACAACGTCGCGCCCGTCATCGAGCCGAACATGCACGATCTGAGAGAGGCATCCGCCCGGGAGTGGCGAATATCCCAACATCCCAGCCCCGAGCAGCGCTGCACCCGCGCGAGCGAGTTCTTCGCTCACCTCTCGGCGGCAATCTTGCGGGCGAGGCCGGCAGCGCCGGTCATCACCTCGGCCCAGGTCCTCTCGAAATCCGCCGCCTCGCCGTAATAGGGGTCGGCCACGCCCTGCCCTCGCCGGCCATCGACATGGTCGAGCAGGAGCGACAACGCGGCCGTCGCATCCTTGGGGCGAAGCGCGACGAGCGCCGCGAGATTGCTGGTATCGAGCGCGACGATGTGGTCGAACCTGCGAAAATCCGCAGCGGAAACCTGCTGACCACGGAAACCGCCGATCTCGATTCCGTGCTTGCGCGCAACGGCCTGCGCACGGCGATCGGGGGGAGCGCCGACGTGCCAATCGCTGGTTCCAGCGGATTCGACCTCGACGTCGAGCCCAGACCGCTCGGCGACGTCGCGGAATGCCGCCTCCGCGAGCGGCGAGCGACAGATGTTGCCGAGGCAGACGAACAGGACCGAACGCTTTCCAGCCAAGTTATTCGGCTCCAGATTTGTAGCCAGACCGCATCGCGGCCACATGTTGGTGACTTAACCAAAGCCACGTTGCTCGCGAAGCGTCCGACCCGCAACCATCCCGCCGGAATGGCATCTTGTCCGATCAAGCATCGCCCCTACGATCAGGTCCACCATCGGCCGCGCTCAATGATCGCGCTCGCGAGATTTTCCGCCAGATCGTGGAGAGCTATCTGACGACCGGTGAGCCGGTCGGCTCGCGCAATCTCGCGCGCATCTTGCCGATGGCGCTCTCGCCGGCCTCGATCCGCAACGTGATGTCGGATCTCGAACATTCGGGCCTGATCTTCGCGCCCCATACCTCCGCCGGACGGCTGCCGACCGAACAGGGCCTGCGTTTCTTCGTCGATGCGATGCTCGAACTCGGGGATGTCGGAGAAGACGAAAAATCGCGGATCGAGGCGCAGATGCGGGCAGCCGCCTCGCGCCACACGTTCGAATCCGCCCTCGGGGAGGCCTCGAGCCTCCTCTCCGGCATCTCGCGCGGCGCGGGTGTTGTCCTGACGACGAAAGCCGATGTGCGCCTCAAGCAGATCGAATTCGTACGTTTGGACGCGACCCGTGCGCTCGTCGTGCTTGTCGCCGTGGATGGTTCGGTCGAGAACCGCGTCTTCGACCTGCCGCCAGGATTGCCGGTCAGCGCACTTCAGGAGGCGTCGAACTATCTCAACGCCCGGCTTCAAGGCCGGACGCTCGATATCCTGCGATCCGAGGTCGAGGCGGGGCGGGAGGCGATGAAGCGCGAACTCGACGCGCTGACGGAACGGCTGGTCGATGCTGGACTGGCAACGAGCGTCGGGCCGTCGGAGGCCCGTCAGCTCATCGTTCGCGGCCATGCGAACCTGCTCGAGGATTTACGGGCCGCCGAGGATCTCGAACGGATCAGGCTGCTCTTCAATGACCTCGAGACCCAGAAGGACGTCATCGAGCTGCTCTCCCGCGCCGAAGGCGGTGAGGGCGTGCGCATCTTCATCGGATCCGAGAACAAGCTGTTTTCGCTGTCGGGCTCCTCGCTGATCGCGGCCCCCTTCCGCGACAGTTCCCAGAAGATCGTCGGAGTGGTGGGGGTGATCGGTCCGACGCGGCTCAACTATTCTCGCATCGTGCCGATGGTCGATTACACGGCGCGCGTCGTCTCCGGCCTGCTCGATCGCCAAAGATGACACTGCAGGCGGGGCGCAGCGCCCCGCCCATATTTCATGGATCGTGAAGCCATCGACCTCAGTAATTGATGACCTCGACGATCTCGTAGGTCTCGGGATCGATGATGAGGTATTCGTCGCCCACCCTCACGACCCGATAGGAGCGATAGGCGGGCACGATCTCGATGATGGCCGGCGGCAACGGACTGAGCACGACTGTCCGAGGGATCGCGGTGCCGACGCTCACCGAGAAGTTCACGTTCTTGACTGTCGTGACATGCGCCGAGGAGAAGGCCGAGTGGACCTCCGTCCGCTGCGCGCTGCTTACGCTTCCGAGAGACTTGCTCGTTCCGCCTGCCGCGCCGCGGCCGGCTTTTTCGCCGGCGCCGCCTGCACGACCACCGGATTTCTCACCCGCACCTCCATCGCGGCTACCAGCTTTTTCGCCGGCAGCGCCGCCATCGCGGGCACCAGCCTTTTCCCCGGCAGCGCCGCCATCGCGCGCGCCGGACTTATCGCCGGCGCTACCGTGTTGGCCTGCGGCGCCATCGTTACGACCGCCTCGGTCGCCGCCAGCCTCGCTTGGGCGGCCGCCGGCCGGGTCGCCACCGCGGGCTCCCGCTGCCCCGCCACCGTGATCGCCACCTGCGCCGCCTGTTTCGCCGCCGCGCGCTCCGGCTCCCCCGCCACCACCAACTTCACCGCCGCCACGGGCGCCGGCGCCACCGCCTCCGCCCATTTCTCCACCACCGCGTGCGCCAGCCCCGCCTCCCGCTCCACCCATTTCACCGCCACCGCGCGCGCCGCCTGCGCCGCCTTGCGCGAATGCGGTTGTTGCACCGACTGCGATCAGCGCAGCCGTCATCGTGCCCCGAAAGAGCTTGTTCATCGATTCCAATCCTGTCGCTTCAGGTTGCCGGCTGCCGAATGCATGCCGAATCCGCCCACGCAACGAAGGAGGGATGAGAAACGTTCCAAAAAATTGAAGCAATCGACGTTATTCGAAGATCGAGCGCGGCACATCTGGCCGATTATTTGTGCGTTTATTGCCGCGCTTCGCAATGCGAGCGCATCTATTCCTGCCAAGTGTCCGAGCAGGCACGGCGAAATCGAGCCAAGTCGTTCAATAATTGACCCAAACGCCCGGTGTCGCGAGTTCGAGCAGGTTGCCGTCAGGGTCGCGGAAATACAGGCTGACCCCGCCTTTCGGCCATGCGATCCGACTCTCTATCGCAATGCCGCGCCCTTCGAGCCGATCTGCCCAAGCTTCGAGGTCCCGGGCGGCGATCGCGAAGGCGATATGCAAAGGTCCATGCCCGTCATGGGGCGGCAACGTACCGCCGGGCAGCTGGACGGGGGATAGAGTGGAGCCACGGTTGAAGAGGAGGAGGACGCTGCCGGGGGCGACGGGATAGGCGACGAGGCGCGCATCCGCGACCATGGGCTGCAATCCCATCACGCCCTCGTAGAAGGCGCGCGCCCGGCCGATCTCGTCGACATAGAGTGCGGTTTCGAGAACCCCGCCGAGCGATGGTGCCGTAGGCTCGGACATGGGTGCAATCTCCCGGTTTGATCGTCACTCCGCGCCTGCCATCGATGTTGGGCGCGGGAGTTTGCGTTGATCAAAGGCGCGGCATCGATGCCCGGTTCCAGTCCACTGTTCGCGCCGATTGCTCGGCCGTTACGATTGCCGGTCGTGCGAGCACTCGCCGAGCACAAGTCGATCTTGGCCGATCGAAGCACTGATCGGGATTATCTTCGTGCGCTGTTCGTGACGGTACTTGTCTCGACCGACGCTTTGCGCGACCGTCTTGGCAAAGCCCCGCGAAACAATGCGGTTCAGCCAGGAGGAAACATGTCGGATTCCCTTGCGATCGCCCCCGCCGCGCCGGACGATCCGGAGGATCGCCGCCGTCGCATCCTGGCCATCGTCGGCTCCTCCTCGGGCAACCTCGTCGAGTGGTACGACTTCTACACCTACGCTTTCTTCGCCCTCTATTTCGCGCCGGTCTTCTTTCCCTCGGGCGACAGCACCAGCCAGCTCCTGCAGACGGCCGGAATTTTCGCGGTCGGCTTCTTCATGCGGCCGATCGGCGGCTGGCTGTTCGGGCGGCTCGCCGACCGTCTCGGGCGCCGCGCATCGATGATGATCTCGGTGCTGATGATGTGCGGCGGCTCGCTGATGATCGCGCTGCTTCCGACCTACGAGACCGTCGGCAAGCTCGCCCCCGTGCTGCTACTGCTGGCGCGCATGATCCAGGGGCTCTCGGTCGGCGGAGAATACGGCACCAGCGCCACCTATATGAGCGAGGTCGCCTCCAAAGGGCAGCGCGGGTTCTACGCCTCGTTTCAATACGTCACGCTGATCGGCGGCCAGCTTCTCGCATCGCTGGTGCTCGTCACGCTCCAAGCCTTGATGACCAAGGAGCAGCTCCAGGCCGGTGGCTGGCGCATCCCCTTCGTCATTGGGGCTTTGGCAGCGGTCGTGGCCCTGTTCCTGCGCCGTGCGCTCGCCGAGACCGCATCGAAGGAAGCGCTCGAATCCAAGGAAGCCGGCACGTTCAGCGCATTGTTCAGGCACTGGCGGGCGTTCTGCGTCGTGCTCGCCTTCACGGCCGGCGGCTCGCTCGTGTTCTACACCTTCACGACCTACATGCAGAAATACCTGGTCAACACGGCGCATATGGACGCCGTCTCGGCCTCGCGCACGATGACCGCGGCCCTGTTCGTCTACATGATCATCCAGCCCTTCTTCGGCTGGCTCTCGGACAGGATCGGCCGCAAGACGAACATGCTGCTCTTTGCCGGAATCGGTACGCTCATGGTCGTACCGCTGATGACGGCAATCGGAACCAACACCGATCCGACGCTCGCCTTCGCGCTGGTGATGGCAGGACTGATCCCGATCAGTTTCTACACCGGGATCAGCGGCATCGTGAAAGCCGAGCTTTTCCCGACGGAGGTGCGCGCGCTGGGCGTCGGTCTGTCCTACGCAATCGCCAATTCGCTGTTCGGGGGCACGGCCGAGTTCGTCGCGCTGTGGTTCAAGAACGTGGGCATGGAGAGCACGTTCTTCTGGTATGTCACGGTGATGCTGGCGATCTCCCTCGCCGCCTCGATCATCATGCCGAACCCGAAGCGGCACGGCTATCTCGACGGCGACGGCAAGATCGAGGAGGCGTTGGGCAAGAAGCCCGAATTCGCAACGGCCTAGGCAAGACCCAGCATCCTGCGCGCCTCGGCCGGTTTTGCTGGCCGGGCGTTGTGTTCGGCGGCAATCTCGACCGCCACACGGACGAGATCGGCATTGCCGTTCGCGAGCCGCGTCTTCGACAGCCGAATGTTGTCCTCGAGCCCGGTGCGGACGGCATCAGCTCCGCGCTTCAGCGCCCAGGTCATGACCTCGCTCTGATGCCGGCCGATGCCGGCGGCCGTCCAGGTCGCTTTCGGCAGGATGCGGCGCAGTTCGCCGAGCAGGATATCGAGCAGGTGCTCGTCCGCCGGAAGCGCGTTCCTGACGCCCATCACGAACTGGACGTGCGGGCGATCGTCCATCAAGCCCTCCTCGACGAGGCGGCGCGCGCCGTGGAGATGCGAGAGATCGAAGATCTCGATCTCGGGCCGTACCCCGTTCGCCTTCATGCTGCCTGCGAGGTCGACGACGAGCGAGGTCGGGTTTTCGTAGACGATCGTCGGGAAATTCACCGAGCCGGTCGAGAGCGAGGCCATGTCGGGCCGTAGCGACAACGCGTTGCCGCGTGCCGACGGATCGCGGCCGCGCCCGCCAGTCGAGAATTGCACGATCATGCCGGGGCAATGCCGACGCACCCCCTCCTGCACCTGTGCGAACAGGGCCGGATCGGATGACGAGGATTCGTCCGGGTTTCGGACATGGATGTGCACCAGGCTCGCGCCGGCCTCGAAAGCGGCGTGCGTCGATTCGATCTGCTCGTCCGGCGTCACCGGCAAGGTTGGATTGTCCTTCTTGCGCGGCACAGAACCGGTGATCGCAACCGTGATGACGACGGGCTTCATGATAGGCTCCTCGTGCCTTCAAGTGACGCACTGAGACAATTATTCAGATCAAAACTCTCTGATAGTGAAATCTATTTAATAAATATTTGAATTATGCAATACATCAAATCTCAAAGGCATAATTAGATGGCATATTGCGAATCGATCTAAACGAGACGTCGTTTAAGTTATACTTAAACTCTGGAGTCTATTAACAGATATTCAAATCTTAAGAGCTTTTCACCCATGATAATCGAACGCGACGCTCGACTCGATGCGGCTCGGGGTCTGGGCATGCTTTTCGTTGTATACGGTCATCTGCTTGAGCCAGTCGTCCTAGATAATGTGCGGACCGCCGAAGGCCTCAGCCTCGCCGTCTACCGCATCATTTATGCCTTCCATATGCCGTTCTTCTTCCTTGTCACAGGAATGATCGATCGAGCTGCCGCGCGAGGGTCCCTCACCGCCGCTTTCAAGACGACCTTGAACCTCGTTCTGACAGCATTTCTTTTCAGTGCCGTTAGTTTCATACCTCAATGGCTCGTCGGCAGTCGCGGAGCTTGTCAAATCCTTTACGATCTGTTCAGCGGGACCGATTTTGGATTGGCACCGCTCTGGTTCCTGCCAGCACTCGCTCTAATTAGATTTGTGTACGCAATAGCTCACATACTTTCTAGTAAAATAGAATTTTGGTGTTTTTTGATATTTATACTTGATATAACGTGGATTTGTTCAAATTTAAATTTTGGATACTGGCAAATACATACGATCTTTGGCGCATTACCGTTCTATTTAATCGGCCGCTTTATGGGCGCCGCGGGATTTAAGACCTCTCTGATCAGTACCGTCTGCGGGCTCGGCACATTGCTCTTGCTCGCGCCTCAGAACTTCGTCCACTTCGCATCAAATCATTACGGCAGCCTGCCGACATCATTGGCGTGTGCGCTCGGCGGGTCCTACTTCGCCTTATACCTCGTCTCGTCACTCAGAGGAATTGTGTTCACTGCATTGGCGCAGATTGGCTATCGGAGCTTTGACCTATTTATCACAAGCGGTATTATTCTCGCAGCGTCACCAAGCATGCGTTCATTGGACAACGCTGCTGGGCTCATTGTGCTCGCTACGATCGGAATTCCAATACAAATCGCTCTATCAATTGTTCTGCACCGGCCTATTGCGGCGCTCAGGCGTATCGCAGATCGCTGTGTTGACATATCGCAACGGCAACGGATTGTGTTGTTTGCTAGGTAGATTGTTCCAGCTGCGAATCTACATGACTAAGCCTGTGCCACCCTCGTGGCGTGAATGCTTGCCACAGAATGAGTGCGCTGAGCCCGTGAACGGTCATTTGCGTTAACTTACCGGCATTGAAAGCGGGCGTCGGCCTCCAAAATTGTGCCTTATCCCAGGGCCTCGACGACGGCCTTGCCGCAATCCTCGGTGCCGGCGTTGCCGCCGAGGTCGCGGGTCCGCAATGTCCGCTCGGCCAGCACACGCTCGATAGCGGAGACGATCTCGGCCGCGGCATCCGTCTCGCCGAGATGCTCGAGCATCATCGCGCCGGACCAGATCTGACCGATCGGATTGGCAATGCCCGCCCCCGCGATATCGGGCGCAGAGCCGTGCACCGGCTCGAAAACCGACGGATGGTCACGGTCGGGGTTGATGTTGCCAGAGGGCGCGATGCCGATCGTGCCCGTGCAGGCCGGGCCGAGATCCGAGAGGATGTCGCCGAACAGGTTCGAGGCGACCACGACATCGAACCGATCCGGGTTCAGTACGAAATGCGCTGTCAGGATGTCGATGTGGTACTGGTCCCAGGCGACATCGGGAAAGTCGTCGGCAATGGCCCGCACGCGCTCGTCCCAGAACGGCATGGTGATCGAGATGCCGTTCGATTTCGTTGCCGAGGTCAGGTGCTTCTTCGGCCGGCTCTGCGCGAGATCGAAGGCGAAGCGCAACACGCGATCGATGCCGTGACGGGTGAACACCGATTCCTGGATGGCGAATTCGCGCTCGGTCCCGGCGAACATGCGCCCGCCCGCATTCGAATACTCGCCCTCGGTGTTCTCGCGGACGACCCAGAAATCGATGTCGCCCGGCTCCCGGCCGGCGAGCGGGCATTTGACTCCGGGCATCAGGCGGACGGGGCGCAAATTGACGTATTGGTCGAATTCGCGGCGGAAGCGGATCAGCGAGCCCCACAGCGAGATATGGTCAGGCACCCTGTCGGGCATGCCGACCGCGCCGAAGAAGATCGCATCATGCCCGCCGATCTGGTCCTTCCAGTCCTCGGGCATCATGCGACCATGCGCTTCGTAATAGTCGCAGGAGGCGAAATCGAACCAGTCCTGCTGCAGCGTGAAGCCATGGCGCCGAGCGACCGCTTCGAGCACGCGCACGCCTTCGGGCACGACTTCCTTGCCGATGCCATCGCCGGGAATCACTGCGATCCGATAGCTGCGCCCAGACCCGCCCATGATGACCCCACCTCCCCGATTGTCCCTTGTGTGCTGAGGTGGCGGCCGTTGTGCGCGCGTCAATCCCAAGGTTCGCGAACTATACCTATCCGCCCATGATCGAGCGGCGCTGTTGTTCGAGTTCGTCGCTGTAGCGCTTCAGCGTGTGGCTCTCCGTCAGGAGTCCGAGCACCTTGCGACTGGCACCGCTCTCGACGACGGCGAGGGCTTCGCTCTCCAAACGATCGAACGCAGCGACAGCCTGCTTGGCGTTCATATCCGGCAGCAGAAAGTCGTCGCGGTTGCGTGCTACGTCTTCGAGCCTCGCCTCGTCGTCGCCCTTCGCGGCCAGTGCGTGAGCGTCCGGAACCAGGACGATGCCGACATAGCGCTCCTTCTCATCGACCAGGATGACCAGCGACGGAGAGCCGAGCGGATGAGCGCGCAGGAAGACGTTCAAGGGCATATCGACCGGCACCGGCCGTACATCCTTGCGCATGAGCCGGCCGACCGTGAGGCTGCGGATCCAGCCGACATCATGGGCGCTGCGGATGCTTTCGCCGCGCAAGTGAAACCGCCAGGTCGCGAAGGAATAGCCAAAGGTCTTCCGCACCGTCAGAGAAGAGGCGAGCACGGCCACGAGAACGAGGCCGGCAAGCGGAAAGCTCCCTGTCATTTCGAGAGCCAGAAACGTCATCGTCAAAGGGCCGCCGATGATGGCGACGGCCAGGGCGCTCATGCCGACGATCGCATAGGCGACCGGCGTGAGGCCGAACGAGACGAACCCCGGCGTGAGAACGGGCAGCAGCACGGCGAAGAGCTTGCCGGCAAGCACGCCAAGGAACAGCGAGGCGAAGAACAATCCACCGCGGAAGCCCGATCCGATCGAGATCGCCGAGGCCGCCGCCTTCGCGGCGAACAGGCCGGCGAGCGCGCCCGCGCCCATCGTCATCGCCTCTTCCGACAGGTGGACGTGCAAGGCGCCGTGGCCGCCGGAAAGCACCTGTGGCGTCGTCAGGACGGCGAGCACCCCGACGCAGGCGCCTCCGATCGCTGGCCGGACGAGCGCCGGAAGTCGCGTAGCGGCAAAGCCCTGCTCGACCAGTGTGACTCCGCGCATGATCGCGATGCCGAGCCCGGCACAAATGAGCCCGAGGGCGAGACAGGGCACGGTCGCGATGCCCGCGGACCGCACCGTTGTGATCTCGCTCAGATTGCTGACGTCGACGAAAGCGGCCTGCGCGATCAGCGCCTGCGACACGAGGCTTCCGCACAAGGCGGCGACGATGACCGGTGTCAGAGTCGCGATCGTGTAGGTCCCTATGACGAGTTCGAACGCGTAGAAGGCGCCGGTCAGCGGGGATCCGAAGGCTGCCGCGATCGCGGCGGCAGAGCCGCAGCCCACGAGGGTGCGCAGATCGGATCGTCGCAGTTCGAAGGCAATTCCGAGGCGCGAGGCGAGACCGCCTGCGATTTGCGTGTAGCCAGCCTCAAGTCCAACGGATGCTCCACACCCGTTCGATATGACGTTCTGCAAGGCGACGTAGATGGAATCGCCCAGCGACATCCGGCCGCCGTGCAGGGCATTCGCCTCGATGGGATCTATGATATTTCGCCTGCGCGAGCCGCGCCAGCGCGCCATGGCGAGAATGAAGAGCCCGAGCAGCGCACCGCCGATCGCCGGGCCGGCCAGAATCGTCGAGGTCTCAAGCTCTGGAACGGCACTCAGCCGGAATCCATGCGGCAAGTGATAGAGCGCTTCACGCAAGGCTTGCGTGGTGAAGCTCATGCCGGCGACGGCCAAGCCGCTGATGCAACCTGCCACCGCGGCGAGCACGACAAGGCCGATCTCGGTCGCCCTGACGATCGCCCGCAGCCGCGTCGGCACATGCGGCAGCCGGATCGCGCGTCGGGATTTGGCGGGCGTCATGGACAAGGAGAATCTGGAACGGCGAGCGCGATACCGGCGTAGCAGAATCTTCTTTAAGCCGGTCCTTCGCGCGGGCAACGCCTGTCTGCCCGATCGATGCGCAGTATCGAAGCGCTTGAAAAGCGGGCGTCGCCACGATAAACCGCAGCCGCTGTGCCGCCGTAGCTCAGTTGGTTAGAGCACCAGATTGTGGATCTGGGGGTCCCCCGTTCGAGCCGGGGCGGTGGTACCAACTTTCTCCGATCAATTTGAAATGTTTGCCGGACGCTGGTCCTCGCGTCTTCGGATGTGAGATTGCGCCGGTTCGCTCAGCAGCGGACATTCCGTGAGCGGCCCGAAGCCGATTCAGCGTGGCCGAACAGGCGGCATTGGCACGAAGATGGTCTGCCCTGAGACCGGATCGAGGATCAGCATGGCAGCGCTCCTCCCTTGAGGGGGGCAATCGAAGGCCCGAATTGGGGCAACTTCGTGGTCAAGCTCCGAGCCTGTGGACAACCTCGACCAATCGAGCCGTTCGGCATGAGGCGCCGCTCTTGGTCGGAGTGGCAGGATTTGAACCTGCGACCCCCACGTCCCGAACGTGGTGCGCTACCAGACTGCGCTACACTCCGAAGCTCGGCCCGGAAGCTTGGCTCCCCTTGCCGGCGAGCGGGCTTATAGCCGGGGCACCGCTCACCCGCAAGCCGATCACGGCAGAGATTGCATCGAGCCGTCAGAGTAATTTGCTGGCCCAATCCGGCGGCAGAGCTCGCAAGGCGCTCGCCTGATCCGGTCCCGCAATCGCTGCGGCGCCGACATATCCAATGTCCGTATCGAGATGCCGCAGCGTCCAACGCGAGGCATCCATGTCCTCCCGCACGAACATGACGAGCGCGGCAGGCTCCGGCGGCACGGTGACGACAAACTCGTCGAGACCGAAGGACAGGCCAAGGCCTATCGACTTCACGACGGCTTCCTTGCGGGTCCAGCAGGCATAGAAGGCCGGAAGCTGCTCGCCTACCGGTACCCGCCCGAGATCGCCGAATTCTCGTGGCGTGAAATAGCGCCGTGCCAGATCGAGTGCCTCGATGGGCCGGACCTCCTCGACATCGACACCGATCGGGAGTTCCGACAGGCCGATCAAGGCCCAGGACCCCGAATGCGAGAGGTTGAACTGAAGTCCTCGTCCGTGCGGCCCGCCGAGCTTCGGCTTGCCGGCCCGCTCGACGTCGATGGACACCTCTCCAGGCGCGATACCGAGCGCACGCGCCAGGACGAATCGCAGCGCCGCATGGCTGGCGACAAATCTGTCGCGATCATTCCGGCGCAGAAAGCGATCGGCGCGGACACGCTCGTCCGGGCTCAGCGTCGCATAACAGACCGCGAGCGCAGGCTCCGCGAGATCCAGTGCGACGCGCCAGATCGTCGTTTCCTGCACAAGGCCGGGATCGCCCGCGGTCCAAAGGCCGTTGCAAGCGTCTGAGGTCACGCCGCAGCCCGGCGCTTCCGATCCCGCAAACACGACGCTCTTTGACGCTCAGGCGTAGATGTTGCCCGCCGCCTGCGGAAACCGCTCGGCCAGCGCGCGGCGCAGCTTCTCGAGCGCACGATTCTCGATCTGCCGAACGCGTTCCTTCGAGATACCGAGCCGGTGGCCTAAGGCCTCCAAAGTCGCCTGATCTTCGGCCAGCCGTCGCTCGCGCAGGATTCGGAGTTCGCGCTCGGACAGGACCGTGAGCGCCTGCTTCAGCCAGATCAATCGACGCTCGCCATCGACGGTCGCCGTGACCGTCTCATCGGGCAAAGCGGCGCCGTCGACGAGGAAATCCATGCGCTCGGACGACGCCTCGCTTTCATCGCCGACAGGCGCGTTGAGCGACATGTCCGGTCCGGACAGCCGCGCATCCATCAGGGCGACGTCCTCGCGGGACACTCCGATTGCCGTCGCGATACGGCGATGGATCTCGTCGCCGACCTGCTCTTCCGTTGATTGCATCAGCCGCGCACGCAGGCGGCGAAGGTTGAAGAACAGGGCCTTCTGGGCGGAACTCGTTCCGCCGCGCACGATCGACCAGTTGCGCAGGATGTAATCCTGGATCGAGGCCCTGATCCACCAGGTGGCGTAGGTCGAAAAGCGGACTTCCCGTTCCGGCTCGAATCGGGCCGCAGCCTCCATCAGGCCGACATGGCCCTCCTGGACCAGATCGGCCATCGGCAGGCCGTAATGGCGAAACCGCCCGGCCAGCGCGATGACGAGCCGCATATGGGCCGAGATGAGGCGATGCAGCGCCCGCTCGTCGCCTTCGTCCTTCCACCGGACGGCGAGGCCACGCTCCTCATCCCGCGCGAGAAACGGCGCCTCCATGGCGGTGCGAATGAACTGACGCCGAATGCCTGCGATATCCGCCATCCCCGCCTTGCCTCTCTATTTCGAGCTTCTCGTAGCGGAAGCGACTTCCCGACCTTCGGCCGGTGCGCCCCCGAGCTTGGCTCAGTCACAACAAAGTCTCGGGCGTCGTTGTTCCCGGAGTGGCGTGATACGCCGGAATTTCAAGGGGTGCGCGCCGTGTGGCGCGCGATTCGATAGCCGCCAAACGAAAGAACCCGGCGCTCACGCGCCGGGTTCAAGACATCGACCCTGTCCTCAGATCGGATCAGGCAGCTTCTTCCTGCATGTCCTCGCCGTCGGTCTCGGCATCGCCCTCGGCATCGACATCGGCCTTGGCGCGACGCGGCGACTTGGCCAAGCTCTGCTCAATCAGCTTCTGCGCCTCGGTCTCGGTGATGCGGTTGACCGCGGAAATCTCGCGCACGACCCGGTCGAGCGCAGCCTCGTAGAGCTGCCGCTCGCTGTAGGATTGCTCCGGCTGCGCGTCGGACCGGTAAAGGTCACGGACCACCTCGGTGACCGAGATGAGGTCGCCCGAATTGATCTTCGCCTCGTATTCCTGCGCGCGACGCGACCACATCGTCCGCTTGATCCGCGCGCGGCCGGTGAGCACCTCGAGCGCCTTGCGCACGAGATCCGGCTCGGCGAGCTTGCGCATGCCGACGCTGTTGGCCTTCGCGGTGGGAACGCGCAGCACCATCTTGTCCTTCTCGAACGACACGACGAAAAGTTCGAGCTTGAAGCCGGCGATTTCCTGCTCTTCAATCGCCGTGATGCGGCCGACGCCATGCGCCGGATACACCACCGCCTCGCCGGTCTTGAAGCCCTGACGTCCTGCGGTCGTCTTCTTGACTGTGGTCATGCGAGAAGGGCCTCCAGCATCATTGCGCGCGGATCGCTCGTCCGCGCTTCCAATCACATCCGGGGCGGGATACCCGGCACACGCCACTCGACCGTCGGGCGCGATCCTTAGCGCCAGTCGGCTCCCAGGCCCCGCCGCACCTACGCCACGAGAAAAACGCCGCGGAAAGCAGGAAGCTTCCCGCGAACGAATGCATGCGACCTCGTTTCCAACGCTTGGAAACACCACGGGGGCGGAAGAGGAAGCACGTCTAGCGGTAGGACGGCAGAAGCCCTGCTTACCACAATCCAGTCGTCAAATCAAAGGATTGCCGCCGTGCAACAAGACGGAGGCCCCTAGGGCCCCGGTTGTGCACCACATTCAAACAGGCGGGGGTCGCAATTAACCTTGGCGCAAAATCAAGGCGCTCAAGGCAGTTGACCGCGCGGCAGGCCGCCTAGTCGCCCGTTCCCGGGTTGGCCGAAAAATGCTCCTCGAACTTATTCGCGACGCCATCCCATTGTTTGGCGTCGGCCGGCGCGTCCTTCTTCTGCGTGATGTTGGGCCAGCTCTTCGCGTATTCCGAATTCAGCTTGAGCCAATTCTCCAAATCCGGCTCGGTATCCGGTTTGATCGCCTCGGCCGGGCATTCGGGCTCGCATACGCCGCAATCGATGCACTCGTCGGGATGGATGACGAGCATATTCTCGCCCTCGTAGAAGCAATCGACCGGGCACACCTCGACGCAATCCATGTATTTGCATTTGATGCAGTTGTCGGTGACGACGTAGGTCATGCGCTGTTCGGTCCTCGGTACGCTCTTTCCGGATCCGTCCGCCAATGCCGGCTACTGCGGCGGTCCGTCACATGCTGTCCACCTTCTCGCCCTCGGGGGCCACCGGAGGTCCCACGCAAGCACAGGGTTCATCGGTTTCGGCTCTAGACCCTGCCAGTTTGGCTGACAAGCGGCCCGATCTGCGCAGCAGCGAGCCGCTTTCAAGTGTTGCCGCGGTATCGCGGGCGAGCCATACTATCGTGTTGCACCCTCAGACCCAACCAACGGATCGTTCGGAGGCTCCATCTTTTCATAGAGATGACTCGCTTCCGAAAATGGTCCGCGGCGTTCGCCGAGTTGGAGAACACGCACGGCCAACGTCGCATGCGCGGCAGCGACTGTGACAACGTCACCCACGGCGAGGTTCTTGGCTGCGGATTCCGTGCGCATTCCGTTCACGCGGACATGCCCCTCTGCGACAAGACGTGCCGCGAGCGTGCGCGTCTTGGCGAAGCGGGCAAACCACAGCCACTTGTCGAGGCGCTGCCGATCCGAATGCGTCACCGCCGCATAGCGTGCCTTACCGCTTGCCCCGCTCGGATTCGAGCTGGGCCTTCAGTGCTGCGAGCTTGGCGAAGGGCGAATCCGGATCCGGCTGCCGTTCCTGGCGCTGCGGCCTTTGGCCGTCGCGAGGCGGCGGGCGGCGGTCGTCGCGTCGGTCGGGGCGATTTGGCGCAGCTTCGGATCTGCGGTCCTGATGGGGAGGCCGATCCTCGCGGTGCCCCGGGCGTCCGCCCTGATTCCGTTCCGCCCGCGGCGGTCTCTGGCCGCCAGCGAAGGCCTCCCGACGCCGCTCGCCTCCATCCTTCCGCTCGCCCGATTCGCCGGATGGCGCTTGGCGGCCGCGGTTGTGCTGACGTTCACGATTCTGACGATGTCCCGCATGGCGCTGATGCCGAAACTGGCGCCAGACCTCGATCATCTCCGGTTCAG
The DNA here is from genome assembly GCA_044227265.1 of Methylobacterium sp. Lineage (GTDB taxonomy): Bacteria > Pseudomonadota > Alphaproteobacteria > Rhizobiales > Beijerinckiaceae > Methylobacterium. The sequence goes on from JBGAFL010000030.1 coordinate 45,129, forward strand.
CAGGTGCCGCAGCCTGCTCGGCGGCCTCACTCGGCAAGGATTCGCTGGCGTTCTCGGCGGCAGGATCTGGCGCCGTCATCTCTTCGCTTGATGAGACCGCGACACCGTCTTCCGATACGGCCGGAGCCTCCAGGGTTTGGCTCGCGGAAGGTGCTTCCGAATGGGCGCTCTCCGGCGATCGCTCTTCCGTCGCCGGTTCCCCCTTGCTCTCCTCAATCGCCGTGGGTTGCAGAGGCTCGTGAGAATCGGGAGCTTCGACCCCATCCGCCTCGGACGCCGCGTCAGCGGCACTCTCCGCCCCATCTGCCGGCGCGGCTGCGTCCGTGGCCACCTGCGCGGCGGCCGGCACGGTCGGAGCGGCGGCTAGCAACGGCACGGTGATCGCCGGCCCAGGCCGCTGCTCAGGCTGGTAGCCGAGCGATTTCAGGATTGAGGCGAAATCCTCGCCGGAGCAGCCGACGAGCGAGGTCATGTTGACGGTGGCGACGAACCCGTCGCCATCGGCCGTCCCCGGAGGAGGCTCGCCCGGTGTGGTTCCGGGGCGGTAGGCGATGGCCGGTCGTATCAGATCGGCAAGGCGCTCGAGAATGTCGACGCGCACCGCGCGTTCGCCGCTCACACGATAGCCCGCAGCCCGATACAGCCCCTTCGCGATCTCCGGATCGACCTTGATCGAGGTCCTGCCCGAACCGGCGAGGTGGGCGATCTCGTCGAGGCCGCGCTGGTCGAGCCCACCGTTGATCAAGGCCCAGAGTTGGGCGGCCAGCGTGCGCGGCGCTGGCTTGAGAAGGGCTGGCAGGAAGATGTGATAGGCGCCGAACCTGACGCCGTGCCGGCGCAGATTCGCACGGCCATCCTGGTCGAGCCCCTTCATCTCGTGGCCGACCTTGGCCCGTTCGAGGACGCCGAGCGCCTCGACGACCTGATAGCCGATGCCGCGCGCAAGGCCCGTCAAGTCGGCCGCAGCCTCGATCTCCATCAACGGGCCGAGCAGGCGCACAACATGTGCCTTCAGCCAGGCATTCAGCCGAGTCTCGACCTTTTCGCGCGCGGGTCCGCTCAGGCTCTCGTCGGCGATCAGGCGAAGGCCGGGTTCGAATAGCTTGTCGCCCGCAACAAGCTTGGCGACGGGATCGCCAGTCCAGCGAATGATGCCGTCATGCGAGAGCACCAGTGAGGAATCGGCCGCAGCAGAGAAGCGCTCGGCCCGCGCTTCGATCTCGCCGCCCAAAGCCCGTTCGGCGGCGCTGCGCAGGGTCTTGGCATCGAGCCCCTCGGCCTTGGCGTCCGGCACGAACTGGAAGCCGAGCAGATGGCCGACATGTTGCCCTTCGACGGTGACGTCACCGCCGGGCGTGATCTCAGCTTCGAGCATCGTGTTCTCTCTCAGGCGCCGCATCAGGACGCTGGTGCGCCGATCGACGAAGCGGCTCGCGAGGCGCTCGTGGAGCGCGTCGGACAGCCTGTCCTCTACCCGACGCGTCTCGCCCTGCCAATGCGCTGGATCAAGGAGCCAGTCGGGACGATTTGCAACGTAGGTCCAGGTCCGCACATGAGCGATCCGCTGCGAGAGAGCGTCGATGTCGCCGTCGGTCCTGTCGACCATCGAGACGTGCCGCGCGAACCAATCATTCGGGATGCGCCCGGCCATGCCGCGCATCAGGAAGCGATAGAGCTGTGCGACGAGATCGGCATGAGTCTGCGCATGGACCTTGCGGTAATCGGGCAAACCGCAGACGTCCCAGAGCCGCTCGATGGCGGCCCGTCCCGAGGCGAGGTCGCGAATGTCCTCCTCGCGCGAAAGAATTTCGAGGGCGGCCTGATCCTCGCCCATCGGCGCGCGATTCAGGCCTTGCTCCTGCGGGAAGACGTCAAGGCTCGCCTGCAGAGTTTTGAGCGAGCCGAAATCCAGATCTGGATTGCGCCATTGCAGGACGCGCAAGGGGTCGAAGCTATGGGTTTCAAGAGCATCGATCATCTCCTCCTCGAACGGCGGGCAGCGCCCGGTCGAACCGAAGGTGCCATCCGAGAGGTGGCGCCCTGCCCGTCCGGCGATCTGGCCCATCTCGGCCGGCGTCAGCTTGCGGTAGCGCGTGCCGTCGAATTTCCAGTTCGCGGCGAAGGCGACGTGGTCGACATCGAGATTGAGGCCCATCCCGACGGCATCGGTGGCGACGAGATAGTCGACATCGCCCGATTGGTAGAGCTCGACCTGGGCGTTGCGGGTGCGCGGCGAGAGGGCGCCGAGCACCACGGCCGCACCGCCGCGCTGGCGCCGGATCAGCTCGGCAATGGCGTAGACCTCCTCCGCCGAGAAGGCGACGATCGCCGAACGGCGCGGCAGGCGCGAGAGCCTCTTTTCGCCGGCGAAAGTCAGCTTCGAGAGCCGCGGCCGTGTCGTGGTCTGGATTCCCGGCAGGAGCGACTGGACCAGCGGCAGCATGGTCGAGGAGCCGATCAGCAGCGTTTCCTCTCGCCCACGCCGGTTGAGCAGGCGATCCGTGAAAACGTGGCCGCGATCCATGTCGGCGGCGAGCTGGATCTCGTCGATCGCGACGAAGGCGACATCGAGATCGCGCGGCATCGCCTCGATCGTGCAGATCCAGTAGCGCGGCCGGTCGGGCTTGATCTTCTCTTCGCCCGTGACCAACGCGACCTTCTCAACGCCAACACGGGCGGACACGTGCAGGTAAACCTCACGCGCCAAAAGCCTAAGCGGCAGGCCGATCATCCCGGTCGGATGGGCCAGCAGCCGCTCGATGGCGAGATGGGTCTTGCCGGTATTGGTCGGCCCGAGCACCGCCGTGACGCCACGTGCGCGGGCCTGCACCGGGAGAGAACGAAGTGTCATCAGGTCGGCGGAAATCCGTTCGGCCCGGCCGGCCGTCGGTACGCTCGCGGGAGCGAGAAGAGGAACCCGATCAAGGGACTTGTTCAGGGTCGCGAATGGCCGCCTCTGGCAGTCGGCCACCCTTCATATGGGGCAGAAGGCCCGGACGCACCATCGCTGGGCCTGAGAACCGGATAGACGCCGATCTCGACATTCGCCGGCGGCTGTTGCGCCATCAAGTCGGCGCAGAGTGTCTGTGGAACAGCGGTGACGGGACCGTGTTTGGCCGGACGTTTCTCGATCACCTCCGCGGTGGAAAACGCATCGCCGCCGCAATCGGCAGCGCCGGCGGTCAGGCTTTCGGCTCGTGCCTGCAAAGTGTTGGCGAATGAAAGGACCGCGACAAGACCAAGGATGCTGCACGCGCCGCTTCGAACATTCTCCCGCCGGACCCGGAATGCGTTCGACATGGGACGATGCCCTCTGAACGAGATCTCAATCCGAACGGGGCTGCCCCTGGCGAAACGCTTCGACGAGCGCAGGGAATCCACCTTTCAGCTCGGTTGGTGAAATCGGGTAGCCGGGGAATCCCAACGGCTCGTTAAGCCGGGCCAGGATTCGCGCCCTTGTTCGGATCGGCAGGGAGGCGTCTCGGGCCGGATCGATATGGAGCGCAAGCCAGCGCTGCCTGTTCATCTCAGCTTCCGACACCGCCTGTATGGTGTCCCAGGAAATCCAGTCGGAAGAGAGCCTGCGATCGAAAACGCCGCGCGGCCCGACGGACACGACCGTTCCCGACTTCACGAGTTTGATGGCCGCGACGACCGCGAAAAATCCGAAGACGACGAGCCCGAGATAGAGCGCGAATTCCGCGAAGCTGCCGGGATCGATCGGGCGGCCAGCGGACGGCCGAGCGTAGAGCAATCCTCCGCAAACGGCGACGAAACCGAGGCTCCCCACAAGGACGGCTGCCTTGCGCAGGAGCGAGCCTTCGAGATCGATCTGTTTGCCCGCCATGATCGCCCCCAATGCCGATCGATGGGCGGCCGGTATCGGCGCTTCGCGTCCTCAATGTGATGTGGCGTTGGCCTGCATCATGTTCGATGGGACGGGTGCGTTCGACGAACCAGAGGGTGCAGCCGCGACCGCTCCGCCGCTCTGCGTCCAGTGCGTGGCCTCGATGATGTTGGTGCCGAGCGTGGTGCGCACCGAGATCCGAATCGGCAGGAGGACCTGCGCCCCTTCGACTGGAGCGAGCCAGACCGACATGTCGCGGTTCTCTTCCATGAAGCGCACGCCCGGCCTGTCCGGCCGATGTCCGGCAACGGCCTGGTAGCGCGCATTGCAGACGAGCACTGGGCCGCTATAGCCCGGCTTCTCGATCTGGCGGGTCTCGGCATAGCTCAGCGTGACGTTGAAGCGGGTCGCGCCATCGAAGATCGGCAACGTCCTGTTGCAATTGGCGGGATCGACCAGGGCGCCGCGCCCGATGGCCGGCATCATCAGCGCGCTTGCCGGGTCGATCACGCCGCGCTTGGCGGCGGCCGTCACCGGAACGCGATCCCCCATATCGATCAGGGGCGGCGTGATCTGCGCCATCGCGACATTGCCGTGCGACATCGCCATGCGCACCGCGATGCCGGAATTCGACGTGCGGGTCGCGATCGCGAAGGCATTGGGCAGGGGCTGAGACGAGAGGCTGCCGACCGCCCGGGCAGAGCCCTGGCCGCCGGTGACCGCTCCGACGAGCCCGGTCAATTGGGCCGACACGGCCATGTTGTAGCGCCCGCCGTCGATCGCGCTCGACAATTGCGCCGTGCCGATCGGAATGCCGGCGAGGTTGACGCCGTAATTGACGGTGACGTTCGTCGCGCCTGGCTTGGGCGCCCCTGCCGCCTTGCCTGCGCGAGGCCGAGCCTCTGCGGAAGCAACTCCAAACGCAGCGAGACCAAGTGACAGGATTGTCAGGAAGCGTGCTGAGCGCGGCTCGAACATGGCGCTAATCGTCTCGACTGAAGGGGCCCGGCAGCGCGTCCTCGACCCGAGCAGCGCGTCCTCGGCCATATCGTCCAGCCTCATGGTTAACAGACGGTTCGTCGCGGCGAAGTCGCGTCGGGAACACAGTTTCTCGGTTTCGATCGGATCCCCCGGCTCCATCGGAAAAACGGTTTCTTAACCTTGATGCCGTACCCTGACCCGCTGCCGCCCGCGCGCTGTGCATCGCAAAAGATTTGGAAAGGCTGCTCTTGAAGTCGGACATTGCCATCAAATGATGCATAGTAAAAATTGCTCAATTTTCTCGCAAGTATCGGATTCTTGCTGAAATAGAACGTACGAATGACATGCAACGTCTGTTATGGGGAGTGCGTTGTTCGATGCAGCTGGGTACCGATTTGCAGGAGCAGCAACCCCATGAGTGTGAGTTCAGAGCGCCGATCCGCCACGATCTATGACTTCTCTGCACGTCTGCGTGCGGCAGGTCGCGATCAACGCCTGACCGCGGCAAAGCCCGAGAGCCCGGCGATGCGGGTGGCAACCGTCGAATTCGGAAGCGGCTGGTATCACGACGCAGCCATTCAGGATCCCGATCGTCCCCGCAGGCAGTAAGCCTATCGCGGTTGTTCGAATTGGGGGGCGCTCGGCTGTCGGCGGAAGCGCGCCCGAACTCCTTCCGCCTTGACGTCTTCGGGCACAGTCGCCTATAGGCTCGCGCCTTCAAACAGGACTCCGCTGGACTTCAACGATTCACGCGCGGGTTTTTCGAGTTCGCAGCCAATCGGCCGCTTCTCGCAAAATGAACCCGGCGCGTCGCATGTTCGCGGAATGATACGGGATTTTACGTTATGTCGCGCCGTTGCGAACTCACGGGCAAGGCCGTGCAGGTCGGCCACCTCGTGAGCCACTCGAACCGTAAGACCAAGACGCGGTTCCTTCCGAATCTCTGCAACGTCACGCTTCAGTCGGACGCGCTGAACCGCCGCGTTCGCCTGCGTGTGACCGCCCATGCCCTGCGCTCGGTCGAGCATCGCGGTGGCCTCGACGCCTTCCTGGTCAAGGCGCGCGAATTCGAGTTGTCGCAGAACGCGAAGCTCCTCAAGCGCGAGATCGAGAAGAAGCTCGCCGAGACCTCGGCCGCTGCTGCGGCCTGAGGTGCTGCGCCTGTCCGCTAGCGGACAGGTCGGTTCTCCCTCAATCGGCTTCTTGGCCGTCGCCCGCAGCCCGCGCGCGGCGGCTTTTGCATGGGCTGGTTTTTGAGTGCGGTCTCGCTCGTCCTCCCCATCTTCAGCCTGATTCTGATTGGCTGGGGAGCAGCTCTGACCGGCCTCCTCTCCGACCGGGTCAGCGACGGCCTGTCCGAATACGTTTTCGCGATCGCGGTGCCGGCGCTGATCATCGGCACCCTCACCCGCCCAGGGCTCGCGGGCGAAGTCACCTGGTCCTACTGGTTCAGCTATTTCGGCGGTGTCGCGCTGTCCTGGATTGCCGGATCGCTGATCGGCCGCCGGCGCGAGGGTGTCGACCGTACCGGTGCGATCCTGCACGGCTTCGCGGCGAGCCAGTCGAACACCATTCTGATCGGCGTGCCGATGATCCTGCAGGCCTATGGCGAGGCCGGCGCCTACCCGCTCTTCATGCTGCTTGCCGTGCATCTGCCGATCATGATGGGTGCGGCGACGTTCCTGATCGAGGCGGACGGAGAGCAGCCGTTCGGCAAGCGGCTGCGCGGTCTCGGCCTCGTCCTCTTGCGCAACCCGATCTTCGTTGCGCTGATGGTCGGTCTGGCGTTGCGGCAACTCGGCCTGACGCCAAGTGGCATCCCGAAGGCGCTGATCGACGCGATCGGCAGCACGGCCTCGACATGCGCCTTGATCGCGCTTGGCGCGGGCATGACGCGCTACAGGGTCATGCACGATCTTCCGGGCGCGAGCGTCATCGCGGCCTTGAAGCTCATGGTTCACCCGCTGGCGGTCTGGGTTTTGGCCTTCCACGTCTTCACGATGCCGGCCGCCTATGCCGGTGTCGCCGTATTGTTCGCTGCGATGCCGGTGGGCATCAACGCCTACCTCCTCGCCGTTCGGTACCGGACCGAGATGGGTGTGGTTGCCGCGTCGCTGATGATCTCGACTTTGCTGGCCGCGCCGACGAGCCTTATCTGGCTGCTGGTGCTAGGGCGCGGGTAAACCTTCCGCCCGGGCGTCGCCACTATCGCGCCGCCGCCCGCGCTGGACGCCGGCTCGGCACAAACCCGCCATCCTCCTCGAACAGCTCGGCGAGCTTCTCCGTCATCGCCCCACCGAGCTCTTCGGCATCGATGATCGTCACGGCGCGCCGGTAATACCGCGTCACGTCGTGGCCGATGCCGATGGCCAACAATTCGACCGAGGAGCGCGTCTCGATCTCTTCAATCATCCAGCGAAGATGCCGCTCCAAGTAATTGCCGGGATTGACGGATAGCGTCGAGTCGTCGACCGGTGCTCCATCGGAAATGACCATCAGGATGCGGCGCTGCTCCGGCCGTCCGAGCAGGCGCTTATGCGCCCAGTCGAGCGCCTCGCCGTCGATATTCTCCTTGAGCAGGCCCTCACGCATCATCAGCCCGAGATTTTTCCGAGCACGGCGCCAGGGCGCATCCGCCGACTTGTAGATGATGTGACGCAGATCGTTCAGCCGGCCGGGATTGCCAGGCTTGCCACCCGCGAGCCAGGCCTCGCGTGACTGGCCGCCCTTCCAGGCGCGGGTGGTGAAGCCCAGGATCTCGACCTTGACGCCGCAGCGCTCCAGCGTGCGCGCCAGGATGTCGGCGCAGGTCGCTGCCACCGTGATCGGCCGTCCGCGCATCGAGCCGGAATTGTCGAGCAGCAGCGTGACGACAGTATCACGAAAATTCGTGTCCTTCTCCTGCTTGAAGGAGAGCGGCTGGAAGGGATCCATCACGACGCGCACCAGACGGGCCGGGTCGAGCTGGCCTTCCTCAAGGTCGAATTCCCAGGCGCGATTCTGCTGAGCGAGCAGTCGGCGCTGCAGCCGGTTGGCGAGACGCCCGACGACGCCCTGGAGATGGGCGAGTTGCTTGTCGAGGTAGCTGCGTAGCCGCGTCAGTTCATCGACGTCGCAGAGGTCTTCGGCATCGATGACTTCGTCGAAACGGGAATTGTAGACGCGATATTCGGGACCGCGCGGCTCGTTGAGGCGCGAGGTCGGGGGGCGACGGGATTCGGAGGCTTCGTCCGACTCGGCCTCTTCGGCTTCCTCTGGAAATTCGCCGGTGGGCGCATCGGCCGCCTCGGTCGCTCCATCCTCGAGTTCGTCGGCCGCCTCGTCCGTCACCTCGATCTCGGCGCGGTCGCCTTGCGATTCTTCCTCGGCCTCGCCCTCGCTCGGCTGCTGTTCGTCGTCCTGCCCCTCGTTCGAATCGTCCTCGTCGTCTTCCTGGTCGAGAGGGGTCTCCTCGGACATGTCGAGCGAGGTCAGGAGATCGCGGACCGATCGCGCGAAGGCGCGCTGATTTTCGAGCGAGCCGAGCAGCCCGTCGAGATTCTTGCCCGCTCGCGCCTCGATATGCTCGCGCCACAGATCGACGATCCTGGCCGCGGCCGCAGGCGGCTTCTGGCCGGTCAGCCGCTCGCGCACCATGAGCGCGACGGCGTCCTCCATAGGAGCGTCGGCACGGTCGGTGATGTCCTCGTATTTGCCGCCGCGATGGTAGCGGTCCTCCAGCATCGCCGTCAGGTTCGAGGCGACCCCCATCATGCGGCGCGAGCCGATCGCCTCGACGCGCGCCTGCTCGACCGCATCGAAGATCGCACGGGCTGAAGGGCTTTCGGGCGCTAGCCGGCGATGGACGCTCGAATCGTGGCAGCCGAGACGAAGTGCCATGGAATCCGAATGGCCGCGCAGGATCGCGACATCCTCGGCGGTCAGTTTTCGCGCGGGCTCGGGGAGCCGGGCCTTGTCGCCGATCAGGGCCGGACGGTCGCTGGCATAGGTGACTTCGATCTCGGATCGGCGCGCGATGGCACGCAGACACCCGGCCACCGAGCGCTTCAGCGGCTCGGCAACCGGCTCCTTGCGGTCACTCGTCTTGCTGCGGTTTGGGATGCTCATGCGTTCAGGCCTCGAGCGTGCGGCGATCGCACCCTGTCCACCTCGCCACAGAAGCGACGATGTCGAGCACCACTGCCGCCATGCATGCCTCTCGAAGCCGTCAGCTCAGTGCCACATTCACGGCGCTCTCAGGCAATTCCTTGCCGAAGGCGCGCTGGTAGAATTCGGCGACGAGCGGGCGCTCCAACTCATCGCACTTGTTCAGGAACGTCACGCGGAAGGCGAAGCCGAGATCCCGGAAAATCTCGGCATTTTCGGCCCAGGTGATGACCGTGCGCGGGCTCATCACCGTCGAGAGATCGCCGTTCATGAAGGCGTTGCGGGTCAGATCGGCGACCCGCACCATGCGGTTGACGAGATCGCGGCCATTCTCGTCCTGGTAGTGAACGGCCTTCGACAGGACGATGTCGACCTCGCGGTCGTGCGGCAGGTAGTTCAAGGTCGTGACGATCGACCAACGGTCCATCTGGCCCTGATTGATCTGCTGGGTGCCGTGATAGAGGCCCGACGTATCGCCAAGACCGACGGTGTTCGCAGTGGCGAAGAGACGGAAGGCCGGGTGAGGGCGGATGACGCGCTTCTGGTCGAGCAGAGTGAGCCGTCCGGAGATTTCCAGGACGCGCTGAATCACGAACATCACGTCCGGGCGGCCGGCATCGTATTCGTCGAAGACCAGGGCGACGTTGTTCTGCAGGGCCCAGGGCAGGATGCCGTCCTGGAAGGCTGTGACCTGCTTGCCGTCCTGAAGGACAATTGCATCCTTACCGACGAGATCGATGCGCGAGATGTGGCTGTCGAGATTGACCCGCACGCAGGGCCAGTTCAGCCGCGCGGCGACCTGCTCGATATGGGTCGACTTGCCGGTGCCGTGATAGCCGGTGACCATGACGCGGCGGTTCTTGGCGAAACCTGCCAGAATCGAGAGCGTCGTCTCGCGGTCGAAAATGTAGTCCTTGTCGAGATCGGGAACGTGCTCGTCGGTCTCGGAAAAGGCCGGCACCGTGAGGTCGAGATCGATGCCGAACGCCTCGCGCACGGAAACATCTCGGTCCGGCAGCGCGGCGGGCTTGTCTTCAGAAAGCATAAAGAGCCTCTTAGGAGTGGTACCGGGCAGGCTGTGGCTCGGTTATCCCGCATGTGTCATCAACATCGGCTCCAGGCCGATCTCGATCCCGGAACACGCTTGTCTTCCTTAATCGCCGGCCTCGGCCTACGCCAAGTGGCAGCTGCCATATAGGCCGCACATGGCTGATTGCCGCCCCTGCCCTCGCCACGATGTGCAATAGAAAGCATCAGAAAGCATCCGCCGTGCCGACACCGTGTGGCGCGGTCAGCAGAGGCCGGCGGCACGCAGGACGTCGTGGGCGCGGAAAATGTCGCGCAGGCGATCCTCAAACGAACGGTCGCCGCCATTCGCATCCGGGTGGAAGCGCTTCACCAGCACCTTGTATTGCGCCTTGATCGCAGCCGTATCCGCATTGTCGTCGAGCCCGAGCACGTCGAGCGCCTTGCGGACCGCCGCCGAATGCCGGGGACGTTGCGGTTCGGCAGGTTTGGAGCGTTCTGCCGCGCCGATGCCGCTCGCGCGCAGGACACCGAGCGGATCGGCATAGGCCCAATCGCGCTGGGGCTCCGATGCCTTCTTGCCGGGCTTGCCTGGACGGTTCACGCCCATCGACCAGGTCGGACGATGCCCGATCACGGCATCCTTCTGATAGGCCTGCACCGCATCGTCATTCATGCCGTCGAAATAATTGTAGGCGGCGTTGTAGGCGCGCACGTGATCGATACAGAAGCGCCAGTACTGGCCCTCCTGACGGCGGCCCTTTGGAGCTCGGTAGAGGCCGGGATGAGTACAGCCGGCACTCTCGCAGGCCTGTTCGCGCGACGAAGATTCCGCGCCCGCAGAAGATGCCTTACCCGCCCTGGCGTCGTCGCAGGTCGGCTTGATGCGGATGCGGTCGAACAGGGGCGAGTTGAGATCCATGATCGCACGATTATGAGGGGGTGGACCGAAGACACAAGGCCAATGGGCCTGATGACGCATGTGCCGTGGCGGGCTTGACTGCGATCTGCAAAGGCTCCGCCACGAGGAGAACCGGGATGGGCGAAACGTTACGCGATTGGATCGAAGAAACCTTGCGCAGCGAACTCGCGCCCGTTGCGCTGGACGTGATCGATGAATCGCATCTCCATGCCGGCCATGCCGGTGCTCGGCCCGGCGGCGAGACGCATTTTCGTCTGGACCTCGTCTCCGCTGCCTTCGAAGGCAAGAGCCGGGTGGAACGTCATCGCATCGTCAACCGTGCGCTCGACGAAGCCTTCCAACGCGGGTTGCACGCTCTGGCAATCCGGGCGCGAACGCCGTCCGAGGCGGCCTGACGAGCGGGAATCGGTACCCCGCTATTCGATGTAGATGGTGTCGATGGCCCTGCACTGCACCCCTCAGATCGCGATCGACGAGAGCGAGCTCGAGGAGCAGTTCGTGCGCGCCTCTGGTCCGGGCGGGCAGAACGTCAACAAGCTCTCGACGGCGGTGCAGCTACGCTTCGACGTGCGCCGCTCGCGCTCCCTGCCCGACGCGGTTGCCGTGAGGCTGATGCGCCTCGCAGGCCGAAAACTCACCGATGATGGAATCCTGGTCATCACGGCTCAAAGGTTCCGCACGCAGGACCGAAACCGCGCCGATGCGCGCGAGCGCCTCGTCGCGCTGGTCGCCGAGGCGGCTGTGCCGCCAAAGCCCCGGCGCGCGACGCGGCCGACCCTCGCCTCCAAGACACGGCGTCTCGAAGCCAAGGGGCGCCGTGGTGCGCTCAAGCGCCAGCGCAACGATTCCGTGCCCAACGACTGACCGGACGTGGCCGGCTCACGGCTTTCGCAGCACGATGATCCGACCTGGAACGCCCCTGCCACTCTCCCGCCGGATCTCGGATGCCTCCAGCGCGATGACGGAGAGGGAATTCCGTGCAGACGCTTCGCGCAGATAGAGTACGGCATGCGCGAACCGTCCATCCGCTCCGAGATGGATGCCCTCACCATCATGCGATTGGACCGTCAGGGCCACGCGGCCACCCGAGCGCAGCACGCGTTCCACGCCCGAAAGCAGCGGATCGAGGTCGCCGAGATAGATCAGCACATCCGCCGCGACGACGAGATCCGCGCTTGCCGATGGTTCCCCGTCCAGGAATTCGACGAGATCGCTCTCGACGAGGCGATCGTAGATGCCCCTATTACTGGAAAGCGACAGCATGGCCGGCGAAAGATCGACGCCGACCAGCCTATCGACGCGCGAGCGCAGGGCCTCGCCCATCAATCCGGTCCCGCATCCGAGATCGAGCGCGACGGCGAAGCGGTGGGAAGGGCAGCACGCTTTCTCCAGAGCCGCGCGCATACGCTCTGGCCCGCAATAGCCGAGTTCGTCGACGAGGTGGCGTTCGAAGCGCGGCGCATAGCCGTCGTACAAAGCGCGGACATAGGCGCGAGACATTGCCTCTGTCGCGGCGCCGACCCCAAGCGCGGCAAGGCGAACGCGCGCGCCGAGAACATCGTGCGGCTCGATCGCGAGCGCTCGCTCGAAGGCGGAAATCGCTACTCGCCGATCGTCCTCGAAGCGGCTCAGCCCGAATCGGTGCTCATGGGCGCGGCCGACGAGCAGCCAGGCCGGCGCGAAATCCGGCGCACGTTCGAGTGCCTGTTCCGCCATTTCGAGAGCAGCGGCGGCATCCCCTTCGGCCAGCAGAGCCTCGGCATAGGCGTATCGCCGGTCCGCAAGGAGATCGCCCGAGGAGCGTTGTCGGATCATTGCCAGGTAGCGTGAAGGGGAAGCTGGGTCCCCTATATCGGCAAAGATGGGCTTTCGCGCCTCCGATCTCCTCGCGCTGACGCCGGCAGGCTTGTTCTGTCCGCTCGGTGACTTTCACATCGACCCGATGCGCCCTGTCGCGCGTGCGCTCGTCACCCACGGCCATGCCGACCATGCCCGGCCCGGCCATGACGCGGTCCTCGCGACGCGGGAGACCTTGCGCATCATGGCGGCGCGCTATGGCGAGGAATTCTGCGGTTCGCAGCAGGCCGCCACGCTCGGCGAGCCGATGCGATTCGGGGACGTCACGGTGCGCTTCGCCCCGGCCGGCCACGTGCTCGGTTCGGCCCAGATCGCGATCGAAAAGGGCGGCCAGCGCGTCGTGGTCTCGGGAGACTACAAGCGAGCGCGCGATCCGACCTGCGCCGGCTTCGAAATCGTGCCCTGCGACGTCTTCATCACCGAGGCGACGTTCGGCCTCCCGGTCTTCCGGCATCCCGATGCGAGCGACGAAATCCGAAAGCTGCTCGATTCCGTGGCGTTGTTTCCCGAGCGCACCCATCTCGTCGGCGCCTATGCGCTCGGCAAGGCGCAACGGGTGATGGCGCTTCTCCGGGAGGCCGGCTGGGACGGTCCGATCCATCTGCATGGCGCGATGGAAAAACTGACCGACCTCTACAAGGGCGAAGGGATCGCGCTCGGCGAGACGCCGAAGGTCTCCGCGGCCGGGCGCGAAGAGCTGCGCGGCGCGATCGTGATCTGCCCGCCCTCCTCTATCCAGGATCTGTGGTCGCGAAAGTTCGTCGATCCGGTCACCACCTTCGCCTCGGGCTGGATGCGAATTCGGGCGCGGGCCCGCCAGAAGGGTGTCGAACTGCCGCTCGTCATCTCAGACCACGCCGATTGGCCGGATCTCTGCCGGACGATCAGCGACACGCGCGCCGAGGAGGTCTGGGTGACGCATGGCCAGGAGGATGCCCTGGTGCATTGGTGCGAAACCCAAGGCATTCGCGCCAAGCCGCTGCACATGCTCGGCTATGGCGATGACGGCGAGGCACCGGGCGAGGCACCGCCTGCGACGGCAGAGTCGACGGCGTGAAGGACTTTTCCATCCTGCTCGACCGGCTTGCCTACGAGCCGCGCCGCAACGCCAAGCTGCGGCTGCTCCAGGACTATTTCGCGCACACGCCCGACCCGGAGCGGGGCTATGCGCTCGCCGCCATGACTGGGGGCCTGACGTTTCGAGAAGCCAAACCGGCCGTGATCCGCGCACTCGTCGAGGAGCGGATCGATCCGGTACTGTTCGCCCTTTCCTACAATTACGTCGGCGACTTAGCCGAGACCGTGGCGCTGATCTGGCCGCAGCCAGAGGCCCACACGGAAATCCCTCCCCCCTCTGCGGGAGAGGGTGGCCCGCGCGTCAGCGAAGGTCGGGAGAGGGGAGCGCAGCCTCATTCGGATAGAGCTGAGCCGCCCCCTCTCCCGCCTGCTCCGCAGGCACCCTCCCCCACTCCGACCCTCGCCAACGTCGTCGAAACCCTCGCCACCACCCGGAAAGCCGACCTCCCGAGGCACCTTGCGGCCTGGCTCGATGGTCTCGACGAGACCGGCCGCTGGGCTCTTCTGAAACTCGTCACCGGCAACCTGCGCATCGGCATCTCGGCGCGCCTCGCGAAAACCGCCGTCGCCGCGCTCGGAGGCCACGAGCCCGATGCGGTCGAGGAAATCTGGCACGGGCTCTCTCCGCCCTATGCGAGCCTGTTCGCCTGGGTCGAAGGTCGGGCCGAACGCCCCGAGACGAGCAATCCGGCCCCATTTCGGCCGCCGATGCTGTCGCACCCGATCGACGAGACGGATCTCGAAAAGCTCGATTCCCGAGCCTTCTCGGCCGAATGGAAATGGGACGGCATCCGGGTTCAGCTCGTCGGCGGCCGTGACGGCGTGGGAAAGCAGACCGGGCGGATCTATTCGCGGACCGGGGAAGACGTGACCGGCGCCTTCCCGGATCTCGCTGAGGCGATCACCTTCGAGGGGGCCATCGACGGCGAATTGCTGATCCTGCGCGAGCGCCGCGTCCAGAGCTTCAACGTCCTGCAGCAGCGGCTCAACCGCAAAACCGTGACGCAGAAACTGCTCACGGAATTTCCGGCGCATGTGCGCGCCTACGACCTGCTCGCAGAAGACGGCGCGGACCTGCGCCCCCTGCCCTTCTCCGAACGACGCTCTCTCCTGGAAACTCTGGTGCGAAAACTCGATCACGCCCGGATCGACCTCTCGCCGCTCGTCCCGTTCGCGAACTGGGACGATCTCGCTCAGGCACGCGCCGATCCCGCTTCCGTCGGCGCGGGAGAGGATGCCGAGGCTATCGAGGGCGTGATGCTCAAGCGTGCCGACAGCCCCTACCTTCCGGGCCGACCGAAAGGTCCCTGGTGGAAGTGGAAGCGCGAGCCCTTCAGGGTCGATGCCGTGATGATGTATGCACAGCGCGGGCACGGAAAGCGCTCGTCCTTCTACTCGGACTACACGTTCGGCTGCTGGCGGACCGACCCGAAGGGCGGCGAGGAGTTGGTTCCGGTCGGCAAGGCCTATCACGGCTTCACCGATGCGGAGTTGCTGCAGCTCGATCGCTATGTTCGCACCAATACGGTCAAGCGCTTCGGCCCCGTGCGCGAGGTGACGCATGGTCGGGATGCCGGTCTCGTTCTCGAGATCGCTTTCGAGGGTGTGCAGCGGTCGAGCCGGCACAAATCGGGCGTTGCCATGCGCTTTCCGCGCATCGGCCGCATCCGCTGGGACAAGCCGTCGGGCGAAGCCGACCGGATCGACATCCTGGAGCGGATCCTCGAGCGCGGCCAGCGCGCAGCCCTACTCGGCGCCGATCCGCTGGCTAGCCCTACGGAGATCGAGAAATGACGCGGACAGGCAGACTCGGCGCGCTCGAGGGGTTCTCGACCGGCGCCGTCGAGCGTCAGGCCAGCGCCCGGTTCACGGTCGCAACGCCCGGCCAGGGCTTCACCGAGGTGACGGAGGCCGTTGCCGCCTTCGTGCATCAGAGTAGCCTTCGCACCGGGCTCGTCACGATCTTCTGCCGGCACACCTCGGCCTCGCTGACGATCCAGGAAAATGCCGATCCGGATGTCCGCACCGACCTGATGAGCGCGCTCGAGGCCCTGGCGCCGCGCGATGCAGGCTACGTCCACGGCATCGAGGGGCCGGACGACATGCCCGCTCATATCCGCACCATGCTGACAGACGCGTCCCTCAGCATCCCCCTATCGAGCATCGCGACGCCCCGCATCGGCGGGAGCTGTTGCTGAGCGCCGTGGGATTGTGATCGGCGCTCCGATTGCAACCCCGTACGGAGGGCGCGAGGGAAGCACGAAACCTTGATGGAGAGGGCTCCGGATTTACCTTGACAGGTACAACCTCGGCGTAGACGAGACGGGACGCGCAGCGGAATGATGCGCCCGTAATCCTGGGAGGAATGAACATGGGAGATGACATCACCCGCCGCGCGGCGGCCGAATTATTCGGCACGTTCTGGTTGGTGTTCGCGGGTTGTGGATCGGCGGTGATTTCAGCGGCGTGGCCGGAACTCGGCATCGGGTTCCTCGGCGTCGGCCTCGCCTTCGGCCTCACCGTCCTGACGATGGCCTACGCCGTCGGCCATATTTCCGGCGGCCATTTCAATCCGGCCGTCACGCTCGGTTTGTTCGCGGCCGGCCGCTGCGCGACCAAGCATGTCGTCCCCTACATCATCGCTCAGGTTGTCGGCGCCATAGCCGCGGCGGCGATTCTCTACTTTATCGCTTCCGGCAAGCCCGATTGGGTGCCCGGCGGTTTCGCCTCGAACGGATATGAGGCTCTCAGCCCCGGCAAATACACTCTGGTCGCCTGCTTCCTGACCGAGTTCCTGCTGACCTTCTTCTTCCTGTTCATCATCATCGGCACGACCTCGAAGGGTGCAGCCGTCGGCTTCGCCGGCATCCCGATCGGTCTCGGGCTCACATTGATGCACCTCGTCTCGATCCCGGTGACCAACACCTCGCTCAACCCGGCTCGCAGCACCGCGACGGCCCTGTTCGCAGGCACCGAGTATGTCACGCAGCTCTGGCTGTTCTGGGCCGCGCCGATCCTCGGCGCTCTGGTGGCAGGAATCGTCGCCCGCTGGCTGCACGAAGCCTCGGAGGCCTGATCGACGATCAGTCCGCCAATCGTCCATCATGAGATTGATCGAAGCATTCCGGGCGCAGCACAGCTCGTTCGGATTGTTTCGTCGTCCGTGAAGAACGCGGCTCAAGCGGCCTGACGGCGCTGGTTTGACTGGCTGGCGGAGGCAAGGGCGGCCCAGATGAGGGCACACAAGAACTTGAGCCAGGCGAGGAGGCGTCTGAAGTTGTAGCCGACGGCGG
>JBGAFL010000097.1:0-8200 GCA_044227265.1 Methylobacterium sp.
TCGTCGCGGCCGGAAAGCCAAAGATCGTCGCCATCGTCGCAACGGCCCGAAAGCTCCTCACCATCCTCAACGCCATGATCCGGAGCAAAACACCGTGGCAGTCAAAAATCGCTTGATCCGAAAGACAGTCGCTCTCCCCAGCCGACGTTGGGTATACCCAACGTCGGCAAGTCCTCCGGATCTCGGGCAAGCCCGAGATCCCTGCGGGGAGAGGAGGAAGGGCGCTTGTGTCACAACCCCGCCGCCGCCAGCATCGAGGAGCCCCCCTGCTCTGCGCCATCCGCGCCCGCGCGCATGAAGGCGAAGAGTTCGCGGCCGGTGCCCATCTCCTCGGGCGGGCGCGCCGCAACCGCACGGCCCTGCCACTCGGCCTCGTCGACCAGCGCTTCGAGGATGCCGTCCTCGGCGCTAAGGCGGATGATGTCGCCGTCGCGCAGGCGGGCGATCGGGCCGCCGCCGACGCCTTCCGGGCTGAGATGGATCGCGGCTGGCACCTTGCCGGAGGCGCCCGACATCCGCCCGTCGGTGACCAGCGCGACCTTGAAGCCGCGATCCTGCAGCACCCCGAGCGGCGGCGTCAGCTTGTGCAGCTCGGGCATGCCATTGGCGCGCGGCCCCTGGAAGCGCACCACTACGACGACGTCCTTCTCCAACTCGCCGGCCTTGAAGGCCTTGAGCACATCGTCCTGGTCGGAGAAGACGCGGGCCGGCGCCTCGATCGTGCGCCTCTGCGGCTCGACCGCGCTGGTCTTGAAGGTGGCGCGGCCGAGATTGCCCTTGACCAGCCGCATGCCGCCATCCGGCTGGAACGGGCTCGAGGGCGGGCGCAGCATGGTGTCGTCGAGGCTCTCCTGCGGCGCTTCCTCGAAGACCAGGGTGCCCCCTTCCGAGAATTTCGGGTCGCGGGCATGCTCGCGCAGGCGCGTACCGGCAACGGTCAGGATGTCGTCGTGCAGCAATCCGGCATCGACGAGGCTGGCGATGACGTAGGACATGCCACCGGCCGCATGGAAATGGTTCACGTCACCGGCCCCGTTCGGGTAGACGCGTGCGATCAAAGGCACCGCGCCTGAGAGCCTGTCGACATCCTCCCAATCGACGATGATGCCCGCCGCACGCGCGATGGCCGGGATGTGGATCGCATGGTTGGTCGAGCCGCCGGTCGCGAGCAGCCCGACGATCGCGTTGACGATCGCCTTCTCGTCGATGCAGTGCCCGAGCGGCCGGTAATCGTTTCCGCTCCAGCCGATCTCGGTGAGCCGGTGCACGGCGGCTCGCGTCACCGCCTGGCGCAGCTTCGTGCCGGGATTGATGAAGGAGGCGCCGGGCATGTGCAGGCCCATCACGTCCATCATCATCTGGTTCGAATTGGCCGTGCCGTAGAAGGTGCAGGTGCCGGCCCCGTGATAGGAGGCGGATTCGCTCTCCAGTAGCTCGGCGCGGCCGACCTTGCCTTCGGCATAGAGCTGGCGGATGCGCTGCTTCTCCTTGTTGGCGAGACCCGAAGGCATCGGCCCCGCCGGCACCAGGATCATCGGCAGGTGGCCGAAGCGGAGCGCCCCGATCAGCAGGCCGGGCACGATCTTGTCGCAGATGCCGAGCAGCAAAGCGCCCTCGAACATGCCGTGGCTGAGGCCCACAGCGGCCGAGAGCGCGATCACGTCGCGTGAGAACAGCGACATCTCCATGCCGCGCTGGCCTTGGGTGACGCCATCGCACATGGCTGGCGTGCCGCCCGCGACCTGGGCCGTGGCGCCGACCTCGCGGGCAAAAACCTTGATCTGCTCCGGGTAGCGCCCATAGGGCTGATGCGCCGAGAGCATGTCGTTATAAGCAGTGACGATGCCGATATTCATCGCCTTGCCGGCGACGATCGCTGTCTTGTCCTCGCCCGAGGCGGCAAAGCCGTGGGCGAGATTGCCGCAAGCGAGCATCGGTCGATGCACGCCGGCCTCGCGCTCGCGCTCGATCAGGTCGAGATAGGCCCGTCGCGTCGCCTTCGAACGCGCGAGAACGCGCTCGGTGACCGCCGCGATCTCCGGGTGAAGCTCCGCCATCGCCTCTCGCCTCGTCTGCCGCCCCCGCGTCGAAATCTCCAGCAAGACCGGGGCCGTTTGATTGGGCCTCGATCTCGCCGGTGCGAACGGTTCTAACATGTCGCAGGTCCAGGCGAGGCCAACCCTCGGCCGCTGCATGCGGCACCATGGCCGGTCCGGGCCGCGGCCTTTCGGACGCCGAGGCGGACTTCGTCCAGTTGCATAAGGCCACGCCGTCGCCTTCAGGCCGCACTCGGCGCCAAATGCACCTCGTCGCGGATCGGCGGCCGCTCCTCGGTTGACAAAGCTGGGCCGTTCCGGGCTCCCTTGAAGGCCCTCTTCAAGGAGAGCCAGATGCTGCCGCTGCTGCAAGACATGCCGGAGACGACCGATCGGCCGCTCGACATCGCCTCGCTCGTCGCGGACCGTCAAAGCGAGCGCTATGCGCTTCACACGCGCTATCTCAACGGCGCGATGGTCAAGGTGCTGAAGACACTCGGCTACGATGTCGGGTTCAAGCGCGGCCAGGGCGCCTATCTCTTCGATCGCAATGGTGAGCGCTATCTCGACCTGCTCTCGGGCTGGGGCGTGTTCGCGCTCGGGCGCAACCATCCGGCCGTGCGCGAGGCGCTGGTTTCGACCCTGGACGCCGAGATGGCTAATCTCGTGCAGATGGATGTCTCGCTGCTCGCCGGCCTCCTCGCCGAGCGGCTGATCGCCCGGGTGCCGTATCTCGACAAGGTATTCTTCGCCAATTCAGGCGCCGAGTCCGTCGAGGCAGCAATCAAGTTCGCGCGTCAGGCGACGGGGCGCGAGGGCATCCTGCATTGCGACCACGCCTTCCACGGCCTGACCTATGGCGCGCTCTCGCTGACGGCGGACAAGAATTTCCGCAATGGATTCGGTGCGCTCCTGCCGGGCTGCGCCGAGGTGCCGTTCAACGATCTGCCGGCGCTCGAAAAGGCGCTCTCGAAGCGCCAGTTCGCCGCCTTCATCGTCGAGCCGATCCAGGGCAAGGGCGTCAACATGCCCTCGCCCGGCTATCTCACCGGCGTGCAGGCGCTCTGCCGCAAATACGGAACATTGTTCGTCGCCGACGAGATCCAGACCGGAATCGGCCGCACCGGCAAATTCCTCGCCTGCGAGCATTGGGGCGTCGAGCCCGACATGGTGCTGCTGGCCAAGGCGCTCTCGGGCGGCCACGTCCCGGTCGGCGCCGTGCTTGCGCGAGCCGGTATCCTCGACAAGACCTTCAACCGGATGGACCGCGCCGTGGTGCATGGCTCGACCTTCGGCAAGAACGACCTCGCCATGGCGGCGGGGCTCGCCACGCTCGATACGATCGAGCGCGAGGGGCTGATCGAGAATGCCGAGCGGATGGGCAACCGCCTGATCGCCTCGCTCGGCGCGATGGCCGAGCGCTACGAGTTCCTGCACGATGTTCGCGGCAAGGGCCTGATGGTCGGCGTTGCTTTCGGGGCCCCGCGCTCGCTGACCCTCAAAGCGGCCTGGTCGATGCTGGAGGGTATGAGCGCCGGCATGTTCTGCCAGATGATCTCGATCCCGCTCTTCAAGGAGCACAAGATCCTCACGCAGGTCGCCGGGCACGGCAGCCACGTCATCAAGCTTCTACCGCCGTTGACCCTCACCTCGGCCGATTGCGACTGGATCGAGGGTGGCTTTGACGACGTCATCGCCGAGAGCCACCGCGTGCCGGGCTCGGTCTGGAGCCTCGGCAAGACGCTGGCCGGGCACGCCATGCGCCGCGAAGCGGTGTGAGCGAGACGCACTTCGCAATCGAGAAGCGCTACTGGGCGCTGCCGGCTTCCGGCTCGTCGATCTCGGCCTCGATCTTGGCCGGATCGAACACGTAGCGGCGCGAACAGAATTCGCAGGTCACCGCGATCGTGCCGTCATCGGCGATCATCTCGCGACGTTCCTCGCCTGAGAACGAGCGGACCATGTCCAGCACGCGCTCGCGCGAGCAGCGGCAGCGTTCCTCGATGGTTTGAGCCGGGTAGACGCGCACGCCGCGCTCATGGAACAGCCGATAGAGCAGCCGCTCGCTCGACACCGCCGGATCGACGAGTTCGTGATCCTCGATCGTCGCCACGAGCGAGCGCGCTTCGACCCAGGCATCATCTTCAAGAGGCGTGTTCTCGTCCTGCTCCTCATGACCCTCCGGCGCGTCGCCCGGCGGCAGGTCGGCACCGCGCATGCGCTCGGGCGCCGCGGGCAGGAACTGGACCATCAGGCCGCCGGCCCGCCAATGGCTCGCCCCGTCCTCGATCTGTTCGGCCACGGCGAGGCGGACCTCCGTCGGGATCTGTTCGGATTGGCGGAAATACTGATGCGCCGCCTCCTCCAGATTCTGCCCGTCCAGCGCGACGACGCCCTGGTAGCGGCTCTGCGCCGCGCCCTGGTCGATGGTCATGGCGAGGTGGCCGTTACCGATCAAGTCGGCCGTCCGAGGCCGCGATCCGAGTGCGGCGACGCGTTCCGCATCGAACCGCGCGGTGGCGCGCAGGAGGCCGGGCGCCTCGACATCCACCACGATCATCGAGACCGGACCGTCGGATTTGGTCTGGAGCTGGAAACGTCCTTGCGATTTCAGCGCGGTACCGAGCATCGCGGCGAGCGCAGCCGCCTCGCCGAGGAGCCGCGCCACAGGATCGGGATAGGCGTGGCGGGCAAGGATCGTGTCGATCGCCGGACCGAGCCGCACGACGCGGCCGCGTAGGTCGAGCGCCTCGACGGCGAAAGGCAGCACGGCATCGTCGGCGCCTTCGTGCGTCTCGGCCGTGGGGACGGGGTGTCCGGAGGTCATGGCGTCTCCGTGAGCCGGATCGGATGCTCTTGGGCTTAATCGGCCCCAATAATCGGCCCCGAATAGCGAAAGACCGACATCGGGCGCAAATCCGGGGCCGGAGAGCCCGGCTCATGATCGCAGCGCGGTTCGATCCTGGTTCTGCCGGCCCGCTGCTTAATTGGGGAACTGCCCGCGGAAGACGTGGCTGCTCTCGATCCACCAGCTCGGCGTATAGGCTTGGCGGATCGGGCAGCGGGTCAGGCTCTCCCCGTCGACCGTGACCGGTCTGTCCTTGGCCAGCACGATCACGATCTCGGTCTTGGAGCCGGCCTGGCCCGAGCGCAAGGCTTCGTCCGATGTGCCGACAGGCCCGCATTGCGCCCGCAACGTCGCCTGGAACCCGCTCTCGCTCGGCGGATCTCCCGATCCCGACGTGACGGCACAATAGCGCGCAAAGAGCTGGATCGCGGCCGGGGCGCGGCCATCGAGCAGAACCGAGACCCGGTCCTGCGGCGTGTCCTGCGTGTTGCCGCAGCCCGCTTCGGCCGGAGCCAGGATGCCGTCGATATGCGCGGCGACCTCCTTGAGATAGGCACGCTGCGTCGAGGGCGCGGCCGCGATCTGGCGCACGCCGATCACCTTGACGATCCGTGCAAATCCATCGCGCGTGTCACGGACGATGGCCTCGACCCGGCAGGTGGATTGCAATCCGCAGACTTCCTGTACGCGGCGTTCCTCGTCGCTGTCGGCCGCGAGGCTGCAGCTTTCGCCGATGGTGGAGCCGGCAAGCCCCGATCCGGTATCGAGCGTCCCCTCGCAGACCGCGTTCCGGCCGCCGCCCCGCTCGGCTTGTGCTTCGAGCGCGGGCACGAGAAAGCCGATCAGCAGGCAGGCGAATCCGATCGAAGCCGAAGCGGCGCGGGCTCGGATCATGGCATCGCTCCCCGGACTTACCGCGCGGCCTCGCGTTCGAGGCGGCGGCGCAGGCGGGTCGCGCCATAGATCTCTGCAAGGCGCTGGCGTGCGGCATGGACCGGGGGGGCCTGCCGCTCGGCGCGGGCCGCCGCGATGACCAGGAGCGCATTCGCGATGGACAGTTCGAGGCGCCCCTGAGCGTGGACGCGCGCGAAAATCTCGCCGGAACGGTCCGGCGTCAGATCGATGGTCTGCATGGGTCGGCCCCTTGCGATGTGTGACCCGCGCGCCCTCGTTGGGGCGACCGCAGCCTTATTCAGGCTTGGCTTGGCCGTATCAAGGCAGCTTGGCCATATCGTCGCATGAGGCGAAAACCACGAAGGCGCTTGCGGCCATGAAGCCGCTCGCGCCTTCGGTTCGGAGCAAGGGTGGTCGGAGGCTCAGGCGCCGCAGACGGCCTCGATCTTCGACTTGAGAGTCGCCGCGTTGAACGGCTTGACGATGTAGTTGTTCACGCCGGCCTTCTTGGCGGCAATGACGTTCTCGGTCTTCGATTCGGCCGTGACCATGATGAAGGGCGTGGTGCGCAGGCCCTCGTCGGCGCGGACATGGCGCAGGAGTTCGTAGCCGGTCATCGGCTCCATGTTCCAGTCGGAGATCACGAGGCCGTACTTGCGGGTCTTCAGGCGGCTCAACGCCGCGGTGCCGTCGGAAGCGTCATCCACATCCTCGAAGCCGAGCTGCTTGAGCAGGTTGCGGATGATGCGGACCATCGTCTGGTAATCGTCGACGACGAGGATCGGCATGCCGAGGTCGAGGGCCATGGGAAGCGTCGCTCCGGAAGAACGGGGGCCGCGTGGCCCGATATGCCCAAAAGCTTAGGCAGGCATCATTGCGAAGCGGTTAATCGAGCCTGCCCGGGAAGCCTCGATTGTCGAGAATCTGCGCTGCCCAAGCCGAATGAGGGCGATCGACCGGCGGTGTTGTATCTTCGCAAGTCAAGACGATGCAGGCGAAACCTTGCGACAACCTCAACGAAACCTTGGCGTGCACCTTAAGCCGAGTCCTATCGTAGCGTCGAGCTACGGGGGCCGGCTATGAATTCGCGGCCGCGTCAGCTGGATCGAAACCGATGATCAGGGTCGTCTATCGCTGGAAGGTTCCCGCTGTGAACCGAGCGGCCTTCCTCGAGCGCTGGAAGGAGACGACGAACACGATCCACGAGACGACGGAGGGTGCATTGGGAAGCTTCTGCCTGCAGGGCATCGATGACGAAGACGAGATCCTGACGGTGGCACTTTGGAAATCCGAGCACCAATGGAGGCAATTCATCGCCGCTGCGAAAACCGGCAGCATGCGCGCCATGCACGATCTCGCAACGCAGGTTTCAGTGACACCCTATCGGCAACTGGGCGACGAAACCGTCTTGTAGTGAGCTGAGGTTTCGCCCTGCTGTGGCCAGGCCGGCAAGTTCGTCCTCTGGGCGATCGCCACCTGGCGCGCTTGACCCGACCCGGGCTTTTCGACAGGGTCCGCCGCGACCTGCCTGCAGCACGCGCCTGCTCTGCCGCGGAAACAGAGACCTTGCTCGAACGCGCCATGAGAGCCGGTTTTCTCGCTCGGCAAGGCGCCTATACCGCACGAGCCCTGGCGTGACGCACACCGCAGACCCGCAGGACAAGCCGCCCGCAGGCAAAGCAACCCGGCGCTCCTTCACGACCTGCCGTGAGGACGACCCCGTTCCGACCGTGCTCTCCGGCTCCATCGCGGCGCTCGGCAATTTCGACGGCGTGCATCGCGGGCACAGGGCGCTGATCTCCGAGACCCGGGAGAGCGCCGCGGCCGCAGGATGCCCGGCTGTCGCGCTGACCTTCGAGCCGCATCCGCGCGCCTTCCTCACACCCGATCTGCCGATGTTTCGCCTGAGTGGACGTGAGGCCAAGGAGATCGTGTTCGCACGGCTAGGCCTCGACGGCCTGATCGTCCGCCGTTTCGATGCCGAACTCGCCGGCACCGGCGCGGCTGAATTCGTGCATCGGCTGCTCAAGGGCGAGCTTGGCCTGAAGGGCGTCGTGATCGGCCACGACTTCCATTTCGGACGCGCGCGCGAGGGCACGCCCGCAATTCTCGCCGATCTCTGCGCCGAGGCCGGCCTTGCCTGCGAGATCGTTCCGGCCGTCGCACCGGCCGAGGGCGAAGCGCCGATCTCGTCGAGCGCGATCCGGGCCGCCCTCACGGAGGGCGACATAGCCGAAGCCAACGCCCTGCTCGGCTATCGCTGGTTCGTGCTCGGCGAGGTTCGCCATGGCGACAAGCGCGGCCGCACGCTCGGCTTCCCGACCGCCAATCTCGTGCTTGAATCCTGCAGGCTTGCCCACGGCATCTATGCGGTGCGGGTCCGCTTACCCGACGGATCGTTTCGGAACGGCGCGGCAAGCTA
>JBGAFL010000031.1:0-57680 GCA_044227265.1 Methylobacterium sp.
GGCTTGGCTCTTGGCGCGCAAGCGTGGCCATCTGGCGCTTGTGCGCCCCGGAATCGCGACGCAGGTTGCCGCCGCGATGCCATTGCCGAATCGGACCCTGTTCCCGCGCCTAGCCGCCCTCGCCCCGGCACTCGCGCTGACGGCGCTCGGTACGCAGGCCGCGCTCGCCCAGAGCGTCACCGTCGATCTCGGCACGGGCGGCGCGACCGAACGGGCCCTGCAACTGGTTGCGCTGATCACGGTCCTGGCGCTCGCGCCCTCGATCCTGGTGATGGCGACAGCCTTCACGCGGATCGTGGTGGTGCTCTCGATCCTGCGCTCGGCGCTCGGGACGCAGACCGCGCCGCCCAACGCCGTGGTCGTCAGCCTCGCCCTGTTCCTGACCGCCTTTGTGATGGCGCCGACCGCGCGCGAGGCCTATCGCGCCGGAATCGAGCCGCTGATCGCCGGCCAGATCAATCAGACCCAGGCCTTCGAGCGCGCTTCGGCGCCGTTCAAGAGCTTCATGCTGAAAAATACACGCGAAAAAGACCTATCGGCTTTTTGCTGTTCATCCCCTTCCTGATCATCGACCTCGTCGTCGCCTCGATCCTGATGGCCGTCGGCATGATGATGGTGCCGCCTGCAACCGTGGCTCTGCCGTTCAAGCTGATCTTTTTCGTGCTGGTCGATGGCTGGTCGTTGGTCGCAGGTTCGCTCGTGCAGAGTTATGGGGGGTGATGCGGGCAGGTTTCGAACTTCGGCCAATGCGGAAGAAACTACCCAAGGTTGCACAATCGCCGTCATTCCGGGGCCGCGAAGCGGAACCCGGAATCTAGGCACGCCTTGCGTTCGAGACATGAAGCGCTGGCGGCTATGGGTCCCGGGTTCGCCTGCGGCGCCCCGGGATGACCACCGAGAATATGACGATCCGCGCGCGCGAACCCTCCCGTTGACTGGAATGCGATGCCCTGGCGCATATCGACCGTCATGCTTTCATCGGTCGTTTGCCGAGCGAACCAAGTATTGCTTCGGCCTCCGCCGCAAGCCTTTCCGTCAGCCCCACCGCCCCCATCTCCCGCGCCAGCCCCGCCCCCTGCCCGGCCCAGAGCGGCGTGAAATCGCCCTGGCCTGCCGCTTCCGCCGCCTTGCGCAGGGGCTGCAACGCCACGGCCGCACGCGGAAATGCCGGGGCATCCTCGGAGAGCGGGCCGAGCTCTCGCATCACCCGGTTGAGGAGGCCGCGTGCGGGGCGGCCGGTGAAGACGTTTGTGAGGGCGGTCTCATCCGCACGCGCGGTGCGCAGGGCGGCAAGATGCGGCGCCGAGATGCCGGCTTCCGGGCAGAGCAGATAGGCGGTGCCGATCTGCACGGCCGAGGCGCCGAGCGCCAGGGCCGCGACGATTCCCCGTCCATCCGCGATGCCGCCCGCGGCGATCACGGGCACGCTGACCGCATCGGCCACCTGCGGCAGCAGCGCGAACAGGCCCGGCTGCGCGGCGACGTCGTTCGACAAAAACATCCCGCGATGGCCGCCGGCCTCCGCCCCTTGCGCGATCACGGCATCGACCCCGCGCGCCTCGAGCCAGCGCGCCTCGGCCACGATGGTCGCCGAGGCGAGCACACGGCAGCCGGCTCTGCGCACTCTGTCGAGCAGGTCCGGCGCAGGCAGGCCGAAATGGAAGCTGACGACATCGGGGCGCAATTCCTCGACCAGGGCGCATTGCGTCTCGTCGAAGGGTTCGCGGTTCGCCGCCGGCGGAGCCACGTCCGGATCGAGCCCGTATTCGCGGTAATAGGGCGCGAGCCGGGCGCTCCAGGCGGCCTCGCGGCCTGCGTCGATCGGCGCGGGGAGATGGCAGAAGAAATTGAGGTTGAGCTTTCCGCTCGTCTGCGCACGAAAGGCGGCCACGATCTCGCGGATCTGGTCGGGCGTCGCGCTGGCGCAGCCAACCGAGCCGAGCCCGCCGGCCGCAGCGACGCAGGTTGCAAGCTGGGGCTTGGGGCCGATCATCGGCGCGAGCACGATCGGCTTTTCGATGCCGACGAGGTCGAGGAAGCGTCTGTCGGGCCAGGCCATGTCGTTCCGCCGAAATGCTGCGCTGCCGCAGATTGTCGTCTGCGGCGCGGTTGAGTCGCCCCCGAGCGGCTGACATAGTGCTGCGACACGCCCGCACCACGACCCTTAAGGACGTTCCCCGCGATGGAATTCACCTTTTTGCGCCCCTGGACTCCGTATCTCCTGAGCATCCTGCGTATCGTCGCGGCGCTGATCTTCATGGAACACGGCACCTCGAAGCTGCTCGCCTTTCCCGAGGGGCCGATGAATCCGCCGCTGATGTCGCTTCCGGGAATCGCGGGCGTTCTCGAGATGGTGGGCGGCGCGTTTCTCGCCCTCGGCCTGTTCAGCCGGCCGGTGGCCTTCCTGCTCTCGGGCGAGATGGCCTTCGCCTATTTCATCGCCCATGCGCCGAAGAGCTTCTTCCCGGTGCTGAACGGGGGCGATGCGGCGATCCTGTACTGCTTCGTCTTCCTCTACATCGCCGCCGCGGGCCCCGGCCCGTGGAGCCTCGACGCGAAGCTTCGCGGCACCAGCGAGGTCTGATCCGGCCTCCGCTCAACGAAGCGAGGCGAAGACGAAACAAGCGGCTGCGGCGAGCCCCAACGCCGTCCTCAACCCATGCAGCCGGCCCCAGCGTTCGATCAGGGCGCGGCTGTCCGGGCCGGCCGCCGAGGGGCTCGTCGCCATCAGCCTGTCGTTCACGGGCTTGATGACGAGGAGGGTGACCGGCAGGTTGGCGATCATCAGGAGACCGCCGAGGAGCCAACCGACGCCGCCCTGTAACCACCAGGCCAAGAATCCCAACAGGCCGCCGAGCAATGCGAGCGGAGCCTGCATCGCGGTGCCGCGCTTGTAGGCCGGTCTCCACTCGGTGAGCAGGGCCTCGTCGTCGAGCCCGAGCCGCGCCGGCTGCTCGCCGATCGTGATGTACAGGGCCGCGCCGGCAAACAGCCCGGCTGCGACCAAGGCGAGCTGGCCGATCAGCATGGCATGGTCTCCCCGTTGTGCTCTGTTCGCGCCTCGGCATCGAGCCGCTCGCTTAGCTGACGCAGTAGATCAGCGGCCATCGCCAGATCGGCGGCGGTGATGTCGCGTGACAGGGCCTGGGCCCAGGGGCGCTGCCGGAGCGTCGCCGCCTCGTAGATGCGGTGCCCCTCCCCCGTCAGCAGCACGAGCTTGGCGCGGCGGTGAAGCGGGTTGGCGGCGTAAGTCAGCAGCCCCTTGCCGACGAGGTCGTCCGCGATGCGCTGCACGTTCTGGCGCGACAGGCCCATCGCGCGCGCAACCCCCACGACAGGCATGGGCGCCTCGGCAAGCGCCACCGCCCCGAGCACCTGCCAGCGCGCGCTGGTCAGGCCGAGATCGGCAACGAGCGCGTCGCCTGCCGCGAGCAGGCTGCCGTTGAGGCGAAACACTTCCAGGATCAGGCCGGTCAGGCCGGTCAGGCCAGTGCCGTCGTTCATCGACAGAATTTAGGAATTTGACAATATGTTGTCAAATTCCATCAGATCGATGCCGAACGAGTGCCCTAGAACTCACCCCGGCGGAGGCTTGGCACCCTGCGGCTCGGCTGCTGCGGTGCTGGCATCCTTGCCGCGCTCGGGCACGGCAGCCTCGGGATAGCGCTTACGGTATTCCGCGAGGAAGGCGCCCAGGGTCTCGGCGGTGGTGGCGCGGCGGGCGATCTCGCGGAAGGCGGGGTTGCGCACGGCATCGCTCCGGGTCAGCAAGTCGAAGGTGCGCGCGTCTGCGCTGGCGGCCATAGCGCCTGCGAATTTCGCCTTGAGCCGTTCGAGGCCGAGGCTCTCGCCGGCGAGCCCATAGGCAATTCCCGCTCGGATCACGTCGGCGCGTGCCGCCTCGTCGAGCGGCTTGCCCGAGCGCCAGACCTCGCCGAGCATCGCCTCATGTGCCTCGCCGGCCTCGCGCCAGCGCCGTGCCGCCCACAGGATGTCGGCGCGCAGGCGCTCGGCATCCGCGCCGGTCTCGCCCTCGATCGTCTCGAGCGCCAGATCGGTGCGGGTCAGGTCCGAAAGCGCGCGGGCGCGCAGCAGGGCGCGGGCCCGGCGCAGATCCTCACTCAGGTCCGGCAGATGCGTCGCGTCGAGCGCCTTCAGCGCTTCGAGCGGCTTGCCCTCCATCAGCTGGATGGTGGCGAGCCGCGCCGCCACGGCCGAGCGGGCCGTGCCGGTGAGGCGGTGCTCGATCTGGTGCTGCAGCAATTCCTCGGCGGAATCGAGCAGGTCGAGTTCGACAAGACGGTCGGCGAGCCGGCGCACGATCTCGTCGGCGCGGCGCCCGGCCGGAGCGAAATCCTTGAAATCGAAATAGAGCGCCAACGCCTCGATGCCGCCGAGCGCGCTGGCCCGCTCCCCGAGGAACAGGTCCTCGAACAGGCCTTGCGCGGATTCGTAGAGCGCCCGCGTCAAGGTCGCGTTCGGGGCCACGACATTGGCGCGGCGCGCGATCGTGAAGACCTGCCGCCAGCGGCCGGCATCCGCGTAGAGCCGCCCTAGCGTCGCGAGCGTCTCGCCCTCGGTCGCGCCGCCATGCCAGGTCAGGGCCAGGGTCTCCAGCCGCTCGATCGCCTGCGCATTCGCGATCTTGCGGTCTGCCAGGGAGAGCAATGTCGCCCGCAGGCTCGCTGCGGCGGCGACCGGGCGTTCGCCTTCCTCCGCGAGCGTCTCATAGGCTTCGAGTGCGGCCGCATGGCCGCCCTTGGCCTCGTCGACGCGGGCGCGCAGAAGCCGCAAGGTCTCGCGCTGGAGCTTGCTGGCGCCGCCCGGCGGCGAGCGGGTCAGGCGCACGGCGCTGTCCCAATCGCCGAGTTCGACCGCAACTTCGGCCTGCGCGACGATCATCGTGGCGGCGAGATCGTCGGGGTAGCGGTCGATCACACCCTTGCCGGCGTTGAGCGCGGCATCGGCCGCGCTCCAGCGTCCGGCCAGGACATGCGCATATCCCCGCCAGAGCCGTGCTTCGGGATTGCGCACCAGGCGCTCGGCCGCGAGCAGGGCCTCGGCCTCGTCGGCACGGCCGAGGCGGGCGGCGAGGATGCCGCGCAACAAGCCCGTCTGCGGCTCGCCCTCGAGAACCGGATCGTCCGCTGCGGCGGCGCCGATCACGCCCTCCGCCTCGGAATCGAGGCCGCTGGCCATCAATGCCCGCGCGAGGTCGAGCCTCGCCGCGCTCCGCTCATTGCGGTTCGAATCGGCGGCCGCCGCGAATTTCTCGCGGAGCATGCTGCGAACGTCGCCGCGCCGCGCCGCATCCCAGGCCGCACGATCGATCGCGAGATCGCCGACCTCCGTCACGGGCGGTTCTGCCGGGCGCGAGACGCCCGACACCGCCACGCCGCCCTCGCGGTCGATCGAGACGCCGTCGAGATCGGGGCGGACTGCGAGATCGTCGGCAAGCGCCAGAACCGCGATGCCGAGCCGGCTCGGCAGCAGCGTGAAATCGACGAAGAGCTGGGGCTTGGCGATTCCGGCGCGCTTTGGGCCGGACGTCACGACGGCGACGCGTGCGCCATCGAGATCGAGCCAGGTGGCGCTGCCGGGCTGGGGCAGCTTCACGGCGATGCTCTGGCGGCCGCCGCCGTTCGCGACGCGCTGCGCGACGAGGCTTTCGCTCGGCGCGATCGCATCGCCGCCGACGAGCTCCCATCCGGCCGGATCGGTGATCGGCAGAAGATCGTAGAGATGGCCGGCCGGTACGGAGAAGCGCAGTATGACGACGCCCCCGACCCGGCGCGGAGGCCCGAGCGAGGTGAGCCCGGCATCGCCAGTGGCCGGCAGCGCGACCTCGTCCGGCGTCTCGAAGACCAGGGTGGCGACCCCGCCGCGCTCGAACAGGGCGGCCGGCGTCGGCTTTGCGAAGCGGAAGACCAGCCCGCTGCCGGCCCGCCGCGCCGGCATCTCCGCGTCCTGCAAGCGGGACGGCTCGGCATCCACTGCGGCGCGCGCTGGCTTCGCATCGGCCTGCTCGGGACGGGGCTGCACAGTAGCGGCCGGGTCGGGCGCGGCAGCGGCGGCCTGCTTTGTGGCCGGCTCGGGGGGCGCCTCCGCCTTCTTTTCCGGTGCAGGCTCCGGGGCCGTGAAGATGATCGCGGCGACCTCGTCGTCCTGCGAGCCCTCGGCAGCGATGCCGGCCGCCGGTGTTGCGAAAAGCCGCGCGCCATTGGCGTCGTTCTCAACGCGCAGCTTGCCGAATTCCGGCTTGAAGCGGCCGCGTGCCGCCCGCTCGTCGATCTTCCAGGCGCCGGCAAGCGTCAGGCGGGTCGCTCCGTCGACGCGATCGAAGACCGGCTTGGCCTCGGGCGGCAAGCGAAGGCTCAGGCTCGCGCGGCGCGGCGCATACGCGACATCGAGGGCGAGCACCTTCGGAACCGGCGCCGGGTTGCGCGCCCGCAGCTGCGCCTCGGCTTCGCGCGCCCGCCTGGCCAGAGCCGCGACGACGTCCGCCGGAAGCTGCGGCGGCAGGCCGCTCCAGCTCTCCGGCAGGAGGTCGACGAAGACCTGCTCGCCCGCATCCTGGACGTTGACGCGGTAATTGCGCTGCAAAGCGAGGCGCAGGGCGCTTCCGTCAGGATCGCGGCGCGCCACGCTGACGTAATCCGGCATGCCTGCGGCGATCCGCTCGGGGCCTTGCGCGACGGTGTCGCCGAAGGCGAGCAGGAGCACAGTTCCCGACACCCGCGCCTTGACCGTGACCGGCACGTCGAAGGTGAGGACGATGCGGCCATAGCCATTGGGCTGGCTACCCGCCGCGGAGACGAGGCGCGCCGCCTCGGCCGACAGGGCTGATGCCGCGAGACAGAGACAGGCCAATGCATTCAGGCACGCGCCCCGACGGAATCGGCGCAGCCGCAACGCGGTCTCGGCTCGCAACCCCATCGCGTCCGCCCGAACTCTCGGCGGCCCGCGACAAAGGCCACCGTACGCCACATATGCCGGGCAGTTTCGCCGATCGGGGTGAACGCGCTCTTAAGGCTTCGGCGCGGCGCCCGACTCGCCCGAAGTCTCGTCTTTCTTGGGCGTTTCCGACTTGGGCGCTTCCGATTTGGGCGCTTCCGACTTCGCCGCGTCCGATTTGGGCGCCTCGGCCTTCGTCTCGCCGGTCTTGGGTGCGTCTTTCGAAGCGGGTGCCGCTGCCTTGGGATCCTTGCGGGCGATCAGCCCGGGGATCATCTTCCCGCCCTCGCCGAACAGCTCGAAGGCCTTCTGGCAACCCGCAGCCTGATCCTTGTGATAGGCCTGGGAATAGCCGAGGGACTGAACCATCAGCGGGCCATTCTCCAGGTCCTTGATGTCGACACCCATCCTGGAGATGATGGCCTTGAAGCGCTCGTAATCGGGCTCCGCATCCGGGCAATCGACGGCGACGAAGCGGATCATGCCGGCGAGCTTGGCCGCGCTGTTGCGCTGGCGCTCGGCGGGATCTGGCCTCGCCTCGGGCGCCGGCGTGGCTCCGGGTGCGGCTTCTGGCGCGGCCGTCTCGGCGGCAAGCGGCGTGATGAGCCCGGCGAGTAGGCCGGCGGCGATCAGGGCGTGTTTCATGTTTCCTCCGGAAGCGTTGGCGCTTCTCGATCGGCGCTCAGTCGCGGGCGAACGCATCTGGGTCAACCCAGGGCGGCTTGCCTGATCGTCCCACCCCTCTCCGATCCGGGGCCGTAGCGCCGGCGAAAGCCGCGCGGCGACCTCGGTCGGCGACCTCAATTGCTCAGCGCGATGGACCGCGCGAAGGCCGCGGCGAAGCCGGAGAGCGGCACGGTGATGACCGTGGGTTCCTTGGCTTCCGGCTTCATCGCGGAGACCGTCATGGATTGCGCGGTCTTCATCGTGTCGGTCGCCAGCGTCGGTAGGCTGATCGGCACCAGGCAGCCGTCATTGATGCAATAGGAATAGGGCGCACCTTTGCCGAGCGCCCGGTCGTCGAGCTTGAAGGTGACACCGGGCTCGATCTGGAGGCCGAACGGCATCAGGATCAGGCCCTCGGCCCGGCCGTCCTTGGGCACATGCAACTCGATGCTGAACTGGCGTCGGCCGGTGCGCCGGTCGCCCTGGGACTGGATCACCACGCAATCGACCGGACCGGTTTCCTTGTTGCAGTTCATGGTCCAGTCGCCATACGACTCGCTGACCGTGCGGGCGCCGTTCGGCCAGAGGGCCGAGGCTTCGGCAGCGGCGGGTTCGAGCAGGGTGCCGTCCTTGCCGGCTTTCGTGTCGGCAGAATCGGCCTCGCCGGGCTTCGTTTCGGCGGGCTTGGTCTCGGCCGGTTTCGCCTCGGCTTCCGGCGGCTTGGGCCGGGGTGCGGGCTTCGGCTTCGGGCGCGGCTTCGGCTTGGCGGCGGGGGCTTCCTCGGGCGCCGGCTCTGGGGCCGCAGGCGCGGCGCCCTCCTGCGCCGAGACCGGCGAAAGGCTCGCGGCTGCCCAGAATGCGGCCGTCAGAAGAGCGGCTGCGGACAGGCGCGACGATATCGGGCGAAACTGAAACATCGCTGGCTTTCCGACACGGGGTCGTGCGCCGCCTAGCGTTGCCGGGCAGACGATGCAATCGTGGAGAGTCGATAAAATCGATCGTTATGTCGGAATGACACAGAAAGCTTGGAATCATTCTATAGAAATGCTTGCGCATTCTTCCCGAGCTGGCAGGCTTGCCGTGCCTATGTCTTTCGGGTCGCGTGCTGGTCTGCATCGTCGCGCGGCGATGCCGTGAGCTGCGAGCCGTTCAGCATGAGTGTCCGGGGATGAGCACGGTCTACGATTTCGCGCCCATGGATGCCCGCGGGCAGCCCCATCCGCTCTCCCGCTACCGCGGAGAGGTGCTGCTGATCGTCAACACGGCCTCGCGATGCGGATTCACCCCGCAATATGCCGGGCTCGAAAGCCTGTGGCGCAGCCACCGGAGCGAGGGGCTCACGGTGCTCGGCCTGCCCTGCAACCAGTTCGGCGCCCAGGAGCCGGGCGATGCCGCGGAGATCGCGCAGTTCTGCAACCTCGCCTACGACGTGACCTTTCCGGTCCTCGCCAAGATCGAGGTGAACGGGGCGGGGGCCGATCCGCTCTACACGCATCTCAAGAAGGCGAAACCCGGCCTGCTCGGCACGCAGGCGATCAAGTGGAACTTCACCAAGTTCCTGATCGGCCGCGACGGCCGCGTGATCGCGCGGTTCTCTCCCCGAACGCCGCCTGCCGCGCTCGAGGCATCCGTGATCCGGGCCCTGTCCGAGCCGCCTCCGGCGGCATAAGTCTCAGGGCATGGCCGGGCGCGTCGGCGGCCCGGGATCGAGCGCCGGAAGCTCGTTGGCCGGAAGGCCGGCTTCGCCGCGCGGGGCAGGTGCCGGATCGGTTCCGCCGCGGGCGCGGATCGCGAGCGCCACGGTCAGCTTCTCCGCCGGTTCCGAGCCCATCAGCGCGAGGACTTCTGCCATCTTGCGCGGATTCATGGCGAGAACGATGGGCACGAGGACGTCGAGCCCGAGCCGGTCGAAGACCCGTGCGGCATCCTTCGGCTTCATGGTCTCGTACATCGTGACGATGCCCTTGAGCGCATTCTTCTCGGCCTCGATCCGCTTGGCGCCGCCGAGATCGGCCTTGTCCTCGGAATCGCGCAGGTCCGTGAGCCCGGTTTCGAGCGTCTGCTCGGCGCGGTTCAGCATCTGCTCGCGCAAATCCAACTCCTCGGCGCGCGCCTTGAGGCCATCGCGCCGAGTCGCGAGCTTTTCGAGGATCGCGCGCTCGGTGGGAGAGACCGCTTCGGGCACCGCGGGCTGATAGACCGGAGGCGCAGCCGCCTTCTCGGGCTTTGCTGCGGGTGCCTCCTCCTTGTGGCTCACCGATCCGGTCGTGGCAGGATCGCGCGGCACGTATCCGGTATGGGCATGCGAGATGACGCGCGCGAAATCGGCCGCCCTGCCCGGCGGGGCGAGGAGCGTGTCGCCGAGGAGGGCCGTCAGCTTGAGCAGCAGCAGGCCGCCCGCGGCGAGCGCCACGGCATCGAACAGGCGCAGCCGCAAGGGGCGCTCCGACAGGCGCGCAAGCCGTCCGAGACGGCGGCCAGGCCGGCGCGCGCCATCGCTCATGCGGCCCTGGCCCGCACCCTGTCGAGGGTCCGATCGGTGATGGCCTGGGCAGCGGCAAGCGCCGCGTCGAGCCGCTCGCTGGTCGAGACGGGCCGCTTGATCGGCACAGGAGCGGCGGGACGCGGCAACGGCGCGGCAGGCTCGGCGGAAGCCGGCGCGTCGGCGCGGCGCGGCTCCTTGGCGATGCCCTGTGCGGCCGACTGGGAAACGATCCGGCCGATCCGCGTCACGACCGCTTCGCCGGCCTCGACCCCCTCGGCGAGCTCGATGGCGCAACGCCCGGCCGCCTCGATGCGCTCGGACAAGCCGCGATCGCATTCGTCGAGCGCGGCGCGCAGTCCGGCGATCGCCCGCTCGGCCGTCGCGCTCGCCACGACGAGATCGCCGATCGTCTGGCGCATCGCCGATTCATCCGCCTTGAGCCGGGTGATGCGCCGTGACAGCCGCACCGAGGTGACGATCGTCGCAACGAGCAGGGTAGCGACCAGGGCATCCGCGAGCAGGGTGACGAGAAGCGACATGGCCTATCCGTCGGAGCGGTTGTTCATCGAGGCCTCGTAGGCCTGGAGCGTGGTGCGGGACTGGCGCAGGGGCCGCGCGATCTGCACGGCGATGTTGTCGTCGCTGCGCCCGATCCGCCCCTGCGCCAGCGCCCAGTCGCCGCAGCGGACCGTGATGAGATCCGTGGGCTTCTGCTCGAACATCAGGGTGTCGCCGATCTTCAGCGCGAGCACGCGCCGCAGCGGCAACGTCATCTCGTGGAGCACCGCCTCCATGGCGACGTCGGCCTGCCAGATCTCGGTGGCGAGATGGCTCTCCCAGACATGGTCGCGCCCGAGCTTCTCACCCATGAAGCTCTGCATCAGCAGGTCACGGATCGGCTCGATCGTCGCGTAGGGGAACAGGATCTGCAGGCCGCCGCCGCGCCCGTCCATGTCGAGCTTGAGGCTGATCAGGATCGCGGCATTGCCGGGCCGGGTGATCGTCGCGAAACGCGGATTGGTCTCGATGCGGTCGATGCCGAAGCGCACCGGCGAGAGCGGCTGAAAGGATTGTTCGAGATCGGTGAGGATGATCTCGATCAGCCGGCGCACGAGATTCATCTCGATCGTCGTGAAAGGCCGCCCGTCGAGCCGGCTCGAGGAGCCGCCGCGCTTTCCGCCGAGCAAGAGATCGAGACTCGAATAGGCGAGCGTCTGCTCGACCGTGACGAGGCCGGAATTGTCCCAGGCATCGGCCCTGAACACGCCGAGCAGCGTCGGCAGCGGGATCGAGTTGAGATAATCGCCGAACCGGACCGAGGTGATGTTGTCGAGCGAGACTTCGACGTTGTCCTGGAAGAAGTTGCGCAAGCTCGTCGACAGCAACCGGATCATCCGGTCGAACAGGATCTCCAGCATCGGCAGGCGTTCGTACTGAACGACGCCCGAATCGACGATGGCGCGCACGCCACCCGCACCGGAGGCGGAGAGCTCTCGCAACGAGAAGCCGAGAACGCCGTCAATTTCCTCCTGGTTGAGGATGCGGTCGTTGCCGGCGAGTTCGGGGAGATTCTCGGTCTCCCCGTCTTCGATCATCGTCGCCCATTCGGCGGCGACGTCGGTGGTGTTGGCAGTGGTGCCTTGCTCGGCGAGCGCCGCGCCCCATTCCTCCGCGAGCGAAGCATCGCCGCCCGCATTGCCGAAGCCATCCGCGCCCTGTTCGGCTAGGGCGGCGGCCCAATCGTCGTCGACGGGTTCGTCGGGTCCGGCCATCTCTGATTGCGCCTACTGAATCACGACGTCCTTGAAGAGCACCGCCTCGGCCTTGGCCGGGTGGATCGCGACGTTGACACGCCGCAACAGTTCTTCACGCAAGCGGTAGAGCCCCGCAGAGCCGGCAAGGTCGCTCGGGCGCAATTCGCGCATATAGGTCTGGAAGGCATCCTCGACGCGCGGCAGAAGCGGCTTGACCTCGCCTTCGACCTTGGCGTCCTTCAGTTCGAGCGCAACCTTGAGCTTGAGGAACCCGGCCTTGGGCTGGCCCGGATCCGCACTGAGATTGACCGTCATGTCGCGGACATCGAGGAAGATTGCGGGCTTCTTCTCCTCGAGCGCGGCATGGTCGTCATGCGCCGCAGACTTCTTCTTCATGAAGAAATAGCCGCCGCCGCCCCCGCCGAGGAGCAGCACCGCGGCTGCGATGATGATCAGCTTCTTCTTGGATTTCGGGGCCTCGCCTTCGGCGCCCTCGGCCCCTTCGGAGGTCTTCTTCGGCTTCTTGGCCATGCGCGACGCTCCGGACCGGCAGTCTATGGCGGAACGCAAACCGCGCCTGTCGCGGATGCTCGAATCCGAGCTATTCCCAAAGACGGTTAATGCCCTGTTAAGCCCGGCAGATTCTGCCGGGTCGGACTTGCCGAAGGACGGTTTGGGATCGGCCCGAAGCGGGACCATCCCTCGCCTCAAATATCTGCAGAATAAACGAAAATAGAAAAATCACCGGCTGGCACGGGCCGTGCGCTGAAGAAACCGGATGCCGCCCGTCGCGGCTCGGGGTCGACCATGCAGAACGCGCTCTTCGT
Source organism: Methylobacterium sp. (assembly GCA_044227265.1). Classification (GTDB taxonomy): domain Bacteria; phylum Pseudomonadota; class Alphaproteobacteria; order Rhizobiales; family Beijerinckiaceae; genus Methylobacterium. Next base: position 12,687 of record JBGAFL010000031.1, read on the forward strand.
CGGAGTATCCGCCCAGGCGGCTTTGGCGCGTGAACTCGACGTGATTGCCAACAACATGGCGAACGTCTCGACCACCGGCTTCAAGGCCCGCAACATGCGCTTTCAGGAATACCTGATGCCGGTGGCCTCGGCCGACAGCTTCCAGCGCAGCGACCGTCGCGTCTCCTATGTCGTCGACAGCGGCACCCCGCTCGACCTGACGCAGGGGCCGATCGAGCCGGACGGCAATCCGATCCATGTCGCGGTGAAGGGCGAGGGTTTCTTCGTCGTGCGCACCCCGGCCGGCGAGCGCTACACACGCAACGGCGCCTTCGAGGTCGATCCGCAGGGCAACCTGATCAATTCCGACGGCTACCAGGTCCAGGGCGAGGGCGGGCCGATCGCCGTCAGCCAGCAGGAGACCGGCCTCTCCATCGGCGCGGACGGCACGGTCTCGACCAATCTCGGCATTCGCGGAAAGGTCCGGCTGGTCAAGTTCGCCAACCCGCAGGCGCTCATCAACGAGGGCGCGAACCTGTTCTCGTCGCAGGCCCAGCCGCTTCCGGCCGGTATCGACGGCCGCCTGGAAACGGGCGCGCTCGAGCGCTCCAACGTCCGGCCGGTCGTCGAGATGACCCGGCTGATGGACGTCAACCGCTCCTACACGATGATCTCCAGCGTGATCTCACGCCTCGACGACCTGCGCGGAACGGCGATCCGCCGTCTCGCGGACGTCGCCTGACCCTCGGCGCGTTAAGGAGCTCCAGCGATGCGCGCCCTCTACGCCGCCGCCACAGGCATGGCGGCCCAGGAACTCAACGTCCAGGTCATCTCGAACAACATCGCGAACCTGCGCACCACCGGCTACAAGCGTCAGCAGGCGCATTTCCAGGATCTGCTCTACCAGAACCTGCGCCGTTCGGGCTCGTCCACCTCGAACCAGAATACCGTGCTGCCGGCCGGCCTCGCTCTGGGCTCCGGCGTGAAGACGGTGTCGACCGCCCGCGTCATGTCGCAGGGCACGCTGACCATGACGGAGAAGGACTACGACGTCGCGATCCGCGGCGAGGGTCTGTTTCGCGTGAGGATGCCGGACGGGACCTACTCCTATACCCGCGATGGCTCGTTCGATCTCGACCCTCAGGGCAATCTCGTCACCCGCGACGGCTACCTGCTCGATCCGTCGATCGCGGTACCGAACAACGCGACCTCGGTGACGATCAGCGCCTCGGGCACGGTTCAGGCGACGCTTCCGGGCCAGACCGCACCGCAGACGCTCGGGCAGTTCCAACTCGCCCGCTTCGTCAACAAGGTCGGCCTCGATTCCGTGGGCGACAACCTCTTCGTGGAAACGGCCGCCTCGGGTCCGCCCATCACCGGGCTGCCGGGCGCCGAGGGCTTCGGCAATCTCCAGCAGAGCTACCTCGAAGAGGCGAACGTCAACGCCGTCACCGAGATCTCGTCGCTGATCGCCGCGCAGCGCGCCTACGAGATGAACTCGAAGGTGGTGACCGCGGCCGACCAGATGCTCTCGACCACCTCGCAGATGTTCCGCGGCTAAGGGAGACCGACATGCATGTCCTGAAGCCCCTTCGCGTCCAGCCCCGCCGCCGCGTTGCGCTGCTCACCACCGGCATGATCGTGCGGCTGGTCTTCGCGATCGCCCTGGTTGCGGTCGTCTCGGCCCTGACCGTTCCCTCGATGGCGCGGGCCGGAGACAGCTTGCGCCTGCGCGGCGACGTGACCGCCAAGAGCGACGTGCTGACGCTCGGCGACATCGTCGAGAATGCGCCGGCCGCCTTTGCCGGCCGGCCTCTGTTCCGGGCTCCGGCGCTCGGCGCGACCGGCACGGTCCAGACGCGGCGCATCGCCGACGCGATCGACAAGCTCGATCTCGGCCCGGTCGAGACAGGCGGCCGCATCCAGATCCAGGTGCAGCGCGCCGCCCGGCGGGTCGGCCAGGTCGAGATCGAGGCCGCCTTGAAGCGCGCGCTCGAAGCCGCGCACGGCCTTGATGCCAAGGCCCTGTCGGTGCGGCTCGACGGCGAGGCGCAGTTGCTTGTTCCCCTCGAACTCGACGGACGGGCCGAGGCTCAGGACGTCAGCTACGATCCGCGCTCGCACCGCATCGCCGGGTTGATCGTGCTCGGCGCCCGGCAGGCCTCGCTGCGGGTCTCCGGCCAGGTGATCGAACTGCGCGAAGTCGCGGTGCTGACGCGCTCGGTCAATCGCGGCGAGAGCCTCGCGGCAACCGATCTCGCGATCGAGCGGCGGCCGCGCGACTCGCTCGGCACCGAGGCGTTCGGAACGGCGGCCAATGCGGCCGGCCAGGTCGCGCAGCGCGGCCTGAGTGCCGGCGCGGTCCTGCGGGCTGGAGACATCGCACCGCCGGATCTCGTCCAGCGCGGCGAATCCGTCACCATCGTCTTCGAGACCCCCGGTGTCTCGCTCTCGCTGACCGGCATCGCCAGCGAGAGCGGCCGGCTCGGCGCGAGCATCGCCGTGCTCAACCCCGTCTCCAAGAAGGTGCTGCAGACGCTCGTGATCGGACCCGGCCGCGTCGCGGTCGGCCCGCTCCGTACGCCGGCGCCGATCATCCAGGCCAATGCCGCGCTCGATCCGAAGCCCGGCCTCAACTGACCACCTTGAACATGCCCCGCCCTCCAGCCCCGGCCAGTTCGATGATGTCCCGCGTTCCGAGCGCCTTCGCCTCCCGCCTCGCCGCCAGCTTGGCCACCTTGGCCTGCCTCAGCCTCGGCGCCTGCAATTCCGCCGACCGGCTCTCGCAAATCGGTGCGCGGCCGGCGCTCTCGGCGATCGACGACCCGACCTCCCAGCCCGGCTACAAGCCGGTGCGGCTGCCGATGCCCGACGTCCAGGCGGTGTCCTACGCGCCGAATTCGCTGTGGCGCACCGGCTCGCGCGCCTTCTTCAAGGACCAGCGCGCTGCCCGCATCGGCGACCTGCTGACCGTCAAGGTCAACGTCACCGACAAGGCGAACCTCAACAACGAGACAAAGCGCTCGCGCACCAATTCGGAAGGTATGGGCCTGCCGAACGCGTTCGGATTCGAAAGCAGCGCCGCCGTCGCCGCTGCGGGTATCGCACCGGACAAGCTGCTCACCGCGACCTCGAACATGTCGAACGACGGGGCCGGCTCGGTGCAGCGGGCCGAGACGGTGACGACGAACATCGCAGCGATCGTCACGCAGGTGCTGCCGAACGGCAATCTCGTGGTCGAGGGCAAGCAGGAGATCCGCATCAATTTCGAGGTGCGCGAACTCATCGTCGCCGGCGTGGTGCGGCCGGAAGACATCGAATCCGACAACACGATCGATTCCTCGAAGATCGCCCAGGCCCGTATCGCCTATGGCGGCCGCGGCCAGATCACCGACGTTCAGCAGCCGCGCTACGGATCCCAGCTCGTCGACGTGCTGCTGCCGTTCTGAGCCGCAGGTTCCGCGCGGCCTCCCGTCGGCGGAACACCATGTCTCGCCCTCCGGGCGGGGAAGGCGCCATGCAGCGGCCCGCAAGGGTCGCGCATGTGCGTTTGGTGACACCGCGTTCCGAGCGAATCGAATAGCGGGAGTATTCCGATCCGTCTGACGACGGCCGAGCCCCCATGCGGAGGCGCTTTCGATGCAGCCCGTCCCGATCCTCGCTACGCTTCTCGTCCGTGCCGTCACGCTCGTGATGCTGATGGCGGCGCTGCTGGCGATGCCGGCTTTCGCGGGCGAGAGCAGCTACACGCGCCACGATTACGAGGCCTGCGCCAAGCGGCCCTCGCCCCATCCCGGCGTGGTCGAAATCCGCCAATGCAAGGGACTTGCGGGCATCCCCGTGGTCTGGACCGCGGAACCCGATGCCAGTTCGGTCGATTTCGGCAAGGCCACTACACTGGCGAAATCCGAGACGATCCCGCTCCTCGACACCTTCTACGAGGCCGGCCGCACCGTCGAATGGCGCGGCCCGGTGATCGGGGGCGCCATGAAGCCGCTCGCCGCGATCATCCGCTACGCGACCGGCCCGGGCATCGGCAATCTCGGCAAGAGCCGCCTCGTCATCCACCGGCTGATGCCGAACGGCGCAACCTGCGTCATGGGCGTGGTTGCGGGAACCAATGAACAGGCCCGCGCGCTCGTCGATTCCCACGCGGCGGAGTTCGTCTGCGGGCGTTCGAAGGCGATCCTGCGCTCCTGAAGAAGGGCCGCGCCTGTCGCCCGCGGTTCAGGTCGCGCTCAGCTGTGTGTCACACAAAGACCGGCAAGCCCGCACACGTCCCGGAACGGTCGAGAAGCGGCCATGAGGAACCGCGACGTCCCGGGTCGGCGCATCGCATATGATCCGGGCGCGCCTCGCCTTCGGATGCGACGGCCCGAAGACGCATCGGCTCGTCTTCGCGATCGAGACGGGTATCCCTTTTCCGAGAGATCGGACCGAACACGCAGGCGCCCTGCCCTGCGGAATTACCGGCTCAACTCCGCGGTGATGTGCTTGACCGAGGGCGTGACGATCGCGACGAACTGCGCTTCCCGCAGCCGCCGAAAGGCCTCCGAGCCTTCGAGATAGCCGCGCGCGCCGAATTGCAACATCGCCGCTTGCGCCGCCTCCAGGGCCAGCCACGACACGTCGAGACGCAGACGCAGCGTTTCGAGGAAACTCGCGCGGTCGGTCCGCGCATGGTTTTGCGCCGCAAGCGTCAGGCGTTCGGTCAGCGCGGCAACCCGTTCCTCGATCGCCACCGGGCCGAGCGGCAGATTGCTTGCCGGCGCCTGCCCGCGGGTATCCGCGCGCATCAGGGCGGCGACCCCGCGAGCGAGGCCGAGACCCATGCCGGCCTGAAGCAGGACGAAGCCGTTGCGGATGCGTGGCACGAAGGCGGCCGCGTCATGGGTGATCACATCCGTATCGGTCAGATAGGCGTCGCGGATCATCACCGTATAGGTGCCGGTACCCTCGAGGGCGACGAAGCGGGCATTGGTGGTGATCGCCACGCCTTCCGCACCGGCTGCGAACACCCCCATCACCCGTCTTCCGTCGGGCAGCGAAAAAATGCCGGCGAAGCGGTGGCCAGGCGCCAGGTTCGAGACCCAGGGCAGGCGACCGCGCACCCGATAGCCGCTGCCCTCCCGAACACCTGTCAGCGCCAGTGGCTCGATGCCGGAAAACGCCTTCATCGGGTTCGACAGCCCGGTTCCGCCGAGTTCCCTCCCGGCCGCGACTTCCGCGAGATGCCGGCGTGGACCCTCTTCCTCGGACTGCGCGAGGTACCAGACCAGCGCATCCTGGCACCACATGCAGAAGGCGCTCGACAGGCAGGCCTCGCCGGCTACCGCCATCGCCTCGATCGCTGCGATGAGCCCCTGCGGCGACCCATCGACATGATGGGCATAGGCGCCCGCGGCGCCGAGCGCGCGCAGCACGTGGTCCGGATACAGCCCGGCATCGATCGCGTCGGCGAGCGGGCGCAAATCCTCGCGCACGATCTGAGCGACACTGCGCGCCGTCTCCGGTGCGATCCGTGCCGTGGCAACCATCGCGGGTCAGGCCCGCGCGATGCTGACGGCGACCGGGTTCTTCACGGTGTTGAGCACTGGCGACCATTGCGCGGCATGGGCCACCAACTCGTCGAGCTCGGCCGGGCTCGCGCCCTCGATGTCGAGATGGGCCTTGAGGCGCACGGCGGTCAGCCCGACCGGCTTCTCGCCGAGATCGCCCGTGCCCCAGACCGAGGTGATGTTGATATCGCCCTCGCTCTCGATCTCGATGCCCCGCACCGTCCAGCCCCGCGCGACCGCATTGGCCTGGAGGCCGACCGCGACGCAGGTGCCGAGCGCGGCGAGCAACGCCTCGGTCGGGTTCGGGGCGGTATCGTCACCGAGCAGAGCCGGCGGTTCGTCGACGACATGGGCTTCGAGGTCGCGGATGTAGTTCAGGTGCCGGAAGCGACGCCCTTCCGCGATGGTTTTGGCCCGCACCGTCTTGACGACGGTCGGATCGGCTCGTCCCTTTTCCGACAGGGCCTGCAGCTTGCCGGCATCGATCGTCTCGAAGGTCTGGACGATTTCCCTTACGGCTGGTGCGGACATCGGCGTTTCTCCTGGTTCAAGCCCTTGCGTCGCATCGGCTTCTTCCGAAGACCGGTGCCCACTTTTCGGGTCGATGCTTTATGTGACCGGAATCCAGCGGGCCCGCGCCGCGAGGCGGCCGAGCAGGCTATCGAGGGCGTAGCCGATCAGACCGATCAGCAGCACGAGGGCGGCGAGGCGGTCGTAGGAGAGCGTGTCACGCGCATCGTTGATCGCGTAGCCGAGCCCGCTGGTAACGCCGAGATATTCGGCCGGCACCAGCACGATCCAGGCGACGCCCAGCGCGAGCCGCAGGCCCGCCAGGATATCCTGGAGCACGGCAGGCACCACGACGCTGCGCAAGGCCGAAAGCCGCCCGGCGCCGAGATTGCGCGCCAGCGTCAGCCAGACCGGATCGACCCGTTTCACGCCGGCAGCGGTCGCGAACAGGATCGGCCAGATCGCGGCTGCGGCGATCAGGAAGACGATGGCGCCGTCCCATGTCGGAAAGGTCAGCACCGCGATCGGCATCCAGGCGAGCGGCGAGATCATGCGCAGGAGCTGGAAGGGCGGCTGCAGGATGCGCTCGGCAAGGGCCGAGGAGCCGACCAACAACCCGAGCGGCGCGCCGAGCAGGAAGGCGAAGGCGAGACCCTGGCCGATCCGCGAGAGACTGGGCGCGGCGGCCCGCCACGCCTCGCCCGAACGGATCAGATCGACGAAGGAGGCAAGCGCCGGGCCGGGCGCGAAGCCCGAAAAGGCCGAATAGGCTGGCACGCTCTCCAGGATCAGGCCGCCCGCGAACCAGAGCGCCAACAGGCCGGCGATCCCAAGGAACGGTGCGAGCCGATCCGGCAAGGCGGCAAGCCTTTTCCGGGCGCGGGCGGAATCGGCCGGCGCGACCGCAACGGCCGGGGAATCGACGACGAATCCGGACGGGACGGAGCTGCCGCTCACGGGCTCAGGACCTCCTCGCGGGTCAGCGCGGCCGCATCCAATGCTCCCGGCCATTCGGGGTAGCGCTTGAGCGAGGCTGTGACGAAGCGATCGTCGACGAGGTCCTTGGCGACGAAATCCGGATCGAGACCCTTGAGGAAGGTGGCGTCACCCTCGACGACGGTCTTGCCCATGGCCTCGACGATGAGCTTCGTCGCCGAGGGGTAGGGCCAGGGCTGGAAGTCGATGCGCTGGGCCGCCCAGTCGCGGTGGCGGATCGCGCCGCTCGCCTCGTAGGCCGCGCCGTAATCGGTCACCGCCTTCACCACCACCTCGGCCGGCATCGGCAGGTAGCCGCGCCCGTCCTTCGAGATGAGGCGGGCGACCTCCTCGCGGTTCTTCACGCAATAGGCCTGGGCGCGCACGATGGCGTCGATCGCCTTGCCTGCCCATTCGGGCTGGGCCGCGACCTGGCGCTCATGGGCGACGACGACGCAGCAGGGATGGTTCTTCCAGATGTCGCCGGTGAAGCGCAGCATCCGCGCGCCGGCTTTGAGTTCGCCGAGCGCGTTGAAGGGCTCGGCGACAATGTAGCCGTCGATCTTGCCGGCCGCGAGCGCCGCCGGCATTTCGGGCGGCGGCAGGATTTGCAAAGCGCATTCGCCTGCGCCGGCATCGCCCCGGATCACAGGCGTCACGCCGGATTCGCGCAAGGCGAATTGCAGCACGACATTGTGCATCGAGTACCAATAGGGCACCGCGACGCGCTTTCCGGCCAGATCCTTGAAATCGACAATGCCGCTCTTGCCGCCGACCACGATGCCCGAGCCGTTGGTATGCGCCCAGGCCAACACCTTGACCGGGAACTTGTTGTTGTAGCGCATCCAGACCGGGATCGGCTTCAACAGGTGGGCGAGGTTGAACTTACCGGCGGCGAACCCCTCGACCAGGGCCGACCAGGAACGCACGGGCGTCGGCTCGGCGACCTTGAGCCCGGCCTCCTCGAAGAACCCCTTGGCATGGGCGACCAGCAGGGCTGTCGCGTCGGTGATCGGCAGGTAGCCGATGCGCACCGTGTCATCGTCCGCGGCATGAACCGCGTTTGCCGTGAGGCCCAAGGCGCCCCCGCCGAGCAGAGACGCGAGGCCGCCGCGCGCGAGCGCATCGAGCGTATCGCGGCGCGTCCAGTCGGTGCGGGTCCATTCGGACGTCCACAGAGCGGAGAGATCGTCGGGGGCGGTCATCGAATCGTGGTCCTGCGGGTCAGGCCGCGGCGCGGTCCGTCGTCGTTCGGTCGAGGCTGCCGACGCGCGTGCGCAACTCAGCTTCCGCATCGGCACCGAGGGCGAAATCCGCGACCACTCGCGCCGGCTTGCCGCCGAGGACGACCGCGCGCTCGGCGAGCGCGGCGACATCGGCGAGGTCGTGCGTGACGATGACCAGTGTAAGACCGCGCTCGCGGGCAAGACGCAGCACGTCGGCGCGCAGGCTTCCGCGCATTTCCGGATCGAGCGCCGAGAACGGCTCGTCGAGCAGCAGGATTCGGGGCTCGCTCGCGAGCGCCCTTGCGAGCGCGACGCGCTGCTGCTGGCCGCCCGATAGCGCGTGCGGCCTGTCCGATGCCCGATCGCCGAGCCCGACCTCCGCCAGGATGCGGTGCGCCTCGGCCTGGGCCGCGTCGCGGTCGCGGCTGAGTCGGCCGGAGATCCGCGCCGGCAGCAGCACATTGTCGATGAGGCTTGCCCAGGGCAGCAGCGCCGGCCGTTGGAACATCACGGTGCAGTTGGGCACCGGGCCGCGAACCGTCTGCCCGCCGATCCGCACGATGCCGTCTGAAGGGGCAACTAGCCCCGCAAGAATCTGCAGCAGGGTCGATTTGCCGACGCCGGAGGCCCCGAGAATCCCGAGCCGTTCGCCGCGCGCGACGCGCAGTTCGATGCTGCCGAGCACGGTGCCTGCGCTGTAGCGGAAGGCGACGCCGTCAAGGGCGATCTGAGGCTCGGTCAGGGGCATCGATCCATGGAGTTGGGCGCAACCAGGCGCACTGCCCGGAGAACAATCACAATGTTTCCGTGCCGGGCTGCGTGAACGAGAGCATGTTTGCTTTTGCCGGTAACGTCAATGAACACTAAATCCAAACAATCGTGCGATTGGAGATGATATCTTTTCACGAAATTCATTGCTCAGGAAATTTATTCTCCGCGATGAGCCGGATTATAAATTTCTGATCACTTCACACTTTGCCAACACTTGCGCAAACAGAAAGCCGCCGGGATGGCGAAGTGAGGTTGGCAGACATCCCTCGCGGTATGGCGACGAAAAAACCCCGCCTCTCTTCCCGAGAGACGGGGCTCTGTGCCGAAGCGGCGGGGCGCTCGAAGCTTCCGCTTCGGCAACCTAGAAAACTTTAGCAGGTCGGGACGCGCTGCATGCCGGCGCGGTTGCCGTATTCGTCGAAGACCGGGCGGAGACGGAAGCCGCAGCCATTGTCGTAGCCGCCGCGGACGGCGCGGTAGGCGGGGCGGTAGCCTGCATCATCGTCCGACGCGGCGCGGGCAGCGGCACCGACCGCGGCGGCGCCGATCACTACACCGGCGACACCGGCGACGACTTTTCCGAGCACACCCGCCTGGGCCGAAGAGGGGATGGTGAGGGTGGCGCTCGCCAGCGTGAAGGCGGCAACCGTAGTGGTGAGGGTCTTCTTGAACATGGCACGATCTCCTGTCTTCGGTTGGAGGCGGTGCCTTTTCGAGCGCCCCGCCTGTCGGGTTCGGCCTGCGGTCTGCGTTGGCCGATGCAGGAGAGATATCCGCGGCTTGATCGCCCTTCCGTGATTTGGATCACACAAAACCCGTGGCCGGAATGGACAGCGGATCTGCGTGCGATAGCGCACGCCCATTTGCCTCCGGCCGATCTCGACGACGCCCTTGCCGGCTCTCAAACCTTCAACAGATCGATCAGGGCTCGCAGGCCCGCCGAGAGGTGCCGCCGGCTCGGGTAGTAGAGAAACAGATCGTCCGCGAGCCGGCTCCCCTCCTCCAGGCAGCGGACCAAGGCGCGGGAGCGGACCGGCTCGCGGATGCGGTCCTGCCAGACATAGGCAAGGTCGCAGCCCTGCAGCGCCGCCTCGACCACGAGTTCCTGGCTATCGAGCGTGAGCGGCCCTTCGACCTCGACGGCGATCTCCTCCCCGCCCCGCGCAAACTCCCAGTTGAACAGCTTGCCGCTCGGGAAGCGGTAGCGGATGCAGACATGCTGCTGCAGGTCGCGCGGGCTCACCGGCAAGGGATCATCGCGAAAATAGCCGGGCGAGCCGACCACCGCGAAGGGTTGGGCGCGGCGGATGCGCACCGCGATCATGTCCTGCGAGAGCACCTCGCCGAAGCGGATGCCGGCATCGAAGCCCTCCTAGACGATATCGACCAGCAGATCGGTCGCGACGACATCGAGGCTCAAGCCGGGATTGTTCGCCGTCAGGGGCCCGAGCACGTCGCGCAGGACGAAGGGCGCGATCGAGGCCGGTCGGTTGGATCTGCATCGAACGGGCGTAACCGCCATCATCCCCAGGCCTCAGCAGCTTCGGCATCACGCTCGCTCGCCTCGACCCAGGTGCCGATCGTGCCGTCGGACAGATGCTCGCGCTTCCAGAACGGCGCACGCGTCTTGAGGTAGTCCATCAGAAAGCTCGCCGCCGCGAAGGCCGCCTTGCGGTGCGCGGAGGCCGTCACCACCAGCACGATGCCCTCGCCCGGCCGGATCAGGCCGTGGCGGTGGATCACGCAAGCCGCCTGGAGCGGCCAGCGTTCCTCCGCCTCCGCCAGGACACGCAGAATCTCGTCATCCGCCATGCCGGGATAATGCTCGATTTCGAGCGCGGCGAGCCGGCCGGATTCGTCGCGGCAGAGGCCGCTGAAACTGACCACCGCGCCGGCCCGCCCGGCAAGCGCGGTCTCGATCCGCCCGATCTCGGTAGCCGCCTCGAATGGCTCCGCCTGGATGCTGACCCGGATCATCTCTGCATTCGGCGTGTCCAAAGCGTGCCTCGTCCGACTTCAAGCTCCGAACTCGCATTGGCGATGCTCGATGCGAGAATTGAGCATCTCCCCCACAGCAGCCCAGGCGTCATTCCGGGGCGCCGCAGGCGAACCCGGAACCCATGACTGCGCTCAATGCCATGTGCCAACCGCGCATCACGGGTAGGTTCCGGGTTCCGCTGCGCGGCCCCGGAATGACGTTGTGTTGAAATCCACCCTATCATTGAAACGCGCCAAGCCGAGTTCGTCACCTCGTCCGACTTCAGGGCGGGTTACCGCTCGGCCGCATGCGGCTATAATCGCGGAGATTATGCCGCCGGGAGCCGGCCGGCGCCATCGAGCGTATCGCGCGAGAGCCTGGCCCGGTCGATGCAAAGGAAGCCATCGTGACGCCCGATCTGATCCTGCCCTACGAGGGCGTGCTGCCGGCCTTTGCCACGAGGCCCGTCTGGTGCGGGCATGGCAGCACGGTGATCGGCACGGTCACGATCGGCGCCCAGGCCTGGCTCGGCGACGATACCGTGATCCGCGGCGATGGACAGATCATCACGATCGGCGATCGATTCTGGCTCGGCACCCGCTCGACCGTGCATATCGCGACGAAAACCTATGCGACCAATGTCGGCGACCGGGTCACGGTCGGCCGCAACGCCGTGGTCCATGCCTGCAATGTCGGCTCGGACGTGGTGATCGAGGACGATGCCATCGTGCTCGACGGATCGACGGTCCAGGACGGTGTGCTGATCGAGGCGGGGGCGACGGTGTTTCCGCGCTCCGAACTCGCGGCGGGCTTTGCCTATGGCGGCAGCCCGGCGAAGCAGCTCCGCCCGGTCACGCGCGAAGAAATCGCCGAGCGGGCCGAGCGCCTGCGCGAAGCGGCAGCCTCGACCGGCACGAACAACGATTCGGATCCGCCGGAGGTCGAGGAGACCGTGTTCGTCGCGCGCACCGCCCGGCTCAGCGGGCGCGTCGCGCTCGGAAGCGGCTCGACCATCCTGTTTTCCTGCGCGCTGCTTGCCGAGGTCGGGCCGATCGTGGTCGGGGCCGATACCAACATCCAGGACAACACCGTGATCCGCACGCGCGGCGAGGGCGTGGTGATCGGGCGCGACACCACGATCGGCCACAACGTGCGCATGGCCGATTGCCGGATCGGCGCGCGCAGCCTGATCGGAATCGGCTGCGTGCTGGCGCCCGGCACGGTCGTCGCCGATGATGTGCTGCTCGCGGGCGGCGCTACCACCGATCCGGGGCAGCTTCTGGAGAGCGGCCATCTCTGGGGCGGCCGCCCGGCCCGCATCCTCGCCCCGCTCGATGCCAAGAAACGCCAGATGATGAGCCGGACGATCGAGAATTACTGCCACCACGGGCGCACCTATCGGCAGGTGCAGCTGGAGGAGGTGGGGTAGAGGCTGGCGCGGGCGCCGCGCAAGCCATCGAAACGCTAGGGCGGCAAGTTCCCGCCAGGATCCGGGTCTATTGCACGCCCGATGGCGACGTCATCGGATGACATGCCTGAATGCTTCGTCCGAACGGGCCTGCCTTTCGACCCACGCAAGGCCATGCTCGTGCGTATGGCAGACCTGCGTGAATTCTCCTGATCTTGCACACCGTCGAAACCGCTCGTAGGAGAGACGAGCGAAGTATTGCTACTTTAGAATTGAAACATTCCAAAGTGCAATTCCGATGAACCCGGCGGCATGCAGAAGATCGATCCCGAAAGCGGAAGCTCAGGCGAGCCCCCGCCGGCTGGCTCCGGCCGCAGCAACGCCGATCCGGCAATCGCAATCGATTCGACGACGCTGATGGCCGGGGGCCGCGAGATCGTCATCCTGCATGCCGGCGAGCGCTACCGGCTTCGGATCACCGCAAACGACAAGCTGATCCTCACGAAATGACCCGCGATCCTGCCCTCTCCCGCCGCCTCGTGCTGACCGGCCTCGTCGGGCTGGCTGTCCTGCCTGGAACCGCGCGGGCCGCTACGCCTGCGCGCATCGCCTCTCTCGGCGGGGCCGTGACCGAGACGCTCTACCGGCTCGGCGCGGCCGATAGGATCGTGGGAGTCGATACGACCAGCCTCTACCCGCCCGAAGCCCTGCGCGAAAAACCGAATGTCGGCTATCTGCGCATGCTCTCGGCCGAAGGGCTGCTCTCGCTGAGGCCCGATCTCGTCATCGCAGCCGAGGGCGCGGGGCCACCGGACGTGCTGACGCTGCTGCGCGAGGCGGGCGTCTCCATCTCGATGATCAAGGAGCCGCCGACCCCGGAGGGCGTACTCGACAAGATCACGACGATTGGCCAGCTCGCCGGGCTCGAGACCCAGGCCGCGACCCTCGCTCGAAAGGTCGGCGAGAAGTTCTCGGGATTGACCAAGGACCGCGCCCGCATCGCGAAGCCCGCCAAGGCCCTGCTGATCCTCTCGCTCGCCAATGGCCGCGTCATGGTCGGCGGCAAGAACAGCACGGCAGATGGCATCCTGGCCCTGGCTGGCGCGGAAAACGCAGCGGCCGAGATCGAAGGGTTCAAGCCGATCACCGACGAGGCGATCGTCGCGGCCGCGCCGCAAACGATCGTGATGATGCGAAACGGACCCGACGCGCCGGACAAGGCCAGCGTGTTCGCGCCCGGCACGGCGCTCAGCCGGACGCCGGCGGCCGACAGGGGATCGCTCGTCTCGATGGACGGCCTGTACCTGCTCGGCTTCGGCCCGCGCACGCCGGAGGCGGCCCACGACGTGATGCGGGCGATCTATCCCGATCTCCCCCTTGAGTGAGGCCTTTTCGCGAGACCGGCCCGTTGCAGCGCTCAGCCGCGACTTACTTCTCTTCGCAGGCCTCGTCGCTCTCCTTGCTGCCGCGATCCTGCTCTCGATCGGCATGGGCGCGGTCCGCATTCCGCCTGCCCGCATCATCGAGATACTGTCCGGGAGCGTGCAGGATCCGACGCTTGCGCGCGACAGCCTCGTCATCTTCAACATCCGCCTGCCGCGCACCCTGCTCGGCCTGCTGGTCGGGGCGGGGCTTGCGGTCTCCGGCGCGCTGATTCAGGGCCTGTTCCGCAATCCACTGGCAGATCCGACCCTCGTCGGAGTCTCGGCCGGGGGGGCGCTGGCCACAGCGACCGTCATCGTGCTCGGCGATTTTCTGCTCGCGCGCCTCGGCCTGCCGGGGCCGCTGCCCTATGCCATCATGCCGATGGGCGCCTTTCTCGGCAGCCTGGCCGCGATGGTTCTGCTCTACCTGATCGCGACGCGCTCCGGCCGCACCTCGGTCGCCACGATGCTGCTCGCCGGCATCGCGCTCGCCGCCTTGTCCGGCGCCTTGACGGGCCTGCTCGTCTTCGTGAGCGATGACCGGCAATTGCGCGACCTGACTTTCTGGACGCTCGGCAGTCTCGGCGGGGCAAGCTGGACCAAGATCGTGGCGACCGCGCCGGCGATCCTGCCCATGCTGATCGCGGTGCCATTGCTAGGGCGTGGCCTCAACGCTCTGGTCCTCGGCGAGGCGGAGGCGTTCCATCTCGGCGTTCCGGTCGAACGTCTCAAGCGCCTGATCATCGTCCTCGTCGCCATCGCCGTCGGAGCGAGCGTCGCCGCCTCCGGGATCATCGCCTTCGTCGGGCTCGTGGTGCCGCATATCCTGCGCCTGATGATCGGACCGGAACATCGCCGGTTGCTGCCGGCCAGCGCCCTGCTGGGCGGGGCGGGGCTCGTCCTCGCCGATGTGGCGGCGCGCCTCGTCACGGCGCCCGCCGAATTGCCGATCGGGATCGTGACCTCGCTGGTCGGCGCTCCCGTCTTCCTGTGGCTGCTGCTCGGCCGGGCCAGGGCGCTCGATGTCTGACGCTCCGCTTCTCACCGCCGCCGGCCTGACCTTCGCGGTCGGCGGGCGAAATCTCGTCGAAAACATCTCGCTCAGCGTCGCGCCGGGCTCGTTTCAGGTGATCGTTGGGCCGAACGGCGCCGGCAAATCCACTTTGCTGCGGCTCCTCTGCGGCGAGTTGCGCCCGAGCCGGGGCAGCGTGACCTATGGGGCCGAGCCGATCTCCACCATTCCGCCCTGGCGGCTCGCGGCCCTGCGCGCGGTGCTGCCGCAGAGCGTGCGGCTCGCCTTTCCCTTCTCTGTCGCCGAGGTGGCGCGGATCGGTCTCGACGGGATCGGCCGCGGCCTCTCGCGGCGGGACAAGGAGGCGATCCTCACCGATACGTTGCGGCAAGCCGATGTTCTGCACCTCGCAACCCGTGCCTATCAGAACCTGTCGGGCGGCGAGCAGGCTCGCGTCCAGTTCGCGCGCGTGCTCTGCCAGCTCGCCGCCGGGCGCACCCTGTCGGCGCGGCAGGTTCTGTTTCTCGACGAGCCGACCGCGAGCCTCGACCTGCGCCACCAGAGCACGATCCTCGATGCCGTTGATGCGTTGCGGCTTCAGGGCGTTGGCGTCGTGGCGATCCTGCACGATCTCAATCTCGCCGCGGCCTATGCCGATACGCTGCTCGTGCTCGGAGAAGGCCGTCTTGCAGCAATGGGAAGTCCGGTCGATATCCTTCGCGATGACCTGATCGGCGAGATTTTTCGGGTAGGCTGGCCGGTCGGCCAGGTGCCCGCTGCCGGGCAGCCCTTCATCCTGCCGCGCAAAACGTTGCCAGCCGGCCACACTTCACAGGATCGATGAATACAATTGAATTCATTCCAATCTGTAACAGAGCGCGCTTGGAACCATACCAAACAGCCTAGCTTTCCGTTTCGTTGACCGGGCAACACCCCGAAGCGCATCAGGATCTCAGCCAGCCAGCCTTCCGCCAGCCAGCCAGTCCCTTTCGAACGCTGCGTCCTGCCTCGCGGAAACGACCATGCCTGCCCGCCGCCTCGCCCTTCGTCGCCCCGCCATCGCGGCTGGATTCTCGCTGCTGTCGATCGCCGGAGCACAGGCACAAACGCCCGAGCAGGCGCCGTCCGGGCCGGCGCCCCAGGTCGCCTCACGCGCATCGAGCGCGGTCAGTCTCGACACCATCTCGGTCACTGCCACCAAGACGGAAGAAAAAGCGATCGACTCGCTCTCCGGCACCAGCGTCGTCACCCGCGAGCAGATCGACCGCGTCCAGCCGAGCCGCATCTCGGACGTTCTGCGTGACGTGCCCGGCGTGACCACGCAGGAGAACCAGAACGATCCGGCCCAGGCGATCAACATCCGCGGCCTGCAGGATTTCGGGCGCGTCAACGTGCTGGTCGATGGCGCGCGGCAGAACTTCCAGACCTCGGGCCACAGCGCCAACGGCGTGTTCTATCTCGATCCCGAACTCGTCGGCGGCATCGACATCACCCGCGGCCCTGCCTCGACCATCTACGGTTCTGGCGCGATCGGCGGCGTCGTCGCCTTCCGCACCCGCTCGATCGACGACATCCTTGCGCCCGACGAGACGGCGGGCGGAGTGCAGAAATTCGGCTTCGGCTCGAATGGCCAGAAATTCCTGAACTCGACCGCGCTCGGCGCGCGTATCGGCGAGGGCGCGGATGTGTTCGGCCAGTTCGTCTACCGCAATAACGGCCCCTATCACGACGGGCTCGGCAACCTGGTGCGCGATACCGGCAATGAGCTGACCTCGGGCCTCGCCAAGTTCAACATCCGCCCCGCAGAGGGCCATGAGATCAGCGGCACGGCCCTGCTTCAGGATTTCGACTTCACCAATAGTGGCACGAACAACAACAGCGCCCGCTTCAGCAATGCGGTCAAGGCCGACACCTATACGCTCGGCTATCGCTTCGCCCGGCCCGACGTGCCGCTGATCGATTTCAGCGCGAAGGGCTATTACACCTCCACCCACAACACCCTGACCTTCCTCGAGGACAGCCCGAGCAACGTCTACGGCTATCTCGGCGTGAAGAACGGCGACCGGATCTCCTACGACATCGAGACCACGGGCTTCGACATCCACAACACCGCTCGGTTCGACACCTGGGACCTCAGCCATGCCGTGACCTTCGGCGGCGATGCCGTGTTCGACCGCGTCAAGACCTTCGACGATGCCGGCGGCTTCGGCTCGGCCTTCACACCTTCGGGCCAGCGCACCCTGGCCGGCGCCTTCATCCAGGACGAGGTGCGCTACGCCTCCTGGCTGCGGGTGATCGGCGCCCTGCGCTACGACCATTACGACTTGTCCGGCGGCGATAACCGCTCGAGCGGCGAGCGCCTCTCGCCGAAGATCACGGTCGGCGTCACGCCGCTGCCCGGCATCGAGCTCTACGGCACCTATGCCGAAGGCTACCGGGCCCCTTCGATCACCGAGACCCTGGTCCAGGGCATCCACCCCTTCCCGGCCTTCAACATCCTGCCGAACCCGACCCTTCGACCGGAAGTCGCCCATAACATCGAGGGCGGCGTCAACCTCAAATACGGCGACATCTTCACGCCTGGCGATACCTTCCGCGCCAAGATCAACGGCTTCCAGAACGAGATCGACAACTACATCAACATCGCGACGGTCGGCCCGACCTATTACGTTCCCGCCATTCCGGGCATCCCGGCCTCGGTCTGCGGGTTCTTGCCGCCGGGGCAATTCCCCTGCGTGATCCCGGTGCGCTCGTTCCAGTATCTCAATGTCGCCCAGGCCGAATTGACCGGCGTCGAACTGGAGGGGGCCTATGATTGGGGCACCGGCTTCGTCTCGCTGGCCGCCACGCATACGAACGGACGCGACAAGGCAACCCACCAGACGCTGCTGACCATCCCGCCGGATCGGATCAGCTCGACGATCGCCTTCCGCTTCTTCGAGGATCAAAGCCTCACGGTCGGAACCCGGCTCAACTTCGTCGAAAGCCGGCTCAACCTGCCGGCCGATACGACGATCCTGGCGACCAAGGCCTATGCCCTCGTCGACTTCTTCGCCTCCTACCGGGTCAACGACACCCTGCGGGCCGATTTCATCCTGCACGCTGATCGCGGCTGCTGGGTATCTGGACGGCTCGAACGCAGCCCTTCTCCCCGCTTGCGGGGAGAGGTGTTGGACGCGATGCTTCGTTCACAGCGCTACGATATCGACCCGTTCCCCAAGCCGCTGCCGCGCCAGTTCCGCGACGTGGCGGTGATGCGTGAACAGGATCGGCTGCAGGCTGCTGCCGATCGCGGCCAACGCCTCCAGGCCATGACCGGTGCGGGCATCGTCGAAAGTGGAAAAGAGATCGTCTCCGATGAAGGGTGCCGGTTCGGAGCGCGACGCGTAGTCTTCGAGATAGGCAAGCCGAAGGGCGAGGTAGAGCTGGTCGCGGGTGCCCTCGCTCAATCCCTCGACCGGAACGAGACTGCCCCCTGTCGCGCGGCGGCCGACGATGCGCGGCTCGTCCGTCTCGCCGTAATCCTGGGCGAGCCCGGCAAAGCCGCCCCCGGTCAGCCCTGAGAACAGGAAGCCGGCCCGCTCCAGCAACGGATCCTGCTGGCCGGCGCGATGGCGGGCGATCGCGGTGCCGAGCATCAGGTTGGCAAACTTCAGCACGGCCCATTGCCTCGCCTCGGCCTGCAATTCGGCCTCGGCCGCCTTGCGCTCGGCGTGGGCCGTCTCGGCCCCGACCCCGCCCTCCAGTTCCGCGCGACGATTGGTGAAACGGTCGCGGTCGGCAAAGGCGAGCTTTCCGCGGTGGTCGCAATCCTCGTCCTCGGCGGTTGCCGCCTGGAGAGCCGCATCGATCGCCTCGACCGACAGGCCGGTGAGATCGACGCGCAGGTCGGCCTCGGCGATTCCATCGGAGGCGCGCGCCAGTTCAGCTCGCCGCTCGGCCAATGCGGCACGCGACGCGCGGCGAGTCACGAGCCGCTCGTGCAAAGCCGCCGCCTCGTCCGGCTGCGCCACGCCGTCGAGACCGGTCAGGCTCTCCGACAAGGCCGCGCGCCCGGCATCCGCCACGCGCGCGGCCTCGGCTTGCTTGTCCACGGCCGCATCGCGCAGGCGGGAGAGTTCGCGACGCCGGCTCTCGCCGTTCAGTTCGGTTTGCAGGCGCGCTTGGAGAGCTTTCATCGCCGTAGTCGTCGGCAAGACCGCGAGATCCGGCGCATGCTCTGCGCAGAGCCGCGAGATGTTCGCCGCGTAGTCCTCCATGTCGCGGCGCATGCCGGCAACGCGGGCAAGCCGGTTTTCGCGCTCGGTCAGGGTCACGGGCACCGCGCGCCAGGCGTCCAGAGCCGCTGCGGCCTCGTCCGGGCCGGCGCGTTCGCGCAGGGCGAGCGTCTGCGTCGCCTCAACCCATTCGCTCCGCCAGGCGGCCTCGCGCACCTTCGCTGCCTCGAGCGCCGCCGCGATGCGCGCGAGCGTTTCGGACAGGGCTTGGAAGCGGGCCTGCTTCTCACGCTCAGTATCCCAGCGCGCGGCAAGACTCGCGATGTGATCCTCGAGACGTGTCAGGCTCAAACCCGCATCGAGCCCGTCGAGATCGGATAGGCCGGACCGGCGGCCGAGCGTGGCGAGCGGCGCCCGGCAGGCATCGATGCGGGTCGCGAGCGCATCACGCTCGATCGCCTGCTCCTGCAGGACCTGATGGGTATCGATCAGCCCTTCGACCTCGCCGAGCCAGAGCGCCATCTCGGCCGGGGAGCCAGGCGGGAGCCCGGCGGTTTCCCAAGCCCGCCGCCAATCATCGCCCGCACCCGTGAGCCGCGTTTCACATTCCGCGAGACGGGCTTTTGCCGCCTCGCATTCGGCGACCTGCGCATCGCGCCGCGCGAGCGTTGCCGCCTGATCGGCGACCCGGGCGGCGTCCAGGGCGAGCGCGTCGGCAGCCTGATCGGCGCGGGCGAGCGCGGCTTCGTACAAGGCAGCCTCGGCCTGCGACCCGGCGCCCGTGCCGAGCGCAGCCTTGCGCAAGGGCTCGAACAGCTGGTCGCGCTCTGCTCGCAGATGATCGAGCTCGGCGCGGCTGGGGATCGGCCGCCCGGCTTCGAGTTTTCGCAATTGCGACTCGGTCGCCGACAGAGCCTTGGCGGACGCTCCATCCTGGTCGGCAGCACGATCCCGCTCGCGCTCCAGCACGTCGAGATGCTGGCGGAAGCGCGCGATGATCTCCGGCGAGGGCAAGCCGACGCCGATCAGCCCCGGCAGATCGGCGACAGGTGGCGCGAGCCGTGCCGCCTGCAGACGCATCTGCCCGGTCTCGCGCTTGATGGTCGTATCGAGCGCGTCGCGCTTGGCGACCTGCGCATGCAGACCTGCGAAGGTCTTGAGATCGGCCCGCAGGGGTCCGGGATCAACGAGCCCAGCATTGCCCTCCCCGACCTTGAGCCGCGCTTGCTCTGCCCTGCGGTCGGCTAGATCTGCGGAGAGCCGTTCGATCGTGGCTGCGACGTCCCTGCCCTCGCGGATCAGGCCGTCGATGCGGGCGCGCATCGCATCGGAGGGCTGGCGCCGCTGCAACTCCTCGATCGAGCCGAGACCGACCCGGACGGTGAGCGCTTCGAGCGTGGCGCCGAACCCTTCTGCCTCCTTCTCGATGCGCGGCAGGTCAATCCCGTCCTTGTCGAAACGGTCGATGCCACGGAATGCCTCAAAAATCTCCTCCGCGCGGGCAACGAGACCGGAATCGACCGGCACCGCCGCGAGCGCACGCTCCGCGTCCGCCAGCGCAGCCTCCGCCTTGGCCTGTGCTTCAGCTGCCTGCCGTTCCTGCGCGAGCACGACGCCGAGGCGATCGACCGCCGTATCGGACAGGTCCGGCATGCCATCGTCCGTCGGCAATTGTGCGTCCGCCTCGTCGATCGCGGCGATCAGGGGCAGCACGCGCTTGAGGCGCTCCAGACGAGATCGCTCGGCGGCGATGCGGGCGCGGTCAGTGCGGATCGCCTCCAACCGGCTGCCCGCCGCCGCGATCTCGTCGTTGAGCTCGCGCCATTCGCCGGCGCGCAAAGCCTTTTCACGGATGTCCTTGCGGGCCGCCTCGAAGCGCTCCAGCGCCTGGTAGAAGCGCCGGTGTTTCGCCGCGCGCGGGGCGAAAATTTCGGCAGCCTCCTCGTCGAGCCGCCCCTGAAGCTGGCGGTAGCCGCGTAGGCCCGAGGCGGCCGCGAACAGGCTGGCGCCGACCTCGCCCTCGGCATCGAGCATTTCGTTGCCGCCCTCGCGAAGGACACGCGCATCGAGCCCGAAGGCGCGGGCGAAGACCGGGCGGGTCAGCCCGTGCAGGAAGGGCGCGAGCGCGTCGTCCGGCAGCGGCGCCTCGCCGGAATCGATCAGCGTATTGCGGTTGCCCTTGCGGCGGCGGAAAGCGAGTTGCCGTCCCTCGCGCGAAACGATTTCGGCGCCGATGCGCAGATCCGGCATCTCGTGCAGGAAGGCATAGGGCGTCGATTTCTCGAAGCCGAACAGCAGATCCGCCACGGCCGCGAGCGCCGTGCTCTTGCCGGCCTCGTTGAGCCCGAGCACGACATGCAGCCGCGCATCCGGCCGGAAGGCGAGGCTGCGCCCGGTGAAGGCGCCGTAGCGTTCGAGATGCAAAGCGAGGAGGCGCATGGCTCAGGCGAGACGCCCGGCGATGATAGCCTCGGCCTCAGCCGCGAGCGCGTCGAATTCCTCGGCGAGACCGCCATCCAGGTCACCGGGCATTTTTGCCAGGATCTCGGCAAGCGCCGCCTTGGCGCGCGATCGGAACTCCGGATCGCGGTCGAGCCCGGCGATGAAGCTTGCCGTATCGAGCGCGCCGAGCGGGATCCCGGCCAGGTCGGCGGGCCGCTGCGTCTCGATGCGCAGACGCTCCAGCCAGATATCCTCGTGCAGGCGCTGGGCCGCCGCCTGGATCTCGGCGGTGAGACCAGAGCGGTCGGCGGCGAGCCGGTCATGGGCCGGCGTCGTACCCTGCAGGCGGACACGCAAGGCGAGGAGCCGCCCTTCGGCCTCGGCACGGAGCGGGCGCAACGCCACCTCGACGCGGGCCAGCGCCTCCCGCTCATCGGTCGCGCCTGTGAGATCGACGGGGAGTTCGGCAAAGCGGGCATGATCGACGATGAGCCGGCTTAGTTTTTGAACCTGCCCGTCCGCGACGGTCACGGCGACGGCGCCTTTCGGCCCGCATTCGCGGATCGAGCGGCCCTGCAGGTTGCCGGGAAACACGATCCAGGGATCGCGCGACAGCTCTGCATAGTCATGGACGTGGCCTAGCGCCCAATAGGCATAGCCGCGCCCCGCCAGATCCGCGATCGAACAGGGCGCGTAGGTCGCATGGGCCGGATGGCCGGTGCAGGAGGTGTGCAGGATGCCGATATTGAACCAGCCCGGCAATGCGGCCGGATAGGTCAGCGCGTAATTCTCGTCCACGGCGCGGTTGGGGAAGCTACGCCCGTGCAGGGCGACGCGCAGGTGTTCCAGGCGGAGCGTATCGGCGCGGGTGGTGGCGAAGGTTTTCACGCTGTCCGGCAGGGTGATGGTGCGGCTGATGACGCTTTCGGCATCGTGGTTGCCGCGCACCAGGATCACCGGAATGCCGGCCCGGTCGAGCCGCGCGACCTGGCGGGCAAAGAACAGTCCGATCGTGTTGTCGCTCCAATCGCCGTCATAGACATCGCCCGCGACGATCAGGAAGGCGGCCGGCAGCGCGATGGCCTGGCTGACGAGATCCTCGAAAGCCCGCCGCCCAGCCGCAGCAAGACGCTTGGCGATCTCGGCATCCTTCAGGGCGAGCCCGGACAGCGGGCTGCCGAGATGCAGATCGGCGGCATGGATGAAGGTGAAGGCGGACATGACACGCGACCCGGCCCGGCGGCAGCGAGCGGCCGGGCGCGCTCTCTTAGCGGGGCGGTGCAGTCACGGCCAGGGCAGCATTTCCGTTACAAGGGTTTCAAATTCGGTTTGGCGCCGCACAGCCGTTGAGATAGTCCCCTTGGAAATCAACAACCACACCGTCATTCCGGGGCCGCGCAGCGGAACCCGGAAGCTAGAACCGCCAACACAACAATAAAACCAACGACCTGTGTTTCTGGGTTCCGGGTTCGCCTGCGGCGCCCCGGAATGACCGAGGAGAATTCTATTTCCTGGATTGAGCCGAGGAATCCTGGGCCTGTCCATCACCCCGCCCGCCGGAAATCCGGCCCGGCATAGGCCCGCACCGCCTCCCCGCCACGATCGGCCACCGCGACGTTCCGCTCACGCAAGTCCCTGCCAGCGCGGGCTTCCTTCGCGGATTCCCGCGCTTCCAAGGCGAGGGCGAGCTTGAGGAGCGCGCCGGCCCGATTGCGGTGCTGGCTGCGCTCCTCGCGGCATTCGATCACGATACCGCTCGGGCGATGGGTGAGGCGCACGGCGCTGTCCGTGGTATTGACGTGCTGCGCCTGCGGCGCCCCGGAATGACCGAGGAGAATACTATTTCCTGGATTGAGCCGAGGAATCCTGGGCCTGTCCATCACCCAACCCGCCGGAAATCCGGCCCGGCATAGGCCCGCACCGCATCCCCGCCACGATCGGCCACCGCGACGTTGCGCTCACGCAGGTCCCTGCCAGCGCGGGCTTCCTTCGTGGATTCCCGCGCTTCCAAGGCGAGGGCGAGCTTGAGGAGCGCTCCGGCCCGGTTGCGGTGCTGGCTGCGCTCCTCGCGGCATTCGACCACGATGCCGCTCGGCCGATGGGTGAGCCGCACGGCGCTGTCCGTGGTGTTGACGTGCTGTCCTCCCGCCCCGCTCGCGCGAAAGGTTTCCCAGGCGAGGTCGCGCTCGGTGAAGCCGGTTTCGCCGGCCTGAGGCAGGACGAGACGCGAGACCGCGACGAACCAGTTCTTGCGCCCGTAGCCTGGGCGCACAGGGCTCGGGCAGGTCCAGCGGATCGTGCCGATCCAGCCCTGCGCGAAGGCCTCTGCATCCGGCCCGTCGAGCGCGACGAGCGCCGAGAGCAGCCCGCGCCGGGCCGGCTCGGAGGAGAAGAGCGTCGCCTCGAGGCCGGCCGTCTTCGCCTCGTCCATCAGCACCCGGACGAGACCGGCCACCGCGAGCCGGCATTCCTCCGGGCCTTGCGCGGCGGTGAGATGGAGATGGATCATCGGCCCTTCTCCGTCTCACGCGCGGACCGCTCGGCGCGGCGCTCGCGCATCCGGCCTTCCTTGTCGCGGCGGCCCTCCCCTCCCCGGTCGGTCGAGCATTTGAAGGTCACGATCGGCCGCAGCACCGCGATCACCGTGCAGAGCCCTGCCGCGACGAGATCGCCGACGACGCTCTCGGCCCGCTTGTAGGCCTCGGGCGCCTCCTCGTAGAGCAGGGCATCGTCGCCGCAGATAATCGCCCCGCCCCAGCGGTTGCGCATGAGGTCGCGGCGCTGGTGGCGCAGCTTCAGCTTGGCCCGTGCCTCGTGACGCGCGAGCTTTCGCCCGGCGCCGTGGGCGAGCGACCACAAAGCCTCGCGCCGCTCCGGTACCGGCGCGACCAGCACGCTGACATCCCCGCGCGAACCGGGGATCACCACCGCGCCCTTGTCGGCCGGTGCTGCCCCCTTGCGGTGCAGGAAGCAGGCGCAGCCATCGACCTCCGCCGCCACCACGTTGTTGTGGCAGACGTCGAGAATCCGATGTGCCTCGGCCCCGACGGCTTCCAGCACGCGATGGGCGATGAGATCGCGGTTCGCCCGCGCCCAGGCCACGGCACGGTCATGCTCGGCGAGATAGGAGGCTGCCTCGTCGCCGTCCGCTGCCAACGGCTCGGCGCGAAACCGCGCTGTATGCTCGCGCAGGATCGCCTCGCCCAATCCGCGGCTGCCGGAATGGATGAGGAGGAGCGCCCGTTCCGCATCGAGGCCGAGCGCGGCGAAGGCAGCCTCGTCCATCACCGCCTCGACGGCCTGGATTTCCGCGAAATGGTTGCCATGGCCGACCGTGCCGAGCGCCGCGTCATGCGGGCTCGGCGCGAGTCCGCGTTTCGCGAGCCAGGCGGTGGTATCGCCATCCCACGGCTCGTCGAGCCCTTCGAGGCGGGGAGCGAGTTTTTCCGGCTTGGCCCGGCGCAGGGGCAGATCGCTCTGCCACAGGGCCATGCCGCAGCCGATATCGGAGCCGACCAGGGCCGGCCGGATCAGTCCCTTGGACAGGAAGGCCGCGCCGATCGGCGAGTTCTTGCCTGGATGCAGATCCGGCAGGCCGACAGCCTCGACCATGCCGGGAAGACGCGCCGTCTCGTCGAGCTGGCGCAGGGCCTCGCCCTCGACCCAGGTGGTCGGGGAGGCCACGACGCGCACGGACTCACCGCGCGCGACGATGGGGGAAGTGCCCATGGCGGAAGATAGATCCCAGAACCCGTTTTCGCGGGTGTATTCATGCGGGGCCGCACCGGCGCTCCCTTGCTAAGGATGCGCGCGTCAGGCCGATCGCGACGTCATCCGCGAGAGAGCGGAGGAAGCGTCGTTGCCCCGTCTAGAGAACGGGGCGAGAGGGGCAGCGTGCCATGTCTCGCCTCCTGGGATGTAGCCGCAGCGACAAGCGCGGCCGGTGGGGTGCCTATATGCGAAATCGGCTAGTGCGACAATCAAGACGAGTTCGGGTCCAGGGCTTCGAACTCGGGTCAACGCGTCTCGTTGTCATGGCAGACGTAGAAGCTCCGTCATTCCGGGGCCGCGCAGCGGAACCCGGAACCTACCCGTAATGCGCGGCTGAGACATGTCGTTGAGCCCAGTCATGGATTCCGGGTTCACCTACGGCGCCCCGGAATGACGCGAGGGGCGCGGCAAACACCCTCGCAACCGCCGAACTTTCGGGTAGCCGCCTCAGCCCACGCCGACCGGGTGCTTCATCACCACGGGGCTGCGCATCGTCACGAGTTCCTCGGCCGCCGTCGGGTGGACGGCGATGGTGCGGTCGAAATCGGCCTTTGTGGCGCCCATCGTCACCGCAATGCCGACCGCCTGGATGATCTCGCCGGCATCGTGGCCGAGGATGTGGACGCCGACGACCCGGTCGCTCGCCCGGTCGACGATGACCTTCATCAGAACGCGCTCGTCACTGCCGGACAGGGTCGCCTTCATCGGGCGGAAGCTCGAGCGGTAGACGTCGATCTCGCCGAACTGACGCCGGGCGACGTCCTCGTTGTGGCCGATCACGCCGATCTCGGGCGTCGAGAACACCGCGGTCGGGATCAGCCTGTGATCGACGCACCAGGGCCGGCCGCCGAATACGGTATCGGCGAAGGCGTGACCCTCGCGGATGGCGATCGGGGTGAGCGCTGCGCGGTTGGTGACGTCTCCGACAGCATAGATCGAGGGCACCACGGTCTGCGAGGTCTCATCGACAGGGATTTCGCCGCGCTTGCCCAGCGCGATCCCAGCGGCATCAAGGCCCAGCCCCGCGACGTTCGGCCGGCGCCCGGTCGCGGCGAGGACGCAATCGACGGTAAGGCTCTGCCCGTCGCTCAGGACGGCGCGGATCGCCTGCCCGTCGCGCTCCAGGCGCTCGACCATCCGGCCGAGCCGCAATTCCATGCGCTCGGCATAGGCCGCTCCCAGCGCATCGCGGATCTCCTCGTCGAAACCGCGCAGCAGCTTGTCGCCCCGGTGGAGCAGGGTCGTGCGGCTGCCGAGCCCGGCGAAGACACCAGCGAATTCGACGGCGATGTAGCCGCCGCCGACGACGAGGATGCGCTCCGGCTGGCGCTCAAGCTCGAACACGCCGTTCGAATCGATGGCGAGTTCAGCGCCGGGAATACGCGGCTCGTTCGCCGGCACGGCACCAGTCGCGATCAGGATGTAACGGGCGCGCACCAGCCTGCCGCTGGTTTGCAGCCGGACGGCATGCGGACCCTCGATCGTGGCGCGTTCACCCAAGAATTCGACGCCGGAGGCTTCGAGATTGCGGGCATAGATACCCTCGAGCCGCGTGACCTCGGCATCGCGGCGGGTCTTGAGCACCGACCAGTCGAAACGCGGCGCGTCGAGGCTCCAGCCGAAGCCGGCGGCGTCCGCGAATTCGTCTTTGAAACGGGAGGCATAGACCATCAGCTTCTTCGGCACGCAGCCGCGGATCACGCAGGTGCCGCCGACGCGGTATTCCTCGGCGAGCATGACCTTGGCGCCGTAGCCGGCCGCGATCCGCCCCGCGCGCACGCCGCCGGAGCCGCCGCCGATGACGAAGAGATCGACGTCGAAAGCCTCGCTCATGCCGCCCCGCCGCTCTCCGTTTCCCGCCAGCCGATGGATGGCTTCACCCATCCGGCACGTAGCCATGTAATGGCCGCTCCAAGCGCGGCCGTCCACCATCCCTGCCAGGCGCCGTGGCCGACGAAGGCGACCGAGGCCGCCGCCGCGACCAGCGCGAGGCTCAAGGCGAAATGTTCGCGCGGCAGCAGTGCGATGGCCCGCAGCATCAGGAACAAGGCCAGGCCGGCGAGCAGAGCTCCAATGAGGCCGAGTTCGGTCCAGACCTGCAGGAAAGCGTTGTGGGGATGTCCGAACTCGATCATCCGCCGCATCTCGGGCGCGATGACCTGCAAGCTGGGCGCTTCCGCAAGCCGGCCGCTCGACCCGAAACCGGTGCCCGCGAGGGGCTCCAACGCAACCACCGCGCCGAAGCTGCGGGCGATGGCGACGCGGGCCTGCGAGGAACTGTGCGAGAGGTGCTCATGCACCGAAGCGGGCAGGAAGCGGGCCAGAAGGTCGCCTTCAACCGGCGCGAAAGCGAGGCCGAGGCCGAGGCCCAGTGCGGCAAGTGCCAGGACGAGGCGTTTGGGAGCGAACCGGGCCAGAGCCCAGGTCGCCAGCCCCAGCACGAGCCCGAGTGCGGCGGCCTCGCTGTCCGAGCGCAGGATCGCGGCGGCCGCCAGAACGAGAAGCGCCAGAGCCACGAGCCGGCGCCCGCGCGCGGCGATCAATGCGGCGAGCGGCCCGACGATCAGCAGGATGGTCAAGGCCGGGCGGTTCAGGACGAAGGAGGAGCCGCGCTGGCCGAGAGCATGCTGGGGCGCCATGCCGAGCATCAGGCTCGCGAACACATAGAGGCAGGCAAGCGCCAGCAGCCCGGCTGCAAGGGGCAGAGCCCAGTCCGGCATTCGTCCGGGCGCGAACCGGGCGAGCAGAGCGGCGGCAACGAGGCTGGTGGCGAATTCGCCGAGAACCCGCAGCGACAGGCCGGGAAACGGACTCCAGGTGATCGAGACGAGGCACCAGAGCAGCCCGGCGAACATCGCCGCGCCGAGCGGCGTGCGCAGCGGCTTTACGAGATCCGACACCGCGCCACGGCCGGTTTCCGCCATCGCGCCCGCCGCAAAGAGCAGGGCCGCCAGGGAGACGACGAGCGGGGCGGAGCGGTTCGCGAGCGCCATCGCCACCGGCAGCAGCGCCAGCAGGACGGAACCGGCGCCGTAGAGCCGGTGCAAAACCGAAGCGGATCCTTGCGGCTGCACGGCCCTACTGGAGCTGATGGCCGCGCTTGCCCATTTCGACCCGGACCCGGACCATCATGTATTCCGAGACGTCCTGGGACCAATCCTGCATCGCGCCGACGAGATCATCGAGCACCTGCGGCTGGGTCTCGACATAGCGCTTGCCCGAGGGCGAGCGGAAGAAGGCAACGACGTCCTTCAGTTCCGCCTCGCTCAGGCGCTTGGCGTAGATCTTGGCAGCGATGTCGACCATGCGCTGCTTCTGCATCTCCGCCTCGGGCTCGAGGCTCTTCAGGACCTCGTCGAGATCCTTGGTCAGCTCCGGCCGGGTGATGGCGTTGCGTTTGATCTGCTCGGCGAAGGCCGGGATGATCGAGTCGAACGAGCGGGAGATGCCGGAATTCAGCATGACCTCGCGGGCAAGCGCGAGATGGCTCGGAGAGATCTCCGGCTCGGCGGGTGCGGCCGGGGCTGCAGGTGCCGGCGCGGGGGCTGGCGCCGCCGCGCCCGGTTTGGCTGGCGATTTCTGGGCCTGCGCGAAGGCAGGCAGGACCGCCAGCGGCGCAGACAGCAATGTCGCGGCGAAGAGGCCGGCCGAGATTGGGAGGCGGCGGGACATCGAACAGGCTCCGGTGCGGTCTCGGGTCTTGAGACGGTCGGTCGAAATGGGAGAGAGCAGCCGGGTCAGGGCGTGCCGAGGATGGTGACGACGGCCTCCTCGCCGACCGCCCGCGCGAGGATGGCGGCATTGGCGAGGCCGATGAACAGGCCATGCTCGACGACGCCGGGCACGGCCCAGAGTGCGGCCGACAAGCCTTCAGGATCGGGAATGCGCTTCAGATGCGCGTCGAGAATGGCGTGGCCGCCATCGGTCACGAAGGGCTGGCCGTCGCCGGCTTTTCGGAGCGTCAGATCGCCGGCACATCCCGCCACGGCCAGGGCGGCATTGACCGCACGATAGGTGGCTCCGAACCCGAAGAAATTCACTTCGATCGGCAGCGGAAAGGCGCCGAGCACCGGCACATGCTTCGCCGCATCGGCGATCACCACCATCCGGGCGCTCGCATGCGCGACGATCTTTTCACGCAGCAGCGCGCCGCCGCCGCCTTTGATCAGGCGGAGTTGGTCGTCGACTTCGTCGGCGCCATCGATGGTGAGATCGAGCGCCGGGCATTCCTCGAGGCTGGTGAGTCTGATGCCGGCGGCCTCGGCGGCAGAGCGCGTCGCCTCGGAGGTCGGCACGCCGATCACGTCGAGCCCAGCCCGCACGCGCTCGCCGAGCAGCGCGATGAAGGAATTGGCGGTCGAGCCGGTGCCGATGCCGAGCCGCATTCCGCTCTCGACGAGATCGAGCGCGCGGGCGGCGGCGGCGCGGCGCAGATCCGGCCCGCTCACGCGGCGGTCCGTGCGGTTCTGGAGGAGCGTGGCATTGCGGCGCAGCAATCGGCTCGAGGAAGGCGGGGAGCCCCTAGCACGGCTTGCCCGCGCGGCAAAAGCGCCGCGCGCAATCGGTTGTCCAACCGGCGAGCCGTCCGCGCGGCGATGATTACGGCCGCCCCTGCGGCGGCGTCGCGCTCGGGCCGGCGCGGCCGGGTGCTGGACCGGTGGCAGCGGGGCCCGCGCCATTCGCGGTGCCGGCCGGCGGGGGATTCGCCTGCTCGGTGCAGACGACGAGCTCCTGGCGAATCTGCACGTAGCAGGCGCTCATCTCACCTGTGCGAAAATTGACACGGTAGATGCCGGATTCGCGCGCATGACGCGAGGCGATGAGCCCGTATTCGCCCGGCGCCTGGGGGCCGGCACCATCTCCGGCGGCAAAGCACAGGGTGACGCCGACGCTGTCGTCGCGCAGGCCGTATTGGCAGGAGGTGACCTCGCCCGTCGCCCTGTCGATCCGGTAGATCCGGTTGAGGTCGCTCGCCGGGGCCGGCACGAATTCATAAGGGCCGGCAGCGGCGGCCGGCAGGGACGCCGCGACGGGCAAGCCGACCACCGCGAAAGCGGCGAAGGTGAAACGGGCCGGAAACGAATTCGGGCGCATGATCTCGGACAGTCGAGGAAATTTCAGGGGCCGTCCTCCGGCAATACCAGTCGCCGGACCGACTTGGAATCGTCTGGAGACTGTTGCTCGCGCGGTCTTGATCGAACGCAATCCCCTCGTTAGCCAACACCTTGGCCGATCCCCGCCCGCGAGACTTCATGACCCTTCTGCCGCCCATCGCTGTATTCGACCTGGACGGCACGCTCGCCGAAACCGCAGGCGATCTCGTCGGCACGCTCAACGTCATCCTCGCGCGCGAAGGGCTCGGGCCGCTCCCGCTGGAAGAGGCCCGCGACCTGATCGGCGCCGGCGCCAAGGCCCTGCTGCAGCGCGGATTCGCGGTGGCCGGAGCACCGCTGACGCCGGAGCGGCTCGAGAGCCTGTTCCGCGATTTCCTCGAGCATTACGGGGAGCATCTGGCGGACGAGACCTATCTCTATCCCGGTGTCGTCGAGGCGCTCGATACGCTGGAGAAGCGTGGCTATCTGCTCGCGGTCTGCACCAACAAGGTCGAGCGGCATGCGGTCGAGCTGCTGCGCCAGCTCGGGATCGACGACCGCTTCGCGGTGATCTGCGGGCGCGAGACCTTCGCCTGGTCGAAACCCGATCCGCGCCACATCACGCTGACGATCGAGCGCGCGAAGGGCGACCCGGACCGCGCCGTGATGGTCGGCGATTCGCGCAACGACATCGATGCGGCGCGCAGCGCCGGCATTCCGGTCATCGCCGTGCCCTTCGGCTACAGCAATGTCCCGGTCGAAGAGCTGAAGCCCGACCGTGTCGTCGGGCATTTCAAGGCGTTGCCGAAAGCGGTGGCCGAACTGGTGCCGGAGCGGAGCGCCAAGAGCGCAGCTTGAAGAGCGCAGCTTGAAGAGCGCGGCTTGAAGAGCGCGGCTTGAAGAGCGCGGCTTGAAGAGCGCGGCCTTATACGAAGGGCCGTAAACTTCGGCTCTTCTCCATTCGGCCCTTGATCCATTCGGCCCTCGGCATGCGCGAATGCGCGCCGCCGCGCAGAATTTTTCCGGAGTGCGGGAATAGATGCCAGCCCAACGGCATCTCTTACTCGCGGTCATGTCCGACCGCGGGAGGCTCAATCCATGCGCATATTTCTCCTGCCGGCAACCGCCATCGCCGCGCTCATGGCGACGGCTGCGATCGCTGCCGAACCGGCGGCGACCGGCACCACCGCCAAGGGTCCGACGCTCGTCGATGCCAAGGGCATGACCCTCTATACCTTCGACAAGGACAGCGCGGGCAAATCCGCCTGCAACGGCCCCTGCGCCACCAACTGGCCGCCCCTGGCCGCCGCTGCCGGCGCCAGCGCAACCGGCGACTGGTCGGTCGTGACCCGGGACGACGGCGGCGCGCAATGGGCCTACAAGGGCAAGCCGCTCTATACTTGGAAGAAGGACACCAAGCCCGGCGACATCACGGGCGACGGATTCCTCAACGGCGCCTGGCACGTGGCACAGCCATAATCCCCAGACGTTCGAGGCAGAGGGACGCGGCGTGGACGAGATCGCCCGGCTGATCGAGCCGCAGATCCCGGCTCTGCGCCGCTATGCCTTCGCGCTCCTGCGCGAGCGCGACGCAGCCGACGATCTCGTCCAGGATACTCTGGAGCACGCGATCAACGGCTGGGCCGGCCGTCGCCGGGACGGCGAGTTGAGGGCGTGGCTGTTCACGATCGAGCGCAATCTCTTCCTTCGCATGCTGCAACGGCGCGCGCGCAGCGGCCGAGAGGCCAGTACCGAGGCGCTCGAGCAGATCCCCGATCCATCGGCCGATCCCGAGGCAGGCCTCGGCCTCAGGGACGTGCTCGCCGGGGTTGCCGCGCTGCCCGAGGAGCAGCGCTCAGTGCTGCTGCTCGTGGCGGTCGAGGACATGGCCTATGCCGAGGCCGCCGAGGTGCTGGGTGTGCCGGTCGGCACGGTGATGTCGCGCCTGAGCCGGGCACGGGAACGGATGCGCGGGTTTCTCGAAACCGGGCGCGCCGGATTTCTGAGGAGAGTGAAATGAGCGGCGCGAGCCCGCGCGCGGTCGGAGAGGACGATCTGCTTGCCTTCGTCGACGGCCGGCTCGACCCTCAGCGCACGCCCTTCGTCGAGGATTGGCTCGCAAGCCATCCGGACGATGCGGCCCGCATCGCAGCCGACCAGGAGATCCGCAGACGCCTGCGGGAGCGTCTCGCGCCGATCTCCGACGAGCCGATCCCCGAACGCTTGCGCCTGACGAACATCCTGCCGCGCCGGAGGGCCATCGTCGCGCCATGGTGGGCGGCTGCCGCTGCGGCCGTCGGCGGCCTGGTCGTCGGCGGTGCGGGTGGCTGGGCAGGCCGCGCCGCCATTCAGGGCGGACCGGTCATCGCGAAGTCGAGCGCCGGACCTGCGACGCGGGATGCGGTCGCGGCCTTCCGCACCTTCACGCCCGAAGTGCTGCACCCGGTCGAGGTGAAGGCCGATCAGGAGCCTCACCTCGTTCAATGGCTGTCGAAGCGCCTGGGCCAGCCGGTTCTCGTGCCGGATCTCGGTGCCGAGGGATTTCACCTGATGGGCGGGCGGATCCTGCCGGCGGGCGACACGCCCGCGACTCTGCTCATGTACGACGATGCCCAGGGCACCCGACTGACGCTGTACAGCCGTGCCGGAGGCGCAGACGGGCGCACCAGCTTCCGCTATGCGCGCGAGGGCGATGTCGCAGCCTTCTCGTGGGTGGAGGGCGGCCTGTCCTTCGTCGTGACCGCTCGGATCGACGAGGCCCGCCTGCTCAGGACGGCGGGGGCCGTCGACGCGCAATTGCGCGCGCAGAGGGATGCCGCTCGCTGATCGGCCGAAGGGGGCTCGTCGTGCTGGCCGTTGGAAAAATGGTGGGCGCGACAGGGATCGAACCTGTGACCCTTCGCGTGTGAAGCGAATGCTCTCCCGCTGAGCTACGCACCCGGCCGAGGGGCTTCTAGGACCGGGGGCGGAGTTCCGTCAAGGCGGGATGCAAGGCGGGATGTCGGAGAGCGAGGCTGCCGGTTCCCTCACTTGATCTCGAAGGCTTGGCGATACGCCTCATCGAGCGGCCGAGATACGTTTCCCTCG
This sequence comes from Methylobacterium sp., assembly GCA_044227265.1. GTDB lineage: Bacteria > Pseudomonadota > Alphaproteobacteria > Rhizobiales > Beijerinckiaceae > Methylobacterium. Next base: position 46,138 of record JBGAFL010000031.1, read on the forward strand.
ACGACGGTTAGAAACTTGTCGGCGCCAGGCGAAGCCCTGAAGCGGCCGCCGGGCACCAGCGTCACGTATTGTTCGTCAGGAAGCGCGAGCAACGTGGCCAAGAGGCTGCCGCTCTCCGCATCCCAGAGCCTGATCTTGTCGTCCAGGCTGCCGGTAACGATGCGGCGTCCATCAGGCGAAATGGCAACCGACACGTCTGGATTGCCCAGATCGTCGTGGCGCGGGAACGTGCGGACGACAGCTCCGGTCTCTGCGTCCCAGAAATTGAGAACGTTATTGCCGGCAGAGGCCAGACGGCGCCCGTCCCGGGAGAATGCAAACGAATCGACCATTGCGTATTCGCCCGCGAAGATGCGGATGAGGGATCCGCGCCCGGCATCCCAGAGCTTGAGCTTGTCGTCCCCGCCGGAGACGAGGCGGCGTCCGTCCGGCGAGAATGCAACGTAGCGGACCCAATCGTCATGCGCCTTCAAGGTGCGGATGACGGTTCCTTTCTCGGCGTCCCAGAGCTTGACCGTCTTGTCCCCGCTGCCCGAGGCGAGCCGGCGCCCATCCGGCGAGAACTGTACCGCACCGACCCAATCGCCGTGGCCTGACAGCGTGCGGATGAGGGATCCGCTTTCGCTATCCCAAAGCTTGACTGTCTTGTCCCCGCTGCCGGAGACGAGGCTGCGCCCATCCGGCGAGAACCCGACTGCGTTGACCTGATCGGAATGGCCCTCGAAGGTGCGGATCAGGGATCCGCTTTCCGCGTCCCAGAGCTTGAGCGTCTTGTCTTCGCTGCCGGAGACGAGCTGGCCTCCATCGGGCGAGAACGCAACCCCCAACACGGCCGATGCATGGCCCTGGAAGGTGCGGATCAGAGTCCCGCTGTCTGCGTCCCAGAGCCTGAGCGTCTTGTCCCTGCCGCCGGAGACAAAGCGGCGTCCGTCGGGTGAGAACGCGACGGAATACACCGCACTCGTCCCAGGAAGTCGCGGTAGCAGCACACCCCGCCGCGTCACGGTCGACAACGCAACTTGAGATTGCGCAACCTCGGGCACCGTCGGCAATGCCGCGAGGCGCTGCCGCGCCGCCTCACGCAAAGCCGGATTTTCGTTTTCGGCAAGCCGCATCAGGCTCGCCCGGTCGCTGAGGCTTGCGACGAATGCCAGGAATCCCGCATCCGGCTGCGCGATAGGCGTTGGCTCCGGCTTTGCGGGAACCAGCATGTACGGCTCATACAGCGAGATCTCGATGGCGGGCCGCTGCACGCCCCTGGTGTTCGACAGGACCTCGCGGCCGACATCGAAAAACAGCGCCTTCACGTCGAGGCCCGGTGTCGGCAGGAGCTTGAGCACCGCCGTCGTGAACGGGCTGTTGGTATGGGGCGGGCCGTCGGCGGCCGTCATGCCGTATTGCGTCGCGAAGGCGATGATCAGCCCTTCCGGGCTCTGCACGCGGCCGAGCCCGCGGCTCGTGCCGCCGCCGCGCTGCGCCGTGCGCTTGAGTTCCCGCTCGGCCTGATTGTCCCGGCAGGCATCGATCAGGGCGAGACGCACGCCCTTGGCCTGCCGCAACTCGCCGAGCAGGCTCTCCAGCGGCAGCAATTCATAAGGCATCGCCTCGAGGGATTCGAACTCGGCATCGACCGGCACGAGATAGGACATGTCACCGAAGGTGGCGCCGTGCCCGGCATAATAGGCCAAAGCGACGTCGGCCTCGCGCGAGAGGCTCGCGAACCGCGCGATGGTCTGCCCCATCTGCTTGCGGTCGAGATTCTCGCCATAGACGACCTCGAAGCCAAGCTTCTCCAGGGCCGCCCGCATGGCGCGCGCGTCGAGGGGAGGATTGGGCAGGGCGTCGGCGGACCGGTAGGCGCCATTGCCTACGACGAAGGCGACGCGCCGGTCGGCCTGCGCCGTGATCGAGCTTGCCAGCAGCAGGGCCAGCACGCCGAGCCAGAACCGCGATGCCGCGCAGGCGATCGCCCAGGCTGCGCGGATGCGGGCGAAGGGCCGGATCCCGGCTGCTCGCGATGCCATCCTGCCGCGCGGCGAGACCGCGATTGCCGGGACGGTGCACGCCATTGCGGGGTTCATCGGCCGCGTATCCTGTCGGGAGCGCGCCCAGATATGACCGGTTCGCGGCTGCCGTGAAAGAGGCCGCTCGGCAAAGCGATTGCGGCCACCCACACGCCAAATCGAGTCGAACGAAAACCTACTGCGAACGGCGGCTGAACGAGATCGCGTAGGCCTCCACGCGTGTATCGATGAGCGGGTCGTCGGAGACTTCGATTCCGTCGGTCAAGGCATTCGGCATGAAGAGCAGGCGCTTTTCGGCGTCCTTGCTGTCCGGAACCAGCTTGTTCAGCGTCAGCGTGCCGAGCGTCACCACCTTGCGGTCGTCGGGCCAGGCCTTGGTCGCATCGGCGGTCGGATCGCCTTCCCCTGCGAGCTGTGCCTTGACCTTGTAGACCACAGGCCCCTTGCCGATCCGTTCGGCGATCTCGTTCATCAGGAAGTCGGGCGCCTGCTTGGCCGCGTCCTCCGGCGTGAGGAGTTTCTCGCCCGCTTCCGGCTCGACGATGAAGCGGAACGGCTGACGCTTGCCGTCCTTGTCGACGAAGATGAAGGCGTTGAGGCCATTAAACCGCTGCTGGGCAAAGCTCGCCGGCGTGCCGGTCGAACCGAAGGCCTGCGGCACGCTTGGATGCGCGGCAACGAACGTGTCCAGGGGCGTCGGCTTCGGCGCGTCGGGGCCGCTCTTCGAGACGGCCGTCAGGAGGTCCCGGAACTCTTCCCCCGTGGCGACCGGAAAGGTCTTCAGCGCGATGACGACGACATCCATATCGCCGCCATCGGGAAGCTTGAACTTGAGCGCAAGGCCGTGCGGATTGGCGTCCTTGCTGCCGTCGGGGATGCTCGGCACGCCGGTCGCGTCGGAGAAGCGGGCGGTGACGGGCACGGCGGAACCCTGGAAAATCGACGCCTTGCTGAGCGAGGCGGCCTCCGGCGTCGGAGAGAAGGTGCCCTCGACGAGGATGCCCTTGGCGTGATTGGCCCGGTAGCCGGGATGGCTCCCGAACAGCTTGCCCATCACATCGATCACCTGTTCCGCCGTCGATGGTCCCTGAGCAGAAACGGCCCCTGCGGTCAGGAAAAGCAGGGCGGCGAGCGTGATCCTCGAGCCGAGATGCTGCATGGCGCGACCTCCCGATATGTCATGTTCGGCATGCGTCGAGCGGGCCAGCCGCCCGTGCGGGCGCCTTTCGGCAAACCCTGCGTCCTTAGCTATGAAGCGTTGCGTGCCGGTCAAGAGATTTTGCAAGCTAGATCAATAATCGAACGCGATTGAATACGACCGCATTGCACAATCAAACGAGAGTTGACACGAATATGACATTACGACAAATACGTGCAATCTCATATCAATATAGTTAAAACACACATACTGATTGTATGCTCGAAAATCTTCTCGCGCATCCGACACCCCGCACAAACGCGAACGGCGATCGCCGCACGATCCGTCTCGACCATGGCGCGAAAGCACGGTTCGTGATTGAAGCCGCCGCGTGTCTCGCCGGCAGCCGTGCCTGCGGACCCCGATCCGAGGCGCGCCGGAATCGAACCGGCCGTGCACGGACGGAAAAGGGTGGAACCCAAGACGATGCTCGCCTCAGCTGTCCCCTTGCTTCTCGCGATCGTCGCCGGAATCGGCCTCGTCATCCAGCAGGCGCTCAATGCCGGATTGCGCCACGGGCTCGATTCGGCGGCCTGGGCGGGGTTCGTCTCCTATGCGGTCGGGACACTCTGCATGGTGGCGCTGATCGTCGCGTTCCGCGATCCGATCCCCGCTTCTGCCGCGCGCGTTCCGTTCTGGTGGTGGACCGGCGGCATCTTCGGCGCCGCCTTCATCGGCCTCGCCATCCTGCTGATACCGCAGATCGGCGCGGCGACCTTCTTCGCCCTACTCGTCACCGGGCAGATGCTCGCCTCGATGACCTTCGATCATTTCGGCTGGCTCGGCCTTGCCGAGCGCCATGTCGACCCTCTGCGCCTCCTCGGCGCCGCGCTCCTGATCGGCGGGGTAATCCTGATTCGTCGATAGGACGCCGGGAACCTCATGCTGGCGACCTTTGACCTCAACCGGTCAAAGGCATCCGCCGCATGAGCGGCGGCGCGCATTCGCGCTTGCCAATGGCCGAACGGCTGAAGAGTCGAAGTCCACGGCCCTTGGAATCAATCGATCGCGACCTCGATCCGCCCGTCGGGATGGCGGGCTGCCCGGCACATGGCGGGGGTGTTGAAGGGTATGCTGATCGCGCCCTCGGCGGTCACCGCGATCAGGCCGCCTTCGCCGCCGAGCGCAGCGACCTCGTCGAGAACGGCTTTGGCGGCCTGCCCGAGTTCGGCGCCCGCAAAGCGCAGCCGCATCGCGAGCTGCGCGGCGGCGGCGATGCGCAGGAAATACTCGCCCTGCCCCGTGCAGGAGACCGCGACATTCCGGTCGGCCCAGGTTCCGGCACCAACGATCGGCGAATCGCCGACACGGCCCTGCGCCTTGCCGAAGATGCCGCCGGTCGAGGTGCCGGCCGCGAGGCGCCCTTCTGCATCGCGGGCAACGCAGCCGACCGTACCATGCTCGCTCTCCACCTCCCACCAGCCGCCCGGCGCGTACCAGATCGTCGGCTCGTCGACTTCGGCAAGTGACTGCGCCCGCGCGAAGCGCGCAGCTCCTGCTCCGGCGAGCACCACGTGGGGCGAGGCCCGTAGAACCGCGAGGGCGGCCCGGATCGGGCTGCGGAACCCTTCGAGCGCTGCAACCGCGCCGGCCTGCCCGCTCGGGCCGTCGACGAGGCTGGCATCGAGCTCATAGCGCCCGTCGAGATTCGGGCTGGCGCCGCGCCCGGCGACATAGAGGCCGGATTCTTCGAGCGCCGCGATGGTCTCGACCACCACGTCGAGGGCCGGAGCCCCCGCGAGCAGCCGCGCCGAGCCCGCCTCGATCAGGCCGCGCATATGCTCGATCACCGCCGCCGCATCATGTGCGCGCGGCGCACCGGCCCCGCCATGCAAAGCGATGGCAACGCACGCGCTATCCGGCATCTGGCACTCCCTGCGATCCGTCCGATCGACCCCACTACCGCCATTGCGAGACGCAGGAACCTGCCCCGCTGCGTCGGCCATGTCCGAAAACCGGGTCCCACTTTTCGGGCCGATGCTCTAGAGAGCCGCCATGGCTCCCCTCGTCCGCTTCGCGCCCTCGCCGACCGGCTACCTGCATATCGGGAATGCGCGGCCCGCTTTGCTCAATGCCCTGTTCGCGCGGCGCCATGGCGGACGCTTCCTGCTGCGCCTCGACGATACCGACCACGAACGCTCGACCGAGACTTTTGCGCAGGCGATTTCCGAGGATCTCGCCTGGCTCGGCATCAAGCCGGACCTGTTCGCGCGCCAGAGCGAGCGCAAGGCTTTACACGATGCGGCAGCCGAGCGCCTGAAGGCGGCCGGCCGGCTCTATCCCTGCTACGAGACGCCGGAGGAGTTGGATCGACGCCGGCGCCGTCAGCTCGGGCGCGGCCTGCCGCCGATCTACGACCGGGCCGCCCTGCACCTCACCCCGCAGGAGCGCGCCAATCTCGAGGCCGAGGGACGGCGCCCGCATTGGCGCTTCCTGCTCACCCACCGTACTGAGAGCTGGGACGATCTCGTGCGCGGCCCGAGCCATGTCGATGCTGCCTCGCTCTCCGACCCGGTGCTGGTGCGCGCCGATGGCAGCTACCTCTACACGCTGCCCTCCGTGGTCGACGATGCCGAGATGGGCATCACCCATGTCATTCGCGGCGAGGACCACGTCACCAATACTGGTGTGCAGCTGCAGCTCTTCGCGGCTCTGGGCGTGCGAGCACCGGTCTTCGGCCACCACAACCTGCTCACCACCGCCGAGGGCGAGGGGCTCTCGAAGCGGCTCGGCCATCTCTCGCTGCGCTCGCTGCGCGAGAGCGGTTACGAGCCGATGGCGGTAGCAGCCCTCGCGGTGCTGACGGGTACGGCCGAAGCCGTGCGGCCGGTGGCTTCGCTCGATGAGCTCTCGAAACTCGTCGAGCTGACGCAGATTTCGCGGGCACCGGCCCGGTTCGACCCGGCCGAGCTCGATTCTCTCAACGCCCGCCTGCTCCACGCCATGCCCTTCGGGGAGGCGCGCGAACGCCTGCTGGCGCTCGGCGTGGCTGAGGCGAAGGCGCAGGATTTCTGGGAAGCCGTGCGGCCGAATCTTGCGAGACTCACCGATGCGGAAGGCTGGTGGCGCGTCGTCGCCGGGCCGGTCGCCCCCGTCATCGACGATCCCGGATTCATCGCCACCGCCCGCGCGCTGCTACCCGAAGCGCCGTTCGATGGCGGGACCTGGAAGAGCTGGACCGAAGCGGTCAAGCAGGAAACCGGCGCCAAGGGCCGGCCCCTGTTCATGCCACTGCGGCTCGCCCTGACCGGCCTCGATCACGGCCCGGACCTTGCTGCCTTGCTGCCACTGATCGGCCGGGAGCGGGCGGCCCTGCGGCTGTCCGGCGAGCGGGCCTGAACGAGGCCGCCCGCCGAACATCACATCACGAGACGACGAAGAAATCGGCGTTCGTAAGCACGGCCGGCTTGTTGTCGAGGATGGCGAACTGGATGCGGGGCGTCGTACCCGAACCGTCCGCATCGTAATACAGCGCACCTGTGCTGTGGTCATAGAGGATGCGGTCGCTGGAATCGACTGCGACGCCGCCGGTAATGTCCTTGTAGGCTGCCGGATTCAGCGTGCCGAGCCCAAGCGCGGCAAAGATCGTCTGGTCGAGCCGGATCGTGTCGTCCGCTGCCGAAAAATCGACGATGTGGTCGACATTGCCGGAACCGAGCGTCGTCGAGAACCGGAACGTGTCCGCACCGCCATAGCCGCGCAGGATGTCCGCGCCGCCCTTGCCATCGAGGAGATTGTCGCCGTTATTGCCGAGAAGCGTCTGGGCGACCTCGTTGCCGACCAGATTGTAGTTCCCGGTGCCGGACACGCTGGTGAATTTGAGGGTCTCGACCGATTGGCCGGCCGCGAGCGTGTAGGACACGCGGGAATTGACCGTGTCGGAACCCTGTCCGTTCGACTCGAAGACGAGTTCGCTCGCGGAATTGATCACGTAAGTGTCATCGCCGGCATAGCCGCGCATGGTGTCGCCGCCACCACCGCCGTCGAGGATGTTGTTGCCGTTATTGCCGGTCAGGGTCTGCGCAACCTCGTTGCCGGTCAGGTTCAGGTTTCCGGTGCCGGACGCGCTGGTGAACTTGAGTGTCTCGACCGATTGGCCGGCCGCGAGCACATAGGACACGCGTGAATTGATCGTGTCGGAGCCCTGACCGCTCGACTCGAAGACGAGATCGCTCGACGAATTGATCACATAGGTGTCGTCGCCACCATAGCCCTTCAAGGTGTCACCACCCCCGCCGCCATCGAGGACATTGGCGCCGGCATTGCCGTACAGCGTCTGAGCCAGGCTGTTGCCGGTCAGGTTCATCGCCACCGTGCTCGAAACGCTCGACGCACGTAAAGTCTCGACCGATTGCCCCGCCGCGAGAACGTAAGAGGCGCGAGCATATACCGTGTCGGTTCCCTGACCGCTCGTCTCGAAGACCATGTCGCTGGCATTGTCGACGAAGTAAGCGTCATCGCCGCCATAGCCCCACATCGCGTCAGCGCCGGCACCGCCGTCGAGCCGGTTCGCGCCGGCATTGCCATGAAGCGATTGGGCGATTTCGTTGCCGGTCAGGTCCATGGCCGTCGTTCCGGCGACGCTCGACGCGCGCAGGATCTCGATCGATTGCCCGGCTGCGAGAACGTACGAGGTGCGGGCAAAGACCGTGTCGTTACCGCCATTCGATGCCTCGAAGACGAGATCGCCGGCATTGTCGACATAATAGGCATCGTCGCCGCCATAGCCGGTCATCCGGTCGGCACCGCCGCCGCCATCGAGGCGGTTCGCGCCGGCATTACCGACGAGCGTTTGATCGAGTTCGTTGCCGGTCAGATCCATGGCGACCGTGCTGGAAACGCTCGACGCGCGCAGGGTCTCGACCGATTGCCCGGCCGCAAGCACGTAGGAAGCGCGCGCGAAGATCGTGTCCGTGCCCTCTCCCGAGAACTCGATCACGACGTCGCCGGCATTGTCGACAAAGAAGATATCGTCGCCGTTATAGCCGCGCATCGTGTCAGCGCCGGCCCGACCGTCGAGGGTGTCGTTGCCGTTCCAGCCCTGGATGATGTTGTCGAGCTCGTTTCCGTAGCCGACAAAATTGCTGGTGGACACGCCGTTGTAATCGAGGTTCTCGACATTGGCGCCGAGCGTATAGGTCGAGAGCGAGACCTCGACCCAGTCGATACCCGCACCGACATTCTCCTCGACCACGTCGCCGACATTGTCGACGAAGTAGATGTCGTTGCCGCTGAGGCCTCGCATCGTGTCGGCACCGGCAAGGCCGTTGAGAGTGTCGTTCCCGCTCCAGCCGATGATGATATTGTCGAGTTCGTTGCCCGTGCCGTAGAAGTTGCTCGTGTTCGTGCCGATATAGTTGAGGTTCTCGACGTTGGCGCCGAGCGTATACGAGGTCAGATAGACATAGGCCCAGTCATTGCCCTGGTTCGCGCTCTCCAGGATGACGTCGCCGACATTGTCGACGTAATAGGTATCGTCACCGCCATAGCCCTGCATCGTGTCGGCGCCGACCCCGCCGTTGAGGATGTCGTCGCCGTGGTAGGTCTGGATCAGGTTGTTCAGCGAATTCCCGTAGCCTTGACGCGCGGTGGTGGGATTGCCGAGGAAATTCAGGTTCTCGAGATTCGCGCCGAGCGTATAGGAAGTGAGGTTGTAGACGTTGACCTGATCGATGGTACCGTCGCCGAACTCGTTGATGACGTCGCCGATATTGTCGACGACATACGTGTCGGCGCCGGCGCCGCCGGCCATGGTGTCGGCACCGGCGCCACCGTCGAGGTAATTGGCCGCGCTGTTGCCGGTGAGGGTGTCATTGCCGCTGCCGCCATAGGCGTTCTCGATGACGACGCCATGGGCGATCGTATAACCGCCATGGATACCATCGGCCGAGCTGATGACGCCGCCGCCCGTCGTGGAATTATCGAGGGTCGCTGCCGTGAGGTTGATCGTGACGTTGCGGCTGCCGCCATAGGAGATGCTGTCGTTGCCGCCAGCATCCCAGATGCAGGTCCAGTAGGTTCCGACGGCATTGGTATCCGGCAGGACATAGTTATTGCTGCCGGTGTTGTAGTTGTTGTTGGCACCATAGAGGTCTTGGATCGCAGCGATGTCGAAAGCCATCGGCCCGGCGAAATAGCCGTAATTGCCCACTGCGTTGCCGGAGCCATCATACCAGAGGGAATTGGCGTTGAAATTGCTATTGGCGGAGCTGGGGTCTTGCGTGGCATTGTAGGACATCACCGTCCAAATGCCCTGGTTCAGGCCGTTATCGCCCGTGCTCGATGAGCTGGTGACACCGGGGAATAGGCCCGATCCGCCGCCATTGTCGTGGGGATGCGCGAGGCCGAGCCCGTGGCCGAGTTCGTGGATCAGCGTCCAGTAGCCGTTGCCGCCGACGCTGAGGCCGCCATTCGGATTGGCGTAGTCCCAGCCGAAGGCTTCGTAATTGAAATAGCCATGCGCATACGAGCGGCCGCCGAGCAGGAGGTCGCCGTCATATTGGTCGGTGGATTGATAGGCATCCTCGGGCGTGCCGTGCTCGCCATAAAGGCCCGGGAGGGTGCTGGCGGGTACGCTGTGCCCGATCAGATCCGCACTTGCGGCATCGCTCGCGGCGGAAATCGTGATGTTGGCGACGTTGGCCCAGCTCTGCAGCGCATTCACATAGGCGGCCGACTCGACCGAGGTCCAGGCCGTGCCGCCATGCGCAGTATCGCTCGAGAGGAAGTAGGTGATGTGCACCGGATCGCGAAAGTTACCGGTATTCGTCCAGACGTAACCGCCCCATTCGAGTGCTCCGATATACGGATCGTTGAGCGGTAAGACATTGATGACGTAGGCCAATTCCGCCTCCCATGCCGAACGAAGATTGTTGCCGATCCGAAGATGTCCGCACGCACGATTCAGCGCGAAGCCGGGCGCGTGGCCAGGGCGTTCGCGTGACTGCCCGGCGGCACGTTCGGTCCGGACTCCGCGCAGTCAAACGGAGTGGAGGCCGATCGGTCTCACGAGCGGATTCGATGCATGCGCCTCATGCGCCGGAAACACAATATATTTTAACACGCATTACACATTCGAAGCGCACGCTGCGTAAGAATATTGAAAAACTCTGGCGCCGGGTTTGACAAGGCGGCAAAATTCAATAAGCCGCAGCTCGTGTTATTGATGAATGAGCGCAATTTTTGGTTGCAAAGACCGATCTCAAAACCCGAAGCCCAATCTGACGGGCATCTCCCATTGCGAAGCTCCGCTGCGCGTAAGCGGACGCCCGGTCGACAGAATCTTCACGCGGTTCCGGCCCGCGCCGAATGTCCTCACGCGACGAGGAAGAAATCGGCGTTGGTGAGGTTGGCGGGTTTATTGTCGAGCACGGCGAATTCGACACGTCCGCCGGCTGCCGAGGCCGAGCGCGGAAACGATCGATTGACCGGCCTGCAGAGCGTAGGACGTGCGGGCAAAGACCGTATCGGCGCCCTCACCGGCCGCCTCGAAAACCAGACCGCCCGAATTGCCGACGAAATAGACGTCGTCGCCGCTGCCGCCGCACATCAGGTCCGCCCCGGTGCCGCCATCGAGCGTGTCGTTGCCGGCATTGCCGCGCAGGGTATGGTCGGATGCGCGGCCGAAGATGATGCAGTTCGAGCCGGAATCGGGCCCGCATTCAGCGACGCGGCGACGATGTCATCGAAACCGTCCCCGTTCACATCCCCCGCCGAAGAGACGAAACTGCCGTTTCGGTCGTCGGCCGCCACGCCGTCGAGGCGGAAGGGAATTCGGATATGGCACAGCCTCGCAGCGGTGCCGGCCGTCCTCGTCGGAACTGCCGGCCTGCCCCCCGCACGAGCCGCCCTTGACCGAGTCTTTTCCACCAGAAGATGGATGGCTCGGATATCAACCTTGAGCGTGTCGTTTCGATCGGCCACCTGGCTGTATCGATGTCGTCCGAGTACTTACGACACCACGAAGAAATCCGCGCTGGTGAGGTGGGCCGGCTTGTTGTCGAGGATGGCGAACTGGATCGCGGCATGGGAGCCCGAGCCGTCCGAGTCGTAATACAGCGCGCCCGTGTTGTGGTCGTAGAGGATGCGGTCCGAAGAATCGACCACCGCGCCGGCGGCGCCGATATCCTTGAAGGCGTCCGGATTCAAAGCGCCGAGGCCGAGTTCGGTGAAGATCGCCTTGTCGAGCCGGATGGTGTCGACCGTGGTCGAGAAATCGACGATGTGGTCGATGTTGCTCGGGCCGAGCGCCGTCGAGAAGACGAAGGTGTCCGACCCGCCATAGCCGCGCAAAATGTCCGCGCCATCCTTGCCGTCGAGGA
>JBGAFL010000098.1:0-18752 GCA_044227265.1 Methylobacterium sp.
TGTTTGCCGACACCCGCAACCGCATCCGGCGACCATGCCGGATCGGCGTAAGCCGCTGATCCGCCACGATAGCCAACCGATTCCGTTCCAGCTCTGTCCGCTTATGCGTACCAAAACGACGGCCCGTTACTTCCGGCCGATCTGCCCGAACTGCACTGGTCGCTCGTCAACCTGTTCCATCGCCGGCTCGACCGGGTCGAGCGTGATCTCGACGACAACGAGCAGGCCCAGCGGCGCAGTCAGGCCGAGCAGGATTTTTCGGAAGTGCGCTCGGTCGAGCTGGAGCGGCTCACGCAGCGCGGTCTCGCCCTCATCTCGCGCCGGGATGCGCTCGAGGCCATGCGCGAGGAGGCCTGCCGGCAATACGCGTCCCTGGTCGGTGCTCCCTGGCAGCCGCGGTCCGGTTCGCTCGTCTCGCGGGCGCGGTTGACGAGCGCGGTGATCGACAGCCGCGCCTTTCTCAACGCACGCCGGCGCGCGGAGAAAGAGGTACTGGTTCCCGAAGGGACGCGGGTCGCTGTGACCGGCGGCCCGGGTTTCGACGACCATCGGCTGATCTGGGCCAAGCTCGATCAGGTCCGCGCGAAATACCCCGACATGGTGCTGTTGCATGGAGGCGCACTGAGAGGCGCCGAGCACGTCGCGGCGCTCTGGGCCCGTCAGCGACAGGTGCCGCAGGTCGTGTTCAAGCCTGATTGGGCCAAGCACCGCAACGCCGCGCCGTTCAAGCGCAACGACGCGCTGCTCGACGTTCTGCCCGTCGGCCTTCTCGTCTTTCCCGGAAACGGCATCTCTGAGAACCTCGCCGACAAGGCGCGCAAGCTCGGCATCCCGGTGATGCGCCTCAAGGTGACCGACCCATGAGGTCGCGACCGAACGTTGGCACGGTTTCTCGGCAATGAGGATGTGTCGCGCGTCCGGCTTACAAAAGTCAGCGTGAGCGCCGCCGTTTCCCGACGGTGGGCCTTACAAAAATCAGCGTGCGCAGTGTGGTTCGAAGGATCGCAGTGTCATTCGCTCTACCGCGCTTACAAAACTCAGCGTGCGAAGGCGGATTGGAGACGGCTGAAGCGATCGATTCGTACCTGCCGACGGCGCCTGCCCTGCTGCCGCGCTGATTTTTGCCAGAGCAGGCGGCTGGGAGCGGCGCCGCACGCTGATTTTTCTCAGGCGATCGCCCGACACGGCACGAGCGCTGTGTCCTCAATGCTACGCTGGACGCAGGGGCGACTCACGCGCCCGCTGAGTTTTGTAAAGAATTCCGCGCGACGCGCTGAGATTTGGAAAACCGAACGTTGCGCCGCGCCCACGACTCCCGCCTCATAGGCTGTGCAGACCCGTGGGGTCGGCCAGCACGGAATCGAGATCGGCCATGAATGCCGCTGAAACGCGTCAGCTGAGCCTTTGGGAGCAGACCCTGCTCCGTCCCGACGGGACGACGCGCGGCGCGCGCCAGGCCCTCGGGCCTTCGCTCGACGGCCGCATGGACGTGTCGTTCCTGCACAAGGGCTTCTGCATCGCCGGCCTGCCCTTGCGGCGCCCCAAGAACACGATGGAGCCGTGGAACCGGCGGGATGGCCGGTTTTCGCTGACCGTCGAGCCGGCCCGCTTCGTCCTGCCCAATGGCCGGCAGATCGAGGTCGGCGTCCCCTTCGGCCCCAAGGCCCGCCTGCTCTCGATGTGGCTGGCGACCGAAGCGCGCGATCCGCGCCGCAGTGCCGGCGATCGCTGGATGGAGATGGGCCGCATCACCGAATGGCTGCAGGCGGTTGGGCTGCCGGTGACCGGCGGCGAGCGCGGCTCGATCGGCCCGACCAAAGATCAGCTGGTCCGCTTGAGCTTCCCGATCTTCACGATGTTCCTCAACGGCGATGACGGTGGCCATGTCTTCAAGCGCGAGAGCCTGATCGAAGGCGGCGCCTTCAAGGACGACGACCTCGAGCTGTGGGCGTCGGGCGGCCACAGCGCCATGCGCTGGCCGGAAGCGCTGATGCTCAGCCAGAACGCCTATGATCGCTTCACCCGGCATTCGATCCCGGTGCCGACGGCGCGGCTGCGGCAGGTCGCGCACAACGCCATGGCGATCGATATCCTGGTTTATCTCTGTTACCGGCTGCCGCTGATCTCGCGGGGCGAGAGCGAGCTGCTGACCTGGCGCGATCTCATGGCGCAGTTCGGATCCTCGGAATTCGCCTCGCGCTTCAAGCAGGCCTTCTCGGAATCGATCAAGCGCACGCTCGACGCCTACCCCGAGGCGAATGTCGAGATGACCGGCGAGGGATTGGTGCTGCGGCACTCAGACCCGGCCGAGCTGCGTCGGGCCTTCATGGCTCTCCCCGGCGGGAAGGTGCGCCGAAGCCGTGCAGCACCGCGATCGCGAAAAGGCTTGCGCCTGGTCGGCGCGGCCGAGGCGCCGGAGGCCGTGGACGACCTCCTGTCAACTGCGGATGCAAAGCCAGCGTAAGCGAGGCAAAGAATGTTCGGAGCGCGCCTGCCTGATCTTGGCCGTGCGGCGCTGACAACGAGCCACCCGATCCCTTCCTAGAACGGAGCAACCCGGCAAAAGAAAAGGCCCCCGAGACAATCGCCCCGGAAGCCCTCTCTGTCGTCTGAACACCTTCAGAGAATCACCTCCGGACATCGCTGTCAAGCAGACGCGACGATGCCATTCGGCTCGGCGGGCGCTGATCTCTTGCCTTGCACAGGCGAGGACCATGCACCCGGCAACGCAACCCACGACGCCCTTCGGGCGGCGGCCGCTGTCGCTCGCCATGATGACGGCGCAAGCCGTCGCCAAGGCCTGCCCGGACGACGCCCTTGCGCACAAATGGCGCGTGTTCCGCGACGTGACGGAGGCAAAGGAGCGCCTCGGCCTCTCCGACCGCGCCCTTGCCGTCCTGAGCGCTCTCCTGACCTTTCATCCCGAGACGACGTTGTCCCCCGGCTCAGACCTCACCGTCTTCCCCTCGAACCGGGAGCTGTCGCTGCGCGCGCACGGCCCCTCCCCCGCCACGTTGCGCCGGGCTCTGGCGCAGCTCGTCGAGTCGGGCCTGGTGGTCCGGCGCGACAGTCCCAACGGCAAGCGCTACGCGCGCCGCGACAGCCATGGTGCAATTGCCCAAGCCTTCGGGTTCGATCTGATGCCGCTGCTGGCGCGGGGTGCGGAGTTCGCGCAGCTGGCGCAGGAGGTGCGCGTCGCGGCCAAGGCCCGTGCCTTGCTGCGCGAGGAGATTTCGCTGCATCGGCGCGACATCGCCAAGACGCTAACGGCGGCTTCTGAAGCACACTGGCCCGGCCCATGGCACGACTTCCAGGAACGCTTCGAGGGGCTTGGCGGCATGCCATCCCGTGCCGCAGCCGAGCCGGTTCTCCATGAGACGGCGGCGGCTTTGCGGGTCTTGCGCGCTGACGTGGACAAATGGCTCGCGTACATGGCGAATTGCACAGAAACGACTGGCAATGAGTCTCAGACTGAGCGCCACCATCAGAATTCAAATCCAGACCCTGCTCTAGAATCTGAACTGGTCTTCCAAGAAGGCCAAGCGGCAACCACCAGCTCAAGTGATGCTCGCCAGAGCCCTGAGGCTCGGGCGATCCCGCTGCGGATGGTGCTCGAAGCCTGTCCCGATGTGACCCTGTACAGCCGCAGCGGAATCTCGACCTGGTCTGACCTTTTCACAGCCACAACCGTGGTTCGACCCTCGCTCGGGATCAGTCCCAGCGCATGGGAGGCCGCTGTCGCGGCAATGGGGCCTGAACAAGCCACCGCTGTCCTCGCCGCGATCCTGCAGCGTGCCGCGATGATCAACTCGCCCGGCGGCTATCTGCGGAACCTGACCGAAAAGGCCCGAACCGGAGGCTTCTCGGCTTGGCCGATGATCCTGGCTCTGTGGCGGCTGCGAAAAAGCAGCGCCATTGGCGCGTAGTGCGATACGGATGTTGCCTTGAGTCGAACTTCAACGGCCGCACGCCGAAGACAGATTATGCTCGCTCAGCGCATGTTCTAGGCATCTGTCGAGCAAGCGCGCTGCTCGGCAAGCCGTGCCGTGTGGCGGTCGATATCGATTTGCGATCGCACCGTGGGACCGGCGCCTGGAAGGTCGACACAATGCTCAATGGCCGAGGGCTAAGAGCCAGATAACACGGCCCAAGGCGCCCAACAGAAGTACGGCTGCCGCCAGGGCCTGGATGAAGAATCCTAGTCGCCGTCCGCGCGGAGAGCGCACATAGCCCAGGAAATAGACGATGCGCCCTAGAACCCAGGCTCCGCCGATCGCCGCGGCAAAGCGGTCGTTCCAGTATAATGCGGACAGCCACAATGAGGGCAAGAAGATCGGCAGCCATTCGAGCGTGTTCGTGTGGGCGCGGATCGTGCGCTCCAACCGCTCGTCGCCGGTCATCACGGGTGCCAGGATCCCCACCTTCACGCGCGTCCGCGAAACCTGCGCCGCCATCCAGAAATAGACGATGATGACTGTGAAGCGTAACGAAGGCGGTGAGGTGGTAGGGCATGACTTTTCCGACTCGATTGGTCTATATCGTGAACGCAGCCATGTATCTTCGACGACCGACTAGCAGCGCGCAGTGTGAGTCAGCAAGGGCACCATCAGGAGCGAGGTAGGTTGAAGCCCGTCCCGGTGAAAATCAGATTCTTGCGAGCGATGCGGTCGCTGAGCGGACCGAAATTGACCACGCCGCGAGAGTTTCTGCCCACTCCAACGCTATGGAATGAGTGCTGACGAGCCGCCTCGGTATCACGGAGTTACATCGTCACGGGGGACACGATCTAACGTCGAGCGTCAGAATTTGCCCGCTACCGGCCCACCGCCACCGACCTCGTACTTCGGAGTGGCTGATCTTGGCGGGTTCAGGCGAGTTGACCGCGGTCAACTCTGCGGCGATCGGCGAATAGGTTGCGACAATGCCGATCGGATCATCACTCGCGTCAACGATCTGGTAACCTTTCGCATGCTCTTCTCACGGGGTAATGGCGTGTTTAGCCGAAAATGCCGTGACAGGAGATACAAACCGTGGCCAGCTCCGCTGCCCTTGCCGACGGCCCACCCACGGCGGCGCGAGCCGTCGCGATGCATGATCTGATCGCTGCGGACGCGCAGGCATTGTCCGCGAAGCTCCAATCGCATCGCCAGCGACTGTTCCCCCCCAAGGCACGAAAGCAGCTACGGCGCTTCTCGTCCGGCGAGGCGGCTCGCCTGATCGGCGTGGATGACGGCTACCTCCGGCGCCTGTCCCTGGACGGAAAGGATGCCGGAGATCGGCCTGACCGGCCGGCGCTCCTATACGAGCGCGACATTCAGGCGCTGCGCCTGGTGCTCGACGAGGGCGCCAAGACCGGGCGCCGGTACGGCAAGGAGCAGCGGCGGACCGACGAGCATCTGCAGGCTGTCGCATCGTCAACTTCAAGGGCGGTTCCGGCGAGTGACCGTCGACCTCGGCGCATCTTGCCCAGCATCTCGCCCTGCAGGGCTATCGCGTCTTCGGCGGTCGACCTCGATCGACAGCCTGTCGGCCTTGCATGGTATCCAGCCCGAATTCGACGTGCGCGACAACGAAACCCTCTGCGCGGCGATCCGCTACGACGAAGGGCGCGCCGGCCCTTGGCCGAGGTGATTCAGGAGACCTATTTCCCCGGCCTCGATCCCAGTCCCGGGCAATCTCCGAACTGATGGAGTTCGAGCATGAAACGCCGCGCGCGCTGCTGCGGCGGCGCTCCGGCGAGTTCGCTCTTCTTCACCCGCTTCGCGCGGGTGCTCGCGCCCGTCGCCGACCGTTACGACGTGGTCGTCGTCGATTGCCCGCCCCAGCTCGGCTACCTGGCCTTTCGGCCTTGTGCGCGGCGACCAGCGTCCTCGTCACCGTGCATCCGCAGATGCTCGACGTGATCGATGTGCCAGTTCCTGCTGATGACCTCCCGAGATGCTCCGGGGTGGTCGCCAAGGCGGAGGCGACATGAACTACGATTGGATGCGCTACCTCGTCACGCGCTACCAGGAGCGACCGACGGCCCCCAGACGCAGATGGTCGCGTTCATGCGCACGCTGTTCGGCGACCATGACATCTCCGGGGTCATCAGCAGGAACTGGCACATCGACATCACGTCGAGCATCTGCGGATGCACGGTGACGAGGACGCTGGTCGCCGCACAAGGCCAGCGTCAGGTAGCCGAGCTGGGGCGGGCAATCGACGACGACCACGTCGTAACGGTCGGCGACGGGCGCGAGCACCTGCGCAAGCAGGTGAAGAGCAGATCTCGCCGGAGCGCCGCTGTGGCGCGCGGCGTTTCGTACTCGAACTCCATCAGTTCAGGGTGCCGGATCAGATCGAGGCCGGAAATAGATCTCCTGAATCACCTCGGCCAAGGGCCAGCGCGCCTCGACGTAGCGGATCGCCGCGTAGAGGGTACCGTTGTCGCGCACGTCGAATTCGGGCTGGATACCATGCAGGCCGACAGGCTCTCTGCGGATCGAGGTCGACCGCCGAAGACGCGATAGCCCTGCAGGGCGAGATGCTGGGCAAGATGCGCCGAGGTCGACGGTCACTCGCCGGAACCGCCCTTGAAGTTGACGATGCGACAGCCTGCAGATGCTCGTCGGTCCGCCGCTGCTCCTTGCCGTACCGGCGCCCGGTCTTGGCGCCCTCGTCGAGCACCAGGCGCAGCGCCTGAATGTCGCGCTCGTATAGGAGCGCCGGCCGGTCAGGCCGATCTCCGGCATCCTTTCCGTCCAGGGACAGGCGCCGGAGGTAGCCGTCATCCACGCCGATCAGGCGAGCCGCCTCGCCGGACTGGCGCCGTAGCTGCTTTCGTGCCTTGGGGGTAGTCGCTGGCGATGCGATTGGGCTTCGCGGACAATGCCTGCGCGTCCGCCGGCGGTCAGATCATGCATCGCGACGGCTCGCGCCGCCGTGGGTGGGCCGTCGGCAAGGGCAGCGGAGCTGGCCGCAATCTCCTGTCACGGCATTTTCGGCTAAACACGCCATTACCCCGTAGGAAGAGCATGCCCGAAGGTTGCCAGATCGTTGACGCGAGTGATGATCCGATCGGCATTGTCGCAACCTATTCGCCGATCGCCGCAGAGTTGACCCGCGGTCAGCTCGCCTGAACCCGCCAGATCAGCCACTCCGAAGTACGAGGTCGGTGGCGGTGGGCCGGTAGCGAGGCAAATTCTGACGCTCGACGTTAGATCGTGTCCCCCGTGACGATGTAACTCCGTGATACCGAGGCGGCTCGTCAGCACTCATTCCATAGCGTTGGAGTGGGCAGAAACTCTCGCGGCGTGGTCAATTTCGGTCCGCTCAGCGACCGCATCGCTCGCAAGAATCTGATTTTGGGACGAGGCTTCAACCTACCTCGCTCCTGATGGTGCCCTTGCTGACTCACACTTCACGTGCTGCTAGTCGGTCGTCAGAGATACATGGCTGCGTTCACGATATAGACCAATCGGAGTCGGAAAAAGTCATGCCCTACCACCTCACCGCCTTCGTTACCTTCCTCACAGTCATCGTCTATTTCTGGATGGCGGCGCAGGTTTCGCGGACGCGCGTGAAGGTAGGATCCTGGCACCCGTGATGACCGGCGACAAACGGTTGGAGCGCACGATCCGCGCCCGCACGAACACGCTCGAATGGCTGCCGATCGCTGCTTCGCCTCATTGTGGCTGTCATCCTGCTGGGTGACCGCTGCCGCGGCGATCAGCGAGAGCCTGGGTTCTAGAGGCGCATCGTCTATTTCCTGGGCTATGCGCTCTCCGCGCGGACGGCGACTAGGATTCTTCATCCAGGCCCTGGCGGCAGCCGTGCTGTTGAACGCTGGGCCGTGTTATCTGGCTCTTAGCCCTCGGCCATTGAGCATTGTGTCGACCTTCCAGGCGCCGGTCCCACGGTGCGATCGCAAATCGATATCGACCGCCACGGCACGGCTTGCCGAGCAGCGTAGCGATAGGGCAGATGCTGAACATGCTTGAGCAGGCATAATCTGTCTTCCAGCGGTGACCGTTGAGTTCAGCCTAAGGCAACATCCGTATCGCACTACGCGCCGGTGGCGCTGCTTTCGCGCCATTGCTGCAGAGCCAGGATCATCGGCCAGGCGAAGCCTCGGTTCGACCTTTTCGGTCCAGGTTCTAAGATAGCCTTGAGTTGATCATCGCGGCACGCTGCGGGATCGCGGCGAGGACAGCGGTGGCTTGTTCAGGCCATTGCCGCGACGGCGGCCTCCATGCCGCTGGGACTGATCCCGAGCGAGGTCGAACCACGGTTGTGGCGCAGCGAAAGGTCAGACCGAGGTCGAATTCCGCTGCGGCTGTACTGGGGTCACATCGGGACGAACTTCGGGCACCATCCGCAGCGGGATCGCCCAGGGCCTCAGGGCTCTGGCGAGCATCGCGAGCTGGTGGTTGCCGGCAGCGGCTTCTTGAAGTTCAGATTCTAGAGCAGGGTCTGGATTTGAATTCTGATGAGTGGCCTTTGATCTGAGACTCGTGCCAGTCGTTCATGCCGTTCGCCATGTACGCGAGCCATTTGTCCACGTCAGCGCGCAAGACCCGCAAAGCCGCCGCCGTCTCGCCGGAGACAAACAGCTGCGGCACGGGGATGGCATGCCGCCAAGCCCCTCGAAGCGTTCCTGGAAGTCGTGCCATGGGCCGGACCCGGTGTGCTTCAGAAGCCGCCGTAGCGTCTTTGTCGATGTCGCGCCGATACGGCGAATCTCCTGCGCAGCAAGGCGCAGACGTAGCCGCGACGCGCACCTCCTGCGCCAGCTGCGCAGACTCCGCACCGCGCCAGCAGCACAGCATCAGATCGAACCCGAAGGCTTGAGCGAAATTGCACCATGGCTGTCGCGGCGCGCGTAGCGCACCGTTGGCGCGCCGGACCACCAGGCCCGACTCGACGAGCTGCGCCAGGCCCGGCGCAACGTGGCGGTGAGGGCCGTGCGCGCGCGGCGGCTGGCTCTTTCCCGGTTCGAGGAGACGGGCAGGTCGACCGAGACAACGTCGTCTCGGGGATGAGTCGAGCGCTCAGGACGGCAAGGGCGCGGTCGGAGAGGCCGAGGCGCTCCTTTGCCTCCCGTCGCGTCGCAGAACACGCGCCATTTGTGCGCAGGGCGTCGACCGGGCAGGAAGCGCTTCGCGCCTTTTGCGCCGTCCTCATGGCCAGGGCGACAGCGACCGCCCGAAGGCGTCGTGGGTGCCGGGTGCATGGTCCTCGCCTGTGCAAGGCAAGAGATCAGCGCCCGCCGAGCCGAATGGCATCGTCGCAGCGATGTCCGGAGGTGATTCTCTGAAGAGGTGTTCAGACGACGAGAGGGCTTCCGGGCGATTGTCTCGGGGCCTTTTCTTTGCCAGGTTGCTCGGTCTAGGAAGGGATCGGGTGGCTCGTTGTCGGCGCCGCACGGCCAAGATCAGGCAGGCGCGCTCCGAACATTCTTGCCCTCGCTTCGCCCGGCTGTCCGCAGTTGACGGGGAGGTCGTCCACGGCCTCCGGCCGCGCCGACCAGGCGCAAGCCTTTCGCGATCGCGGTGCTGCACGGCTTCGGCGCACCTTCCCGCCGAGGAGAGCCATGAAGGCCCGGCGCAGCTCGGCCGAGGTCTGGTGCCGCCCAGCACCAATCCCTCTGCCGGTCATCCTCGACATTCGCCTCGAGGTAGGCGTCGAGCGTGCGCTGATCGATTCCGAGAAGGCCTGCGCCCGAAGCGCGAGGCGAATTCCGAGGATCCGAACTGCGCCTGGTCGCGCCAGGTCCCGGCTCGCTCTCGCCCCGCGGGGTCAGCGGCAGCCGGTAACAGAGATAAACCAGGATATCGATCGCCATGGCGTTGTGCGCGACCTGCCGCAGCCGCGCGGCGTCGGCACCGGGATCGAATGCCGGGTAGAAGCGATCACCCAGGCGTTCTGAGCAGGGCATCAGCGCTTCCGGCCAGCGCATGGCGCTGTGGCCGCCCGACGCCCACAGCTCGAGGTCGTCGTCCTTGAGCGCCGCCTTCGATCAGGCTCTCGCGCTTGAACATGGCCACCGTCATCGCCGTTGAGGAACATCCCGTGAAGATCGAAGCTCAAGCGGACCAGCTGATCTTTGGTCGGGCCGATCGAGCCGCGCTCGCCGCCGGTCACCGGCAGCCCAACCGCCTGCAGCCATTCGGTGATGCGGCCCATCTCCATCAACTGATCGCCGGCGCGGATCGCGCGCTTCGGTCGCCATGCATCGAGCAGGCGGGCCTTGGGGCCGGGGGACGCCGACCTCGATCTGCCGGCCATTGAGCGGGACGAAGCGGGCCGGCTCGACGGTCAGCGAAAACCGGCCATCCCGCGGTTCCACGGCTCCGGCGTGTTCTTGGGGCGCCGCGAGGCAGGCCGGCGATGCGAAGCCCTTGTGCAGGAACGACACGTCCATGCGGCCGTCGAGCGAAGGCCCGAGGGCCTGGCGCGCGCCGCGCGTTGTCGGGACGGAGCAGAGTCTGCTCCCAAAGGCTCAGCTGACGCGTTTCAGCGGCATTCATGGCCGATCTCGATTCCGTGCTGGCCGACCCCACGGAGTCTGCACAGCCGAGGCCAGGAGTCGTGGGCCGCGCGCAACGTTCGGTTTCCAAATCTCAGCGCGTCGCGCGAATTCTTTACAAAACTCAGCGGGCGCGTGAGTCGCCCCTGCGTCCAGCGTAACGTGAGGACACAGCGCTCGTGCCGTGTCGGGCGATCGCCTGAGAAAAATCAGCGTGCGGCGCCGCTCCCAGCCGCCTGCTCTGGCAAAAATCAGCGCGGCAGCAGGGCAGGCGCCGTCGGCAGGTACGAATCGATCGCCCCAGCCGTCTCCAATCCGCCTTCGCACGCTGAGTTTTGTAGCGCGGTAGAGCGAGAATGACACTGCGATCCTTCGAACCACACTGCGCACGCTGATTTTTGTAAGGCCCACCGTCAGGAAACGGCGGCTCACGCGAGCACGCCAAACCGGACGCGCGACATCCTCATTGCCGAAGCCGTGCCAACGTTCGGTCGCGACCTCATGGGTCGATCACCTTGAGCGCAGGATGCCGAGCTTGCGCGCCTTGTCGGCGAGTTCTCAGAGATCACCGTTTCCGGGAAAGACGAAGGCCGACGGGCAGAACGTCGAACGCGCGTCGTTGCGCTTGAACGGCGCGGCGTTGCGGTGTAGCCCAATCAGGCAGACACGACCTGCGGCACCTGTCGCTGACGGGCCCAGAGCGCCGCGACGTGCTCGGCGCCTCTCAGTGCGCCTCCATGCAACAACACCATGTCGGGGTATTTCGCGCGGACCTGATCGAGCTTAGCCCAGATCAGCCGATGGTCGTCGAAACCCGGGCCGCCGGTGTCACAGCGACCCGCGTCCCTTCGGGGAACCAGTACCTCTTTCTCCGCGCGCGGCGTGCATTGAAAGGCACGTATCGATCACCGCGTCAACCACGCCCGCGAGACGAGCGAACCGGACCGCGGCTGCCAGGGAGCACCGACCAGGGACGCGTATTGCCGAGCAGGCCTCCTCGCGCATGGCCTCGAGCGCATCCCGGCGCGAGATGAGGGCGAGACCGCGCTGCGTGAGCCGCTCCAGCTCGACCGAGCGCACTTCCGAAAATCCTGCTCGGCCTGGACTGCGCCGCTGGGCCTGCTCGTTGTCGTCGAGATCACGCTCGACCCGGTCGAGCCGGCGATGGAACAGGTTGACGAGCGACCAGTGCAGTTCGGGCAGATCGGCCGGAAGTAACGGGCCGTCGTTTTGGTACGCATAAGCGGACAGAGCTGGAACGGAATCGGTTGGCTATCGTGGCGGATCAGCGGCTTACGCCGATCCGGCATGGTCGCCGGATGCGGTTGCGGGTGTCGGCAAACACCTGATTTCCGTCGGCTTCCTGCCAGAGGCTGCTGTTATCCCTTTTGAGGCCAAAATTTCGTACGACAAACCTTGTCGGAATGAGATACTCTACGGAAACCTCGTCTATAGGATTTTCCGTGCATGCTGGTCGGCTATATGCGCGTCTCCACCGACGGTGATCGTCAGGTGCTCGACCTGCAGCGGGACGCGTTGCTGGTTGCCGGTGTCGACGAACGCCAACTGTTCGAGGATCGGGCCAGCGGCAGCCGCGGCGATCGGACCGGATTGACCAAGGCGCTGGCATTCCTGCGTTCGGGAGATTGCCTGGTAGTGTGGAAGCTGGACCGGCTCGGCCGGTCGCTGCCGCACCTGCTGGCGACCGTCAACGATCTCAAGGCACGCGGCATCGCCTTTCGCTCGCTGACCGAGCAAATGGATACCACGACACCGCAAGGCGAGTTCCTGTTTCACGTTTTCGGTGCGCTTGCGCAGTTCGAACGCTCGCTGACCCAGGAGCGGGTCAAGGCAGGCCTTGCCGCCGCGCGCCGCCGCGGTCGACGGGGCGGACGCCCAACCGCGATCGATGCCGAAAAGCTCGCGGCGGTGATTGCCGCACTCGAGGGCGGTGCCACCAAGGCTGCAGTCTGTCGGACTTTCGGCATCAAGCGCACGACGCTGGTCGACTCCCTCACTCGGATCGGCTGGTCTGCCGGTAGCAAGCTTCAGGAGAGCACCAGTGGCGCGACGACAGCTTCTGACCGAGAAGCAAACCGCCACGTTGCTTGATCCGCCAACCGACCGACGCGACCTGGTGCGTCATTACATGCTGTCCGCCGCCGATCTTGCCACGATCCGGAGATGCCGTGGTGACCACAATCGTCTCGGCCGCGCGGTCATGCTTTGCTACCTCCGCCATCCCGGCCGTCCGTTGAGAACTGACGAGCGGCCACCAGCGGCGCTGCTTTCGTTTGTCGCCGAACAGATCGACGTCCTTCCGGAATGCATCGGCGAGTACCTTGCCGTCGAGCGCAATCGCCAGCGCCATGCCATCGAACTGCAGGGACGGCTCGGGCTGCGCCCGTTCGGCCCCCGGCCCGCCACGGAACTGTCGCAATGGCTGTTGCCGCATGCGATCGAGAACGAGCATCTGGTCCACCTTGCCGGGCTGGTGGTGGAGGAATGCCGCCGGCGCCGGATCATCATTCCCTCGCCTCCTGTCTTGGAACGGCTCTGCGTCGACGTCCGCTACCAAGCCCGGCGGGACGTTCATAACCGGCTGACTAACGGCCTATCCGCTGATCAGCGTCGCCGGCTCGAGGCCCTGGTGCAGCGTCGAGGCGAAAGCCCCCAAAGCTGGCTGGCTTGGCTGCGCCAGATGCCCGAAGCGACCAAGCCCAGAGCCATGCTCGGCCTCATCGAGCGCCTCGACCACGTCCGGGCTGTCGGCATCGATCCCGCTCACGGGCATCGGGTACATCAAGCCCGCCTCGCCCAGCTTGCTCGAGAAGCAGGCCGCAGCACGGTGCAGCACATCGCCGATTATGCGCGGCCGCGTCGACAAGCGACGCTGGTCGCCGTCACCCTCGACCTCGCCTCGAACCTGACAGACCAGGCGCTCGACCTGTTCGACCGCCTGGTCGGGGCGATGTTCCGCAAAGCCGAGCGAGGCTATGCCCGAGCCTTCCAGGCCGATGGCCGTGCCATCAACGAGAAGGTCAACCTTTATGCTCGCGTCGGTGCCGCCCTAATTGCAGCGCGCGAGGAGAAGCAGGACGCTTTCGAGGCGATCGCCACGGTAATCCCCTGGGACCGTTTCCGCGTGACTGTCGCCGAGGCCGATTTGCTGGCGCGATCGGAGGAATTCGATCCCTTTCAGAAGCTGGGCGAACACCATGCCGGTATACGGCGTTGGGCACCCGCCTTCCTCGGCGCCTTCGCTTTCCAAGCCGTGCCGGCAGCGGCACCCTTGATCAGTGCCCTCGACGTGCTGCGCACGATGAACCGCAATGGCAGCACGCGCCTTCCAGCCTCCGCGCCGACCAGCTTCGTGCGGCAACGTTGGGCACGCCATGTGCTGCAAAGTGGCGGCATCGACCGGCGCTACTACGAACTCTGCGTCCTCTCGGAATTGCGCGATCGTATGCGTGCCGGCGATGTCTGGGTGACGGGCAGCCGGCGCTATCGCGCCTTCGAGGAACGGCTCGTCTCCTCCGATACGCTGCGGGTGCTGCAGCGCGACAGCATCCTGCCGCTCGCCGTCGATGCCGATTTCGAGCGGTTCCTCGCCGCCCGCCGAGTGGTGCTGAACGCTCGCCTGGCGGCGATCGATACCCGAGCGGGGGACGGGAAACTGGTCGGCGTGACCATCGATAAGGGTGTGCTGAAGATCGCGCCGGTCGAGAAATCGACCCCGCTGGAGGCCGAACGCCTCGCGGATCGCCTCTACGCCATGCTGCCACGGATAAGGATCACCGACCTGCTGTCGGACGTCGCCGGCTGGACGCAATTTCCCGACTGCTTCACCCATCTTCGCAGCGGCGAGAGGGCGGCCGACCCGCGGACCCTCATGGCGGCCCTTCTCGCGGATGGGCTCAACCTCGGTCTGACCCGCATGGCCGAGGCGTGCAGTATCGCGAGCCTTGGACAACTCGCCTGGACGGCCGACTGGCATATCCGCGACGAGACCTACCTCCTGGCGCTGCGGCGGATGATCGACCAACAGCAGAGCGAGCCGCTGGCAGCCAGCTTCGGCGGCGGACTCGCTTCATCGTCGGATGGCCAGTTCTTCCGGGCCGGCGGCTATGGCCGTGATTCCGCTCGCCTCAACGCTCGTTACGGCGACGAACCCGGCGTCAAGTTCTACACGCATCTGTCCGACCGCTACGCGCCATTCCATACCAAGGTGATCGCAGCGACCGCCAGCGAGGCCGTGCATGTGCTGGACGGGCTGCTCCACAACCAGGGCGAGACCGCCTCACGCCGACATCATACCGACGGCGGCGGCGTGTCGGATCACGTCTTCGCTCTCTGCAGTCTGCTGGGTTTTCAGTTCGCGCCGCGCATCCCGGACCTGAAGGACCGCCGCCTCTACAGCTTCGACAAGGCTTCCACCTATCCGACGCTGGAGCCATTGATCGCCGGTCGCATCGATATCGACCTCATCCGCGCCCATTGGCCGGAGATATTGCGCGTCGCCGTTTCGATCCGCACCGGCACAGTGACGGCGTCCCTGATCTTGCGCCAACTCGCTTCCTATCCCAGGCAGAACGGCGTCGCCGCGGCGTTGCGCGAGCTCGGCCGTTTGGAGCGCACGCTGTTCACGCTGGATTGGCTCGACGATCCGGCCTTGCGCCAACGAGCCAGTCAGGAACTCAACAAGGGGGAGTCACGCAACAGTTTGGCCCGAGCTGTCTTTCTCCATCGCCTCGGCGAAATCCGCGATCGGACCTACGAAAACCAGCAGCACCGCGCTTCCGGCCTCAACCTCGTCGTCACCGCAATCATCCTCTGGAACACGCGTTATCTCGGTCGTGCCCTCGCCGCATTGCGCCAGGTCGAGGAGGTTCCCGAGCACCTCCTCGTCCACCTCTCACCAGTGGGTTGGGAGCACGTGAACCTCACCGGTGACTACATCTGGGCGCCCGATCGCGATATGACGGAAAACCATGACGGGATGAGGTCGCTCAGGGCCGTCCCAGGAGAGTTGCGCGAAGCAGCCTGACGTTCACTCCGTTCCCGGTCTGTCCGCTTGTGCGTATCAAATGGGCCTTTCGTTACTTCCGGCCAGATCGTCTTCCAAGCCGGTATCTGCGAGGCTGTCGGGCAGAATGGAGAACAATCCGGCGACGGTCGCCTCCAATGCCTCGGGCGAGGGAAGGGGACGCTGATCGGGCTCGTCCGCGCACGGTCGGTGACCGAACAGGCTGAGCGCTGCGATCGCTTCGGCTGTCGCCGAGGCGGGGGTGTCGTGACCATCGTTGAACGCAGTGTCTTCGAGCATGGCGTGCTCCGGATCGGGGTCGCGGCCGCGCCCATCGCGGCCTTCACGGGCGCCCATCGGCTGGACGGGGAGGGGACCGCACCCGCCAGGGCCGCAGCGCAGCGAAGGACGGTTCGATCGCACTTGCTGTCGCGCGAGGGGGCGGAGCCGGGGAGGAAGTGCGTCCGCGCCGTTGCGGTCCCCGAGCGGCGGCGCCCTGCGCCGCCGGGACCGTCCGGCAGGGTCGCCTGCTCAATCTGAAGGCCGCAGGGGTGGGCCGTGCCCCGTCCGGAGATGACGGAGGGAGCCGCGCTCACGCCAAATCACGCCACGTGCCATCAAAGCGGTGCCCGCTGCAGTGCCGTCGCTTCGGGGCCTGTTCGACCCGGAGGCCTTGCCGCAGAACGCGCCGGCGCAACGCGTCGAGCCCGTATCGTGCGAGATCCGCGTTGAAATCGTCCGCGACCGGTGCGAGCTCGCGGACCGCGATGCCGCGCGCTTCGGCATGCCCCCGCAGACGCGTTGCCGCTCGACGGCCGGGCACATCGCCATCACGCGCGATCAGCAGACGCCGCGTGCCGGCCGGCAGCTCGAGCGAACCGAGTTGCGTGGCCGACAAGGCGGCAATCATCGCCAGCGCCGGAAAGGCGTGATGTAGCGACAGCACGGTCTCAATGCCCTCGCCGGCGAGCACTGTGCCATGCGCCGTGCCGAACCGGACGCCGTGCCCGATCTGGCGGCCCATCGATCGCCGGGGCGCTTGCAAGTCGGCCTTTGCGGGACGCGCCGGATCGAGCCAGGTGCGCTGAATCGCCGTGATCCGCCCGTGCTCGTCGGTGATGGTCGCGAGCAGCGCCGGAAGGGTGTGTCCTGGTCCGAGCTCCCGGCAGAACACGCGGGGATGAAAGCGCAGGGCAGCGTGATCGAACCGTGGACCGAGACCGCGTGCCTGCAAGTAGCCCTCGGCATGCGTTCCGGTGATCGGCCCGGCCACCGCGAACAGACGGTGGGCCGCCTCCGCCGACGTGCCCTTCGTCCGCGGCGTGTCTGCGACGGTCGGAGGCAAGGCGAGACAACGCCGAGCCTCTGCCAATGCCTCGTTGTGGTTTCGCAAGGCGAGCCGTGCGCGCAAAAGATCGAGCAGGTCGCCATGCTCGCCGGTGGCGGCATCGCACCAGCGCCCGGCCGCGCCGGGGCCCGACAGGGGTCCGGTCAGCCGCACGAACAATGACCGGCCGGGGCTGTTGAGAACGTCGCCGACCGTCCAGTAGCGGCCGCAACGGCGGCCCCGGGAGAGATAGGTGCGACAGACGTGCAGCGCCTGGGCGGCGAGTTGCTCGGAGAGCATGCGGGCGGAGGAGGGCAGGGGAGCCATGGGCGACCACTCGCGATTCTATCGACGGGATGGCCTTCGTGCGCCGACACGGGCGTCGTTCCACACGGATCACGAGCGGGGAGGCGCGCGCTCAGGTCGCGCAACTCGAACGAGCGGTGTCGGTGGCGAATGGCCGACGAGGGGAGGGGGCGCGGTCGGCGCAACGGCTCTCGTCCGACTGGCCCTCGTTTCCATAAGCGGGCGGTGTCGGCACCGGCGACGTCGCGCGCCGGTGCCGATCGGGATGTCCGTCCTCGCCGCTATTCGGCCGCGGCGGGCCAGGAGCCGCTTTCCGGTAAAGTCCGGGCATCCGGCTCGATCCGGTTGGACGCCAGATCTGAAGCCGGCTTAAGACCTGCCGCGTGGTCCGTATCGGCGGAAGCCGGGCAGGGGGCTGGTGCTCCGTTCTCCGGGGTGCGTAGCGGCTGCGGCAGCCAATCCGTGCCGGCGAGCAGCCGCTCGGCCTCGGCGGCCATGTCGGCCTTGCGCAGATGCGTCATGCGCTCGGCCGCAGCCTCGTCCTTGGCCTCGCGCACCGCCGCCAGGATGGCCCAGTCACCTCATAGGCCGAAAAACGGCCAACTACGATCCCGCTACCGCATCTTGATTACAGTTGCCCGAAAACCAGGGGCGGTTCAAAATGTGGCGATGCCAACTCCGTGGATAATTACAACGAGCACGCACGAAATGTCCGATCTCACGCAACACATGGGCGAGCTTTGGCTGTAACTTAAAAATTTGTATTTATTTAATCTGATCTATTCATTCCACGAATTATCCGATCCCAAGGCTTTGCGTCTTTTTCTGGTCCAAAACATTCTGCATGCAAATCATAGCGATAATTTTCCATATCTCCAATTACATATTTTAATGAACACGCTTGGTCGTTGGCGAATTCAACGTCGCAATATTTTATTCGATATGGCTTGGTCATCAGATCAGAAAATGGAATCCTGATTGTCCGACACCCCTTCGCACAAGTTGCCTGCTCCACGTGGCAGATACCAGTGATGGTCATGTCCTTTAAACCCATGGATTGAGGAAATTTGATTTGAGCAAGAAATATATATTCCAGATTATCCAAACGTATAGCATCCATCCGATTGCGATCAGCCGATTGAACGGCTGATGCCGATATAAATAAGCACAGGAAAGCAAGTGCGTGCCTCATAATAATTTCGATCACAGAACTACGATGACAGCTTACTTTTCTTTCGCTTTTCAACGAACTCGGCATGTCCAGTCTCCGTAATTACCCACGCCTCTGGTAGCGGGTTCATGCGCCGACGGTTTTGAGTGACCTTTGCCTGACGTGCCCCCCAATTCTCATCCAGCGGAAACGAGAGTCCTGTCGTGATCTGAGCCATCGTCGATGGCGGTTGCAAGAGGCGGTAGCGCGGAGCTTTCGGATTGCGCAGCGCTAGAGGGCAGCGCGACTTTTGCGCG
This sequence comes from Methylobacterium sp., assembly GCA_044227265.1. Lineage (GTDB taxonomy): Bacteria > Pseudomonadota > Alphaproteobacteria > Rhizobiales > Beijerinckiaceae > Methylobacterium. The sequence goes on from JBGAFL010000098.1 coordinate 18,637, forward strand.
CTGAGCAACGCTAAGCGAGACTAAACCGAGAACATCGGTCAGGCGGCTCGGCGGAAGCCTCGGCCGAGGGTCAGGGAACGGCGGCCAGGAGGGATCGCGGCGGCTCGATCCCAAAG